>NZ_JBHSDH010000001.1:0-4843 GCF_042651485.1 Sphingorhabdus arenilitoris
ACACCAAAGGCTCCAATGCCGTTCGCAGACCTCGAAGACAACCATCGGTAATCGGGCAAAAAAACGTCACGAAAGCAGAACAATGCGAATATCAATTAGACAACATTATACTAAATAGACCCGGTGCGCAGCGTTTTGTGTATAACGGCAATGCGCTATTGCTGGAATATAATAATGCAGCTGCTATTGTTCGGCGTTATGCTCATGGTGTGAACGGCGCGGCGGACGATCCGCTTGCTTGGTGGGAAGGCCCGTTGATGAATTGCACTGGCACGCGGTTTTTGCATTCTGATCGGCGCGGTTCTGTTGCGGCGCTGGCAGATTGCTGGGGTAACCGGCAAGCGATTAACAGCTATGACGAATGGGGCATCCCGGCGGCGGCCAATCAGGGCCGGTTCCAATATACAGGCCAAGCTTGGATACCCGAACTCGGCATGTATTACTATAAAGCCCGCATCTACTCGCCCACACTGGGCCGGTTCATGCAGACCGATCCGATTGGGTATGACGATGGCCTGAACTGGTATGCCTATGTTGGGAACGATCCGGTGAATATGGTGGATCCGACGGGGAAATGCGGCTACGCTGGAGCGACGGTATTTGCAGGTGGCGCAGTCGCAATTGACGGACCATTGCCCGTAGGTGATGCTGTCGGGGGGCTTGTGTGTATTGGAGGCTTGGCGGTAGCTTGGTACAACCTGCCAGATATTCCTGATGAACCAATCGTTGTTATTGGTAATCGCACTTCGTGCGGCTTTTTTTGTTCAATTGGACTCGAGAAAAGACAAGTTGAAGCGATAAGAACATCGGCTGATGGGAAATTTCATACGCCGAAAGGCGCTTCGTTCCCTGATCCTGGCGATATTGATCCCGATGATTATGATGACAGCATTGAAAATCTTAAGGAAAGTATAAAAACTCGCCTAGAAGAACTCGATAATTTCCCAAATGGAAGGAAGAACGGAACCAAGGAAGAGCAAATTCAGTTCCAGAAACAGCAACAGCATAGAGAGCGGTTAGCTCAGGAAGAAGAACTTCTTAGAGCATTAACAAGAAGGAATCGTTGATAGCCCATGAATGGCGAGAACAAACTTTCATATGATGCTAAAACCTCGCTTAAGAGATTAGCCAATGGTGAATTCCAAGAAAATGATCTTCAAATAATATTTAGATATATAGATCATAATGGACAGGCAGATATATTATACAATTATATAGAATCCCTAGATAAAATAGAAGATAAAATATTTCTAGGAATTTTATTCATGATTATTGCTGAATTTCCTTTTCATTTTGAAGAATATAAGGAAATGATATTCAATCAAATACATCGCTTAGATGAATGGAGTACTTATTATGCGCTCAGTTTTGCAGTAGCTATTTCGCAAAGACCATCTCTAGATAATTCTACTTTAAAAAACATAAGGTATTTTAAAAACAAACTTATTGAAAAAAGATTATTTGAGTTAGGTTTCGCATAAATTTCAGCAAAATACGTTGCAGCGCCGTAGCGAAAGGCTAAGTCAAAAGGATGAGTTTAGGGGTTGTTGCAACTGTCACCATAATTCTGGTAACTGGATTTACGGTGACACGTGCGATATGCCCTAATTATAACAAGCAGAATGCTGTATGTGCTACGTGGCATCGTAATTCCTGGCGGGAATGTCATGCGCTTTCATTATGACGGGGATGAGCTGGACACCCGCAATAACTATCATTTTGTCGGCGTGAAGGATGGGGTGGCTGCGTAAGCCAGCAGAAGCCCGTTATTGAAGGGCTATTCGGAGGTCTTTTGGCTTTTTTTTGCTTTTCGGGAACGCTTTACCGGATTTCAGGCGCGCTTATCCACTGGCTGCCATTCTTTCATGGAAGATCAGGCGGTCGAAGTTGTAGGCGAGATTTGCAAGTGTCATTTTCGCCTGCGCCCGCGTGAGACCGATGGTGCGGATGTAGAGGCCAAAGCGGCATTTCTGGTGAGCAAAGACATGTTCGACCTTTGCACGGATGGCGGACTTTGCCGCATTACCCCGGGCGATATGATCGGGCATGCATTTGGACACCCGCAATAACCTCTGGCGTTGATTGCTGATCTATGATTCAACTGGTGCAGAGGAGATATTCCGATGCATTTGCCTAATTTGTTTTCTTTGTCTGAACATTTGAAGCGCTTGAGCGATGATGGTGATCCGCTGGAGGTGCTCGCTGCGGCTGTGGATTTTGAGATATTCCGCGGCCTGCTGGTGAAGGGGCTGGGCTATACAGATGGCGCGAAGGGCGGGCGGCCTGCCTTTGATCCGGTGTCTATGTTCAAGGTGTTGGTGGTGCAGGCGCAGCATAATCTGTCGGATGCGCGGATGGAATATATGATCCGCGACCGGTTAAGTTGGATGCGCTTCTTCGGCTTTGACCTTGGCGGGGTGATGCCGGACGAGAACACCATCCGGCATTACCGCAACCGGCTTATGGAAAGCGGTGCACTTGCCGAGGCGATGGGGGCCTTTGAGCAGCAGCTGCAGGCACAGGGTTACCTTGCCATGGGTGGTCAGATCATCGATGCCACGCTGGTCCCTGCGCCCAAGCAGCGCAACACGGAGGCTGAGAAGGCTGCGATCAAGGCAGGCAGAAGCGCAAAGCAGATATGGCGGGGTAAGCCCAATAAGGCGCATCAGAAGGATGTGGATGCGCGCTGGACTGTGAAGGTCGGAGGCAAAGTGCGCTACCGCCCCGATGGCACGCCCTTGCCGCAGATTGCAACGCCTGTGTTCGGTTATAAAAGCCATATCAGCATCGACCGGCGCTATGGCTTTATCCGTAAGGGCGCGGTGACATCGGCGGCGCAGAGCGACGGGCGGCAGATGAAGCATGTCATCGACACAAACAACACAGCCAGTGACGTCTGGGCCGACAGCGCCTATCGCTCAAAGAAGAATGAGGCGCTGCTTTCAGCCCATATGCTCAAAAGCCGTATCCATCGCAAGAAGCCGCAAGGCAAGCCCATGCCTGAACACACATCGCGGGCCAATGCCGCAAAGTCTGCCATCCGCGCAAAGGTCGAACATGTCTTTGCACATCAAAAATGCCGCTTTGGCCTCTACATCCGCACCATCGGTCTCACGCGGGCGCAGGCGAAAATGACACTTGCAAATCTCGCCTACAACTTCGACCGCCTGATCTTCCATGAAAGAAGGGCAGCCAGTGGATAAGCGCGCCTGAAATCTGGTAAAGGGTTCCCGAAAAGCAAAAAAGAGCCAAAAGACCTCCGAATAGCCCTTCAATAACGGGCTTCTATGTTGATATTAGATCAAAACGAAGGTGCGGATCATGGTAAGGGTATATGTAATTATATTGGTAACTATCATTTCATCATATATATATATTCTTTTTTCCGATAATTTCCCTTATAAGTATATATTTATATCAATAATTTTGTTGATAAATTTTGTTTGTATTATATTAAACATATATTTTAGATTTTACAATATTATGTATGTACATTTCACTATATTTTTTATGTCTTCATTATTATATTTTGCAACATATTCATAATTGTTCGAAAAACTTTGAATCAGAGTCCGTTGTTTAGGCAACAAAGGTGGTAGGTCAGGATGCCACGAGATACGGCAGATCGCACGTAAAAATTAAATCAGGACAATACTGAATGGCCGCTGATAAACTTTCACCGCTTTGGAGAAAAATGTGACCTTATCTGGAAGCCAACGAGTTTCGAGTAGTGGGAGCCGGCGTAAGCTATATCTCTATAATTTATCTTGGATTTGGCCAGTTGCCTGTCAAACTCTTGCATATCCGGTTTCAATACACCGCTTTCAGAAAGCCAGTTGCGGCCATGGCGGACTATGTTTATGGCAGCATGCAAGACGCAAATGGGCTAGGGATTAAAAAGCCATGTCAATAAAATTGAAAAAAGATCGAGTGTTCATGTTATATATTTTGGGTATGATGGCGAGCGCCTTTTTGGATTTTAGTTTCGAAATGTTGATTTTAATACAAATATTTCTATTCATAATAATAATTTATTTATATGAAAAATTCTTGGTTCATGACAAATATTTCAAGATTTGTTCTTTTATAAGCTTTATATCATTTATCGCAATTTTTTTTAGTACAATGCATTCATTCAATGAGTATGTTGCCCTTTTTAGTCTTTTATTGTGTTTTTCCAATACATTATTCTATTTGTCAACAATGGATGAATGATATACAAAAAATTCCGAATACCGTTGCAGGGATTGTCAAGTAGAACAAGTGCAGTCATTGGTAAATTCTTAAAGGCTGGCAATCCAAGAGGGCCGTATTCTGAAAGTTGGGAAAAAGGAACTGGATTTGTAGGTAATATTCTAGGAGCAGCGCTTGACTCAGAAGTTTTTGGTGGCGCGAAACAGGTCAAATGTCCATGAGAAAATTTTCACGTAAAATTCGGTGTATCGCGATTTTTTGTTTATTAATAAATTTTACTGCACTGATAAATAATATTTTAGCGAAATATAAACTATTTGGATTGGATACAGACGTTTTACTGAAATTGTCTTTCATACCGACGGCAATTTTTGTTATTTACGTGAGGAATTTTATGCTGACATCAGATGATCAAAAATAAATAAGGGAATTATTATGAAATTATATTTGCAAATATACTGATTTTTTGAAAAACATTTTGATATAAAAACGGGCTCAGAATAACACGAGTTGTTCGGCGCTATCCTATAGCGGGGCGTTGCAGGCCCAATTGCACTATGATCCGCTGGGCCGGTTGTATCAAATAGGCGGCGGTGCGCAGCGTTTTGTGTATGACGGCAATGCGCTATTGCTGGAATATAATAATGCA
>NZ_JBHSDH010000002.1:0-6356 GCF_042651485.1 Sphingorhabdus arenilitoris
CGGCGCGGCGGACGATCCGCTTGCTTGGTGGGAAGGCCCGTTGATGAATTGCACTGGCACGCGGTTTTTGCATTCTGATCGGCGCGGTTCTGTTGCGGCGCTGGCCGATTGCTGGGGTAACCGGCAAGCGATTAACAGCTATGACGAGTGGGGCATCCCGGCGGCGGCCAATCAGGGCCGGTTCCAATATACAGGGCAGGCCTGGATACCCGAGCTGGGCATGTATTATTACAAAGCCCGCATCTACTCCCCCACGCTGGGCCGGTTTATGCAGACCGATCCCATCGGGTATGAGGATCAGTGGAACCTCTATGCCTATGTCGGGAATGATCCGGTGAATAAGGTGGATAGCTCAGGCAAAAGAACCACCATCATAACAGTTTATGACAACATCCCCGGTTTGGGTTGGACGGGAACTCATTCCGCCATTTATGTTGACAGCGGAAATGGAAACAAGCTGCTCTACGATCCTGCTGGTAGCTACCAGATTGACAAAGCAGGAAGTGGAAATGCGTTATTTGATCAGGACGCCGACCTTCAAGATTATGTGAACTATCATACCGAGGTGGGCTCCCGCGTTCGTTTGCAATCATTCGACCCTGGCGCAAGAACTGAAGGGAAAATCCGGAGCAATGTTGAGGAGCAGGGCGGAGCAGGGCCTTTCGAATGCACAACGATGGTTTGCGCTGCAACCGCAGGAACAGGGTTAATTCCTAAGGGAGATCAATCCCTTGTGCCGGGGAATTTGGCTCGTAATCTTTCTGACAATCTCGATTTGAAGCGCGACGTCACGGCTAATCCGGACGGAACCGTAACTCGGAATGTTCCTGCGCCACCTCCTCCGGAGAATACGTATTGCAGGCCGGGGCATTTCTGCAAATGACGAGGAAACTCACTCTTTTTCTCGCGACGATAATTGTAGTGACTTTCGCTTTGAATGCAGTGATATATTTTAATTACTACGGTCGTGTAGAGCTAACAAATGAAGATTGCATCTCGATACGGAATAGAGATGATAAGGGTATGCTTGTAGCAAGGCGCATTGCCGCAAAAACTGCTGCTAGACCAGCATATGTCTATGCCATTTCATATTTTGTAGTCTATTCGAACATGAAAGTGTTTTGGACCAAACAGATGGTCGCCAGCCTTACGAATTGTTCTGGTGATCCCGACGAACGAGATGAAGGAGTTCGGAATTGATGAGGTCAATCTCGGGTCATGTAACGAAACAAGCCTTTCTCTCGAAGGGGCTGGCACGCGCATTATTCCATGAGGCTAGGCATACAGGGGATTTTGATATATCCCATCAACAACTTGATTTCAGCGCACAACGAGCTCTAATGGGCGCAGGTCTAAATGGCAGCAAATGCTGGCGGTACGGTGTACCAGGCGGTGGCTTCCCTGGAGGTTGCAGGTGAAAACGGCTTATCTATACATTTCTATCGCTATAATATTTGCACTAGCCGCAGCAACCTTAGCGCTGCAAACCAATCGCAAATCTGAAAACTTGAGATTGTGCTCCGGTCAATATACCTTGGATTTCCACTTTGGGACCACCAAAATGCAAGGAGAGGCAGACGGCATAATGTCACTTAAAGGTGGGAACATGGGGCAACAATTTTGGGAGATCCGAAAGTGTAAAGATAATATTAATATCAAGCACTGCTTTAAATCTCACGTCAGTTACGTCCAGCCCAGCGCACTCAGCGCAATAGACGAAACCATGCTCGTTGGTGTTAAGCGCACTGCAAATGCAACTCTTATCGATTTGGAATGGAGCAATTCAAATAATCAATTAACTTTCGATAAGAACAACGATCTAGTCTCTTTGCGCAAGATTGTTGATGGCCGACTAGTCAGCTTTGAACCGTGTTGACCAGATCGGCGAGAATGGCGGTGATGTGATCCTGTTGCAACGTTATACCAACCGCGTCAATCGTATGAAAGAAAATGGGTCTGGGCTAAGACCTTGAGTATTGGGGCTTATACCAATCGTGGCGACCTAAATTACATGCTCACAAAAAATTTTGATTTACGGTGACACGTGCGACATGCCCTAATTATAACAAGCAGAATGGTGTATGTGCTACGTGGCATCGTAATTCCTGGCGGCAATGTCACACGCCCAATTGCACTATGATCCGCTGGGCCGGTTGTATCAAATAGGCGGCGGTGCGCAGCGTTTTGTGTATGACGGCAATGCGCTATTGCTGGAATATAATAATGCAGCTGCTATTGCTCGGCGTTATGCTCATGGTGTGAACGGCGCGGCGGACGATCCGCTTGCTTGGTGGGAAGGCCCGTTGATGAACTGCACTGGCACGCGGTTTTTGCATTCTGATCGGCGCGGTTCTGTTGCGGCGCTGGCAGATTGCTGGGGCAACCGGCAAGCGATTAACAGCTATGACGAGTGGGGCATCCCGGCGGCGGCCAATCAGGGCCGGTTCCAATATACAGGCCAAGCCTGGATAGCCGAACTGGGCATGTATTATTACAAAGCCCGCATCTACTCCCCAACGCTGGGCCGGTTCATGCAGACCGATCCGATTGGGTATGACGATGGGCTGAACTGGTATGCCTATGTCGGCAACGATCCGGTGAATGGGGTGGATCCGACGGGGATGTATATCTGCGGAAAAAATCTATCAACTAGCCAATGCGTTCAATTTTCCGTCTCTCAGCTTATGGCAGACGTCAAAATAACAAAAAGCGTAAATACCTTAACAACAGCCAGAGATAAATTGGCGGCAGGGGAAAAACTATCGAGAGATGAAAAAAGATCCGTCAGTCAGATTGGTCGATTTTTTGGATCTGGAAGCGCAAATATAAAGGGAATTGACAAGGCTATTGGTGGTGCCAATAAAGTGTTGCAAGAGCTGCGGAGCAATAAACCTGCTATCTTAGGCAATCATGGAGCGCTAGCACAAGCCTTTCCGGGAGGACGCGGAATTGCCTTAGGTGCTAAATTTTTTAATGTGGGAGTAAACAGCCAATCATTTACAAT
Organism: Sphingorhabdus arenilitoris; assembly: GCF_042651485.1. Lineage (NCBI taxonomy): Bacteria > Pseudomonadati > Pseudomonadota > Alphaproteobacteria > Sphingomonadales > Sphingorhabdaceae > Sphingorhabdus > Sphingorhabdus arenilitoris. Next base: position 3,005 of record NZ_JBHSDH010000002.1, read on the forward strand.
AGGCCATGAAGCAGCGCATACTTCAGGAATTGCTCCAAAGGATTTTGGCATAATTGTCGGCTCCCAATATATAGGGGCTTATGGTTATAATAGCGCGATACAAAGAGCCCAATTGGCTCCTCAAAGAGCACTTGAACATGCTGATACGGTGCCATACGCTTTTGGACTGCGCCGTGACGGGGACCCTGAACAATGAGGCAAGTTATGTATGGATGTATTTTGAATCTGGCCGCTGTTCTTCTGGCTTCTTGCGGGCAGCAGGGAGCAAAAACTAGCGAAACTATGTTGAAGTCCCCCGGTAAAGAAATCAGTCGGGTGAGTGGTAGCAAGGTTGAGATAGACGGTATAACTGTTAGGGGGCCATATATCGGAACTAATATTGAGTTATTTGTAAAGTCTGAGAACCCAGAATATGACTGCATAAACATTGATGCTATTTCTGGTTTATACGAAGATTTTTATCTTGAAGGAAATAATAAAAATAAGTCGAAAAATTATTTTCCTTATTTGAAGAAATCTGATCACAAAATATCAAATTTCGACATTGATAATTATAACAATAATAGTAGTTATAAAGCTGTAAATATATATAATTATGAATATAAACTTTCTCTAGATATTGATCATAAATTTGTTTCTTTCGCCATATTTAGTTGTGATTTGTATTCAAAAAATAAGAGTCAGCACGTATATCATTATCTATCTAATCCCTATGATTCGAGCCTGAGCACCCGGCAATAACCTCTCGCAATAGACTGTGTTTTGTGATTCATTGGTTGCAGATGAGAAATTCCAGAGGCATATTGGTTTAGTAGCCGTCCGCTCCATATATGCCTTGCTAGCTGCGGAGAACGGACAGTACAAATCCTCCGGAATTACGGTGACAGTGCACTAATTATTTGTATTAAGTGCACTGTCACCGTAATCGCATTCATCTACTGGCGGTACAATACCATTTGCAGGGGCAACTTTTAACCAACGCGGACAAGTGACCGGTTTGGGTGTTGCAAGTAGCACGACGGCTTATGGATATGATCCTGCGGGCCGTTTAAACAACCTCAGCTTCAACTTCACATCCGCACCGAATGATGTTGTTTGGGGCTACACCTATAACCCCGTATCGCAACTTTCGGCACAGACCCAGTCAAATGACAGCTATTCGTGGACGGGCGATGTTAATGTCAGCCGGGATTATTCGGTGAATGGCCTAAACCAATATATTAGCGCGGGCAGTGCCATTTTTTGTTACGATGCCAACGGCAACCTAACGGCAGACGGGACGTCGGTGTTTCTGTATGATGTTGAAAACCGGTTGGTGGAAAAACGGGCTCAGAATAACACGAGTTGTTCGGCGCTATCCTATAGCGGGGCGTTGCACGCCCAATTGCACTATGATCCGCTGGGCCGGTTGTATCAAATAGGCGGCGGTGCGCAGCGTTTTGTGTATGACGGCAATGCGCTATTGCTGGAATATAATAATGCAGCTGCTATTGTTCGGCGTTATGCTCATGGTGTGAACGGCGCGGCGGACGATCCGCTTGCTTGGTGGGAAGGCCCGTTGATGAATTGCACCGGCACGCGGTTTTTGCATTCTGATCGGCGCGGTTCTGTTGCGGCGCTGGCCGATTGCTGGGGCAACCGGCAAGCGATTAACAGCTATGACGAGTGGGGCATCCCGGCGGCGGCCAATCAGGGCCGGTTCCAATATACAGGCCAAGCCTGGATAGCCGAACTGGGCATGTATTATTACAAAGCCCGCATCTACTCCCCAACGCTGGGCCGGTTCATGCAGACCGATCCGATTGGGTATGAGGATCAGTGGAACCTCTATGCCTATGTCGGGAATGATCCGGTGAATATGGTGGATCCGACGGGGATGTGTGGCGCGCGCTACGAAGACGGATCATGCCAAGTTATTCGAGAGGAGGGAATCGCTGAGCAGGGCGAGGCAGATGCTTTAGCGCTTGAGGGAAGGCTGAATGCTAGAGATACTATGGTGAACGGCTTGGCCGATGACTCGACACAAACTATCGTCCTTGAAGATGGAAGCGAGGTATCGGTGTCGGGTGCCGAGTACAAGTCCATCTGGAACGGCACCACGTGGTCAATCACAAATCGAGATTTTGGGAATGGTGGAAGCGGAGGAGCGCAAGGCAGCTTCAATGCAGATGGGAGCTTTACGGGTTCAGTGGGCCTAAACCCAGGAACATTTGGTGGATGGGCTGGAACGTTTGCGAGCAGCATGAGCGATCCACGCTATGTGGCGGGTGTTGTCGATACCGTGATAGGACATGAGCTTGGACACTTAACACTCCCGGGTCAGAGTTTAACATCGAGCTATCCGGTGACCGGGAATATCAACTCGCCGGGCGATGTGTATCGCGAACGCAACACGAACAGGATAGGGCAAGGACTAAACCGGGCGACCCCGGGAACTCGATTCTATTGTCCTGTGGCACCCTTCGGATGTTGACGATGAAATTCTACCAAGCCATCCTTTCGACCATCTTTTTGGCATCTTGCATTTCAGTTGGCGCGACCAAAGGCGCGCCGGAGATTGCGACGTTTGGAAACCAAGAAGGCGACGAGATCATGCTTGGAGCCGCTGAAATCTTGATTGCGGGGCGCTCGTATCCCCTTGCTGACTGTTCACACGGTGAGGCGTTTTGCAGAACTGGTTTTTTCCGCTTCGAAACAACTCAAGATTGCGCTGCGCTGCAGCCCAAAGACCCTCGTCTTGAACGACCGATGATAATTGCAAGCAATTACCACTCCAAGACATACTGGCTCTTCTATCCTGAATCTCCCAATTTCATCATTGAATATACAATCCCCGATGGAGTCACCGCGTTGTTTTTTTCTGCCGACGAAACCCGCTTTCGCGAATTCGCGGCTGAACAGAACGGTCGGATAGATGAAATGTGGGCATATCGATTCCCATCCTTAGGCCCGAGTTTTGCTTGCTCCTGAGGGATCGGTTTACGAGGGTTCCCTACTACGAGGATAGGCCTAACCGCTCTCGGTATTGAAAGATCAGGCTGAGTCACTGGATCGGGCCTGCGCAATGTGGGATGCCTTTGGGCGCACACCGGGAATTCCGGGGACATTGCGTAATTGATGTAGTCACTCTCCTACTTAACACGGAGTCGCAATGGAGCGCTCCAAAGGAGGAGAGTGACCGATGAGTATATTTGCAGGTTTGGATGTATCTGACAAGACGTGCCACATATGCGTGGTTGACGGCGATGGTGTTGTTATCCGCCGCGATGTGGTGGCGAGTGATCCGGATGTGTTGTCAAAATGGCTGGCGAAGCATGCCGCAGGCCTTGAGCGGGTGGTGCTGGAAACAGGG
>NZ_JBHSDH010000003.1:0-847 GCF_042651485.1 Sphingorhabdus arenilitoris
TACATTGCCCTTGGCATCATTGGTGCCCGACTGGTTCGCCGGCGTCGTGACCCCTGGGTCCAGATAGCTTTCGGTATAACCATAACTCGTCACCTTGCCATTGGCGTCGGTTACACTCGCCAAATTGTCGTTTGTATCATAAACAAACAGCACCGTCTGCGCCGCTGCTCCGGCGACCGCTGGCGGCGCGGTAATCTTGGTCAGCCGCTTGGATGCGTCATAATCCATCAGCGTCACTTGCCCATCAGGCTGCGTGATCGTGGTCTGGGTCGCGGCATAAGCAAAGCTGGTCACCCGCACGTCGCCCGCCGCCACCGTTTGCGTCACGCTCGTTACCCGGTTCGACCCGTCATAGGCAATTGCCAAGCTCGACCCATCGCTTTGCGTGATGCTATTTATCAGCTTCGATGTGCCAACATAGCCATAGGTCACCTCATATAGCGCCCCGTCGGCCACCGCATTGTCATTGGGCGATAGCTCCACTTGCACCTTCGACAAACGGTTTTGCCCGTCATAGATATAATGCGTGCGCGCCGTCGTCACACCGCCGACCACGGTCGCAATCCGCGTGATGTTATTGCCCGACCAGCCATAAAGCGTATAGCTGCCATCGGCTGTCGTCACCGTCTCCACCCGGTCGCTGCCCGCCAGATAGCTCACATTCACCGCATTGCCATCCAGATCCGTCACGCTCTTCAACCGCCAGATAACAGACGAACCATTGGCAAATTCATAAGTCTCACGCGTCTGGCTGGCGCCATCTATCCAAAGCCAGTCATTGCCTTGACGCACCATAATATCATGCGCACCATCCCCGTCGGTCGTCACATAAGCGCCCGTCGTCACC
>NZ_JBHSDH010000004.1:0-847 GCF_042651485.1 Sphingorhabdus arenilitoris
TACATTGCCCTTGGCATCATTGGTGCCCGACTGGTTCGCCGGCGTCGTGACCCCTGGGTCCAGATAGCTTTCGGTATAACCATAACTCGTCACCTTGCCATTGGCATCGGTTACACTCGCCAAATTGCCATTCGCCCCATAAACAAACAGCACCGTCTGCGCTGCTGCTCCGGCGACCGCTGGCGGCGCGGTAATCTTGGTCAGCCGCTTGGATGCGTCATAATCCATCAGCGTCACTTGCCCATCAGGCTGCGTGATCGTGGTCTGGGTCGCGGCATAAGCAAAGCTGGTCACCCGCACGTCGCCCGCCGCCACCGTTTGCGTCACGCTCGTTACCCGGTTCGATCCGTCATAGGCAATTGCCAAGCTCGACCCATCGCTTTGCGTGATGCTATTTATCAGCTTCGATGTGCCAACATAGCCATAGGTCACCTCATATAGCGCCCCGTCGGCCACCGCATTGCCATTGGGCGATAGCTCCACTTGCACCTTCGACAAACGGTTTTGCCCGTCATAGACATAATGCGTGCGCGCCGTCGTCACACCGCCGACCACGGTCGCAATCCGCGTGATATTATTGCCCGACCAGCCATAAAGCGTATAGCTGCCATCGGCTGTCGTCACCGTCTCCACCCGGTCGCTGCCCGCCAGATAGCCCACATTCACCGCATTGCCATCCAGATCCGTCACGCTCTTCAACCGCCAGATAACAGACGAACCATTGGCAAATTCATAAGTCTCCCGCGTCTGGCTGGCGCCATCTATCCAAAGCCAGTCATTGCCTTGACGCACCATAATATCATGCGCACCATCCCCGTCGGTCGTCACATAAGCGCCCGTCGTCACC
>NZ_JBHSDH010000005.1:0-145717 GCF_042651485.1 Sphingorhabdus arenilitoris
CAGCTGCGCCAAACTCTCGGCATCGTTCACATCGCTCTTGTTCACCCGCGCCGAAAGCGCTTTCTTGGCATGGCGCGCGCAGATGCACACCACCGGCACACCCCGCTCCGCAAGGCCGTGATACAAAAAGGTCGATAGCGGCCCTGTTTCCAGCACCACCCGCTCAAGGCCTGCTGCATGCTTCGCCAGCCATTTTGCCAAAACATCCGGATCACTCGCCACCACATCGCGGCGGATAACAACACCACCGCCATCAACCACGCATATGTGGCACGTCTTGTCAGATACATCCAAACCTGCAAATATACTCATCGGTCACTCTCCTCCTTTGGAGCGCTCCATTGCGACTCCGTGCTAACTAGGAGAGTGGCTACATCAATTACGCAATGTCACCGGAGTTCGAGGGATTATATTGCCCCCGATGACACGACTGTGTTACGTCCGGTATTTTTAGCCGTGTACAGTAACTTATCGACCGATTTGACAAAATCACTGGGCACCATGCCTGCTGGCGGCACGATAGTTTTCACCCCAACGCTGGCCGTTACATGCGGGCTGGTTGCTGACTTTTCGTGGGGTAGTTTTAACGCGGCTATCTGGTTCAAACATTCATTTGCGACCGCAACTGCCTCTGCATCATTCGTTCCGGGGAGCAGCAAGACGAATTCTTCGCCGCCAAACCGGGCAACAATATCGCGGTCGTTTTTCGCCACAGTTTTCAACGCGGCTGCTACCGATTTCAGACATTCATCGCCCTGTAAGTGGCCGTAAAAATCATTATATTGTTTGAAATGGTCGATATCCAGCATGATCAATGACAGGGGTTTAGTGGCGTCGCCAACATTGGCCCATTCGTCTGCCAGGTATTTGTCAAACATACGGCGGTTGGACAGGCCGGTTAAGCCGTCTTCGTAAGACAGGCGTTCTAGTTTTTCTTGTAAGCTGACCAGCTCCTGTTCGATCTTTTTACGCTCGCTAATGTCGAACATAAAACCGATCAAGCAATCAACCTCGCCCGCATCATTGCGAACGACATGGATGACATCGCGGATCCAGACATAGCCATTGTCTTTTGTCAGTGCCCGGTAATCCATCTCATGATCGAGCCCGGCAACCGATTGCGAAACGCAGTAATTCACCGCAAATTCCCGGTCATCTTCATGCATACGCGACGACCAATCTTCGACGGTTTTCCAGCTGTCTTGTGCCCATCCAAGCAAAGGTTCAATTTGCGGTCCGATATAGGAAAATTGCATTGTGGCCCAATCAATTTTCCATGGGATCGCGTTGGTCGACTCCAACAATGTTTTGTAAACCGCCAAATCGCCGCCGCTATCAAAACGCGCATTCAGGGCGGAAAATTCGTTGTTGAGGGTTTGCATATTCATGGGGATCGCCTTTTCTTACAAATTGCTATGCGTGGTCGGTTTCGGGTTCCAAAACCAATTGGTAAATGTGCCTTCCGTCTGAAGCAGAGTGTGCGTTTGAAGCGCATTTTGACGGATATCGCCCCAACAGGCGCGCGCCGAATTTCGGTTATTGTGCAAGTCAATGCAATCACTGCCCATCACCGCTGGCATTGGCGGAATATAGAGTGCCGATCCGCGCGGAACCCATAAATCAGCCAGCCGGATCTTCTCGTGCTTTGGCCAATAGCGGGCAACCGATATCACCAGCGGAAATTCAGGATCGGTTGATGCAAAAATATGCGGGAAATCATGGTGCTCCAAATCGGTGCACACCACGCTCAATAGCGTATTACCAACGTCTTGATAGGGCGACCAATGGCCTGCAAAAACACCGTATTCATATTCAATCTGCGACAATTGTATTTGCGGGCTGCTAAGCTCGACTAGCTCACCTTCTTGCACCAATGTAATACCAAAAGCAGCGGCATTTTCCCGTGTTGCCCAATGGGGATCAAAAATTATTTCGTCGCCGACAAAGCCAAGCTGCGTTTCGACACCATAAGGCGGTGTGGGTTTTACGCTGATAGTACCACAAACATCATATTCGCGGCCAATGGCAATATTTGGGTCGGTAGGAGCAGGAATGAGCGGCGTCACGCCGTTCGGCACCTGCGCAAGATAAGTCGGAGTCCCCCCATCGTTAAAAAAATAGGGCGTTGCGGCTAGGTCAACGGTTTTCGACTGTAATTCTTTGATAAAAATGGGGGGATCAAAAAAACCATCTGCCATGTAGCTATCCAAGCCGGAATAAATTGAAACCGTTGAAACCCATTTGGATATATTGCGTTAAATTATGGTTAACACGGCATTTATAATATGTGTTTTTCCAGCTATTCACGCCGACTACCATTTTTGCATTGTCCGGCCTGTGCAAACAGATGACAGTGATGTTGTTCCCGCAGCCGCGAAGCCATAACAAATTGAGACGGGGGCAAAGCGAACCTCCTGTTCCCGAAAAAATCCCGAGGACAGTGCGTAATTCAAAGTAAAGTATAAAATTTTCCGGTTCTTCTCATGCGATTTGCAAATAATTTAAACCTTTAATAGTGGAGCCACTGTAGCAATGTTACGAATTTTCGTTTCTCTTTCGGCCATTCTTTTGAGTGGCTGCGTGCACGCAGCTCAGGCTTCCGCTCGTGAGGAAGCCGTTTGTGAAAACCTTCAATCTGCAGCGCTAAATTTTACTCAGCTCACCGTATCAATCTACCCCGATCGGCATGGCGATTATTTGAGGATTGAGAATTGTCCAAAGCGTACTTTTGCTGTCGATTTCTCGAAAAGTGGACTCTACACAGATCAATACGCTGCCCTGTTAAAGCAGATGCGTTTTAACTCATTGCACGGCGGAACGCCGATAAAAATGACGATTTCTGGTAGCTATCGCATTGTTGAGAAAGACGGTGCCTCATTAAGTGAGATTATTGTTGTTCGGATTATAGATTATGAGCAGGTCCAGTAGGAATTACGGTGCCAGTTTACTAAATATTACACCATCAAATGCCGGGACTGAACACCTAGGATTATTCCGGAAATAATCCGCCACATCACCGTTTCACTGCCCCCGCCGATCAATCGGCATTTGCACTAGGGCGTCAATCACCTCCCCATCGGGCGCGACCAGGCCATCGAGCATCAGCATCGATATGCCGTGCACCATCGACCAAGCGTGCAGCCCCGTCACCTTATGCTGCAAGGGCCCTGCACCTGCGGGCAGGACGGCGGACACGCAATTGTGCAATATCGTCATCGGTGCCTCCATCGCGGACGCGTTGGCGTCATAATGGTCCGCCGATGCCTTCGTCGCCATCATCAACCGGTATAGCCCGGGATTGGCCAGCGCGAACAGGATATAGGCGCGGCCCGCCGCCCGAAAACCCGCCTCTCCGCCGCCGGCCTCATCCACGGCGGCCTGTTGCAGGGCAGCCATATCCTGCGCCCCGCGCTCACACAGAGCGAAAAGCAGCGCCTGCTTATCGGGAAAATGGCGATATATGGCGGTGGCGCTGACCCCAACATGACGGGCAACCTCACGCAAAGAAAGATCATCGGCTGCCCGCTCTTTAATCAGTTCCAACCCCGCGGCAATCAATGCACCGCGCAGGTCGCCATGATGGTAACGCGGGGTATCATTTTTAATGTTGACGCTGTTATCTTTTGATCCCATGTTAGCAACGTAAACATAATCCCATGGTCCTGCAACAAGGAGTTCGTATATGCCCTCCGCCGTCGAAGCGATGATCCGCAAGGCCGTTACTCCTGCGATATTGAAAATTGCCGAGTTTAACCGAACAAGGGCCAAAGTGGCCGATGCCCCTCACCCTTTCCTCACCGGTCCGCACACGCCGATGACGGAGGAAAAAACGCTGGAGACGCTGACGGTGACGGGCCGCATTCCGGCGGAGCTAAATGGCCGCTATTTGCGCATTGGCCCCAATCCGATTGCGGCCAATCCCGCGACCCATCATTGGTTCACTGGCGACGGCATGGTCCACGGTGTCCGCATTCAAGATGGCAAGGCGCTGTGGTATAAAAACCGGTGGCTGCGCTCCAACGCGGTCAGTGCGCAATTGGGTGAACCGCCTGCCCCCGGACCGCGCAGTCCGCTATTCGATACGGCAAACACCAATGTGCTGGCTCATGCCGGGAAAATCTATGGCCTTGTCGAGGCTGGCGCGTATCCTGTGCATTTGGACGATGATCTCAATACCGTGGCGCATGATCCATTTGGCGGGACATTGCAAAATAGCTTTACCGCGCATCCGCATTTGGACCCTGAAACGGGCGAACTCCATGCCATTTGTTACAAGGGTGATGTGCAAGATACGATCTGGCATATTGTGGTGGATAAAGATGGACGCGTCCGGCGCGAAGAGCCTATCCGCGTGCAGAATGGCCCGCTGATCCATGATTGCATGATTACGCAAAATTACGTGATCATACTCGACCTGCCGGTGACATTTTCAATGACGCGGCTACTGGCGGGTTATGGATTTCCCTATGTTTGGAATCCCAAGCATAAAGCCCGCGTGGGATTGCTGCCAAAGGACGGACGCGGCGCTGACATTCTATGGTGCCATGTCGATCCTTGCGCGGTGTTTCATTTCGCGAACGCCTATGAAACGGATGCAGGCACTGTGGTCATCGATCTATGTGCCCATGACACCATGTTTGCCAGCAGCAAGGTTGGCCCCGATTCCAACCAATGCCCGTTTGAACGCTGGACCATCGATATAAAGACACAGCATGTAAGCCGCGCAATAATTGATGCCGAGGCGCAGGAATTTCCGCGCCCCGATGAACGCTTCATCGGCAAAGCCTATCGCTATGCCTTTACCACCGCGCTGGTGATGGAGGAGCTGTTCGATCACCATGCGGATACGCGGCTATTCCGCCATGATTTGGTCGAGGGCACGCGGCAAGTGCAAGATTTTGGCCCCGGCCGCAATCCGGGCGAATTTGTTTTTGTTCCGCGCAGCAATGATGCGCCCGAAGGCGATGGCTGGTTAATGGGTTTTGTAATCAATATGACGGACGATACCACCGACTATGTGATCCTCGATGCCATGGATTTTGAAGGTGCGCCGGTGGCATCTGTTCATATCCCGCACCGCGTCCCGCCGGGTTTTCACGGCAATTGGGTGGCGGGTTAGGACCAGAATTTCAAATCGGTTTCCCGGCTGCGCGCTGGTTTGACGGCAAGCTGTAAATCGGGCGCTTTGGTCAACCGCCATGCTGCAAACACGCCCCCCAATGCGCCGAAAATATGGGCTTCAAAGGATATGAAACGATCAGTAGGCAGCAGGCCAAATATCATGGTGCCATATAGCGCGATGATGATGATCGCGATGGCGATATTGCGGATGCTGCGTTCAAACCATGCCATGGCGATGATCAGCGCCCATAGGCCAAATATCCATCCGCTCGCCCCCAAATGCAAACCATCGCGCCCGAATAACCAAACGCACAGGCCGGAAATGGCAATGATCTGCAGGCTGGCCACAATAAAATGGCGCAGGCCATAGACCATGCAAACAGATCCCAGCACGGCAAAGACGATCAGGTTATTGACCAAATGCATCACATCGCCGTGCAGCCACGGTGCGGCCGCAATGGCAGGGATGCTGCTCAACTCGCGCGGGTGAACGCCAAAAGCAGATAGCGAGCCGCCCGACAGCATATTGACGATATGTACCCCCGCCATAATCAGACAGATAACAAAAATAGGAGCAAGCCGCTTTATCATGATGGTAATATGGGCTTTTGCTGAGTTGACCGCAAGGGAGTAAAAAGCCGGCCTTCAACGCCGGATCACGCTCAATTGAGCTTTTGCGCGGCCTATTTCACGCAAAGCCGCAAAGATTCAGAAAGAATGCCAATTTCTTACAATGCGCGCAGCGCCTTATCCGGCGGTTGGGTAACTGCGGCGATTTCAGCCATAGGGGTTCGCTCTTAAAAATCTTCGCGCCTTTGCGTGAAATATCTCACTGTTTTTGAGACATAAAAAGGCCGGAAGGTTGCCCCTCCGGCCCTATTTTTATTCGCGTCAAAGACGAGCTGGCTTTAGAAGCCCATGCCGCCCATGCCGCCGCCCATGCCGCCCATGTCGGGCATACCGCCGCCGGCTTTATCTTCCGGTGCGTCGGTAATCGCGGCTTCAGTGGTGATCAGCAAGCCAGCAACCGATGCGGCGTCCTGCAACGCGGTGCGGACAACCTTGGTGGGGTCGATCACGCCTGCTGCGACGAGATTTTCATAGACGTCAGTCGCGGCGTTAAAGCCTTGGCTTTCGTCATCTTCGCGCAGCAAATTGCCCGAAACAACGGCTCCATCGAAACCGGCATTGCTGGCGATTTGACGGACAGGTGCCATGATCGCCTGACGCACGATGTCGATACCGCGTGTCTGGTCATCATTGCTGCCCTTCAAGCCAGCGAGCGCTTTGGTTGCGTAAAGCAGTGCTGTACCGCCGCCAGGGACGATGCCTTCTTCGACAGCGGCACGGGTGGCATGCAATGCGTCGTCAACGCGGTCCTTGCGCTCTTTCACTTCGACTTCAGACGCGCCGCCAACCTTGATGACGGCAACGCCGCCAGCCAATTTGGCCAGACGTTCCTGCAACTTCTCTTTGTCATAATCGGAAGTCGTGGTTTCGATCTGTGCCCGGATCGCTTCAACGCGGGCCTTGATCGCGTCGGCTTCACCAGCGCCGTCGACAATGACGGTATTGTCTTTGTCGATGGTGACGCGCTTGGCTTGACCCAGCATATCGAGCGTTACCTTATCGAGCGTAATGCCCAGCTCTTCGCTGACCATTTCGCCTTTGGTAAGGATCGAAATATCTTCCAACATCGCTTTACGGCGATCGCCAAAACCGGGGGCTTTTACAGCCGCGATTTTCAAACCACCGCGCAGCTTGTTGACGACAAGAGTTGCCAGCGCTTCGCCTTCAATATCCTCTGCAATGATCAGCAGCGGACGGCCAGATTGCATCGCTGCTTCCAAAATTGGGAGCATCGGCTGCAACGACGACAGCTTTTTCTCGTGGATCAGGATATAGGGATTGTCGAGTTCCACCGACATTTTTTCGGTGTTGGTGATAAAGTAAGGTGACAGGTAACCGCGGTCAAACTGCATACCTTCAACAACGTCCAGCTCGAATTCGAGGCCCTTGGCTTCTTCAACGGTGATGACGCCTTCTTTGCCAACCTTGTCCATTGCTTCAGCAATTTTTTCGCCGACAACCGTATCGCCATTGGCCGAAATCACGCCAACTTGCGAAATTTCCGCGCTGCCCGATACGGGCTTGGAGCGTTTTTTTAGGTCTTCCACAACCTTGGTCACGGCCAAATCGACGCCGCGCTTCAGGTCCATTGGGTTCATGCCCGCTGCAACCGACTTCATGCCTTCGCGGACAATTGCCTGCGCCAATACGGTCGCAGTGGTGGTGCCGTCACCGGCCGCGTCATTCGCCTTGCTGGCGACTTCGCGGATCATTTGCGCGCCCATATTTTCGAACTTGTCTTTCAGCTCAATTTCTTTGGCAACGGTCACGCCGTCTTTGGTGATGCGCGGTGCGCCAAAGCTTTTATCGATAACAACATTGCGCCCTTTGGGGCCCAAGGTCACTTTTACCGCGTCGGCGAGCGTATCAACGCCCTTCAAAATGCGTTCCCGCGCATCGCGGCCAAATTTCACGTCTTTTGCAGCCATGATTTTGTTCCTTTATTCTTTAGAGGGAGAAATTAGGCAACGATGCCCAAAATGTCTTTTTCCTGCATGATGATAAGGTCTTCACCATCAAGCTTGACTTCGGTGCCCGACCATTTGCCAAATAGGATACGGTCGCCGGTCTTGACGTCCAGCGGCGTTACCTTGCCATCTTCGGCCTTGGTGCCAGCGCCAACGGCGACGACTTCGCCTTCTTGCGGTTTTTCCTGCGCGCTATCGGGGATGATGATCCCTCCAGCGGTTTTTGCTTCTGCCTCGACACGGCGGACGAGAACGCGGTCATGCAACGGACGAAATGCCATGTTGTACCTTTCTATAATATCAGTTGCTCAAAATGGGTTTTTAGCACTCACTGATTTTGAGTGCTAACGAGAGTGCAGATAGGCGCTCAAATCCCCACGTCAAGGATTCGCCGCCATTCATTGTGAGAAAATTTTTTTGGGACAGCCGTAACCATGATAACAGGTGCGGCGAACCATAGGGGGAACGCGCAATGCAACTGCGCTTCAACAAATCCCCGGCGCTGCAACCCGGCGCAGAAAATTTGAAGGAAATACGATGTCCAATACTCTGATCAAAATCACCGCCGCCGCCGCTGCTTTGTCGGCGGCTGCGACCATGGTTGCTGCTCCGGCCACCGCGCAATCTTCGAAAGAAAAATGCTATGGCGTATCGCTGAAGGGCAAAAATGATTGCGCCGCTGGCCCCGGTACCAGCTGCGCAGGAACATCTACAATCGATTATCAAGGCAATGCGTGGAAATATGTTGCCAAAGGTTCTTGCGTAAAAATGGGCGGCTCGCTGGCTCCGAAAAAGGGCAATGCAAAACCGGTTCCACAGAAAGGCTGATAGGTCTATATTTTGCGGATGCCAACGAAACCTGCCGATAATGCACATCATCAATCCAGCGGTCTTCCCCCTGCCGCCGGTATTGGGTTAAAAGCTGCGCATTATCACGATGTGCTGGATCGAAATGGCCAAACCAACCCCTTTTGGCTAGAGGTGCATCCGCAAAATTACTTCGGCGATGGCGGCCCGCCTCATCACTGGCTGACCGCCATCGCCGATCTCTATCCCATCAGTTTCCATTCGGTCGGCCTGTCACTGGGCAGCGCAGATGGATTGAATGAGTATGATTTAGGAAAAATCGCTGGCCTTTGTGAACGCTATAATCCGGCATCTGTGTCCGACCATCTGAGCTTTTCGGGCAATGCGCATGACCGGTTCGCCGATCTGCTCCCCATACCCTATACCCACGCTGCGCTTGACCATTTTGCGGCCCAAATTGACCGCGTGCAGAGCCGGTTGAAACGAGCGATGCTCATCGAAAATCCGTCGCGCTATCTCGCCTATCAAGGTGATCAGATGAGCGAGATCGAATTTATCGAACGGCTGATCCGCCGCACCGGATGCGGCCTGATTTTCGACATCAACAATGTTGAAGTGTCGGCGTGCAATCTGAACTTTTCTGCCGCAGTATATGTCGATGCGATTGACCCTGACTGGGTGGGCGAAATCCATTTGGCTGGCCATGCCACGGAAACGCATGATAGCGGCCCGCTGAAAATCGATGACCATGGCAGCGCGGTGAGCGATGTCACTTGGCAGCTATTCGAGCGGTTTATTGCACGCAGTGGGCCAAAGCCGGTTTTGATTGAATGGGACACCGATGTTCCCGCCTATCAAACGCTGATCGCCGAGGCGGCGAAGGCGCAGGCGGTGATGGACGAAGTCGCTACGCTCGCTCCCCTACTGGAGCCGGTTCATGCCGGATAGCCATTTTGCGAGGGCGCTAAATAACTTTGTCGATACCATTAATAATGGGCCCGACGCGCTCGATCCGGCGCTGTTTGACGGGCCCTTGGACCGGGTGCTGCTCGGCCTAAAAGCCCATGCGAATAGCATCAGCTACGCCCGGCTTACCGCGCTGGAGGATAGTTTCCCGTTGACGCGCGCTCATATGGGCGACACCGATTTTAACGCCATTGCGCGCGAATATGTGGAAACGCCGCCCGCACGGGCCAGCGATGCCAACCGGATCGGCGCGGCTTTTCCGGCCTATTTAGAAACAACCAGCGCGGATCATTCAACGCAGATATTGGCGCAAATCGAATGGGCATGGCTAACCAGCTATAATGCCGCCGATGCGCAAGCTATGCAATTGGCCGATTTGGGCGGTTTGGATGAAACCGCGATGCTGGCGCTGACACTGATTCGTCACCCTGCCGCGCTCACAGTTCCTTTATATGCACCTATGCCCGCGCTGCTTATGGAGCAGTTATCAAGTGCGCCGCACTGCTCCGATGCCGCAGCGCTGCTCATCACGCGGCCTGATAGGCAAGTGCTGTTGGAACCGCTGGACGAGTTGACTGGCTTGATATTCGCACTCTGCAATAAAATGACATCCATCAGTAACCTTTTGTCGGCCATCCTCGAACAAGGAGGAGAAGACGCTCCGCTGGAGCCAATATTGACCCTGATCGGGGCTGGAGCGCTTGTTATAGCGCCGCTTGACTAGATCAGCGACTGACCAGGAAGGTATGATGGATGAAGAAAATAGTCGGGCTATATGACAAAGCGGTAGCGGTGATTTCTGGCAGAGCGGCAGAGGCGATCAGCCTGTTATTCGTGCGCATCGCACTTGCCGGGATATTCTGGCGCTCCGCCCGGACGAAGGTTGAGGATGGCAGCTGGCTGCAAATGAAGGAATTGACGGTCGATTTATTCCGCGACGAATATGGCATGCCGTTCCCCGAAGTCACGGGATTGATCGCTACTTATGCTGAACATTTCCTGCCGATTTTGATTATTCTCGGCCTGTTCACACGTTTCGGTGCAGCGGGATTGCTCGTGATGACATTGGTCATACAGTTTTTCGTCTATCCCGAAGCCTGGTGGAGCGTGCATATTCTCTGGGTTGTCCTCGCCCTCACCCTTATCGTGCGCGGCGGCGGTCTGTTAACGCTGGACCATTTGCTCGCCGGAAAACGAAAAGGAGCTGCCGAATGAGATCCTCGGAGGAAAGCCTGCGCGCGTTGATGATCCGGGCGCAAGACGGCGACAAAAAGTCTTATGCGGTATTACTTGAGGAATCGGGAAAATGGCTGTCGCGTTTCTATGCGCAGAAAATCAGCGCCGATGCTGTCGATGATTTGGTCCAAGATACGTTGATGTCGGTTCACCGCAAATTGGCCAGTTATGATAGCAGCCGTGCGTTTCTGCCATGGCTTGCCGCGATTGCTCGCTACCGGTGGGTCGATCGTCTTCGGCAAACCTATAAGCATGAAGCCAAAGCGCTTGATTTCGACGTTGCCGAGGAAGGCCATGAAGATATCGTCGGCGCGAAAATCAGTATCGACCGGCTGCTCAACCTTCTTCCCGAAGGACAAGCCGAGGTAATCCAATATGTCAAAATTCAGGGGCTCAGCATAGCCGAAGCCGGTGCAAAAACCGGACAATCGGAATCGCTGGTAAAAGTAAATATCCATCGCGGGCTAAAAAAACTCGCCGCGTTGATTGAAAGTGAATAAGATGAATAGCATGACCAAAACAGGTTTCGATATTTCCGCGCTGGTTGATGACCTGCGCCCGGTACAACCCGTACGCACCGTGCCAGCGCTGTTGCTGGCGGCGATGATTTCACTGGTGGGCATAGCGGCGATATCGTTGCTGCGCGATTTCCGTGTCGACTTGCTCGCCGGTCAGCCGACCGCCATGTTCCTGATGCGAGCGGGGATATTGGCGATGCTCGGCGGGGCAACCGCATATAGCGTTCTGGCAATGGCCAAACCATCGGTTGGCAAACAGAATAGCGGCTGGATTGTTGCCGTCGCTTTCGCCGCTCTATTTCCGCTTGGCGGGATCATAGCGCTGATGACCGGCGATGATACGCTGAGCACCGCATCGACCGCCTCTGTCTATCGCTGCTTTGGATTTAGCAGCATCACCGCTTTGGCCACCGCCATTCCGATAGTGCTGGCTCTACGCCGGGGCGCACCGACCAATGCCAAACGCGCAGGCTGGCTCACCGGCCTAGCTGCGGGCGGAATGGGCGCTTTTGCATATAGCTTCTTCTGCCCTTTCGACAGCTTGGCCTATACTGGCCTCTGGTTCACTCTGGCGGTCGGCATTGCATCGCTCGCTGGGCGGATAATCGTACCGCCGATGATCCGTTGGTAAATTATGGGCTGCGGCGGCGAAACGGCCAATCGGTCACGCCGCCCGCCCATAGCGCAAGCCAGATGATGAAGGGCTGCGCAATCATTCGCGGCACATGATACCAAAGCGGTGCGACCTGCCCTGCCACTTCGATATTATTCACCATATGATGAATATTGGCAGGCCAAACGCAAAGCGCATATAGCGCAAGCCCGATGCCAGCGGCATAGCGAAACCGTCCGATCATCAAACCGGTGGCTCCGGCTATTTCGGCAATGCCCGTTACCATAACAACTTCCGCAGGATAGGGCACCCATGGCGGGGTGATGGCCAGAAAACCAGCGGGCGATCGCAAATGCGCGATCCCGGCCAATAAGTAGAATATTACCAAAATTATTCGCCAGAAAATCTTGACCTTGCTGTCCTTCATTCCTGCCCCCTTCTCTTCCCTTTGCGCCGATCGCGACCCAGCGGCCTACCCCCGTGCCGGAAGGCCCGCCTCTCGCAAAGCTGTATGCGCGTCGGCGATGCGATATTCGCCAAAGTGGAATATGGAGGCCGCCAACACCGCGCTCGCATGGCCCTGCGTCACGCCGTCGACCAAATGCTGCAAATTGCCCACGCCGCCCGATGCGATGACCGGCACAGATACGGCATCGGCAATCGCACGGGTCAGCGCAAGATCAAATCCGGCCTTGGTCCCATCGCGGTCCATGCTGGTCACGAGCAACTCACCTGCACCCAATTGCGCTAGTTTTACCGCATGATCGAGCGCATCAATACCCGTGGGCCGGCGCCCGCCAT
This sequence comes from Sphingorhabdus arenilitoris, assembly GCF_042651485.1. Lineage (NCBI taxonomy): Bacteria > Pseudomonadati > Pseudomonadota > Alphaproteobacteria > Sphingomonadales > Sphingorhabdaceae > Sphingorhabdus > Sphingorhabdus arenilitoris. The sequence continues at coordinate 12,660 of NZ_JBHSDH010000005.1, forward strand.
GGGTATAAATTTCCCAGCCATTGCCGCCATCGGCCCTGCGCTTCGCATCAATCGACGCGGTGCAGCATTGGCTGCCAAAGCGTTCGGCAATATCGGCCACGACTTCCGGCCGAGCGACTGCTGCGCTGTTCACTGCGACCTTGTCAGCTCCTGCCAACAATAACGCGCGCGCATCTTCTGCACCCCGCACACCGCCGCCGACGGTGACGGGCATGAAGCAGACCTCGGCTGTGCGCCGCACCACATCGATGATGGTATCGCGCCCTTCATGGCTCGCGCCAATGTCAAGAAAGCAAAGCTCATCCGCGCCCGCCGCATCATAGGCCTGCGCCTGCTCCACCGGATCGCCCGCATCTTTCAGGTCGACGAAATTGACGCCCTTGACCACCCGGCCACCGGCAACATCAAGACAAGGGATAACGCGGATACGGACGGTCATATTCGGGATTCTCATTTAATAATTGAGATGCTATAGAGCCTATATGGAATTTAACCACACTAACTTTGCGTCATATCAACCTGCCGAAGCAGCTAGGTTAACTGGCGTTTCAAGCCAACGAATCAAGCGATGGCTCGAGGGGTATACGTCTGGTTCCGGCACCAGTGCAAAAAATCAGCCGCCATTATGGAACAGCCGCTATTCAGAATATGATGATTGTTATTTTGGCTTCTTAGACCTGATTGAAATTCGATTTGTAGATGCATTCGTAAAAGCAGGCTTGAGCATTCAGGCTGTGAGAACACTGCTATCTCGCGCAAGGGAGATTGCAGAGTCTGACTATCCGTTATCAACGCATCAATTTAAAACCGATGGCAGAACTCTATTTTTGGAAGTTTGGGGTTCTGATGACGCGAAAGCAATAGATGTGAAAAATGGCCAACTTGCATTCCACGCCATTGTCAAGCCAAGCTTTGTTGACTTAGAGTTTGATTCTAATTCAGTCACCAAATGGTATGTAAGTGGCCGCAATAAACAAATTTCGATAGACCCTAACTTAGCTTTTGGACAACCTGTCGTAGATCAAACGTCTATCCCTACTGCTCGTTTATGGGAAGCATATCAAGCGGACGGTGACGTTAAATCTGTTGCGCGCCAATTTGAAATTTCTCTTCGACAAGTTAAACATGCAATAGAATTTGAACATCGATTGGCTTCACAAAATTGAAATTACTGATCGACGAGAACCTTCCACCAGTTATGGCGCGATCATTACAGGCGCTCTTTGAGGGTAAGCATGAAATTATCGCCCTTAGAGACAAATTCAATTCAGCCGGCGTGACAGACCTCCAGTGGATCACGTCGCTGGGAAAGGAAGGAAATTGGTCGGTGCTAACAGCTGATGTACGACTTGCTAAAAACAGAGTTGAAAGAAACGCATTTCTATCCAGCAATATTGTCGGTTTCGTAATGGCTCCCGCCCTTCGGAAACGTCCTCTGACTATACAGATGGCACGAATATTAAGTATATAGACAGATATTGAGTGGCAATCTCAAAAGGTGTCTAATGGTTTATTTCAATTTGGAATAAAGGGAAGCAAGTTTAATACCTTATGATCGCCCCGCCATTGCAATCGCAGTCGCCAGATCGAGACGGCCGTCGTAAATCGCGCGGCCGGTAATCACGCCTTCGATGCCGTCTTTTGCGTGCAGGCTGAGGACGTGGATATCGTCAATGCCTTTTACCCCGCCGCTCGCGATAACCGGTAAGCTGCATTGCCGTGCGAGGTCTACCGTGGCTTCGATGTTACAGCCGGTCAACATCCCGTCGCGCCCAACATCGGTGAACAGGATCGACGCGACGCCCGCATCCTCAAACCGGCGGGCCAAATCGAGCACGGGCATATCCGATTTTTCCGCCCAGCCTTCGGTGGCGACCATGCCGTCGCGGGCATCGACGGCGACGACAATGCCGCCTTCAAATTCGCGCGCCATGGCTTTGACAAATTCCGGATCTTTCAACGCAGCCGTACCAATCACCAACCGCGATACGCCGAGGTCAAACCAGCGTTCGACCGTTTCCACATTGCGAATACCGCCGCCCAGTTGGATATGGCCAGGGAAATTTTCAACAATCTCCTCGACCGCCTCGGCATTTTCGGGCCGTCCGGCAAAGGCACCGTCAAGGTCAACGACGTGCAGGAATTCTGCGCCTTGCTCGGCAAATAACAAAGCCTGCGCGGCCGGATCGTCGGCATAGACGGTTGCGCGGTCCATGTCGCCCTCGGCCAAACGCACGACTTGCCCCGCCTTCAAATCGATCGCGGGAAAAACAATCATGGAGCCCATGTCAAAAACCTTTTCAGCATATTGATCCCGTAATCTTGGCTTTTTTCGGGATGGAATTGCACGCCAATCACATTGCCGCGCCCGACCGCCGCGACCAAAGCGCCGCCATGGTCGGTCCGTGCCAATATATCGGCATCATGCGACACATCGAAATGATAGCTATGCAAGAAATAAGCTTCGCCCGCCTCCACCATCGGGTGCGGATGGGCCGGGGTGACATCATTCCACCCCATATGCGGCACTTTAATATCGGGGGTGGCAGGCTCAATCCGCCGCACGGTGCCGCCAATCCAGCCCAGCCCGGGATGGGTACCATGTTCGACGCCCGCATCGGCGAGCAGCTGCATCCCGACGCATATGCCCAAAAACGGCACGCCATGGTCATGCACCCGGCGCTCCATCGACTCCACCATACCGTCAATCGCGGATAATGCGGCCATGCAGGCGGCAAAAGCGCCGACACCGGGCAAAACAATGCGGTCCGCCCCCGCAACCATATCGGGGTCAGCCGTAATGGCAACATCCACCGCGCCCGCCGCCTTTAACGCATTATGGACCGAATGAAGATTACCTGCGCCATAATCGATAAGCGCGATTGCCATGGGTTACAGCTTCCCCTTGGTCGACGGGATGGCATCCGCCTTTCGCGGGTCAATTTCCACCGCAATCCGCAATGCCCGGGCGAGCGCCTTGTAACAGCTTTCGACAATATGATGGTTGTTGCTGCCATACAGGTTTTCGATATGCAGCGTAATCCCGGCGCTCGTCGCGAAACTATGGAACCAATGTTCGATCAGCTCGGTATCCCATTCGCCGATCCGGTCCATGGTAAAGCCGACTTTCCACACAAAATAGGGCCGCCCTGAAATATCAAGCGCACAGCGGGTCAGCGTTTCATCCATCGGCGCATAAGCGCTGCCATAACGGGTGATCCCGCGTTTCTCACCGAGCGCCGCCAGCACCGCCTCGCCAATCGCGATCCCGGTATCTTCGGTGGTATGATGCTGGTCTATATGCAGATCGCCCACCGCCTTCACCTTTAAGTCGATCAGCGAATGGCGCGATAGCTGCTCCAGCATATGGTCCAGAAAACCGATGCCGGTGCTAATCTCATATTGGCCCGTGCCGTCCAAATTGACCTCAACGTCAATCGACGTCTCGCTGGTCTTGCGGCTGATAATTCCGTTGCGCATGGCCGGTGCTATAAAGATACCCAAATCTTTCGCAAGTGGGTTAAAAGCGCAAAAGAGCCTTGATTTCGGTGAAAAGCCGGTCCACCAAATAGAAATGAGTGATGACCTGCCCGAAAGCCTGATTCCCTATGATGATGTAGTGCAGGAGGCATTGCGCGCGGTGGTGGGGCGCGTATTGGGTGAGATTGCCGAAACCGGCCTGCCCGGTGATCATCATTTTTATATCACCTTCAAAACCCAGGCCCCGGGCGTGGCGATACCGTCGCATCTGCACGAACGCTTTCCCGACGAAATGACGATTGTGCTGCAACATAAATATTGGGATTTGAAAGTGGAGGCCGATCATTTCGAAGTCGGCCTGTCTTTTAGTCAGATACCTTCGCATTTGGTCATACCTTATTCGGCGATCACTGCTTTTGTCGATCCGGCGGTGGATTTCGCGCTGCAATTCCATGTCGATGACAAAGATGGCGGTCCTGAGCCGCATGAAGAGGCGGAAAATGACGAGGAAAGCGCGGCCGCCATTGCCGAAGCGCAAGAAGATGGCTCCAACGTCGTCAGCGTCGATTTCGGCCGCAAGAAATAAGGACGAACCGCAATGTCAATCATCACCGAAATGACCCGAGCCGCTGTCAGCACCGGGGTGCGCAGCAAAAGCCGGGGTAAAGGACTGATCGCATTTGGCGTGGGCCTTGCCGCCGCCCGTATTGCCACCCGCTCACTACCCGGAGCGGCACTCGTCGGCGGCGCGCTGCTGGCTAAGGCGATTTATGACCGGCGCAAGGAAAAGAATATCAGCGGCGAATAACCGCCCCTATTTCCCTGTGAGCCAATAACCGGTCCCTTGCGCCTGCCAATCCTTCACCGACTGCGGCGCGGCGGTTAGCATCAAGATATTCAGCGTCAAATTATCGCGGATCAAATAAGCAGTCATCACCTCAAATAACAATGCCGCCGCCAATGTTGCTCTCCACGGCAAACGCGATGCGAGCAAAAAGCCAAATAGCATCCAGCCAATATCGGCCATGCTGTTGACGATACTATCGCCTTCATAGCCATAGCTGATCGTTGCTTCGCGGTAGCGGTCGATGACCACGGATGAATTTTCCATCACCTCCCACGCGCCTTCGGCCAATATCGCCAAACAAACCACGACGCCCAGAGTGAAGAACGCAGGCCATTTCTTACGCAGCAAATGCCCCAGGCCAAAGAAGATGAAACCATGGATAATATGGCTGAACGTATACCAATCGGACAGATGCTGGCTATTTTCCGAAGATTGGACAATGCCATGCCACAATTTCACCGATCCGCAGGCACATATAGGCGGGCGGCCCATCGAGAATAATATTCCGGCAAACATGATTACGAGAAGCAGCGCAATCGCCGCGCTCCATTTGCTGATCCGCAGCGGCCAAGCATTTGACATTTTTATTCCCCCGATCACGCCCACTTGACGTCCATCCCCCATTTGAGCCAGAGACACATATGGCTCAAGAAAAAAATAATGTCGCAGAAAATGGTGCGGTCGAATTGGACCGGCGCGGGTTGCTTTTCGTACTGTCTTCGCCGTCAGGGGCGGGCAAGTCAACGCTGGCACGAAAGCTGCTCTATTCCGACCCGCAAATCTCATTATCGGTGTCCGCCACAACCCGCCCGCCGCGCCCCGGCGAAGTGGACGGGGTCGATTATCATTTTGTCGATACCGATACATTCAAACAAATGGCCAAAAATGGCGAATTTCTGGAATGGGCGCATGTGTTCGGTCACCGTTATGGCACGCCCAAAGCGCCGGTGGAGGAAATGCTGGAACAGGGCAAGGATGTCCTGTTCGATATCGATTGGCAAGGCACGCAGCAGCTATATCAAGAGGCCGGAAATGACGTGGTCCGCGTCTTCATCCTGCCGCCGTCGATCGCCGAGCTGGAGGCGCGGCTGCGCGGACGCGGCACCGATAGCGATGAAGTTATCAACGAACGGATGTCCCGGGCAAAGGCGGAAATCGGCCATTGGGACGGCTATGACTATGTGCTGATCAATGATGATATCGAAGCCTGCTTCACCAAGATACAACATATACTCGCCGCCGAACGGCTCAGCCGGTCGCGGCAAAAAGGCCTGATCGGATTTGCGCGCAAATTGGTAAATGGATAATTGTGGGGGCGATGTTTTTAGGGTGATGGGCAGCGCTTTATGTATCCCGAAACAAGTTCAGAATGCATATTTCCCGCCCTACTCGCTTATTCCCGCAAGTTTCATAAACGCCGCTGCGTTCAAAAAATCTGCCTCTCGGTCGCGTCGGTTTTTGATCGCATATTCGTCCGCGCCCCATTTTTCCTCCTGCCAATATTCGTCGAGGATCAGGTCGTGCCACAGCGCCGCCGGATCCGCTTCACCCTCCGTCAGCGCCAGCGTCGCGATCAGCGATCCGGACAAATGCGTCAATTTCGATGCCGCCGCCAATTGCCATATAGACAGCTCCGCCACCGCCGCTTTCAACCGCTCAGTTGTCGCGTTGGGCTGTTTTTCGTGCATGATACCGCGCACGACGGTAAAATTGACCAGATAACGCGACTGTGCCCATGCCAGCCATTTGCCCCATATTTCGCGTTGCCGCTGGATCAATTCCTCGGGCGCTTCGGCATGATAACAAAATAGGTCGGTTTCGCCAAAGGCGGCAATCGCCTCCACGAATGTAGCGCGGTCCGGCGCGATCCTGTCGAGCGCAGCATTGGCAAAGCCAGTGACGGGCATTCGCGCCGGATCAATCTTCTCCTCCACCGCATCCCATTCGGCGGCGACCGCCCGCGCCATCGCTTCATGGGGCAGCAGCAGATCGGCCTTTGACGGGCTTTTGATTGTCCGCTTGTCGAGCAGCACGCGGTAACCATCCCGCCCCGCCTCGACAATTACATCTGTCCAAAAACGCCGCATTATTCCTCCGGCGTTTTCCACATTCGCGCCAGCAAAACAGGCACGACGATAAACTCGATCACGCCCATGGCGAACAGCATATATCCCGCCTCCACCGGTAAATCCATAAACCCATTGGCAATGATGCCCAGCCCGATGGCCATGAATATTGCACCTGCCAACCGCGCCGCGCTGATCACCAGATAGCGTTGCCGCGCTTTACCTTCATCACTGGTCATGCCATTTCCTCCAATATCGCGGACAGTTCTGCCATGCTATATGCCACTTGCTCCGCGCCGCTTTGCAGCAGTTCGTCTGGGCTGTGATAGCCCCATGAGACGCCGATGGTGCGGCACTGCGCCGCACGGCCCATCTCCATATCGAAACTGGTATCGCCGATCATCACTGTGCGCCCGGCCTCCACCCCGGCATCGGCCATGGCTTGAAACACCATGGAAGGATGGGGCTTTGACGGATGGCGGTCGGCGGTTTGCAGCGACACAAAGAGTTGCTTTATCCGGTGATGGTCAAGGCAATGGGTCAGGCCCCGGTCCGATTTGCCCGTCGCCACTCCCAATTGCCAGCCGTCCTTATGCAGGCGGTGCAACAAGTCACCAATTCCATCATACAGCGGTTCTTCAATCTCCGCCCGGCCGCGCATCGCGATAAAGGCTTTCTTATACCCCGCGACCATCGCATGATGCAGATCGTCCTCGCCGCTCGGCACCAACAGCCGCATCGATTCAAATAGCGACAAGCCAATCACCCGCCGCACGATATCACGCGGCAACAGCTCCAACCCCTGCTCTGTAAAGGCCGCCTCCATGGCAAGGCAATGATTGGCCTGACCATCGACCAAAGTGCCGTCGCAATCAAACAGGGCGAGCCGGGTCATGTGGTGAATGTCCGCATCATTTGCGCTTACGCGCCTGCCCCGCTGTTCGGCTTTGCTTGGGCGCGATATGTTTCACTGGCCCTGCGCTTTTGCTTTTCCCGCTTTTGCCTCTTGCCGCCTTGCCCTTAACGCCTGTCTTCCCCGCTGCTTTCACCTCTCCGCGCGCGCGGCGTTCGCCTTTGCGTTCTTTGCGCATTTCTTTGGCGATATTTTTCTTCAGCCGGATTTTCGCTTCCAGCGTATTTTTATATTTGGGCGTCGCAAGCGGCAACGCATCGCCCAGAGCCAGATCAAATCCTAAATCCTCAAGGCTATGCGCCATATGCGGCGGCAGGTTTGCGGTCACGTCGAGCGCTTCTCCGCTTGCGCTATTCATTGCCGGATGGTCGATGCGGATACGGCGTGCGTGCAGGTGCATTTTGCGGCTGATCGCGCCGGTTAGGAACGCTTCTTTACCGCCATATTTGCCGTCGCCAACAATGGGATGGCCAATCGCCGCCATATGCACGCGCAGCTGGTGCGTGCGTCCGGTAAAGGGTTGCAACTCCACCCAGCAGCAGCGATTGCCCGCTTGCTCAATAATGCGGTAGCGGCTTTTCGATGGCTGCCCATTTTCATGGTCGACGCACATTTTTTCGCCGCCGCTTCCCGGTTGCTTGCCCAGCGGCAATTCGATCACCCCGTCCTCTACCGACGGCACTCCCATGACCAGCGCCCAATAGACTTTCCGTGCGGTGCGCGAGGAAAAGGCTTTGGAAAAATGCGCTGCGCTGCGCGACGACCTTGCGACCAGCAAAACACCCGACGTATCCTTATCCAGCCGGTGGACCAACTTTGGCCGTTGATCGCTGTCAAAATAGAGCGCGTCGAGCAAACCGTCGACATGCTCGCTTGTCTTGGTCCCGCCCTGCGTTGCAAGCCCCGGCGGCTTATTCAAAACAAGCGCATCCTTGTCACGGTAGATGACCATGCTTTGCGCAAAATCGATCATATCGTCGGTCAGTTCGGTCCGCTTGCGCGCGCGCACGGGGCGAGCGGCGACCGCGTCGGCATCCGCAGGCGGAACGCGCAATTTCTGACCCGCCATAATCCGGTCACCCGGCGCGGCGCGTTTGCCATCGACGCGGATCTGTCCCGTCCGGGCCCAGCGCGATACAATGTTGAAACTGGTATCGGGCAAATGCCGCTTGAACCAACGGTCGAGGCGAATGCCATCATCATCCGGGCCAACCGAATATTCGCGGATACCTTGCTGATCGGCTGCTTTTGCGGGCGGCGATTTCGCCTTTGGCTTCGCGCCTTGTTTGGATGGAGCGGGCTGTTTCATGCGAACACCGCCCGGCCTGCTGCAAGGCCCGCAAAAACGGCCAATAGAGCCAGCACCACCGATGCCGCGGCATAGGCAAAGGCCGTCATTGCCGCGCCGCGCTCAATCATCATCGCCATTTCCAGACTGAATGCGCTAAATGTCGTGAACCCGCCGAGCAGGCCAACACCGATGAACAGCCGGATATCATGATCGAGCCCGCGTCCGGTCGTTACCAGCCAGGCCGTAAACAAGCCCATGGCCAAACCGCCGCTGATATTTGCGGCAAATGTGCCCCATGGCCAGCCGGACTGATCGCTGAAACGCGAGAGGCCGCTGCCCAGCAGATGACGCATCGCCGCGCCAATCGCGCCGCCCGCCATAACAAGGAAAATAGATTTCATACCCCCGCCTTAGAGGGGTTTTATCCGAAAAGAAACAAGGGAAGGCTGCGGCCTGCCCAAGTGCCCTCTAATCCGCTGGGTTATGCTTCGCCAGGAAACTGGCCATGGATGAAAGCAAGGTTTTGCGATCTTCTTCCCTAGTGAAATAATGGTCGGCCAGCGGGATTGAGACAAATTCCACATTCTTCCCGGCCTTTTCCATCGCCTTATGCATTTTTTCCGATTGAATATGATCGACGGTCACATCTTTTTTTCCGTGGATCAGCAATAATGGAGCCTTTATTCGGTCCACTCCGTTAATCGGTGAAATTGCGTTGAAATCTGCCGCCATTTCGCGCCATTGATCGCGGTAAAGGCGCTCCCGGACACTATTGCCAAAGTCATTCACCTCGCGGCGTACAGCGGAAACACCGGCGATAGAGATGGAGCAACGATAAAGGTCGGGGTCCTTCACCACACCCCACATGGCCGCATATCCGCCATAGGATGCGCCGACAATGCACACACGCTTGGGATCGGCAATGCCCTGCTCCACCGCCCATTTTACGCCGTCGGTCACGTCATCCTGCATGGCGAGGCCCATTTGTCCTTTACCCGCGTCGACGAATTTCTTCCCATATCCGGTCGATCCCCGGAAATTGGGTTGCAACACCGCATAGCCCGAATTGGCCAAAAACTGCGCCCAATAATCATAGGTCAGCGTGTCATGCGCCCATGGTCCGCCATGCGGCATGACGATGAAGGGCAGATTTTTACCCGTGCGCCCTTTGGGCAGCGTCAGCACACCTTCTATCTCCAGTCCATCTCGCGCCTTATATTGCACCAGCTTTGGCCGGGCCAGCCGCCGATTACCGATCTGCTCATTAACCGACGCGAATTGGGCAAGGTCCTGACTATTCGTATCATAAATATAGATCAAACCAGGATTGTCTGGTGAGCTAATCCGCACTACCAATTTGCTCTGGTCTCGGTTAAAGCTGATAATATCAACGTCGGCATTTTTTGCCGCCGCCTCGAGCTGTTCCTGCGCCGCTTTTAGCTTTCCATCAAACCAGATTTTTTCACCAGCCTCGCTCGTCTCAACCCCCAGCAACGCTTTTCCGTCATAAGATAGCATGACCGATTCCACATCACCGCTATCCGCTTCGAAAACGGTGCGGACATCTTGGCCGGTCGCCATGTCAGTTTCGACGATGATGGTTTTTTCATCATCATTGTCTTTCATCACCAACCCCTTGTCGGTGCCCGGTATAAACAAAAAGGGAATATTCAGCCGTTCATCTTCACGAAGGTTGGCACGCTCTATGGCGCGAAAGCCGCGCGAATCTTCTTTCGCATATAATAATGTCGATCGGCGGGTTGCGTCGTCATAGGCAATGCCGAGCCGAACATTGCCATCGGCGTCTGCGCCCCAATCAAGCACATCGAACTTTCCTGGTACGTGTCGCCGAAATGTGCCGGTCTCCACGTTGACCTTGTAAACGCTTGGCCAGAAACCTTCAACATTGGTGTAAATGCTGTCTTGTGCGCTCACCAGAATTTCATTGCTGCCATCGGATGGTACCCACAGGACATCAGCTGCATTTTGTCCGCCCATGCGCGGCAACAAACGCTGCACCTCCCCGCTCACCCGGTTGACCGACAATAAGCGCGATACATACCAACGGTCTGATTCCACCCGGATCAATGAATAGACGCCCAATAATATATTATTGTCGTTGACCCACCGGACAGAATAAACCGATGTTTCATCCGGCACGCCCAAAATGATCTGCTTACCCGCGTCTTTGACCAATGGCGTTATAACGATGCGCTGTTGACCATTAATCGCGAACAGGCCGGCCAAATGCGTTCCATCCGGAGAGATACTGGGTTGCTCCACAAAAGGCAGCTTCGCAAAAGCCTCCATCGGCAATTTTACAGGCGCGGCAGCGGATGTATTTTGTTTGGCCGCAGCAGCGGCAACATCTCCACCGGCTGTCTCCATCGGCAGCGCAGCAGTAGCGGCATCTTGCGCCATCGCCGCCGCCGGAGCGAAAATAATCGCGGCGCACAATTCCGCTTTGAGCATATATTTATATCGGTACATCAAATCCCCCCTAACACCCCATAACCGCGCGGCTTAAATCGCGTTGGTCAGCTCCCCCGCTTGGGCTTCATCGATTATATTTTGGGCGATGGGCCGCAATTCTATGCAATTTTCGCCTAGACCAGCATATTCTGATTTGGCCTGATCGCCGCCATTTTGATAATCGTCAATCATCGCGAGCGCTCGTTCTTGCAGCTGATCACCAAGCTCATCATCGGTTGCCGCAACCTCCAATAATGCAGCGGCGGTCAGAAATGCTTTGCCCTCCACCTCCTCTCTGTCCGCTGCATCTCCCTCCAGCTGTTCCAGATTAGTCTTTGCCAGATGATAGGCGGAACAATATAAAAAGCTGTCATATAGCTCGCTATTCGTTGGTTCGCCGCCGTCGCTTTCCGAAGCGATTGTCGTTTGCGCAGTTAACACAAATAAAGTTGCTGCAATCAAAAATGGCACATCACTCTCCTAGCGGCGTGTATCGCAATAATTGCGCTTCATAATCGTCAAAAAAATTGCGCCGTCAATAATGTAAATGCCTCTTGTTGTTTTTAGAAAATGAGCAATATGGAAGCATATAAACACTCTTTTAGGATAGCCGCTATGACCGCTCAAGCGACACTGGAACAAGACGCCGAACCAAATTTTGCGGTCCGAATTGTGGAAAGCCCATGGTTTAGCAATTTCATTTTGACGGTTATCATCATCAATGCTGTCACGCTCGGCCTTGAAACACGCAGCGACGTGATGAGCGTTGCGGGCGGATTGATCCAATCGCTCGATAAAATCGCTATAGCGATATTCACCGGCGAAATTGCCCTGAAATTATTTGCCTATCGTCAGCGTTTCTTTCGGGATGGTTGGAATATTTTTGATCTGGTGATCGTTGTCTCAGCCTATTTGCCGGCTGGAGCTGGATTCTCTGTTCTGCGGGCGCTGCGCATATTGCGGGCGTTGCGTTTGATCTCGATCGTCCCCAGCATGCGCCGCGTGGTGCAGGGCCTGCTCTCTGCGATCCCGTCGATGGGGTCGGTGGTCGTCCTGCTGCTGTTGATTTTCTATATTGCTGCTGTGATGGCGACAAAGTTATTCGGCGCGGCTTTCCCGCAATGGTTTGGCACGATTGGGGAGAGTTTTTATTCGCTGTTCCAGATCATGACGCTCGAAAGCTGGTCAATGGGTATCGTGCGTCCCGTGATGGAAGTATATCCTTACGCTTGGGTCTTTTTTGTTCCCTTTGTCTTATTGTCATCTTTCATCGTGTTAAACCTGTTCATCGCCATTATCGTTAGCTCCATGCAAGAAGCCGAAGGGCAAGCAAGCCATCAGGAACGCGAGGATATATTGCATGAGATACAGGCACTGCGCGGCCAAATTGACGCGTTACAGGACAGTTTGAAACGCAAATAACATGAGCGGCTATGACCGCAGCAATTGCTCAACCTGCACCAGCCGCTCTTTGCCAAAAAACATCTCATCCCCCACGTAGAAAGTGGGGACACCGAAACAGCCGCGCTCGACCGCCGCCGCTGTATTGGCCGCTAGTTGTGCCTTCACCGTTTCATCCTGCACTGCGGTGAGCAAAGCCGCCGCGTCCAGTCCGGCCTTGTCCATAACTTCGGCAAATATTTCGGGCTCGTCCATCTTGCGGTCATCCTCCCACATCGCCTGAAAGCCGGCGGCCATATAAGCGGGCAGGAACCCAGCCTGCTCCGCCGCTACCGCGCTGCGCATCAACAGCAACGTGTTAACCGGAAAATGCGCATTCATCTTAAACCGGGTCAGCCCATGGCGAGCGATAAAGCGCCGCATCTCAAGCATTTCATAAGCCATCTTGCCCTTAATCCCGGCAAAGGCGAGCATCGGTGCCTGATTACCCGTCGCCTTGAATATCCCGCCCAGCAGGCAGGGAATAGGATTGACCCGTGCGCCCGTCCGCGCGGCAATATCGGTCAGCACATGATGCGCCAGATAGGCATTGGGGCTGCCAAAATCGAAAATAAAATCAATTTGTTTCATGCTCTTTCCCACTTCCTTCGTTTATGCGAAAGAGGATAGATGTGATTGATACCGTAAAGCAAAGATTTTTGTTCAGCTTAGCGACAGAAATGATATATAATATCATTAAATCAGGAAAGAGGGGGATTTTCATTATGCGTTCCATTATCAACGGCCTGTTAATAACAGCCATGATTGTTCCGGTCGCCGGACCCGGTGCGATTAGCAAAGTGCAGGCGGCGACGCCGGATAGCAACAACCGGATGATCCCAAAAAGCGAGGGATTCTGTCGCAATGCCCCCGCTCTGTATAACCTAGCGGCGGAACCAAGCCGGGACCAGCAGCAAGATGACCGAAATGTTTACTCACCAGTCGCAGCATCTTCGCCTGTTCCGCCGCCTCCACCAGCTGCGTCACCGCCGCCACTCGCTCCTCCGCCCCCGCCCGCGCCGCCGCCTCCACCTGCGGCTTCATCATCGGAGCCAGGCGATGGCGGCGATGATGCCGGTTCGATTGTTGTAACTGGAAGTCGCGCGGAATCCCCGGCAATGGATGCGGCGACCCCGGTTTCGGCCGTAATGTCTGATGACGTCGGCGATGATCGCGGCAAGGAGAGCCGCATTGCTGACGGGTCTGTCTCCTCTACGGCATATCCCCGCCCGCCGATCCGCGATGATGCGCGGCCTCAATCGGGCTTGCTGACCGCCGGGGAGCATGATGACTTGCTCAATCCGGCACTCTATGCCCGCTATGTCAAGCAATCTAATTTGGGACAAAAGCTGCGAGATTTACCAGTGCTTGATACCTCTCGCCTCCTCACCATTGCGGTTGAGGATAGCGGCGGCCGGGCGGTGCCCTTTGCCAATGTCGAAATCACCTGCAGCGACGGAAATAGCCTGGCGCTTGCTACACAGGCCGATGGCAAGGCGGTATTTTTCCCCGAGCTCGACCGATTAAGCCCGAACATCAGCATAAAGGTAAAACAAGGCGACATGGTGATCGCTGAACGCGGGATGCTAAACCTGTCACCAAATTTGGGCAGTGACGCCATCACCTTAACCGCCGCCCGTGCCGACGCGGAAAAGGTTGATAAGTTGGACCTGATGCTCGCCATCGACACAACCGGCAGCATGTCGGACGAATTGACATATCTGCAAAGCGAATTGAAATCGATATTGGACGGCGTGCGCGCCCGCCACCGCGAGGTTGATATTCGGGTTGGCTTCATCTTTTACCGTGACATTGGTGATGTATATGTCACCCAAACACAAAATCTATCCAGCGATTTTGACATGCGCCAATCCGACCTATCCCGGCAAAGCGCGGGCGGCGGCGGGGATTATCCGGAGGCCATGGACCAAGCCCTTATCCGCGCTGCACAACAAAATTGGCGTCCGGGCGCTATCCGGTCGCTATTGCTGGTCGCCGATGCCCCGCCGCACGATGATCTATTCGGCCGAAGCTGGCAAACTGCGGAATTTCTGCGGGCACAGCGGGTGCATATCGTCCCCGTCGCGGCATCGGGCGTTGCGGATGAAGCGGAATATGTCATGCGCGCTATGGCGGCGGCGACCCAGTCACGCTATCTATTCCTGACCGATGACAGCGGCGTAGGCAATCCCCACGCCCCGCCGGCGATCGATTGTTATCTCGTCACCCGGCTCGACAATGCGGTACAGCGCGTTTTGGACAGCCAGCTGTCGGGCCGCCGGATCGAACCCGAAAAGGATCAAGTGATACGCAGCGTCGGCAAATATGACGCTGGCCGCTGCATCCTGCCCAAAAAGTTCGACCCCCAAGAGGATAAACGAGGATAAAGGTAAGCAGTGGACGTTATCGCAGCGCCATAGTCCTCGGTGGACATGGGCGCGGCGATGATGTCACATGTAGCATAACGCTATGCTTCATCAAAAGACACTGAGGCCAAAATGGCGATTGAAGGCCTCGCTACCGCCCTTCTTTTCTGTTGTGTCTTTGCGTATTTGCGCGAAATAAATCGCGCAGTACCAACCGATATACGCTTGGCCTATGTAGCGCGAAGAAGGTGTAGCCCCAACCCAGCGTGCCTCCGCGTGACAATCATGGTCCGCACCCCTCCCCCCAAGTCCCAAAAACCATTCATTCACCATAAAATAACCAATCCCAGCTATCCGTTTTCCGCAAAAGGGATTGATGGCTTGGATATATCGCAAATCGTGGCTGGAGCATATTATGCGCTTGTGACTGTGTTTGCCATAGGCGGGCTTGGCTTCGCGCTGGCCACGCGGGACCGCGTTTACGGCCTGTTTGCCTTGCACGCGCTTTCGGTTGGCGCGCTCGCCCTTACTTTTCCGCCCATCGCATCCGTCGCCAATGCGGTCGAGCCTGGACATATTTTTTGGCGAATAATGGCCGAAGGCGCCGTGTTGATGTCGACCGGCTTAATGATTTTTCATCTGGTTCTCCGTTCGACGCCGCGCGCCGTGCAAATTGGCCTTGCGACGGTGTTTCCCGCCGTAAACTTGATAAGTGCTGCGAGCTATTATTGGACCGAGGAGCCGATTATCTTAGCGGTTAATAGCGGCATGATGTTACTCGTCCTATTGGGTATCACCGCGACTTTGATATGGCGGATGACGCATGGGTCGCGGGAGGCTGCCGTGCTCACGGTTGCACTTGCGCCGCTTATTGGCGTCGGCGCTTTGGCTGCGGTGATAGAGACACTGCAGCGGCCGTCTCTGGAATTTTATGCAGAAGGGATGCTGTTGGGATTTGGGTTTGAGCTGATATGCGTATGCGCCATGCTGGCCATCCGTGTGCAGCGCGCCATGAAGGAACGCGACCGCGCCTTTTCAGAGGCCATGCGCGCACAGAAGGACGCCGAAACCGATACGCTCACTGGCCTGCCCAATCGGCGCGCTTTGGAGCGTGTTTTTACCCAAGACGCGGACGATTATGATGCATTGGCGATTGTCGATTGCGACCATTTCAAAGCGATTAATGATCGTTACGGCCATGCCGCCGGTGACGATGTATTGCGCATCGTCGGTGCCAGTCTGTCGCGCAGTACCGCCTTTGCCGCGCGGATTGGCGGAGAGGAATTCGTGCTGTTACTGCGCGGAGGCGATTGGGTGGATCAGGTTGAACGGCTACGCCGCCAACTGTCGCATGACATAGGGCGATCGCTGTCTGATCTGTCCGTGAAAGTGACACTTAGCGCAGGCGCTGCGGCAATCCGTAAAGGATGCAACTTGCAACCCGCCATGCACGAGGCCGATGCTGCGCTATATGCCGCCAAAGCGGCGGGCCGCAACCGCCTGCACATTGCCGATCAACCGCCTCTGTCAAAAGCCGCATGAAGCTGTAACGCAACTTGGAATCAACCCGATGTTCAATGGGTTAATCGCGATTGGTACCCGGGTGCGGGACTGGTCGTCCCGTGCCCAACCTTGCCACCGCCCCCGCGCCAATGGGCGGCGCGAGGGGGAATATAGGAAGAGCTTTACAGCCCGTCGACGCTTTTGCTGACCAGGATGTTCACCGATACGCGGCGGTTTTGTGCCTTGCCTTCGGGGGTGCTATTATCGGCGACGGGGTCGGCCTCTGCCATGCCGGTGGGGGTTAGCATCCGGTATGGTTTCCAACCGCAGGCCTGTTGCAGATGGTTGACCACTTTGCTGGCGCGTTTTTCGCTCAGCGTTTGGTTATAGTCATAATCACCCACGGAATCGGTATAGCCCACCACCAGCAGCAGCGCATTTTCGGTTGCGCCCGCTTGACTTGCCGCGCCGCATAGTTCCGCTTCGGCTTGCGGGGTTAGGCGCCATTTGCCGGTGTCAAAATAGACATTGGTGGTGCCTTTGATATTATATTGGTCAATATCGGCTACGCGGCCGCGCAACGCCTCTGTCGCCGCTGTTTGCTCAGCAAAGCCTTGCTCTGTACCCAGCTGTATCATCGAAGCAGTTTTCAAATCCTTGTCTTTCAGATCAATTTTGCTGGCCACTAGGCTGTTGCTCCATTGCACGGTTTTGATCTTCACCGGCAAACCATTGAGCAATTGATTGGCCGCCAATTTGTCGCGGTCCAGACCGAACAGGCCTTTTTTCGATTTGATCGTGGTCGCATCGCTGATGAACACAACCGTTCTGGTTCCATCGGCGGTGGTCACTTGCATTCTTTCGTCTTTGCGCGCGGAAATCACACCTTCGACAACCGGACCTTCCTCCAACCCGGTCAGATCAGCCGGAGGTGTGCCGTAAACGACTACATCGGAATTTGTCGGTGCAGATGTTTCTGGTACCGCGTCTTCTTGATCCTGAGCCGACAGGCTGGCAGGCGCAAATATCGCCGCTGCACCCAACAGAATCGCGATTTGCGCTTTTCCTGGAAATTTATTCATTACTCTACTCCTTCAAAACAACGGAAAATTCAGCCTGTTCCTGATCTTTCCTTTGACCGGATGGCGGTAAAACCACCGGTTTTGTCAGAGCCCCCATAACGATATGACGCCACGGTCATGGCGTTGGTTTTCACCTGTTCCGACCTTCCTTGCTGTCAGATGAACATAAGCTGGAAAATCCCCCGTTGATCGGGCAGTGCGAGCCTATGATGCGGCGAACAGTTTTTGCCGTGCCGCTTGCGACGAATGGAACGGCGCAATTGCAGGCGATAGATTCGGCGATAGCTAAATCACTGAAATTGCAGAATCCACACCGCATTGCTCCGCCGGAATTTCTTATTAGCTGATTCGCCGGTATCCGGTATACAGGGTATGAGAAACGACCAACAGTTTGGGAGAGAACCGCCATCATGCCTATTACATTAGTGAATAAGATTGCCGCGACTTTGAACCCCGGCGACCACCCGTATCTTACCGGCGCATGGTCGCCTGTACATGAAGAAGTTGATGCGACCGATATGCAAGTGATTGGCGAAATTCCATCCGACATTGACGGCGTCTATATTCGCAATACCGAAAATCCCGTGCATGACGCGATTGGCCGCTATCATCCCTTTGATGGCGACGGAATGCTGCACTTGATGCGGATATCGGGCGGCAAGGCGGAATATCGCAACCGCTTCATTCGCACCCGCGCTTTTGAAGCGGAACAAGAAGCAGGCCGCTCGCTATGGATCGGATGCATGGGCAATCCGAAAAAATCCGAAGAAAAAGGCTGGGGCGCGCATGGCTATGTGAAGGATAGCTCCTCCACCGATGTCGTTGTGCATGCGGGCAATGTGCTTTCGACTTTCTGGCAATGCGGCGATGGCTACAGGATCAATCCCGCAACCTTGGAAACGCTGGGCATTGAACGATGGACACCCAAGGATGGCATTTCTGCGCATCCGAAGCTGGATCCGAATACCGGCGAGCTGCGCTTTTTCAATTATTCCACAGAAGCTCCCTATATGCATTATGGCGTTGTTGGCGCGGATAATGAGCTGAAACATTATACCCCCGTCACCCTGCCCGCGCCTCGGTTGCCGCACGATATGGCTTTTTCGGAAAATTATTCGATCCTGAACGATTTCCCGATGTTTTGGCCGCAGGCGGCAATTGCGCAAGGGTTCTATGTGCCGATATTCGACAGGTCCATGCCATCACGCTTCGGCATCATCCCGCGCATGGGCAGCGACGCGGACGTCAAATGGTTTGAGGCTGCGCCCACTTACGTCCTACATTTCACCAACGCCTACGAAGAGGGCGACGAGATAGTGATGGATGGATATTTTCAGGAAAATCCTTATCCCTCCCCACTGGAAGAGTTTGGCGATAAATATAAGGCAATGGCCGCCAATATTGACCTGCATTCGATGAAGACGCATCTGCACCGCTGGCGGTTCAACATGACCACGGGGCAGACGGTGGAAGAAGTGCTATATGACAAAGAATATGTCGAATTTGGCACGATCAACCAACAATATGCGACCCGCAAAAACCGCTATATTTATAGCGTAGTGGGCAAACAAAACTGGTTTCTATTCACCGGCCTGCGCAAACATGATCTGGAGGCTGGAACGATTGAGGCCTATGATTTTGGCGAAGAGCGCTATGGCTCCGAAGCGCCCTTTGTCCCCCGCATCGGCGCGTCCGAGGAGGATGATGGCTATTTGATCAGTTTCATTACCGATATGAAAGCCGACCGGTCCGAATGCGTGATATTGGATGCGCGTGACATTGCGGCGGGGCCGGTATGCCGGATCATCCTGCCCCACCGGATCAGCAGCGGCACACATGCCGTATGGGCGCAAGCGAGCGAGTTTGAAGCCGCTTAATCGGTGCCGACAACAAAGGCGCAGTTGGTCGTCCCCGAACCGCCGACGTTAAACAGGCCGACATTGCGCGCGCCGGGCACCTGATAGTCGCCCGCTGTGCCGCTCACTTGTTTTGCGGCATCGAGCATCATCCGCACACCAGTTGCGCCAACCGGGTGGCCGGTCCCCATCAAGCCGCCTGAGGCATTGACCGGAATATCACCCCCTGGCGCGATTCGCCCGGCCTCAATCGCTTTCCAAGCCTCACCGGGGGCGGTGATCCCAAAATGTTCGATCGCCATATATTCCGATATGGTGAAGCAATCATGCGTTTCGATTGCGTCGAGCGCCTCTGGCCCCGATACTCCCGCACGGGCATAGGCATCGGTGATCGCTGCGCGGGTCCAGGGCAGGACATAATCGTGATGTTTGCTATCTTCCAGCTTGGTCTGCATCAACATGGGCGCGACTCTATGCCCCCATCCTTTTATGCGCGGCAAGCTGTCGGCGGCGATACCGCGCCGGTCGGCATAGGCTTTCGCGGCTTTTGCCGATGCCAAAAACAGCACCGCCGCCCCGTCCGAAATTTGCGAACAATCCTGCCGCCGCATCCATCCTTCGACCACGGGGTTCAAATCGTCATTCGCGGCAAAGCTGCCTTCTTCAAATTGCCAGCCGCGCGTTTGCGCATTGGGGTTGCGTTTGGCATTGGCAAAATTGATCCGGCCAATTTCGGCCAGATGCTCATGCTTCAAACCATAGCGGCGGTCATATTCATCGGCGAGGTCGGAAAACATGGCGGGCCAGATAAAGGTCGCATCCTGTCTTTCCTGCCCCACCCATATGGCTGCACCCAGATTTTCCGATGCCTGATGCCCGCTGACGTTGCGCATCAATTCGATGCCCAGCACGCAGGCGAGATCATAACGCCCGCTCTCAATATCGGCCATCGCCGCCAATATCGCCAGTGAACCGGAGGCGCAGGCCCCTTCATGCCGCGCGGCCGGCATTCCTGCAAAAGCCCGATCGACATGACCAAAAAAACCGCCCAGCATCCCTTGTCCGGTGAATAGTTCTGCCACGAAATTGCCAACATGGCCCACCTGTATCTCGGTTGCATCAAGGGCGCATTTGGCCATGCCTTGCTTCAATGTATCGGCGAACAGATCGTATAAGCTGCGCTCTTGCCGCGTCCAATTTTCCGCGAAATCCGACTGATGACCGCCTAGAATATAAATGTCGGGCATTGTCTATCTCCTCACTCTGCGGCTATTTTTCTGAGCGCTTGGTTTACTATGCCCCCGCAGGCAGGTCTATACGCTCTTATGCCTACGTCCGGGTGCTGGCGGGTCATTGGGCGGTCCGGCAAAACATTGCGCCATGGCCATCCATTCGCGCGCGGTTTCGCCAGTGACGCGCAGCTGCGTATCGGCAATATTGCGGCATTGCGTCACCACTTGGCAAAATTCCGCCGCTGCGCCTTCGATGCGTTCGTCGCTGCTTTCCTCGCCATAGTCCCAGATAACCCCTGACGGCGCGGTCAACCGGACATATGGCATCGCGGCGGGCACCTCCATCCTGCGGTTTTTATAGGTCCAGCCAAATGTGTTAACGCCTAGCCGGACGATATTGCCAATCGCGTCGCAATTGACCCGGTCTTGCCCCAGCACATCATATACCGCCTGCCCATGCGCCCATGTTTCCATCAGCCGCGCCGAAATACTTGACCTCGCACTCATATCCGGCCCCACCCACTTCAGCCGTGCCTTGGGATCGGCGGAGGCAAAATGCGCTGCCGTCTCGCGCGCACGTGCGATCCACGCCGATAGCAACGCCTGCCCCGATAGGCCGCCCAAATAGGCCGCCTCCGCCTCGGTAAAGCGAATACCCCTCGCCCCTCCCATCAGACCGCGCAGCATAGCGGTAAATCCGGCCTCATCGGTCAAGGATAGATCGGCCGCGATATTCCAGACATGCAGATGGCGCAGGATATTGCTGATGGTCCAACGTTTGAACAATGTTTCTTGTTCAAAATCGGCGTCGGATAAGCGCGCAACTAAACCGTGAAGCGCTTCACATTCATCCAGAAAATCGTCAGCTTGTTGCACTTTCTGTTTCCTTTACTTTCGGCACTGCAAAAGTCGCAGACATCAGCGCGCAAATTTCTCCGTCCGCTTCCACTCGTCCTTGGGCAAAATCTATCTTGCGCCCAATTTTCGTAAAGCTGGTGATAAACTCCAACCATTGCCCCTCTTTGGCCGCAGTCAGAAACTCCATATTCAATGTGACGGTGACGAGCCCTAATGCCGGTTGATGTTGCTTTGCACAGGATAGGCCCATCGCATTATCGGCCAGTGCAGAAATCATACCGCCATGAACAAAGCCGCGTGAATTGCAATGTTGTGACCCGGCCCGCATCGCTATAATCACTGCCGCGTCGGTTATTTTTGAATATAGCGGCTCCCAAGGGTCGGTGAGCGGGCTTTTGCGAAAATGCGGAATAAATCCTGCTGGTAACGCGTTCATATCATCCCCTTCCCATGAAACCGAACATATGCCCAGCGACCTTGCGCATTTGTATCTCCTCTGCGCCTTCGGTGATGCGGTAACGGCGGTGGTGGCGGTAGATATGTTCAAACGGCTTATGCCGGGAATAGCCAATACCGCCATGCACTTGCATCGCCATATCGGCGGCGTTGCAGACAAGCCGGTTGGCTTTATAATTGCACATGGATACTTTATCGGACAGGCGAATGGCGACTTCTGGCTTGGTCATGCCGTCCATTTCAGCGGCGGTTTTATAAATCAGCAGCCGCAGCATTTCCGCATCGGTTTGCAGCTCAACAAGCGGAAATTGTATCGCCTGATTCACCGCAAGCGGTTTACCAAATGGTTTGCGCTCTATGGCGTAACGCACGGATTCGTCGATACAATATTGCGCCGCACCCAATGACGATGCCGCTTGCCTGATGCGGTTTTCGTGGACAAAATGCTGTGCACAGGCAAGGCCATTTTCAACGTCTCCCAGCACCATACGCCCCGGAACCCACACATCCTTAAAGGATACTTTGGGATGATCAGTGGGCATGTTGAATGTCCACATATATTCACCAATTTCAAAGCCAGGGGTGCCATAGGGCACAAGAAAACATCCTATGCCCCGCGCGCTGCCATCATCGCCGCTATGCCGGGCAAAAACCATGCAATGGGTGGCGACATGGCTGCCCGTCGTCCACATTTTCTCGCCATTGATACGCCAGCCTTCCTCGCCGCCGCGCACCTCTGCTACGGCGCGTGTTTCCATCCATGTGGCATCCGACCCGTGCGCTTCCTCGGTCAGGCCAAAGCTCCACATCATTTTTCCCTCGAGCATGGCGGGGATATATTCGGCTTTCTGCTGCTCCGTCCCAAAATCGCGGACCATCAATGGCTGCACCAAATTACCGACAATGCTGCTTTCATTTTGCAGGTCATTATGCAGGCCGAGCCCCTTGGCCGCCAAATGGTGCCGGATCACCGCCATGCCCAGATTGCTGCCGTCCTGCCCGCCATATTCCTGTGGCAGCGCATAACGATAATGCCCCGCCGCGTCGGCAAGCTTGCGCATTTCATGCAGCAGCGCCTCCCATTCTTCATTGGGCAGGCCGCCGCGGTCCCAATCGGTCCGTGCATCTTCCCGGCGATGGTCGAAAAAGCGGATATTGTCGCTGCGCTGCTCGATCGGCTTAATCTCCCGCTCGATAAATTCATCCAGCACCGCCAGATAGTCTGTAATCTCCTTCGGGATTTCAAATAGCATCACAGCCTCCATTTCTCGTTTACCTGAACCGGTGGCACCTATTTCCGCACAGCATTGGAGAGGTTGGCAAGCGAGTCACGGCGCGGTCATGCCTTTTTCTGCCAATAGTCAAAGGCAATCTGCTGCACGTCTTTCAAATAACGGCGCGCGGCATGGCTTTCAAATTCGCCGACAAAATCATGGCGGGCAAGCCACCATCCCTGCCCGGGCAGACCGTCATCTTCGCGCACCACAAGGCAGGCCAGCTCCGGCTCGCCAACACCGCGCCCGGCGGCATCGATGGCGTCGAGCACCTTGCACAAAGCCCGCATTTTCGGGCGCGAAAAGCTATAGCCCAATAGCATCAGCAATTCGGAATAGCTGAAAACCTGACCGGCCTGCGCGGCTTCACACAGCAAGCTGCGTACGTCATCGACATTCATCCGCGATTTTTTGGCGGCAGGATTTTCGGCCTTTTCCATATTAAGCAGCAATCCCGGCCAGACGTTTTTGAATAATCTCCTCCGCCTGCGCCATAATCCGGTCGATCAGCTCCTTACAGGTCGGAATGTCATTGATAAGGCCAGCGACCATACCGCAAGACCACGCGCCTGCATCCATATCGCCTTCCATCATAATCCGCGGATAGACGCCCGCCACCTGTTCAATCACGTCGGTAAATTGCAGATTATCGCCTTTTTCTTTTTCAATCTCCAGCAAGCGTTCGACCGCCGCGTTGGTCATCACCCGTTCGGTATTGCGCAGCGGACGCATGACAAGGCGGGTGTCCAATTCGCTCGCCGCCACGATGGCCGCTTTCACATTCTCATGCACCGGCGCTTCTTTGGTGGCGATGAAACGTGTGCCCATATTCATGCCCTCCGCGCCCATTGCCATGGCGGCAACGAGGCTGCGGCCGTCGGCCATACCGCCCGAGGCAACGAAGGGAATTTCCAGCTCATCAGCAGCGCGGGGCAGCAAGATCATGTTGGGAATATCGTCTTCGCCGGGATGGCCGCCGCATTCAAATCCATCAACGCTGACCGCATCGCATCCGATCGATTGCGCCTTTAAGCTATGCCGCACGCTGGTACATTTGTGGATCACTTTAATCCCGGCGTCATGCAGCGCAGGCAGCACCTGAACCGGGTTGTTACCAGCGGTTTCGACAACTTTGACTCCGCCATCAATAATGGCTTTCACCATGCCCGGATAATCGGGGCTATTGACCACGGGCAGGAATGTCAGGTTAACGCCAAATGGTTTGTCGGTCATATCTTTACAGCGCGCAATTTCGTTGGCGAGGTCCGCCGCCGATTTCTGCGTCAGGCCCGTGATGATGCCAAGACCGCCCGCATTGGATACGGCGGCGGCCATTTCGGCAAAACCGACATAATGCATTCCGCCTTGAATGATCGGATGTTCAATCCCGAACAGCTCTGTGATCCGTGTTTTCATATTCAAAAACTCCCTCTAAATTTATGCCTCCGCCAATGCGCTCATGCTGTGCATCACGGTGTGAAATTCGGCAATTACTTCGTCAACAATCCTTTTGATGGGCTTAACCTCATCAATGCGCCCGGCGACCTGTCCCGACAAAGCGATCGCCGCATTCATATCGCCGCCGAAATACAGGTCGAGCGCATTGCTCATCTCCATCATAATATGTTCGGGCGGATTGGACTCAATCGCCGCCGTCCGCTCGGTCTTTAACGCTCGCAACGCTGGCCCTTGCCCATGCCGGTTTAGGAAGACGGTGCCGGTTTCGGGGGCGTCCAATATCGCCTGCTTCCAATTGTCATGCACTGGGCTTTCCGCCGAGCTAACGATGCGCGTGCCCATTTGGATGCCCTCTGCGCCGAGGGCAAAGGCCGCCGCCATTGTCCGCCCGCAGGTCATGCCGCCCGCCGCGATGATCGGCACATCGACCTTCTCCCGGATCAGCGGCAACAGCACCATCAACGCGACATCATCCTTATTCTTAAATCCGCCGCCCTCGCCGCCTTCGACCACCAACCCATCGACGCCTGCATCAATCGCTTTAAATGCGCCCGCCAAATTGGGGACGACGTGAAACACGGTCAGCCCCGCCTCCTTTAACGGGCCGCAATAGCGGTTGGGATCGCCCGCCGATGTGGTGACAAATTTAATCCCTTGATCCGCAACAAAATCGACAATGCCCGGGTCACGGACGAAAGCCTGCGCGATATTCACGCCAAACGGCTTTTCGGTAAGGTCGCGCATCTTCAATATCTCTTCGCGGATATTGTCGAGTTCCCCCGATGACGTTTCGATAATCCCCATCCCGCCCGCATTCGACATGGCCGACGCCACAGGTGAACGCGCAATCCAGCCCATCGGTGCCTGCACAATCGGATATTCGATGCCCAGCATTTCGGTAACGCGGTTGCGGATCATGGCGGCTCTCTCCATTTGAGTCGTTTTTTGCAACCTTTCGGAGATTTACGTTTACGTCAAGCGGTCAATATGTTTTAATCGAGGTAAGAGGACTCGCGTGAGGAGAGAAATGATGGCGACCGCAGCAAAAGAAACGCAAAATGCAATGAACACGGCCCCGGGTTTCAATATACCCGATCCGGCCAGTATAGAGCGGCTGGAGAGCAAAGTGTCCGACGCCGAATGGCGGCTGCGCTGTGACCTTGCCGCGACCTACCGGCTATGCGCCATGCATGGTTGGACCGATTTGGTTTTCACGCATATCTCCGCACGCTTGCCCGATGAAGATGGCGAAGAACGGTTTCTGATCAATCCCTACGGCGTGCTGTTTGACGAGATGACGGCATCATCGCTCGTTAAAATCGACCTGAACGGGAATATCAAACAAGACACACCCTATTTCATCAATCCCGCCGGCTTCACCATCCATAGCGCGGTGCATAGCGCCCGGCATGACGCCGGATGCGTCATCCATGTCCACACGCCCTATGGCATTGCCGTATCGATCCAAAAAGATGGGCTGCGCCGTTATTCGCAATTTTCGATGCAGGTGCAGGAGGATCTGGCCTATCATGATTATGAAGGCATCGCGCTCGATCTGGATGAGCGGGAGCGGCTGATCGCGGATTTGGGCACACATAGCCTTTTGATGTTGCGCAATCACGGCACGCTGACCGTTGGGCAAAATTGCGCGATTGCGTTTTTGCGGATGTATTTCCTCGAAAATGCCTGCAAGACACAAATATTGGCGCAGGCCGTGGGCAGCGAAGACAAGCTGAATGAAGAGCCCAAGGCCATGGGTGAGCGCGTATATCAGCAAGGTGCGAGCGCATTTGTACCCGGCCTTGGCGACAAT
Source organism: Sphingorhabdus arenilitoris (assembly GCF_042651485.1). NCBI lineage: Bacteria > Pseudomonadati > Pseudomonadota > Alphaproteobacteria > Sphingomonadales > Sphingorhabdaceae > Sphingorhabdus > Sphingorhabdus arenilitoris. Next base: position 39,067 of record NZ_JBHSDH010000005.1, read on the forward strand.
CTGATCTGGCCGGGCTTGATGCGCAAATTGCAGCGGACAAATCCGGGGCATGATTATTAAGCTGCGTTTGTCATTCTGGCTAAAGCGGGGGTGACGAACTTATGTGCTGGACAGTCGCTAAAGTTTGAAGCGCAACACGGCTCCAGCTCGATCCCCACCGAATTGTGCCTGAAGAAACCGCGCGCCCTTAAGAAACCACGCGCATGGCCGAGGCTGTATCGGATTGCGCCGCAGTAAGCCCGCGGAAAATCGTAGCAATAATGATCGCCAATTTATCTTCTGACAAATTATGCAGCACCAGCCGCATGACATCGGGGCTACAATAAGGATTGACCATTTGATTGATCAACGAGACACATTGATCGATCGAATAGCCTTTGAAATACCCCTCCTCCATCGCATCGGCGACCACCATCGCCAGATAATGATCGCCTAAATCAACATAGCCTTTGACCACGTCAAAATGCTGATTACCCAGCAAGCAATAGCTTTCGAACAGGCCGGGATCTTCGTTGTATCTTTCGCGCATCAGCACAAAACGCCGCGCAAAAAAGGCCAGCATTTTTTCCTGCGCGGGCATATCGGAGGCGGTGACCTCCTCCATCACCGCGACCTTGTCCGCAAACCATGCCTCTGCAACCGCCTCCAGCAATGCCTCTTTGCTGTCGAAAAAGCGGTAGATATTGGACGGCGACATGCCCGCAGCAGCGGCCAGTTCGGTCATGGAAATATCCATCGCGCCGCGTTCGCCGATCAATTTTTCGACCGTGGCCAGCAACAATTTTCTGCCGGCTTCTATGTCTGTTTGCGGGCGGGCCATAAGTCACCTGTGTTAAGAGGATAAATCACTTTTGTGATATATGAAAAATATCTTCAATTTTCAATATCGTCAAAGATAAAATGCGCCTGCCCGTTATCATTCTCCTCTTGCCCATCTGCTCCGGCCAGATTGGACAAGGTCAGGCCGAGCAAGCGGATGCCCATTTTTGCGGGCAGTATCGTGCCGAGCAATTGATGGCCAATGGCGGCAAATTCTGCGCGATCTCGGATCATATGCCCCGCGCTTTGCGAACGGGTCAGCGTTTGGAAATCGGCATAACGCAGCTTTAACGTGACCGTCCGCCCCGCCGCTTCGCAATTTTCGATCCGGTCCCAAACGGTCGCGATAATTTCGTCGAGCGCGCTGCGCAATTCAGTCTCGCTTTGTTTATCGTCAAAATAGGTGCGTTCCCCGCCGATGGATTTGCGGGTGCGATCGGGGTTAACGGGCCGGTCGTCAATGCCGCGAGCCGCTTGATAAAGATATTCACCCCAGCTGCCAAAATGCCGGATCAGCCATATTTGATCCTTTGCGCGCAAGTCTGCGCCCGTTTCAATGCCAAGCTTCGCCATTTTTTCCGCCGTACGCGGCCCCACCCCATGAAAGCGCCGCACCGGCAGGCTCGCGACAAAATCCGGCCCTTGTTCGGGCAGGATGACGCACATGCCGTCGGGCTTATTCTGATCACTGGCGATTTTGGCGATGAATTTATTGTAACTGACCCCGGCGCTGGCGGTTAAGCCAGTTTCCTCGGCAATGGCAGCGCGGATGGCGCGGGCGATTTTGATCGCGCTGCCAATCCCTTGCTTGTCATGGGTGACATCCAGATAGGCCTCATCGAGCGACAGCGGCTGGATCAAATCGGTATGGCGGGCAAATATCTCTCGTATCTGCCGCGATACTTCTCGGTAGGCATCAAATCGTGAGCGCACAAAAATCAAGTCGGGGCACAGCCGTAACGCACGCGATGACGGCATCGCTGACTTCACACCAAATTGGCGCGCTTCATAGCTGGCGGCGGCCACTACGCCGCGTTTTGACGACCCACCAACCGCAACTGGCTTACCCCGCAATTCGGGGTTGTCGCGTTGTTCCACACTGGCAAAAAACGCATCCATATCGACATGGATGATTTTGCGCAGCGATTGCGGCGATACATTGTCCGGGCGGCTTGTGCTCTGCATTGGGGGCAGAATATCGCCTTTATCGGATATATGCAGCATATAATCTGCGGCCCCCGGCTGTGGGTGATTTCCCTATAGCTTATATAGCGGCAACGCGGCATAGCGGGGTGATGACCATAGCGGAAAGCCAAAAAATAAAGACGCCCAGCGAAAATGAGCTGGTAGCTATGATGGCTTCGCTGATGGCGATCAATGCACTTGCCATCGATACGATGTTGCCCGCTTTCCCGAATATGATTTCGGCATTTGGCCTGAATGATGCCAACCAAGTGCAATATATCATCAGCAGCTATTTGCTCGGCATGGCGGTCGGATCATTATTTTACGGACCATTGTCGGACCGTTATGGGCGCAAGGCAGTGATGATGCCGACAATCATCGGATATGCCCTATTCTCCTTTGCGTGCAGTTACGCTCCGTCATTTGAAATATTGCTCATCCTGCGTATCTGTCAGGGCCTATGCGGGGCGGCCATGGGTGTTTTGGTCGCAGCGGTCATTCGCGATCAATTTGAAGGCGACGCAATGGCGCGGCGTATGTCAATGATTTTCATGACCTTTATGATCGTTCCCATCATTGCCCCGACACTAGGCGCGCTGATCCTAAAATTCGCGCCATGGCGGGTGATATTCGATATGTTTGCCGCATTGGGCATCATTCTCGCGCTATGGATATGGCGGCGGCTGCCCGAAACATTGGACCCTGCCAATGTGATCCCAATACAGCCAGATTCCATCGCCCGAACGTGGAAAGCCATTATCACCAACCGTATGGCCATGGGCTATGTTTTGGGCAGCGGCATGGCGCAGGGCGCTTTATTCGGATATTTGAACGCATCTGAACAGCTATTTGGGGAGACGTTTAACGCCCGCGATTTTTTCCCCATTGGCTTTGCAATTATCGCCATTGGCATTGCCTGCGCCAATTTCACCAATAGCCGCATCGTCGAACGCTTTGGCGCGCGGCGCGTATCGCATAGCGCGGTATTTATATTCATCCTCATGGGATTGCTGCAAATAATCGCTGCGAAAATCTGGCCCAACTCACTGCCGCTTTTCCTGGTACTGATAACGATCAATATGGCGATGATCGGATTTATCGGCAGCAATTTTTCGTCCATCGCGATGCAGCCTTTCGGCGCCATGGCGGGGGCTGCGTCGTCATTTCAAAATATGGTCCGCACAATGATGGGCGCGGTCATCGGCGCGCTGATTGGGCAGCAGTTTGACGGCAGCGTTATCTCCATTGCCATTGGTTTTTGCGTCTGCGGCGGGATGAGCCTGATTTTCATTTTATGGTGCGAACGCGGCAAGCTTTTCACCCGCCGCCGAACGAACTTGGAAGCTTCCGAGTAAACCCGGGATGCATAAAAAAGGGAGGCCGAAGCCCCCCTTTTCCTCTATCTTTACAGTGCAAAGACTTACACCACTGGACCATCATCAACCGGCCGGTGCGGCGCGTCATCGTCAAGGCTGTGTACCTCGATAATGCCTTTGCCGACGTGGCTATGCTTATAACCATAAAGGAAATAGATCAGCATACCGATCGCGGCCCAACCTGGCAGGACCAGCATCGCATCAAGCGGCAGGTTGACATAAAGAAATATACAACCCGCAATCGTCGCAGGCGCAACCACCCAAATGAGCGGAGAGCGGAAGCTGCGTTCGCGGTTCGGTTCCTTCACCCGCAGGATCAGCACCGCGATTGCCACCATCAAGAAAGCATACAGCGTTCCCGCATTGGCCACATCGGCAAGCTTACCCACAGGCAGTAGCGCTGCTGCAAAAGCCACCACGCCGCCGGTGATGGCGGTCACGACATAGGGCGTGCCCCATTTGGGATGGATTTTCGACAGACTTTCGGGCAGCAACCCGTCCCGCGCCATCACAAAGAAGATGCGTGTCTGTCCAAATAGCAGGATCAGGATCACCGATGGCAAAGCGATAAAGGCCGCATAGCCCAGGAAGTTACCCACCGTGCCAAAGCCAATTTCGCGCAGGACATGAGCGAGCGCTTCATTCGAACATACCAGCTTTGCCGAATGTTCGGCCATGGCGCATTGCCGTGCCAATTCTTCGGAACCGGCCGGGAAAGGAACGCCATTGGGTCCCATAATCGGTTGACCGCCGATGGTGCCAACCGCGCCTGCCGCGACCAATATATAGAATATGGTACAGATAAGCAGCGATCCGATCAAACCGATGGGGACGTTACGCTGCGGATTTTTGGTTTCTTCTGCTGCGGTCGATACCGCATCAAAGCCGACATAGGCGAAGAAAATCGTTGCAGCTGCGCCAACCGCGCCAACGCCCGTACCAAAACCGCCAAAGACGCCTGCTGGCAAGAATGGGTTGAAATTCGCCATTTCCGTTTTGGGCAGTGTCAAAACGATGAAGGCGGTCAGTGCCGTCACCTTAATCGCCACCAACACCGCGTTCACTTTCGCAGACTCGCTGGTTCCGATCATCAGCAACCAGGTCACCAGCAACGCGATGACGACCGCAGGCAAGTTAATCAGCCCGCCTTCAATCCCGCCAAAAGCAAGCGGCGCACCCGCCAGCCAAGCTGGTAATTGTATCCCGAAGGTCTCATTCAATATCGTGCCCGAAAAATAGCCGGACCACCCGACCGACACAGCTGACGCAGCCACAGCATATTCCAGAACAAGCGCCCAACCAACGGTCCAGGCCAATATCTCCCCCATCACCGAATAGGTATAGGTATAGGCGGAGCCCGCAACGGGCAGCATTGACGCGATTTCCGCATAACAAAGCGCCGCAACGATACAGATCAACCCTGCTATCAAAAAAGCAAGCATAAGGCCGGGACCGGCCTTTTGCGCGCCTGCGGAGGTCAGCACGAATATCCCCGTGCCGATAACACAGCCGACACCGAATAAAGTGAGCTGCAACGCACCAAGCGTGCGCGGCAACGCCTTTTTCTGCGCTGTCGCCAATATGGCGTCAATCGATTTAATCCGGCCAAATAACATTGGAATCTCCCTATAAAGCGCAGGCCATCCCGCCTGCTACCCTGATCGCAAGGACACTAACCGCAAAATATCGCAGCGCAACAGCCTATGCGCGAAATATTGTGAAAAACTGCGGAGATGGTCATTTGTAAGGCGCTGACCATGGTTGCGTTGAGGTTCAAAAAGCAGTGCCAGCCCGAAACACAAGGTCGTCATCCCCGCGAAGGCGGGGATCCATCGCCTAATGTCTAATTTTGAACTCATCGGGTAGATCAAACCAATGGCTTGGGTGATGGACCCCCGCCGTCGCGGGGGTGACTGCGTGTTTGTATGAAAGGTCCGGGCCTCGGATCATTTACAACGTGAATTGCAACGGGGCTTGGCGTCACAGTTTACAAGCAGCGCCATCGGTATTCCGAAACAAGTTCAGGATGACCTGTTCCGGCCTTCGTCCTTATCGCACCAACATTGGCCCCAGCGGCCGGCCAGCGAAGATATGGACGTGCAGATGCGGCACTTCCTGATGGGCGTCCATGCCGATATTGGCGAGCAGGCGGTATCCCGGCTCGGTCAATCCGGCTTCGCGCGCAATATGCCCTACCGCGCGGATAAAGGCCGCAATTTCGGCGTCGCTGCCATTGGCGCTAAAATCATCCCAGCTGACATAGGCTCCTTTTGGAATGACCAGCACATGATAGGGTGCCTGCGGATTTATATCTTCAAAGGCAAGGACGTGATCGTCTTCATAAACGGTGGAATTTGGGATTTCCCCGCGCAAGATTTTCGCGAAGATATTTTGATCGTCATAAGGTTTCGTCGCATCGATTGGCATATCAGATTCCTAGTGTCACTGCGCTCTGGCTTTCGCCCGAATGGCGTCAAGCAGCTGTATCGTTTTCAAACTATCCTCTCCGCGCGTCGCAACGGGATTTCCATGCAGAACAGCATCGCGAAAGGCCTCCAGCTGATAGCTGAAGGTTGGGCGCATTGTAAATTGCTCGGTCACTGCATCTTGGCCGTTCAGTTCGAGGATCAGGCTGTGACCTTTTTGCGGATTAAGCGGATTATTGACGGTAAGTGTGCCGTTGCTGCCGCGGGCAATCAACCGGGCCGCAACGCCGCCTGCCTGCATATTGCACGATAGGCTTGCGGACGCGCCGCAGGGAAGCTGCATCTGCGCCGATGTGGCCAAATCCGCGCCGCCCGCATGGCGGGTTTCGCAAGCCGACAGGACAACAGGCTCCGCGCCGCTCATCGAACGGATCCAATAGGCGGTATAGACGCCCAAATCCCATAAAGCGCCGCCGCCCATCGCTTCAATAAACCGGTGCTCGCCGGGGCTTTCATCCAAATCTGCTTCAAACAGGGCTTCGATATGATGCAATTCGCCCAGCATACCGCCCCGGACAATGTCGCGCATCCGCGCCGCCATCGGGTGATAATGGCTATGCTGCGCCTCCATAATCAGCATCCCTGTGCGCGCTTCGGCAGCAATGATGGCTTCCACCTGTAACGGGTCCAGCGTAAACGGTTTTTCGCACAATACCGGCTTGCCTGCCTCTGCCGCAGCGATCGACCAATGCGCATGGACATCGGGAGGCAGCGCCACGTAGACGGCATCAATATCGGGATCGCGGATCAGCGCTTCATACCCTTCGACACTGCGCGCTATGCCATGAGCGGCGGCATATTCTTGTGCTTTGGTCAGGCTGCGTGAGGCTATGGCGGCGACCTCGACCCCGCCGACATCGCGTGCGGCCTCGATCATCGCATAGGTTGCAACCCGCGCCGCGCCCAATATGCCGATGCGCAAATTTTCGCTATTTGATGCCACGCGCGGCTTTCTCATCATGACCCGACACACCCTCGCGCCGCTCCAATTCGGCGAGCACTTCGTCAAATGTGACGCCGCCATCGGCCAGCAGGATGAGCAAGTGAAACAACAAATCCGCCGCTTCCTTGGTTAGCTCCTCTTTGTCGCCTGACATAGCAGCAATCACCGTTTCAGTCGCCTCCTCCCCGATTTTCTGGGCGATTTTTGCTCGGCCATTGGCGAATAGCGATGCGACATAGCTGCTATCGGCCGATGCCCCGCGCCGCGCCGTTATCGTGTCTTCCAATTTTGTAATAATGCCGGTCATTCATTCTTCCATTTGCAATGCAGCGACTATGGCCCGTTCTTCGTCGGGGATCAGGCCTTCTAAAACTCGCCAGAAACCCGTGACGCTATCCTGCCCTGCGGCGGCATAGGCGTTGGCCAATTTGGTCCGCAGCGAATCGAATAATTGCGCCTCAAATGCCGCACCCTCTTCGGTCAAGCGGAGCAGCTTTTGCCGCCGGTCGGTGGTGCCCGGGCGGGTTTCGACATAGCCTTTTTCGTTCAGATCATTGACCACCCGGCCCAGCGACTGTTTGGTAATGGCGAGATAAGCGAGCAGCTCGCTCACCGTTAAATCGGGTTGCCGCGAAATAAAATAAAGCGCGCGGTGATGCGCCCGGCCAAGGCCATGTTCAGCGAGGCCTTCATCAATGCTGCGCGTGAGCCGGGTATAACCGAAATAGAGCAGTTCCACGCCGCGCCGCACCTCGCCTTCGCGAAGGAATAATGCCGAAGCCGTGCGGGACAATGTTTCCCCGGATAAGGAAGATGGGACAGCCATATTGACGTATCTTGCCGCAGAGCATAGGACAGTTCAAGTATTTCCGTAAATAATTTGCATATAAAATTGCACGATTCTTATCATAACCGGTGACCTGATGAACTTTTCGATTAACCCAAGCGCCAATCCCCTCCCCGCAGATAAGCGGCAGGAGATTTTATCAAATCCCGGTTTCGGGACCAATTTTACCGATCATATGGCAATGGTAAAATATACCGCTGGCACGGGTTGGCATGATGCGCACATCACGGCGCGCGCGCCGATAACTATCGATCCAGCAACCGCCGTGCTCCATTATGCGCAGGAAATTTTCGAAGGCATGAAAGCCTATAAATTGGCCGATGGCACCATGGCGTTATTCCGCCCTGATGCCAATGCTGCGCGCTTCAACCGGTCTGCGCGGCGTTTGGCCATGCCCGAATTACCCGAAGAGATATTTCTGGAATCGATCCGCAAGCTTGTCGATATTGACCGCGACTGGTTCCCGGATGTTGAGGGCGGGTCCATTTATCTGCGCCCGTTTATGTTTGCCAGTGAGGCATTTTTGGGTGTGCGGCCTTCGAATGAATATCTCTATATGGTGATTGCATCGCCAGCGGGAGGCTATTTCAAAAGCGGTGCACCCGCGATCAAAATATGGGTGTCGCAGCATTATAGCCGCGCTGCGCCCGGCGGCACCGGAGCGGCCAAATGCGGCGGCAATTATGCCGCGAGCCTGATCGCGCAACAAGAAGCGTCGGCACATGGTTGTGATCAGGTCGTATTTTTGGATGCAGCGGAGCATAAGTGGGTGGAGGAGCTGGGCGGGATGAACCTGTTCTTCTTATTGGAAGGCGGCCATATGATCACCCCGCCGACGAGCGGGACGATATTGGAAGGCATTACCCGCAAATCCATCATTCAACTGGCCCGCGACCAAGGCCTGATCGTCGAAGAAAAACCCTATAGTATCAGCGAATGGCGCGATGATGCGCAAAGCGGCAAACTGGTCGAATGTTTCGCCTGCGGCACTGCAGCGGTGGTTACGCCGGTTGGCACAGTCGCGAGCGAAGAAGGCGAATTTACTATTGGTGCGGGCGGCCCGGGACAAATTACCCAGCAATTGCGCAGGCAGCTGGTGAATATCCAACGGGGTCTTGCCGAAGACCGTTATGGATGGGTGCAGCGTATAGATTGAAATTTCCTGTCATTGGACGATTGCCATCTTGATTTGAAACGCTATAAGGCCGCGCAGCAGGGTGATTCAACCGTGCTGAAAATGGTAACCACCTGGCTGTGATGGCCGGAACTGGTGGGACGTCGCCAAGTGGTAAGGCAGCGGCTTTTGATGCCGCCATTCGCAGGTTCGATCCCTGCCGTCCCAGCCATTTTTCTCCCGAAAAACAATTCCGCCACTGACAACCCGATGTTAACAGTTGTAAATGGTTGTAACGACGCGTCTGTCGCGCTGGTCTATATGTAAAAATGCTTCTAAACTTGTAGTATTGATTGTTTTATTTGCTATGAAACAACGAGTTATAGAATGGGTTGAGGGTTATGCGGATCGCAATTGCGGATGACGAAAGAGACGTCATCGATTTTTTAAAAGCTATCGTTGAAGAGTTGGGTCATTTGCCGGTCACATTTTCCGACGGCAATGCGTTATCCACGGCACTTAGCCGCGATACATTTGACCTTGTGATCGTCGATTGGATGATGCCGGGTAAAGATGGGCTGGAAATTTTGAAATGGATGGATGGCGCGCTGGATGAAAAGCCGCCAGTTATCATGATGACCAACCGCACTGCGAAAGCGGATATTACGGACGCGCTCAACGCTGGCGCCGCCGACTATATCACCAAACCAGAAGATAGAGGCGTCATCGCCGCGCGGATCAACGCCATGCTCCGCCGCAATGCGCAGGGGTCGGGCGCATTTGAAACGACCGCCATATATGGCAAATATCATCTCGACCGGATCGAACAGACAGTGGCAATCAATGGAGAGACTGTGTCGCTGACCGCCAAAGAATTCGAACTCGCTGACCTATTTTTCCGCAATGCAGACCGCACATTGTCACGCAATTATATCATGGAAACAATCTGGCGTACCACCGCCTCGCTCGCCACGCGTACATTGGATATGCATATTTCGCGGGTTCGTTCAAAACTGGACCTGCAACCTGAAAACGGATTTCGGATTTTCACGGTTTTCGGCTATGGATACCGCTTGGAGTCATTAACAAAGTAACCGCCAAGGGGAAGAAACAGATGTCGAGTATTATCGGGCGATTTTTGTTCCTTTCCTGTTGCGCTTTATTTTCGGTTGCTTTTGCGGCGACCTCGGCCAGCGCAGCCGATGAAGATACCATTATTTACACGGTAAAACGGGGCGATACTTTAATCGGCCTTGGCAACAACTACCTAGCGGCGCCCGGCAATTACCGGATCGTTCAGCGGGAAAATGCCATTCGCAATCCGCGCTTCTTGCCCATTGGTCAAACGATCCGCATCCGCCGTGACCTCTTGAAATATAAGGCCGAAAATGCCCGCATTTTGTCGGTTCGCGGCAACGTCACCTTATTGTCAGGCAATAGCAGCGGCGCGGCGCAAAATGGTCAAATCGTGGCCGAAGGTATGCGCATTACAACAGGCGGATCATCCTTTGTCACTTTGGGGCTTTCCAACGGGTCGCGCATATCGCTTCCTTCCAATAGCGACGTGCGGGTCCGGTTATTGCGCAGCTACATATTAGGCGGCAGCATTGATTATGATTTCGATATTGTAAAAGGCGGCACCCGGTCCAAAGTCGTACCCCATAAAAATAAAGATGACCGTTACCGTGTCCGCACGCCGAAGGCGGTTTCAGCCGTGCGCGGAACAGATTTCCAATCCCGCTATGACTCAGATACGGACCGCGACTTTGCCGAAGTGGTCGAAGGCGCTCTGGCCGTGGGTACAGCAAGCAGCGATGGCGTTACCGATTTGCCCGCCGGACAGGGGATTGCCTTGTCGCAAGATGGCAATGTCATTCGCGAAGCCCTTCTGCCGGAGCCAAAGCTGATCGATCCCGGAAAGCTGCAGGCTGATCCTGCCATCCTATTTGCTGCGGACCCAGCCGCTGGAGAAAGCGGATACCGGTTCACTCTGTCATCCGATGCCGGTTTTGTAGACCAGATTGCCGATATTGTAACGCTCGATAAACAAGCCTCTTTTGATGGCCTTGATAATGGGAATTATTTTGTCCGCGCCCGCGCCATTGCCGGTAGCGGCATTCAAGGGCAGCCTGTTACCTTTGCCTTCAAACGGCGGCTCAACGGCGTGAAGGGCAGCGCTGGCAAAGGCGATGACGGATATAATTTCAAATGGCTCAGCGAAGGCGAAGGCAAGCGCAGCTTTCATTTTCAACTATTTTCCGGGCAACCCGGCGGCGTAGCCATCGCCGATGAAACCGCGCTTTCCGCTGGAGAGATCAGCATATCCGACCTCCCCCCCGGTACCTATTTTTGGCGGGTCGGCGCGGTGCAATATCTGGACAATGAAGTCAGCACCAATTGGACCGATTTTGAAAAGCTGAGCATTGCGCCCTGATGCCGGACAGGCACCGGCAAATGCGTGAGAAAATCGGATGAACCTGCGCCGCCGCCTGGGTATTGAATGGCTCATCATCGGCCTCATTGCGTCGCTGCTAGTGTTTTTCGCCAATCGGTGGGAGGGGACATCCTCTTTCGACAATCTGTTTTATGACCAATTGAGCAGCATATCCCGGCCCGCCGCTGACCCCGATATATTGCTAGTCAATATTGATGACCGCAGCCTTGCGGAAATTGGCAAATGGCCCTGGCCCCGGACCGTTCATGCGCAAATGATCGAACGCCTGCAAAAAGCCGAACCGCGCTCAATCACGCTCGATGTTATCTTAAGCGAACCGGGCAATGCGGATGGAGATGCGGCTCTTGCCGCCGCGATGAAGGGCCCGGCGCCGGTCATCATGCCGCTTCATTTTATCAGCCCGGGCAGCGATGGCAGGGCCTATGATGTCGTTCCGCCTGCGCCCGCATTTGCCGATGCCGCAAGCCGGATTGGCCATGTTAATCTGGAATTTGACAGCGACGGCGTCGTGCGCCGTACGCAGCTTTGCTTCGATCCCGAAGGGAACGGCAATAGCTGGCCGCATATGATGGAGCAGGTATACCGCGTCACCCGCAACGACCCATCGCGGCCCTATCGCGCCGTGCGATGCGGCAAGACGCTGTTAATTCCCTATGCCGCGCGGGGCAGCCACCGGGAAGTATCCTATAGCGACCTGCTGAATAATGAGTTGCCCGCCGACATGATACAGGGCCGCGATGTCATTATCGGGGCGAGCGCGACCGGTTTGGGCGATGCCTATCCGGTTCCCTTTGGCGATGGAGGGATATTGGCAGGGTCGGAGATTATGGCCAATGCGCTGCGGGCGATAAAGGATGACAGCTTCATTCTGATCACCCCAAAAATCACGACTGATCTTTTATCATTGCTGCCTATGTGGTTGCTGCTCATCGGCTTTTTACGGTGGTTGCCGCGCACCGCGTTATTGGCGTCGCTGTCGATGCTCGTTCTGTTGCTGGCGGCGGTGGCGATAGCATTGCGGTCAGGCATTTGGTTCCCGCCCGGCGCAGCGGTATTGGGGATATTGCTCGTCTATCCGTTGTGGGGATGGCGGCGATTACAGGCGATGAGTGATTTTATGAGTAGCGAGCTATTGGAGCTGGAACGGGAAGGCGAAACGGTCCCCATTCCAGTGCGTCAGGCGAATGCAGCCGATCTGGTCGGCCGGCAATCTGCATCATTGGCGAGCGCGATTGACCATATGCGCGATTTGCGGCGTTTTGTTTCCGATGCCATGTCGGACCTGCCCGATCCCATGGTTGTCACGGATTTGAACGCCCGCGTGACGATGACCAGCGATCTGGTCGAAAAGCGGCTGGGGCAAAGTATTATCGGTTATATTTTGGATGATGTTATGGCGCGCGTGGTGATCCCGGAACACCGCGACATGGTGCTAAAATATCTGCAAAGCCATGATGCGAAAAAGGCGAAACAGCGCGTGACCGAAGCTGAAGGCCCCGCGCCAATCACCACCGAATTTGTCCGCTTCCAAACCACCGACGGCGGCACATTTGTGATGCGCGAATCGCTTGTACAAAATGCCAGCGGAGCGCATTTGGGCTATATCTATTATCTCGCCGACATCACCGCGCTGGCCACAGCCGAGGCGGAGCGTGAGCGGCTGTTGCAGCTATTGTCGCATGATATGCGTGCGCCGCAATCGGCAATCATCGCTTCGTTGGAAGGGACGATGGATGACGGCGCAAAGAAACGGATTGAACGTAACGCCCGGCTAACTATGCAATTGGCGCAGGATTTTGTCGAAATGGCGCGCATGGGCGAAACCGAATTTGCGGGTGAGGATGTGATATTGCTCGACCTGATACGCGATGTTGCCGACAATTACTGGCCGCTGGCAAAGGAACGCGGCATAACCATCAATATCACCGACAATAGCGATAGCGGCTTTATATTGGCCGAGGCACAGGGCCTGTCGCGTGCCTTTGCCAATTTGATCGATAATGCGATTAAATTCAGCCCGGATAACAGTAGCATCACCGTGACCATTGACCGGATCAAGCTGGAAAGCGGACCATTTTTGTCGGTGACCGTCGCCGATCAAGGTGACGGAATTGCGCCTGAAATATTGCCCCATTTGTTTCAGCGTTTTGCAACCGGCGGCAACCAACGTGGGCGCAGCAAGGGCACTGGCCTTGGCCTGACCTATGTCCTTGCCGTGACCGAGCGTCATGGAGGCACGGTGGAGGGAGGCAATAATGAAGCAGCGGGCGCCTACTTCACGGTCCAATTGCCGGAATCATTGGAAGAGTGAATCGGCGCAGCATTGCCGCGAGCCCGAGCCCGAAGCTGTTATTGAAACAAAGGCCGTTTAACCCAGCGGCTGTTTACATATTCGCCCTTTGGGTTGCCCAAGTCGGCAAGCGCGGCATCGACGAGCAGCGGAAGAACCGTCTCGATATTTTCCTTGCAATGATATTCGCCCGCCGCCCCGCGATATATTTCCGCGCCATCTGCGATCCGCGTCAACGCAACGGTGAGCCGATATTCATTCCATTTGCAGCGGCTGGATCCGCGCTTTGTGCTGGCTGGCCCCAATAGCTTGCCAGCTTCTTTGAGCGCGAGCGAAGCGGGCCGCGATGCGATGCCGACTTCCAGATATAAGGAACCATCCTGCGCCGCTTCATAACCCATTGCCGACAGTTTTTGGGTGACCAAGGCGCCGGCCTGATCATACGCGGGGGATGCCAATTGTGCGGGTGGGACAAGGATATAGCGTGCGGCCGCAGCATTTTGCGCACCGCTACTCATCACCCTTGTGTCGATTTTGGTCGAACAAGATGCCAGTGTCAATGCCGCTATTGCCAATAGGATCGCATATTTCATGGCATATCAGCCAATCTCCGTCAGGCGGCCTTTTTCGCCCGTTCGTTAAATTCCTGATTAAGCATTTCCGCGAGCAAAAATGCCATTTCCAGCGATTGTGCCGCATTCAGGCGGGGATCGCAATGGGTATGATACCGGTCTGCCAAGCCTTCATCGGTAACCGCAACCGCACCGCCGGTGCATTCGGTCACATTCTGCCCGGTCATTTCGATATGAATGCCGCCTGCAAATGTTCCTTCCGCACGGTGCACCGCGAAAAAGCCGCGCACTTCGGCCAATATCCGTTCAAACGGACGCGTTTTATATCCGCTGGCCGATTTGATGACATTGCCGTGCATCGGGTCGCAGGACCAGATCACCGGATGGCCCGATGCTTTCACCGCGCGCACCAACGGCGGCAGGCCAGCCTCTACCTTGTCATGGCCAAAGCGAGAAATCAGCGTGATCCGGCCCGGTTCATGATTAGGATTCAGCGTATCGAGCATTTTAATCAGCGCATCGGGAGCCAAGCTTGGCCCGCATTTCAGCCCGATGGGATTGCCAATACCGCGCAGAAACTCGACATGGGCGCTGCCCTCAAACCGGGTGCGATCGCCAATCCACAGGAAATGCGCCGACGTGTCATACCATCCGCCGGTGAGCGAATCCTGACGGGTGAGCGCCTGTTCATAGGGCAGCAGCAATGCTTCATGGCTGGTATAAAATTTCGTGCCCTTAATTTGCGGGACGGTTTCCGGGGTGACCCCGCAAGCTTCCATAAATGCCAACGCCTCACCAATCCGGTCGGCGGTTTCGGTATATTTTTTTGCCCATTCGCTGCGCCCCATATAGTCATGGGTCCAGGCGTGCACCTGATGCAAATTGGCATAGCCGCCGCTGCTAAATGCGCGCAGCAAGTTCAGCGTTGCCGCCGCCTGACTATAAGCGCGGACCATACGGGCGGGGTCGGGTTCACGCGATTCAGCGTTGAAATTAATGTCATTGATAATATCGCCGCGATAGCTCGGCAATTCGGTGCCGCCCACTTCCTCCATGTCAGCGGAGCGTGGTTTGGCGAATTGCCCGGCCATACGGCCCAATTTCACCACTGGCACTTTACCGGAAAAAGTCAGCACCACGGCCATTTGCAAAATAACGCGAAATGTATCGCGGATATTATTCGGATGAAATTCAGCGAAGCTTTCGGCGCAATCACCGCCTTGCAGCAAAAAGGCCTTACCCGCCGATACATCGGCCAGGCTATCCTTCAACTCGCGTGCCTCACCAGCAAATACCAAAGGCGGATAATTGCGCAGCGTTTCTTCGGTTGCTGCCAATGCGGCCTGATCGCGGTATGTGGGCATTTGAATGCCCTCATGCTGTCTCCAACTGTCCGGCGTCCATGTTGTCGCCATGATATTTACTCCGATAGATTCGTTCAAAGAGCGGCCTTCTACGGCCAGAGGTATAGTAGGTGCAAGCAAAACAGGTCTTTTGAAACTTTGTTATCCCATACGAATATTTCATTACAAGCACAGCGCATTTTCATTATCAACCATGGCCGCCGCCGTTTGGCCAAAGAGGTATTATCGAACAGGCTGATCGCGATTTTTGCGCTGCGGTTAACCATCTTGAATATATTGCTTTTCTGCGTCGGTTAATCTGTTGTTAAGCGGGCGTCCCAGCTTGGCACAGGACGAAAATCGCGAATCCATGGCTTATTATTCTAATGTATAGGGATGGACGAAATCAGTGCGAATCTCTCCCCCGGCCTTTGGCAAAAGCGATATAATGATACAGGAACCCTTTCCGAAAAACGATGATGCGAACCGCAGGCGTCCCGCGCCTGCGCCGCGCCGCCGTTTGATAGGGGGCCGGGAAATCCTGTTGGTTTTAATCGCTTTCAGCTTGCTCGCGCTGGCCCCATCAATCGCGCAGGTCACCGGATTTAGCAGCCGCAGCGCGCCATCGTCACCTGCGGTTACACTTGGTTCAGCCGAACGACCTGAAAGCAATTTTGCCGGCTCCGCATTTTATTTCATGGAACAAGACTATGCAATCCCGCCATCGAACGAGGTGATGGATGCTGCTATGGGCGACAAAGGCAGTTTGATCGGGGTCGATCCGTTATCTTCGGACGTCATGCCTGCCGATGAAACCGGCCTTGGCGGATCAGCACAGCCCTTCGTGATGAATGCGGCCAGCGCCGATTATGCGCGGGCGTTAAAATGCCTGACCGATGCAATCTATTACGAAGCCGCTAGCGAATCCGACAGCGGACAGCGGGCCGTTGCGCAGGTGATTATCAACCGGATGCGCCACCCCACCTATCCCAATAATATTTGCGGCGTTGTGTATCAGGGCAGCGAACGGCGCACCGGATGCCAGTTTAGCTATAGCTGCGATGGTTCCATGGCGCGCATACCGTCACGTTCGCATTGGCTGCGCGCGGGCCGCGTCGCGGCTTCGGCGCTGGCGGGCTATGTGCACCGCCCGGTCGGCATGGCGACCCATTATCACACCGTCAACATCTACCCCTATTGGGCACCGAGCCTGCATTTTATCGGTACCATCGGAATGCACCGTTTCTACCGCTGGAAAGGCAGCGCGGGACGGCCATCAGCTTTCTTCCGCAGCTATGCCGGCAACGAACCTTTCCCCGGTCCTAAGCCGCGCGCTTGGAAAGATACGCCTGCGCCGTCGCTCGATCCGATCCAGCTGCAAAAACAATATGAGCGCGAATATGCCGCAGCGCGGTTAAAAGCAGAAGAAGAGGCGCGTGGCCGTGCCGCCGCATCGGCGCAAAGCGGAATTGCACCTGCGCCCGCTTATTCCGAAATCGTACCGCAGCGTCAAAGAAGCGCACCTGTTTACTCCGCTCCGGATTATTCCCGCGAAGCTTTGAACAAGGGCGGCGACAAAGCCTATGGCGGTGGCAAACTGCCCGGCACCACCAACATTAAGCCGGAATATCAAAATAGCGGGACGTGGAAAGCACAGCCGACTGGTTGATCCCCGATCATCGCGATACCATCGCCACGGTCCGAATTGGACAGGCTTGCCGCCCATACGGATTGACGGCGTTAACCCATTCTACCTAATCTAAAAAAACACCCTTTCTGGACGGCCGCCTTCCCCAATGGCGCATGCGATTTTTGCATTCGCGCGATAATTTTGGGAGAAGTTTTATGTATAACCACCGCACAGGTCGAGGCCTGCTGACACAGGTGCAGGGCAAGGGGCCACCTGGCAATATCATCATCGGCCGCAGCGACGCCGCGCATAGCCTGCGTCAGATGGTCGCGCTCGCGGCGGGGTCCAACGCGCCGCTGCTGATCACGGGGCCGGCGGGGTCCGGTAAGACTGTTACCGCCCGGGCAGTCCATGCTGCATCGGCAAAGCGCAATGGCCCTTTTATCCGTGCCGATTGTTCGGGATTGGGTAGCGATGCCATGATGACGCTATTTGGCATAGGACGGGACGGAATAGCCCCGAAGCTGCAACGGAAATCCTATCTGCAAATGGCTCGTGGCGGCAGCATCCTCTTTAATGAAATCGCCGATTTGCCGCGCGATTTACAAGCCGTGCTGCAACAAATTTTGTCGGGTAAGCCGGTTCCCGGCCTGCCCATCGAACCGCATCAATATGGCCAAATCCGGATCATAGCCTCCACCCGTCAAGCGCTGGGTCATTTGATTGGCGAGGACCAATTTCGGCAAGATCTATATTATAGCCTATCCCTGCTTTCCATCCCGGTCCCGCCGCTGCGGCACCGGCGCACGGATATATTGACGCTGATTGAATATTTTCTGATGCCGCAAAGTGAAACGAAGCGCTTCACGCTGGACCGCGAGGCATTACAGTTGCTCGGAACCCATTTCTGGCCTGGAAATATCCGCGAATTGCGCAATCTTGTTGCCAGGGCGTGCCATTTTTATCCCGGGGCTATTATTGGGCCGCAGCAAATCGGCGCGTTGCTGCGGATGGGTGATCCGGCGACATCTCATGCAACGCCAGCCCGGCCCCGGCACGCTGAAACTGATCATACATGGGGCCGCATGAGTTTGCCCTGCCCTGATCCCGGCTGCCGTTAACCCGCTGGCAAAATCATTGTCGCGCGCAGGCCGCCTTCAGCTCTGTTTATTAGCTTCACTTCGCCGCCATGTGCCGAAGCGATAGCGCGCGCGATGGTCAGGCCGAGCCCCGATCCGCCCGTGCCGCGATTGCGGGAACTGTCCATACGGATGAAGGGCTGAAACATATCATCCATTTGTTCAGGCGGAATACCGCGGCCTGTATCATCAATATGCACCGCGATCCGTCCGGCGTCTTGCACCACCGAAATTTCTGCATTGCCGCCATGTTTGACCGCATTACCGATCAGATTGCGGATCGCACGGCGCAGCAGGACCGGGCGTATGTGCGCCAAAATCCGCTGTTCAGGCTGCACCATGCGCACATCCGCTCCCGACGCCGCAAATTCGTCGGCAATCGCATCGACCAATGCGCCCAAATCGGTCTGCTGCTTTTCCTCTCCCGATTTGCCGAGCCGCGCGAGTGTCAATATGTCATCCAATATCGTCACCATCTCGTCGATCGCGGCGATCATTTTGCCCCGCTCCGCATCATCCTCAACCGATTCCACCCGCACCCGGAGCGCGGCGAGCGGCGTTTTCAAATCATGACCTATCGCGCCCAGCATGACGTCTTTTTCACCCAAGAGCGTGCTCACCCGCGATTGCATGATGTTGAAACTATCCACCAAATTACGGATATCCGACGGCCCTTCGCTGTGCAGCGGTGCGTCTTCTCCCGCCAGCCCAACGCGGCCAACCCGTTCAGTCAACCTTTCCAACGGCTTGACAATACGGCGCGTCACCAGCGCGAGCGGGATCAAAACGGCGGCATATAATGTCAAAGTCTGGAGCAGCAGCACAAATATCGAACCCGGATCGCGCGGGCGGACAAAAACGGCTGCACTTATCCACTGCCCATTTCCGGTTTTCGCGGTCAGCAGCATCGCATCCTGCGGCATATCGCGGCCGGAACGGCGTTGCCGCTGAACAAAGCGGCTTTGCATCAAGCCCCGTGTCAGAGCCTCGGGAAGCGCGGATATCGGACCAGAGGAGATTTGCACCTCGGTCAGGCTGTTATCGCCTTGGGCGAAAAACTCGGCTGCTCGTTCGGTAAAATCGTCGCGGACGGTAAATTGCGGCAGTTGCAGCCGGCTATCATTGACATTGATCATCACCGCCGGATTGCGGCGGCGGCCTTGCCTTTGCCGGGTCCAGTCGCGGCCCCGTTCGGCATTGCGTTCTGCCTGATTGGCGACGCGGCCAACCAGTAATGTTGCCGCCTCCGCATTGCTGCGCCCGCGCGCCGCATTTAACAGCATCGCGGCATTTATCGCCTGCGCCGCCAATAATGCCAGCGCGGCAACAAACAATATCTGCCCATATAGGCTTTTGGGCCAAAACGAGGATAGAAGCCGCTTCATGATAATTTCTGGACTATAGCCGAAAAACGATAGCCGCCGCCCCAAATGGTTTTGATCATCTGCGGATCTTTGGCGTCGGCCTCTATTTTGCGGCGCAGGCGGCTGATTTGATTATCGATCGCGCGGTCAAACGGCCCACCCTCTCGCCCCCGGGTCAGGTCGAGCAACTGTTCGCGGCTGAGCACTTGGCCTGCACGGGTGACCAATACTTCCAACATCCGATATTCGCCCGATGACAAGGGGATCAGCACGCCATCCGGATCAAACAGATTTTGTTCATTTGTTTTCAGGGTCCAGCCATCAAAATAATAGCTTTCCCCTTCGCTGCGGATATTTTTGGCACCGGATTCGATGCGGCGCAAAATGATTTTGATCCGCGCCACCAACTCGCGCGGAGAAAACGGTTTTACCACATAATCATCCGCGCCGATTTCCAATCCGACAATGCGGTCGGTTTCCTCCGATTTAGGGGTCAGCAATATGACTGGCGGTCCGTCACTCGCGGCAATATGACGGCATAGGCTCAGCCCATCCTCACCCGGCATCATGATATCGAGCAACACCAAATCAATGTCATAGGCGATCAACATGGAACGCGCCGCAGAGGCATTGTCCGCCTCCGCAACCCGAAAACCCTGCTTTTCAAGATATTTGCCCAACGGTTCGCGGATCGATGCTTCATCATCAACGAGCAATAGATGGGGTCTGGTTTTTGACATAGTTGATGACACCTTCACCGTTCCGCTTTAGCGGAAAAAACCGGAGCAGCCACTTGAAATGACTGCCCCGGCCAATGGTGCACGGGATAGGGGGAGGGAGGAAGCCCCGCGCATTCAAACTATATGATAGGACGAGGCTTACCCTTCGTCGCGGCCACCGCGGCGTTCGTCGCGCATGGCTTTACGCTGCGCTCGGCGCTCTTCTTTGGTAATGTTACCATCGCCATCGGCGTCGGCTTTAGTGAAGCGAGCGAGCGTTGCCGCGTCAAATTCGGCGCGGCTGATGGCTTTATCGCCATTGGTATCAGCGCGGCCCCATTTGCCGACATCATCGCCGCCACCACCGCCCATTGCGCCGCGCATGCCTTTGCCGCCACGGCGTCCTTCGCCGCGCATCTCACCGTCACCTCCGCCACGCCCGGCCCGCGCCGCACGGCGTTCCCTGCGCTCTTCCATCTTCGCATTGTGGTTCGCGAGAAACTCAGCCTCAGTTACCACGCCATTATTGTCCGCGTCCATTTCGGCAAAGCGCTGTTTCACTCTCGCTTCACGGTCGGCCGCATCAATCTGACCATTGCCGTCGGCATCCATTTTGGCAAAACGGGCGTCTGCTGCGGCCATGGCTTCGGCTTTGCTGATCATATCATTGCCATCGGCGTCTGCTTTCATACCTCGACCCCCGCCTGGCGCCGCAAATGCGACCGTAGCGGCTGCGGCCATCACAAGCGCAGAAGCGCCGCCCCAAATTGTCAGTTTCTTTTTCATCGTATCATCCTTTGTTGGTCAAACCGGATTGGTACCGGATTGACACCTTTATGAAGATGATATGTCGCAATATTTTGCCGGAAAAGAAGTCAATTGTCGCAAATTGTATCAACACGGCATCATGGTTCATTTTGCCGAAAGACAACCCGGTTTCACCGCAAGCAAAGTCGGATAAACATCCAGGCGGTAAGGGGAATCGCGTTTCACTCTATAAACAGCATTTTTCCTTTATATCTGAATTTACCAATATCAATTGGCCCCCAATATGGCCCCCAAAGCTATCTTGCCACTCTCGCTTGATCAATTTTGCGGGGTATCGCCGCTGCCTTCTGTTTTTCAAACTGAACCGAAAACTAAACTTAACCCCAACAACAAACAGAGGGGGTTATATGAGCCGGGGAGCGTTGCGTAAAATGCGGTTATCCAGCGCATACCGTCTCGTCGATCGAACCGGAAGGACCCGAAAATATTGAGCCTGTTTGATTAACCGGCCAAGCATTGGGCAACAGATGCACGCTTACCGATGATTCCGCCTGTATATTCAATTCGCTGCAAACCTATTGCTTTTGCAGTTTCATCATCTGCGCCTTTCAACAGATAGCCCATAACATTTTGCAAGTTCACCCGATACCGATCCGGGCTCGTTTTGTAGCAATTCAGCGTGCCACCTATGCGGCTGGTATGCACCGCTCCCTTTCGATAGGGCTTGCCGCTCACCTTTGACAGCCAGCGCCGCCACATACGCCCTAGGGGAATGTTAGAGGGGCAATGCAGCAGGATATGGACGTGACTGCCCTTTGTGCTTGTGCCTTGCTCTCTCACCCACAGCCAAGCGGCCCGCTGCCCCTTGGTGCGCAGCCAGTCGCTCATGAGCTTCACAAATTTGCCGATAACCTGAATCACTTGGCTATCAGGAATATCAAACTTGCCCCAATGGACGGTTACGTGGCGGTTAAGGGGAAGGCCAATCTCCACCGCTTTCTTGCAAGCTGCTATCAGCCTTCTCGCCATTCGCTCATTCAAACCGTGGCTTGTTCTGTCTGCACTGTTACGGGCTCCACCCCAGCCGCCCGCAATCACAGGTTGAGATATTATCATATCGCATATTGCCGTGTCACTACGCGCGCACGCGTAAGCAATATCCATACCAGTTTTGGAAACTGCCGCTTTTATGCGGCTCACAGGCTCGCGCAGACAAGGCCGTTGCCTTACCATTTTGGCATCTTTCGTAAGTTTCAAGTTTGCGGGTGAAAGTCAGCTTTACTGCGGCTTTTCAGGTCCTTTATCGGAGTTTACCCGGATAAGGCGCCCAGCCGTTAAAAGCCGGTATCGCGCTTCCCGCGTTGCCCCCTCGCGGCTGGTCTCAATATCCAGCCCCGCCTCTCGCATGACATGGATGGTTGCGCCCAGCCTTATGCACCACGGTAAGCAATAGCGCTGTGATACACCACCGGATGAATTGGCAAGCATGGATAATATCCGCGCTCGTTGCCCTCTAAATCTCCATTTGCGGCCATCTGGGCAGCGAAAGGTTGCAATCCCTTGCATGATAGCCAATTGGCCTAGTGCCCGCACAGCGTTGGCTCTGCCCCCGGTTGCCGCCGGGGGCTTTTCATTTTGCGGATTGTCCATGGCTCATTCCGCCTTGCCAGCGATAAAAGCATTTAGGCTTTCGGCTGGTATGATGGTGCGCCCGCCAATGCGCCGCGCTTCCAGCCGACCGGCGGCGATATGCGTATAAAGGGTGGACCTTCCCAAGCTCGACGCCGCGACCGCCTCGCGGATCGAATAAGCCAGCTTTGCAGTTTTTTGTGTATCGGTTGTCATTGGATTACCTCATTCGTTGTTGAATGCGGGTGGAATATCCGAGGCATTTAATGCTGTCGGGTGACAAATGACTGAGGCCAGAATTTTATCCCTACTAATTCAGTTACTGCCTGCGGTTTAAGGCCTTGTAAATTCGATCAAACCTTAGATCATCTTTTGATCTGTTTTTTTTGGGAAGGCATTGCATTACCGCACTGTAGTTTGACATTTTCGGATTGCTGGCGATTAGCGCTTTCGCCTCTACCAGTATTTTATTATCGCGCTGGTTAGATAGGCCTTTCGGCCTTCCGACCGGCACAGTTTCTTGGCCATTTGCAGCAGCAGCTACTCGTTCCCAGCCAGCTTCCGAGATAGTGATACCGCTCCACTTAATTTCCATCGAATCATACCGACGTTCTTCAACACGATAAAATTCTCCAGACTGCCAATCGCATCCATATCCAAATTGGCCATCCCACTTGCAATTCTCCCAATCTTCTGGATCGTCCGGTTTCCACATTTCTGGAAATTCAATTTCCTTAAAGCGCTCCCAGAAACTATTTGGCAATTTGCAATCTATAGCCGAACGATTCTGCGCTTTCTCTTCGCCTGACGAAATGGATACGGAGTAATTCCCCCTCGAACGAACGCTCCCATTTTTTAATAGTGATAAAGCAGCCTGCGCTACCGCGAGATTATTCGGCGAGCGGCGAACCGCTGCTGCTAAATCTATGCGTTTTCGCATTGCACTAACCCGCGCTGCGCTCAGGAAACGCCACCACATCCGCCCCCTTGCGCAGCGCCTCCAGATGGTCGCTCCACCATTGCGCCATTTGCACCCGCTCTGCCCAATGCTCCCCGCGATGATAGGCGGCGCGCACCTTATTTGGTTCGCCATGTGCCAACGCTCGTTCAATCGCGTCAAAGGACCATTTGCCGCTTTCATTCAGCAAGGTTGACGCCATCGCGCGAAAGCCGTGCGCGGTCATTTCATCGCTGGCATAGCCCAGCCTTCGCAAACCGGCGTTTAATGTGTTTTCGCTCATCGGGCGGGCACGGGTGCGGATGGATGGAAAAACAAAGCCGCTTGGCCCCGTAACGCCTCGAATGTCCTGCAGCAACGCAATGGCTTGCTTAGATAGCGGCACATGGTGAGGCTTTCGCATTTTCATCTTGCCGGCCGGTATCGTCCAGACAGCAGCCTCAAAATCAAACTCACCCCATTCGGCCCGGCGCTGCTCCCCCGGTCGCACAAAGACATGGGAGGCAAGCTGCAATGCCCATTTGGTAAGGCCGTAGCCCTGATAACCATCAATCGCCCTTAAAAGCGCTCCAGCCGCCTTTGCATCGGTTACAGCGTCATAATGTTTGACCGTGGGGGCGGTAAGCGCGCCGCGCAAATCACGGGTTGGATCGGATGGCAGCCGCGCTGTTGCTACCGCATAGCGAAAAACGGCCCCTGCAAGCTGCAACGTCCTATTTGCGCTTTCGTGATTGCCCTTGGCCTCAATCTTGCGCACCGCCGCCAATATGTCGGCTGGCTCAATATCGGCGATGGGCAGGCGTCCTATGAAAGGGACAGCAGATATTCACTGCGCTTTGCGGTCGCGGGGGACCATGCTTTTTTGCCATCGCGCTTTCGCTTGGCGCAAAATTCCGCTGCTACCGCCTCAAAGCTATTGCCCGATGCAATTTCCCGCTGCGCCTTTTCCTGCTGCTTTTGGCGCGATGGATCGACGCCCCAGCTATGAGCGCCCTCGCCTTATCCCTAGCGGCTCTTGCAGCGCTCAGAGTGGCATCGGATATATGCCAAGGCTCAATTTCTTTTCGCGGCCATCTATGCGATATTTAAGCCGGCACAATCTGCCGCCCGTAGGCTGGACCAAAAGGAGTAACCCCTTTTCATCACCCAGCTTACGCGGTTTTTCGCCGGGCTTTGCGTTTCTTATTTTCACATCGGTTAAGGCCATAATTTCGCCATTCCTTCCCCAAATGGCCCCCATTTGGGGGCCAGCCGAAAAGACTATCTGCGCCATGGTCCCCAGCGTGGCCCCCATTAAAGAGTGATTGCGGCTGGACATGATGGCACGTCATCGGCTTAATTATTCGGGAATAGTATGGAATTACAGCGATTGGCAAGACGTATCTGGACAATGCTGGATAAGATAATGGAGCGGGTAAGGGGAATCGAACCCCTCTAGCTAGCTTGGAAGGCTAGAGCATTACCACTATGCTATACCCGCCCGCTCCGGCCAGTTGGCAATATCGCCCGCTGGCATCAACGGCGCTGCTATTGCCATTAAGCAGCAACGCCGTCAATATTTTTGCATCAATGTTTCTTGTCGGCCCAAATGGTCTTGTAAGACATAAAGGCCAAACCAGTGAAAATGATCAGGAAGATCAGCGCTGCCCAGCCCGCTGTTTTCCGGTTTTCCATTTTTGGTTCCGCTGTCCAAGTCAAGAAGGACGAGACGTCACGGGCCATTTGATCTACAGTTGCCTTGGTTCCGTCATCATAGGTCACTTGCCCTTCACCGGTTAGCGGTGCGGCCATTGCGATATTCAAGTTGGCAAAATAGGGGTTGTAATGGAGCGTGCCAGGCGCCTTTTTCGGGTCGCGTGGGTCGGATCCTGATCCAGCGGCCACATCCGGGAATTTCTTTTTCAATTCCGCAGGCTGTTTCTGATAACCGGTCAGCAAGCTGTAAACATAAGCGGGGCCGTCATGGCGCGCTTTGGTAATCAGCGACAGGTCAGGCGGCAAAGCACCATTATTCGCGGCGCGAGCAGCCACTTCGTTAGGATATACCAAAGGAATTTTATCCGCCGGAATGGACGGACGCGATGACGCTTCACCGGTTTCAGGATCAATAGACGGGGTTTCGGTTGGCCAGCCTTTGGCAATTGCCTTCACTTCGTCTTCATTATAGCCGATTTCTGCAAAGTTACGGAAGGCAACAAGGTTCATGCTGTGGCATGCCGCGCAAACTTCCTTATACACCTTAAATCCGCGTTGCAGCTGCGCCCGGTCATATTTGCCGAACATACCATCGTGGGCAAATTTAACCTCTTTTGGTTTTTTGTGGAAAGCGTGCTCGGCCGTTTCCTCAGTTTTCGTGGTTGCCGCGGTGTAGATACCGTCGCCCAATGCCAATACCAGCATCATGACGAAAAACGCACCGATCAGGCCTCCAAATATACGAACCATGATAATTTACTTCCCTGTTTATGCTGCCGCTTCTTGGAGCGGTTTGCCGGTGACGGCTTCGGTAATGGAATTTGGCAAAGGCAGAGGCTTTTCAATCCGCGACACGATCGGCAAGATGATCAAGAAATGCGCAAAATAATAAGCCGCGGCCAATTGGCTGAGCAACACCCAAGGCTGTTCGGCAGGCATGGCACCGCAAACCCCCAGGATCAGGACGCTTGGGACCAGACCAAACCAGAAAAACTTCTTAAACAATGGCCGGTAATTGCCCGAACGAACGGGTGAGGTATCAAGCCATGGCAAGAAGAAGAACAGCAAGATCGACCCAAACATAGCGAGAACGCCCATCAGCTTTGCCGGGATAATGACAATGCCGGTAAAAGGAATGCCGAAATCGACGGTGAATGCTTTCAAGATCGCGTAGAAAGGCAGATAATACCATTCAGGCACAATATGCGCCGGTGTCGACAGCGGGTTGGCCGGAATATAATTGTCCGGATGGCCCAGCATATTGGGCGCAAAGAAGGTGATCGCCACAAAGAAGATCAAAAATACGCCCAATCCAAAGCCGTCTTTCGCGGTGTAATAAGGGTGGAAGGGAACAGTGTCGGATTCCGCTTTAATATGAACACCCGTGGGGTTGGATGATCCCGGAATATGCAGCGCCCAAATATGCAGGATAATAACACCCGCGATAACGAAGGGCAGCAAATAGTGCAGCGAGAAGAAGCGGTTCAACGCCGCTTGATCCGGAGCAAATCCGCCCAGCAGCCATTGACGCAATGGCTCACCCACCACCGGAATGGCGGAGAAGAAGCCTGTAATAACCTGCGCGCCCCAGAAGCTCATTTGTCCCCAAGGAAGCACATAGCCCATGAAACCGGTCGCCATCATCAACAAGAATATGACCACGCCCAAAAGCCAGATCATTTCGCGCGGCGCTTTGTAGGAACCGAAATATAGGCCGCGGAACATGTGGATATAAACCACGATAAAGAAGAAGCTTGCCCCGTTCATATGCGCATAACGGATGAACCAGCCGGCTGGCACGTCGCGCATGATATGTTCAACCGAATTAAACGCGACGCCGACATTCGCGGCATAATGCATGGCTAGGATAATGCCAGTAATGATCTGGATCATCAAAGCCGCACCGGCGAGAACGCCAAAATTCCAAAAATAGTTCAGATTGCGTGGAACCGGATAACCGGCACCGACTGCATTATAAACCAAACGCGGCAGCGGCAGACGTTCGTCCACCCACTGCATAACCGGATTTTGCGGCGTATATTGTTGTGCCCAGGGAAAGCTCATATCTCTTCTCGTCCTCAGCCGATTTTTACGACAGTATCGTTCAGGAAACTATATTCCGGAACGGTTAAATTCAGCGGTGCAGGACCCTTGCGAATGCGCCCCGCCGTATCATAATGCGAACCATGGCATGGGCAGAAATAGCCGCCAAATTCGCCCTTAATCTCACCTGCAGCGGCGCCCAATGGTACGCAACCCAAATGGGTGCAGACGCCAAGTGTAATCAGCCAATTTTCTTTATTTGGCTGCGTGCGCTCGGCCAAAGTTTGCGGATCGCGCATACTGGACACATCCGCACTATTTGCTGCCTTAATTTCATCAGCGGTCAAGTTCCGAATGAATACCGGTTGCTTGCGCCAGCTGGTTTTAATGGCCTGACCCGCTTCGATTTTCGACACATCGACTTCAATCGATGACAAAGCGACCACGTCCGCGCTCGCGCTCATTGTCGAAAGCACCGGCAGTGCGATTGCGCCTGCGCCCACACCTGCGAAGCTGATTGTCGCGATATGGATGAAGTCGCGGCGGCGCACAGGCTGTTCACCTGTTGCTTCTAGCGCTGCATTTTCAGTCGCATCTTTTGTTTTTTTGACCGTAGCCATAAACTGCCCTCATGTTGCGGGTATTCAGGCATAAACGCCAATCACCCTGCTGTCAAAAACCCCATTTGCGTCAACCGATATAAGTTATAAGTCGCGCACGATTCTGCGGCCTGATAGACGTGTTTATAGCCATTTGCCAACAGGGAATTTGGACAATAATAGGGTCAAGCGATTGCAAATTATGAAAGTAGCCTAATCTTGCCCCTACGGATTGCCCTTTACCAACCCGATATCGCCGGAAATGTCGGCACAATTTTGCGCATGGCCGCTTGTTTTGGCGTGGGATGCGACATCATCCACCCATGCGGATTTGCCTTTTCCCAGCGCAGTTTGAAACGGGCGGGTATGGATTATCTGGACCAAGCGAACATTACCGAACATGACGATTGGGCCGCGTTTGAACATAGCGCGGAGGCGCATAACCGCCGGATCATCCTCTTGTCGAGCAAGGCCTCTGTGCCCCTGCCCCAGGCAAATTTCATGTCCGACGACATCATATTGATGGGCAGTGAGAGCAAAGGTGCGCCGCCTGCCGTCCATGACCGCGCCGATATGCGCGTCCATATTCCCATGCAGCCGGGATTTCGTTCATTAAATGTTGCTGTTGCCGCTGGCATCGCTTTGTCCGAAGGGTTAAGACAGACACAGCAATTTCCCTGCCCGCCAATTCCCCTTGGCCGGCAAAGTGATGAAGGAATCTAATATGGCCCTGGAGTTAGACCAACGCCAAAGCGCCGCGCGGCAATGGTTTGAAGATTTGCGCACACGGATCTGTGATGCGTTCACGGCAATTGAACGCGAGGCAGGATCCGATGCGTCGTTTGAATATCTGCCGTGGGACCGCACCGATGATAGCGGCGACGACGGCGGCGGCGGTGTGCGCGGCGTGATGAAGGGCAAAATATTTGAAAAAGTCGGCGTCAATGTGTCCACCGTTGGCGGCGCGTTCAACCCCGAATTTGCCAAAAGCATCCACGGTGCAGAGGATAACCCCGCCTTTTTCGCCACGGGGATCAGCTTGGTTGCGCATATGGCCAATCCCCATGTGCCCGCCGTGCATATGAATACGCGGCTGCTGACCACCACCAAAAGCTGGTTTGGCGGCGGCGCGGATTTGAACCCGCCTATTCCGTATCAAGAGGATACCGAAGAATTTCACGCCCGGCTGCGCGCGGCCTGCGTCCCTTATGGCCCGGAATTATATGAACGGTATAAGGCGTGGGCCGATGATTATTTCTACATACCGCACCGCCAAATGCACCGCGGTGTCGGCGGGATATTTTACGACCATCTGGAAAATGAGAGCGACGCGCTGTTCGACCGTAATTTCGCCTTCACCCGCGAAGTCGGCGAAGCGTTTCTGGATATATTCCCGAAATTGGTGCGGCGGCGCATGGATATGCCATTTACCGACGAAGAAAAACATCAGCAGCGCGTCTGGCGCGGCCGCTATGCCGAATTCAACTTGATCTATGATCGGGGTACATTGTTTGGATTAAAAACCGGCGGCAATATCGATGCGATATTGATGAGCCTTCCGCCCGATGTAGCGTGGGATTAAACCGCACCGGCCGTAGAAAAGGGGCAGCAAAGCGTGTGCCAGCTGCCCCTTTTGGTGATTATACTCCGGTGCCTAACGGATAGGGTTACTAACGTCAGATGCCGCCATTTGTTTGTAGACCGCAATAACTACAAATAGAAAAACGACGCTTAAAATAGTTGAAAAAACGGTGTCGACCACAGACGCCAATGTCGCCGAAATCAGACCCAAAAGACCGCCCGCGACGAGCGATGCAACCAGATACAACGCCCCGCCGACAATCCCGATAATCAGGAAAAAACCAAAAATACGCAGGCTGTTGCCTTTGGTGAGATTCCACGATCGAGAAAGCGCTTCGATCGGGCTTTTAATTCCTTCACCGGCAATTGCTGGACCAATTAATGAGAATTTAATCGCAAGATACACACCGGGAATGATCAACAATATCAAGCCAAGCGTAATGGCGATGGTGCTCATCAATCCAGCCAGGAATAAGGTCAAAAATGAACCCATTGCCAAACCAAGCGCTTCACCGACGGTGGGACGGCCATTGCCAAGAACCAAATGATAAATCGCCAGATTTCCAACCATGCCGAGGATCGACATCACGAACAACCATGGCGCCATTGCTGAAAGGAAACCAGTTAGCATTGCCAATTGAGCGCCGGGATCCATTGCGGCATCAATTTCGGGCGGCGGCATCATCACCGCGAAAATTGCACCTGGCAGAAATATAAACAGTCCCGCAATCGGCAAAACCAGTGATTGATGCTGTTTCATCATCGCCACCGCATCATTCCATGCGGCGGTAAAATCCAAATCTCTTTTCATAGTTGCTGATCTCCCCGAGGTCATTGGTAGGTAGGCATAGCCTATGCGCTGTCTCCTGAAAAAGAAACAGGCTTTTTTATAGCATGTCATCGTTGGTATATTTGCTTTTCGCGCTGCCTCCTGTAACCGGATGGCCATGTCATTTGATCCGAATATTGACTGGGACATTGCCAATCGCCCCATCCCATATCCCGATGCTCTATCGCAGATGGAGGCGCGGCAGGGTGCCATTCGGGACAGCGGAGCGAAGGAGCAGGTCTGGCTGCTGGAACATCCGCCGCTCTATACCGGGGGGACGAGCGCCGATCCTGCCGAATTGCTGAGCCGGGAATTTCCGGTTTATGAAACCGGCCGGGGCGGGCGCTATACCTATCATGGACCGGGGCAGCGCGTGGGTTACGTAATGCTCGACCTGAACCAAAGGGGCAAAGACGTCCGATGCTATGTCCATGCCTTGGAAGGCTGGGTCATCGCTGCCCTTGCCCGCTTTGATGTTGCCGCGCGCAGAGCGGAGGGCCGCGTTGGCATATGGTGCGATAACCGCGATGGACAAGAAGCCAAAATCGGCGCGATTGGCGTGCGCATCCGCCGCTGGGTCACTGCCCATGGTTTTGCCGTTAACATCAACCCGGACCTGTCGCATTTCGCGGGCATTGTCCCGTGCGGGATATCCGAATATCCCGTGACCAGCCTGTCGGACCTTGGCATCACCGCTGCCATGGGTGATTTCGACGCAGCGCTTACCGAAACTTTTCCTGATTTCCTGTCCGCCCTTGCCAAAGCCGCCGGGCTTTGTAACGTGGACCAATGATCACATTTTCAAGAGAGACTATATCTATGCGTCCCATGCTTCCCCTTGCTGCCCTGTTCCTTCTGCCTGCACTGGCCGCCTGTTCATCGGAGAAAGCGGAAAAGCCGTCAGAAGACAATGCCGTCACCCAAACCCGTATGGATGATATTGACAAGATTGAAGGCACCATCAGCGATGAGATGATCGACACCAGCGAAGATAGCGAAGAAGCACCGCTTGCCGGGAAAGAGGATGAAGCGGGCGCAGATAGCGGCGACGGAGAAAGCGTTCCTGCCGACGAGGAAGCAACCGGCGACGCAGCCGAATAATGGCCGTCTCCCTATCGGACCCGCTCACCCTGCCCTGCGGCGCGGTCCTGCCCAACCGTATTGCCAAAGCGGCGATGACCGAGGGGCTTGCCGACATTCACGGCCATCCGACGCCGGAGTTGGAGCGGTTATATGGCATTTGGTCGGATGGCGGTGCGGGGTTGCTGCTATCGGGGAATATCCAAATTGACGCAGACCATTTGGAAAGGCCCGGCAATGTCATTATCGACCGGGAACCGGATGCTCAGATGATGACCGCCCTGTCGGCGCTTGCCAAAGCCGCTACGCGCGGGGGCAATCATTTCTGGGCACAGATCAGCCACGCCGGACGGCAAACAATGAAAGCCGTCAACCCCCATCCCAAAGCGCCGTCGGCCGTGAAACTGGGCTTGCCCGGCGGCCAATTTGGCACGCCGGTGGCCATGACTGAGACGGATATAGCCGCGGTGATCACTGGATTTGTGCGCGCGGCGGTGACGTGTAAAGCGGTGGGATTTACGGGCGTCCAAATCCACGGGGCGCATGGATATTTGCTGTCCCAGTTTTTAA
Organism: Sphingorhabdus arenilitoris; assembly: GCF_042651485.1. NCBI lineage: Bacteria > Pseudomonadati > Pseudomonadota > Alphaproteobacteria > Sphingomonadales > Sphingorhabdaceae > Sphingorhabdus > Sphingorhabdus arenilitoris. Next base: position 71,101 of record NZ_JBHSDH010000005.1, read on the forward strand.
GCCCCCGTTCCAATCAGCGCAGCGACAAATGGGGCGGCAGCATCGAAAACCGGGCGCGCCTGCTGCTTGATATTGTCGCGCAAGTCCGCGCCGCCACCGGGCCGGAATTTCCGATTTCGGTGAAGCTGAATAGCGCAGATTTTCAGCGCGGCGGCTTTGCCTTTGACGAAAGCCTGATGGTGGCACGCTGGCTGGAGGCGGCGGGCATTGACCTGCTGGAAATATCGGGCGGCACCTATGAACAGCCGAAATTGCTCGGGATAGAGGGGCTGGAGGAAGCCGAAGAGCAAAATGTCGCTGCGACGACATTGCAACGCGAGGCTTACTTTGTGGATTTCGCGCTCGCTATGCAGGATGCTGTGTCGGTGCCGTTGATGGTCACTGGCGGTTTTCGCAGCCGCAGCGCGATGGAACAAGCGCTGACGTCGGGCGCGGCCGATATCATCGGGCTGGGCCGCCCGCTATGCTACCAACCCGGTGGGCCAAGGCTTTTGTTGGAGGGTTCAGAGCGATTGCCCGAAATGGAAAAGCAACTCCATCTGATTCCTTCCGCGCTATCATGGCTGAAAAAAATCAAAATGATCCGCAGCATAGACAGTTTCGCCACGCAATATTGGTTTTATAGTCAGCTATATGCGCTGGGCAAAAGCGGGCGGCCAGTGGTGGATCAGTCGGTCTTTGCGTCCTTTCTAGAGGTTGAAGCCACGCATAAACAATGGCTGAAACGGCGCCGCGCCAATTGAATGTGCCCTTTGGCTTGCCTTTTCTACAGAATCTGTCACAACGCGGGTCTGCTAACGTCGTCTGCGACGGAATTTGACGCTGGTTTGACCCTGCACCACCTTCCCCCAAAACCGACACAGGCATAATTACGGACTGATTTTGGCCCGTAAGAACTTGAAGTAAAGAAGAGAAACACATCATGCCAACAGGTACAGTAAAATGGTTTAACGACGACAAGGGCTTTGGCTTCATTACCCCCGATGAAGGCGGAGATGACCTTTTCGCGCACCACAGCGCCATCAATATGCAAGGTTTCAAAACCTTGAAAGATGGTCAAAAAGTGACTTTCGAAGTCGTGCAAGGCCCCAAGGGCTTGCAAGCGAGCAACATCGAAGGCGCATAATCGCGACTTTCGGCGGAAACGCTAATGAAAAAGGAGGACTGTAGCGAAAGCTGCGGTCCTTTTTTATAGGGCGGTTAATTTTGGGCAGGCACCTGCTCGGTCACACGCCTTCTTCAGCGCGCAGCGCCTTACGGTCCAATTTGCCGATCATCGTTTTGGGCAGCGCATCGCGAATCGATAACGCTACGCAGCGTTCATGCTTGCCCAGCCGTTTATTCAGCCATTGCAGCAGCGCCTCTTCATCCGGCTCTGCACCCTCGTTCAATGTCACGAAAGCTTTCGGCTTTTCGCCGGTATAGGCATCGGGAACGCCAATGACCAACGCCTCTCGCACCGCTTCATTTTTATATAAGACATCTTCGACCTGGCTTGGAAAAACCTTAAACCCGCCAACCGCAATCATATCTTTGATCCGGTCCACTATCGCGATGAAACCGTCGTCATCGATCGTTGCCACATCGCCCGTGCGCAGATAGCCGTCCACGAAAACTTCCGCATCGGCATCAGGGCGGTTCCAATAGCCGCGCATCACTTGCGGTCCAGAAAATACCAGCTCGCCAGGCTCGCCTTTGGGCGCGGGTTTTGATGGGTCTTCTTTATCGAGCAGCTTCACGTCAGTACCCGGCACCGGCTGTCCAATAGTGCCCGTTTTACTCATGGCCTGATACGGGTTACTCGACACCACGCCGGAGCTTTCGGTCAGGCCATAGCCTTCAATTACCACCGCGCCCGTGCGTTCTTCAAACCGCGCCTTCAGCTCCGCCGCGAGCGGCGCGCCGCCCGATATACAGGCACGCAACGAAGTGAAATCTGTCTTCGCGATATCGGGACAATCGAGCAGCGCCTGATACATGGTGGGAACGCCCGGCATCGCGGTTACCTTGGTCCGGTTAATCGCGGCCAGCGCCTGACGCGCGTCAAAACGGGGCAGCATGATAATCTCTCCGCCATTATTGACGGTGCGATTGAGTACGGTCGCGTTGGCGAATACATGGAAAAACGGCAGCACGCCCAATATCCGATCCTCCGCCGGATTGGCGGGATCGGTCAACCGAGAATGCGGGTCAATGGCGTTCACCTGCCGCGCATTGGAGGTGATATTCTGATGGCTCAGCATGGCGCCCTTGGGCGTGCCGGTAGTGCCGCCCGTATATTGGAGCAGCGCAATGTCCCGCTCGGGATCGCACGGCTGCGGGATGTAGCCGCCATCATTGGACATCAAATCGCGGTAGCGGGTGATCCGGCTATCTTGCGGTATTGCCGCCGTCTCCCGGCGTTTGAATAGCCGGTAAGCAAGTCCCTTTGCCATGGGCAGCATTTCGGCAACACTGCCGACCACGAGTCCTTTTAACTGCGATTTGTTGAGCACCTTCAGCGCTGTCGGCAGCAGCGCCGCCGCTGATACGGTAAAGATCATGCTGGTGCCGCTGTCGGCGACCTGATGCGATAATTCATCCACGGTATAAAGCGGCGAGAAATTTACCACCGTCGCGCCCGCCGCCAATGCGCCATAATAGGCGGCGACATAATGCGGCACATTGGGCAAAAACAGGCCGATATGATCGCCCTTCCCAATCCCTTTATCCTGCAACCCCTTTGCCACCCGGCGCACGGCAACGGCCATTTCCGCATAGCTGAATTTGCGGCCCATAAAATCCAGCATCGGCCTTGCGCCCTCGCGGCTCGCGCTTTCAAAAAACATCTCATGCAGCGCCAGCGGTGGAAATTCCATGCGCCAGCTGGACGGATGCAGATAGGATTTCGACCAGTCAAATTCACTGTGGGAAATAAGCGGAGTTTCAATATCGGACATAAGGGGCCTGTGGGGGTATCAGGTTGAACTTACTGACAATGTTGTAAGCGGCAGCTTTGGTATAGGCAAGGGGTGGCGAAGGGGCGGCCACATATTATGCCGCACTATACCAACCCACCCCGTCACGTATGTCCAATTTTGCCCGCCCGGCGCGCTCCAAATAGCGCAAATGCGCGGTCGCTTCGCCCGTCGCCAGGCCATAAATACTGTCATCAATGGCCCGCCCAAATAACAGGCCAAATGTATCGACAGCGCGCATTTCCTGCTGACGCAGCGCCGCTTCCAAATCATCTAGCTGCTTATGATGCCCAGCCGCCAGCCGTTCCAGCCGCGCAATCACGCCCTTAAACGGAAATCCATGCGCAGGCAGGACTAGCATATCATCGGGCAATGCCGCCTTAAACTTGTCAATCGAGGCCAGCCATTCGGCGAGCGGATTGGCTTCTGGCTCGCTATCCATGATCGACACATTCGATGTGATGCGGGGCAAAATCTGATCCCCCGCGATGATCACACCATTTTGATAATCCACCATACAGGCATGTTCAGGCGTATGGCCGCCGCCGGTGATAACTGTCCAGTCACGCTTGCCCACCCGGATGAGATCGCCGTCATCCATGCGGATATGTCCGGTCGGCAAGCGCGATACGGCGCGCGCAAAATTGCCCCAGCCCTGTGCGCGCAGCTTATCCAATCTTTCCTCGTCATAGCCTGCAAATTTGCGCCGGGCGATGGTGTCTTCGGGCGGAGCATCGCGGACATCGCTGGTCAACATCCGCGCCATCAGCCATTCGGTCCGGTTCATCCAAACCGGCGCCTTAAACTTATTCGCGAGCCATCCGGCGCAGCCCAAGTGATCGGGATGGAAATGCGTGACAAAAACCCTTTGGAGCGCCCGCCCAGCATAGGGGCCGGCAAATATATCCTTCCACGCATTTATCGTGTCGGGCATAAACAGCCCGGTATCGGCAATGGCAAAACCGCCGGCCACATCGGCATCATCATCAAGCAGCCACAAATTAATATGCGCCAGATTTCCCGGCACCGGCATCCGCGTCCAGCCCAGATCAGGCGCGAGAGGATAAATCTCTCCATAACCCGGCGCATGATCGCCCAACGGATAGGTCAGCCCCTTGAATGTCTTCGCTTCAAAGCCATGGTCGACCAGCGACATATCATAGGATGGGGGCGTATTTGTTTTCGTCATGCCCTATGACTGCCGCAAAGCCAGCGGCGGCGCAATGGTGACGTTAGGGAAGGTGGGGACAGATTGCCGCAGCCTGCCCCTATCCCTCCAACGCGGCGGTTTTAAGCGCCCGGTTTTTTGAACAACGTATCTGCGGTCAGCTCTTCCTTGGCAACTTCGGCCTCTTCGCCATGCAGGGCAGCATCGGCCTTTCTAGCGGCTTCATCGCGCTCGCTGCGCAATTGTTCGATCAAGGCATCACGGTCGCTGCCCAAACGGCCATCTTCGACAGGGGCAGTTTCAATACCTGCTTTTTTGGCGGCTTTGGAAACAATCGCATCCAGCTCACGTTGTGAGCAAAGCCCCAGCGTTACCGGGTCTTTCGCCTGAATTTCGGCGATATTCCAATGGGTGCGGTCACGGATGGCAGATATCGTGTGGCGGGTCGTTCCGATCAACTTACAAATTGCGCCATCGGAAATTTCCGGATGATTACGCAGCAACCATGCAATGCCATCGGGTTTATCCTGACGCTTTGACACCGGCGTATAACGCGGGCCTTTGGTGCGGCGGACCTGTTCGGGGCCTTTACGCATTTGCAGGACATAATCTTCGTCCGCCTGGCCTTTTTCAATTTCTTCCATGCTCAGCTCGCCTGCATGAACAGGGTCGCGGCCGGTATATTTGCTGCCCGTCATATCGTCGGCCATCGCCTGCACTTCCAATATATGCAGTCCGCAAAATTCGGCAATTTGCGGGAAAGCAAGCGCTGTATTGTCAACGAGCCAAGCGGCGGTCGCGTGCGGCATAAGGGGTAACGGTTTTTCCGTAGCCATGAGGCTTCTCCAATGAAAAGGGCCGCCCCTTACCGGAGCGGCCTGAATATGTTGCATGCGTCTTACGCGATGATGCGAGAGTCGGCAAGAGGAAGCTTGTCATTCTGCCTTCTGCGGAAAAGCAAGCGCTGCAAATAACCCGTTAATGGCTTTTCTATACCAATATGCACCGCAATGCTTAGCCCGGCAGATACCGCGATTGCCGCCGGAATGAACATATAATGCAGCGGTAAAAATTGCTGCCATAATAAGGCAAAGCTGCCGATGACCAAGATATGCGTGACGTAAAGCGCATAGGACGCATCGCCTAGCATTAGCAGAAATCTATTCGGTTTGATTTTTCCTTCCCATGCCAACATCCCCGCCACCAGCAACGCCGCAGGTATGCCATAGGCGACTAACCGGCTGTCAATAACATGATGTAATGTCGCCAGCAGCAACAAGGCCGCAACCGGCGTCCAAAGCGGCAATTTGAAACGGATTTTGGCGATCATCACTCCCAGCAAAAATTCAACCATCAATTCGCTGGTGTAAAAACCCGCGATACCGGCCGGGGTAAAATATTTGCCAGCAATGACCAGCAGGATAATCGGCACAGCGACGGCCCAAGTGCGGAATTTTGCTTTGACAAGCAGAGCAATTCCGAAAATGGCGTAGAAGAATATTTCGTAATTTAATGTCCAGCCCGGTTCCACAACGGGGACCATCCAACCATTATCAGGATTGGGCGCGGCAATGAAAAGCAGCGACGCGATGCTATGCCAGCCCCCATATCCTTCAGCTATAATCACCGCAAATGTCATGATCCAATAAAGGGGCACAATCCGGATCAACCGGCGGCCATAAAAACCAAATATCGTCACGTCCGCGTTTTGGGTGGAACGGACCATTATGAAACCGGAAATAACGAAGAAGATATCCACTCCGCTATTAAGCCAAGCGGCCCAGCTATGCATGCCAAACATATCGCCGCGAAAGCAATGATATATAACCACCATAAGAGCAGCCAATGCCCGCAAATATTGCACGCTGTATATTTTCGATGATGGCATGACCCAACCTTTTACCTAGCATAAGCTCTAATCCGTATCAGTTAAATTCTGGTTATATTATTGTGACAGCAGCAGCCGATTTTTTAACATTTTTTCAAACAATATTTGCCAATTGCGAACATACATCACAGGGCATGAAATTTAGGGGGCAAACCATGCTGAAATATATGACGATCGGAATTGTTGCGTTGGTTGCGGCGATATTGGGGCTTGGCGGCGGATCGGGGTTTGGCGGCGATAATCCGACTGCCCGAACCATCGCAGTCAACAGCCCCGCAAAAAGCGCTTACCACGCCTTTGCGACGTCCACCGGCGACGAATATTTTGCGAGCACTTTAATCACCCATGATATTCGGGATAAAATTTCGGTCAAAAATGATGGTAGCAGCAGCATTGTTTACACGATCGCGTCGAGCGAAGGCAGCGAGGCAGTTATCAAATTACAAGTGATCCCAGACCCGAAAAATAGCAATGCGAGCTTGGTCACCGCGAGCTATCTCGTTCCCCCCATTAAAATGGAGAATGATCAAACCAAATATTTGAGTCAGGTTAAAGTGGCGAATGAAGGCCAGAAGGCGCTAAAAAAATTCGCGTCAGCAGTTAGCGGATCGGGCGACACCAAAAAGGCTATTCAGGAGTTTAACATGCTCATGGAAATGGTTGCTATCGTACTGAACCCAGCGATGAAAGATCGCCTGCAAACAACGATGAAGAGCGGCTTTGACGCATTTGACAGTGATGACCAAGCGAGTATCGACAGCGGCGTCAGCAGCAGCACGGGCAGCCGTTGGGACAGCGGGCAAGCGTCGATGGAGGGCAAGCCGTCACTGCAGCTTCCCGAAGAAGATACCCAAGACAGCTTTGGTTCCGAACCAGAATTTGGCGACCCAGCCTATAATCAGTGATGGGCAGAGGGCGGAGCGAGGGTCAGCAGCTGGCCTAAACCAAGCCCGAAAGCCTAAATCTCCAGCACAATCTTGCCGACAAAATCACCGGCTTCCATAAAGGCATGCGCCGCCGCCGCATCGGTGAGGGAGAAGCTTTTGGCCATCTCCGGCCGCAATTCTCCCGAACCCACTGCGTCCCACATTGTCCGGCGAATTTCATCGCATAGCAAAGCCTTAAATTCGTCACTACGCGGACGAAGCGTCGATCCAGTCAGCGTCAAGCGCCGCATCATCACCTGCGCCATATTGATTTCGGCACTCATCCCGCCCTGAACTGCGATCGTAACATGACGGCCATCTTCGGCCAAACATTGCAGGTTGCGGGGGACATAATCGCCCGCCACCATATCCAGAACCATATTGACGCCCGCGCCGCCGGTAATCCGCTTCACCTCGGCGACGAAATCGCTATCTTTGTAATTGATGGCATGGTCGGCACCGATGCTTCGCGCCGCATCGCATTTTTCATCACTGCCGCAGGTGACGATGATGGTGATACCGAATAATTTCGCCAGCTTTATCGCCATTGTGCCAATGCCGCTGGTGCCGCCATGCACCAATATTGTTTCGCCTTCGCAGGCATAGCCGCGCTCAAATATATTATGCCAGGTCGTAAATAATGTCTCGGGTATCGCCGCCGCTTCGGCCATCGACAGGTCGCCTGTAACAGGCAGGCATTGACCGGCCTGTGCGATACAATATTCGGCATAACCGCCGCCTGCAACCAGAGCGCAAATTTTACGCCCGATCATATCGGCAGGACCATCGGCGCCAACGGCTACAACTTCGCCGGAAATCTCCAATCCTGGCAGGTCGCTTGCCCCGGGAGGAGGCGGATAGAGCCCCTTTCGTTGCACGACGTCGGGACGGTTGACACCCGCAAAGGCGGTTTTGATCAACAGCTGCCCCGGTCCCGGCACAGGTACCGGCCGTGTGCATGGCACCAACACCTCTGGTCCGCCAGGTTTGCTTATTTCGATCGCAGTCATATTTTTGGGTAATTCGGTCACCAAACATCCCCCTAAATGCGGCGATTTGCCCTCATCCGCCTGTGCCCTACCGCATTTTTAACTTATTGACAGCAAGCGCGGTTCAGTCAACACTTACCCGCGATGGACGAAGATAATTTACCTTTACGCGGTGACGACCCATTGGCGCGGCTGGTGCGGCAGGATTTGGATCCGCTGTCGCTTAGCGAATTGGACCAGAGAATTGCAGCGTTGAAAGCAGAAATAAGCCGCTGCGAAGCAAAAAAGGCCGCTGCCTCCAGCCATATGTCGGCCGCCGATGCGTTGTTTAAAAAATAAAGACCGCCGGCTGAATGTGATGCCGGGTTTATTTCGCGGAATATGTTGACAGGTAAGACCGCTATTCCGACATAGATGATAGAAAGGGATATTACCTTATATCCCGCCAAGGAGTAGAAAATATGCCTTCATTCGCGGAATCGCTCGAAACGACATTGCATAATGCGTTGAAGCACGCGGCCGACCGTACCCATGAATATGCCACATTGGAGCATTTGTTGCTGGCATTGATCGACGATGCCGACGCGGCGCGGGTGATGCAAGCATGCGGTGTCGATTTAGGTGAGTTGTCTGATATAATTATAACCTATTTGGATGGCGAGCTGGAAAGCCTGCGGGTTGAAGGCAAGGTTGACCCCTCACCCACCAGTGGCTTTCAACGCGTGGTGCAGCGCGCGATCCTGCATGTCCAAAGTTCTGGCAAGGATGTTGTTACCGGCGCGAATGTCCTGGTCGCGCTATTTTCCGAACGGGAAAGCTATGCCGTCTATTTCTTGCAGCAACAGGATATGAGCCGGCTCGACGCGGTTTCTTTCATCAGCCACGGCATCGGCAAGGATGGCAAGCTGACCCCCACCGAGATTAAGGGCACAGAAGAAGACAGTGACGACAATAGCGAAGCCGCAGCCAAGGGTAAGAAAGAAAAAGGGAGCGCGCTGTCGCAGTTTACCGTCAATTTGAACAAAAAGGCGGAGCAAGGCCGGATCGATCCCCTAATCGGCCGCAGCGCAGAGGTTGACCGCACTGTTCAAATCTTGTGCCGCCGGTCAAAAAACAACCCGTTATATGTCGGCGAACCCGGCGTCGGAAAAACCGCAATTGCCGAAGGTTTGGCACGGCGTATTTATGAAAAAGACGTGCCCGAAGTTCTCCTGCCTGCCGTGATCTACTCGCTCGACATGGGCAGCCTGCTTGCGGGAACGCGTTACAGAGGTGATTTTGAAGAACGGTTGAAGGCGGTGGTTACCGAGCTCGAAAAAATGCCCGACGCGGTTTTATTCATCGACGAAATCCATACGGTCATTGGCGCAGGCGCAACCAGCGGCGGCGCAATGGACGCCTCCAACCTGCTGAAGCCGGCGCTATCCAACGGCTCGATCCGCTGCATCGGTTCGACCACCTATAAAGAGTTTCGCAATCATTTCGAAAAGGACCGCGCCCTGCTGCGCCGGTTCCAGAAAATCGACGTGAATGAGCCGAGCATCGACGACACAATCAAAATCCTCGCTGGCCTGCGCGGTGCATTTGAGGAGCATCACAAGGTTAAATATACGCCTGATGCCTTGAAAACGGCGGTCGAGCTGTCGGCACGCTATATCAATGACCGCAAATTGCCCGATAAGGCGATTGACGTGATTGATGAAGTGGGTGCGATGCAAATGCTCGTCCCGCCATCCAAACGGCGCAAGATGATCACATCGAAAGAGATTGAAGCGGTCATTGCAACCATCGCACGTATCCCGCCGAAAAATGTGTCGAGCGATGACAAAACAGCGCTTGGCAACTTGGAAACTGATCTGAAACGCGTGGTCTTTGGCCAAAATCAGGCGATTGAACTGCTTGCCTCTGCAATCAAATTGTCGCGGGCGGGCCTGCGTGAACCCGACAAGCCGATTGGCAATTATCTGTTCAGCGGTCCCACCGGCGTGGGCAAGACCGAAGTCGCGCGGCAATTGGCGTCCATCCTAGGCATTCCGCTCAAGCGGTTTGACATGTCGGAATATATGGAGCGGCATAGCGTATCGCGGCTCATTGGCGCACCTCCGGGTTATGTCGGATATGATCAGGGCGGGCTGCTGACCGATGCGGTGGATCAAAATCCGCATTGTGTGCTGCTGCTCGATGAAATTGAAAAAGCGCATCCCGACCTGTTCAACATATTGTTGCAGGTGATGGACAATGGCCGTTTAACGGATCACCATGGCAAGACGATTGATTTCCGCAATGTCATCATCATCATGACCACAAATGCCGGTGCCGCCGATATGGCGAAGGAAGGCATCGGTTTTGGGAATAATATCAGCAAGGAAGATGCGAGCGACGAAGCAGTGAAGAAAATGTTCAGCCCCGAATTTCGCAACCGGCTCGATGCAATCGTGCCCTTTGCCTATTTGTCGCCCGAAGTGGTGGCAATGGTCGTGGACAAATTCATCCTGCAACTGGAATTGCAGCTTGCCGATCAAAATGTGCATATCAAATTGGATGATGAGGCCCGCAGCTGGTTGTCCGAACGCGGTTATGACAAGCTCTATGGCGCACGGCCGATGGGCAGGTTGATTCAAGAAAAGATCAAACAGCCGCTGGCCGAAGAATTGCTCTTTGGCAAATTGGTCAATGGCGGGGAGGTATCGGTGCATATGAAAGACGGCAAACCCGTTTTTGAAGTATCGCCCGCGCCGCCGAAAGCCGCCAAGCCCAAAAAGCCGCGCAAAAAAGCATCTGATAAAGCGGATAAGGCGAATTAGAGTTGTATGATTTTATTTTTCAAGGGCGTCCGAATATTGCAAGTTTTCTGGGCGTCCGTGAGCAATAAACAGCTGATAATCATATATTAAGCATTCGCAGCTATCCGGTGGTGATGGATGGCAGGGTCAAAAAAATTGCGCATATTACGGGCGTACCGGGCAAAAGCGATATTGCTTTAAAGCCGTGGCTTACCAAACGGCTTTTGGAAGAACATTTCGGTTCTCTCAAAGCCTCTGTTGCCGCCAGTATTATCAATGCTTCAATCTTGGGCGTCGTATTCTTCGCATCTCGTTCTTGGCAGATATTGACCGTCGCCGGATTATTGATGGCCATTTTGCTGGTGTGGCGAGTTTCCAATTACCGCAATTTGCCCGATGCCAAAACCGACCCGGTAAAGCTTAAAAAAATACTCCATTCGGTTGAACTGAATGCCGCTGGTCTTGGCCTATGGTGGGGGCTGTCGGTCGTCATACTTATGCCAGGTGCAACCCCGTCGCAGCAAATTTTATGCGCGATATTGGGGGCAGGAAAAATGGCGGCGGGTGCGCTGACTTACCGCACGCTGAAGCGCGCGGCTTATCTGTTTGTCGGATCATGTGCGGCGGGCTGCTTCATCTCGCTTGCCGAATTGGGCACCGGCGCGGCTTATGCTTCGGCTATATTAGTGATGTGTTATGCGGCTGTGCTGTTCGCCAGCATCCGGTCAACCGAAACCGCGATTATTGAAAGCCATGAGCGTGAAAATGCGCTGCGCGATTCCGCCGAAACCATTAACATGTTGCTCGCCGATTTCACCGAACAGGGCAGCGACTGGGTGCTGGAAATGAACAGCCAGACGCAAATATTGAACCCAAGCCCTCAAATGGCGGCTGCGCTGCAACGGCCGATTGAAACTTTGGCGGGGCAATCTTTTCTCGACCTGCTGGATGAGGGACCGGAACGCGATCAAATGGCCGACCATATCGCGCTTGGCCGGGCTTTCCGAAATTTGCAAGTCAGCCTCAGTATTGGGAACGACCGTTTCTGGTGGTCGATCAGCTTGCGCCCTGCTCTGGAAATGAATGGCAATTATCGCGGTATCGTAACCGACATCACCGCGCAGCGGCAAGCCGAAGAGCAAGTCAGTTATATGGCGCATTTTGACTCGCTGACCGATCTGCCCAATCGTTTTCAATTTAATCAACGGCTCACGCGGGTAGTCAAATCGCCGGGAATAAAACCCGGTATCATGTATCTCGATCTGGATCAGTTTAAGATTATCAATGACACGCTGGGTCATAGCTTCGGCGACTTGCTGCTGAAAGGTGTGGCCGCGCGGCTTAAAAAATGTGTGAGCGCACAGGAAATTGTTGCCCGTCTGGGCGGCGATGAATTTGCGATATTGATTGAAAATCGCAGCCTGACCGAGATTCAGAAAATTGGAGACGACATAATCGCGGCCTTGACGCAGCCATTCCGGCTCGATGACCATGATGTCATTGTTGGCACCAGTATCGGCATTGCACTATCCCCGGAACATGGTGAGGATGCAGAAACGCTGCTACGCAACGCGGACCTCGCGCTTTATGAAGCAAAATCGCAAGGCCGCAACCGGCAGATTGTATTTGAAGATGGCATGGACCAAGCCGCACAATTGCGCCGGGCGCTGGAGCTCGATCTGCGCGGGGCGTTGGGCAAGGGTGAGCTATGTCTGCATTATCAACCCTTGGTGCAAATCGATAGCGGCGAAACGCTGGGTTATGAAGCCCTGATCCGCTGGGAACATCCCGAACGCGGGGTGGTGATGCCCGATACGTTCATTCCCATAGCCGAAGAAAGCGGTATGATTATTCCTATTGGCGAATGGGTTATTCGCCAAGCCATCGATGATTTAACGCAGTGGCCCGATAATATGACGGTTTCGATCAACCTTTCTCCTGTGCAGATGCGCAGTCCAAGCTTGATTACCACATTGGTTCAAGGATTGGCCGCGACCGGGGTTGAGCCCAAACGGGTTTGCCTTGAAATAACCGAAAATGTCCTGATGCAGGATAGTGATGCCAATATGGCAACGCTGCATAAATTGCATGAAATTGGCGTGCAGATTGCTCTGGATGATTTTGGCACGGGCTATAGCTCGCTCAATTATCTGCGCAGCTTCCCCTTTGACAAGATTAAGATTGACCGCTGTTTTGTCGACGAAATCGATACGCGCGAAGATTGCCAAGCGATTGTCCGTTCGGTCGTCGATTTGGCCAGAAGCCTGGGCATGACCACCACTGCAGAAGGCGTTGAACGCGACGACCAGGTTGAACATTTGCGCCGCGAAGGATGCAGCGAAGTGCAAGGCTATTTATTCAGCAAGGCCGTGCCGCAGGACCAGCTGACCGACCTGCGCAAACCTGTGCACAGCCATGCGCAGCGCCTTGTCGACATGGAAACCAAGCGAAAGCTGAAACAGGAAATCGCCGCGCGCGTTGGGCGCATTCAAAAAGGCAAGAAAACCGGCTAAGGCTATAAATGCAATTGCCCGTTATCGACTTCGATAAACAGCGCATCGCCGGTTAATCCGCCGAATAACGCTTTTTCCGTACCCGTCATCCATAGCTGGCTTCCGGTGGCCGCCAGCCGTTCAAACAGCGCTGCACGGCGCGCAGGGTCCAAATGGGCCGCCACCTCGTCCAGCAAGATGACCGGTGCTTCGGACCGAATATCAGCAACCAGCCCCGCATGAGCCAGAATAACCGACAGCAACAGCGCCTTTTGCTCCCCGGTCGAGCATAAGCCAGCGGGCTGATTTTTCACTTTATGCGTAACGAGCAAATCCGCACGGTGCGGTCCTGTCAATGTGCGCCCGGCGGCGGCGTCACGTGGACGGCCGCGCTGCCACACAGCGCGAAGCTCCGCCTCGCTGGTTGGGCTTGCGCCCTCAATGGACAAAATCGGAATGGCAAAGGGTCCCTCCGGCTCCTGCGCCAGCCGCTCACCTAACTGGTCGATCATCCGTTTGCGGCTCGCGTCAATCTGCACCGCATTTTCGGCCATCGCCTTTTCCAGTCCATCGAGCCAATCAGGGTCGGCGGGTCTGTCATCGGACAATAATTTATTGCGTTGCCGCATGGCGCGTTCATATTGGCTACTATAGCGGGCGTGTGAGGGTTGCACGGCCATAACCAACCTGTCTAGAAAACGCCGCCGTTCGCCCGCGCTATCGGTAAACAGCCGGTCCATCGCCGGGGTCAACCAGATGACCGCAAGCCATTCGGACAAAGCGGTAATTGCGGCGGGCGCGCCGTTGATCCGGACTTTACGCCGGTCCGGCGCGTCGAGGCTAACGCCAGTGCCCAGCTTAATATCTTCAATCTCCGCCGCAATTGCAAAACCGCCGCGGCCCCCATGCCGGGGCATATCCGACAAAGCCGCACGGCGCAGCCCCCTTCCTGGCACCAAAAGGGATACCGCCTCCAAGATATTGGTTTTGCCTGCACCATTTGCGCCATGCAGCACAGTAAACTGACGCCCCGGCCGGAATGATGCCTGCGCATGATTTCGAAAATCAGTCAAAGAGAGACGGGTCAAAGCCATTATCGCTGCGTTGCTATAGCAGATGCGGTGGCGGTCAACCGGCAATATCGCGTCCATGACCGATTTTGCATTCATCCAGGGTTCAGCATTTCCCAAATGTTGGGATATTTTCCCATTTTATCTGAAGATGTAAATTGCCTATTCGCGTAAATTCCTACCAAAATATTGTTTTATATAGATTTGTAAAAACTGGCACGCATCCTGCTGTATGGGTCATGTAAGCAATTACGACCCACCAAACCGCCCCATCGGGCAACCACTATAAAGGAATTTCACAATGACCCTATCGATCAACAACCAAATCGCCGCTGTATTTGCTGCAGTAATTTGCGCTTTTGTGACCATCGCCGCCAGCGCTGGACCAGCAATTTCAACCGTATCGCCCTATCTTGTATAATCACACAGATATTAACTAAGGAACTGACCCCATGAACTTTTCCCACTATCCCCGCACCACTGCCATTTTCGGCGCGCTGATCTGCACATTCATCACTCTGACGGTGAGCGCAGGACCAGCCATATATACCGCCGCGCCGTATCTGGTATAACCCACATATTGGCATCGCTATCTATTATTGAAAGGATAATGAAATGAACAAATTGACGTTGGATAAGCAAAATAAGAAAATCTGGGGCGTGTGTAGCGGCCTTGCAAATTGGGCGAACATTGACACCAGCCTCGTGCGGCTAGGTTTTGTTATAGCCACATTGATCGGTGTCGGATCGCCAATATTGATCTATCTGGTGCTCGGACTTATTCTGGATTGATATATTCCTTCCAATAAACTACTGCGCAGATAGCGAAAATGTTAATATTTTTGCGGTAACAAAACAAAATATTTTTCCAGCGGGTCGCGCCTATGGAGAACATGATGTCGGTAAATGAAGAACGTAATGATGACGACCGTCACTGGTTTAACGCCCGCGAATATGATCGCGGCGATGTTCAAATTTATGCCGACATCAGGGAACAGGGCGCGGGTAAGCACAAGGTCAATATTATCGACCTGTCCCGATCCGGCTTTCGTATTCATTCGCTGACCTATATTAAAGTCGACAAGACGGTGTATTTGACCATCCCCGGCTATGCCCCACTGGAGGCGCGTATTGCGTGGCATAAGGGCGATTTATATGGCTGCGAATTTAGGGACCGACTGCATGTTGCCATATATGATCATATGGTCAAAACCTTCCCGTCTCTGGTGCGGGCGCGTTAAGGCTATTGCCAAAAAACCGGATTGCCTTTCCAAAAAGCCATGCGGCAAAGCGTAGCGCAAGCCGCGCATTTTGGAACAAGGTAACGATGATTATCGCCCTCATGTTTATGCTGGGCGGGGCATATATTTACAGCGTTTATAATGATAACCGCGAAATCTTTATACCTTCACCGGGCGCAGCGATAAGAGCAGCCGACGGGGATAGTTTTTCCGTTGGTGCCAAAAAACTCCGCTTACGCGGCATTGATGCGCCGGAGCGTGATCAGATTTGCGTCGATGAAAATGGCAAAGACTGGCCCTGCGGCCTGGCCGCCAAAGCCGCATTGGCTCGGCTTTTGGAACAGCCAAACCTAACTTGCGAAGCCGGTGCCTATGACCGGTTTGGGCGGGCATTGGCCAAATGCGCGGTCAGCGAACACAGCGATATTGCCGCCAATCTAGTCGCCAGCGGCTTTGCGGTTAGTCAGGAATTTAACGGCATACGCGACTATAGCCGGGAAGAAGACAGGGCCCGCAGCGCAAAGCGCGGCATCTGGCGCGGCACATTCACGCCCCCTCGCGAATGGCGCGACACCCATCCCCGATAAAAAGGGTTAGTTAGGGTCCGGACCCAATAGAAACAGCATCGAGGCGTCAAAATGGCAAAGATATCGGGGTAAAATGCGCGCAGTCAGGCAGTTATTCTGCCTGCAAGCGTACTTTGCGACGAGATCGAAGCCATTTTGACGTCCTTTAGGATTTGACCCATTTTGCCCAGTGCTGCGTCAGCAAGCCTTGAGATATATGTATATCCCGGCGGCTCACTTCCTAGCCCTGAGCAAAATGGCTTCAAACCTCGGTGCTGTTTCTATCGAGTCCGGACCCTAAATCTTTTTGTCAGTTTGTAGGCTGGGCCGAAACGGACCAGCCCCGCGCCGATAAAGGGCAGGATAACGATCCACAACCGCACGCCGGTTACACCCATCGGGCTGGCGATGCTGATCGCCGCAGTCGCGCCTAGCCCTGCACAAATGAGCAGTAAAGCCGCAATCAGCCGCCAATGCGGCACATCCCCTTTTTCCGGTAGGCCCGCCCCGCGCGGCAATTGTTCATAGCGGGCAAAGATCATAATCATCGGCAATAATGCGGCGATATAAAGCGCAAACCAAACAGGCCGCGACAGCCACCAAGCGCTGCTCCCTGGGGCAAGCTCTAGCCCTATTCCGCCCAGCAGCCACGCGGCAACCATGATTAAAACAAAAGCGGTCAAATGCCACAGATAGACGGTCATAATCATACCGTTCAGCAAGACCACACCGGTCCATATCCGGGCATTATCAAGCATCCGCCGTGCCGCTGGCTCCAGCGTTAGCGCGAGCCCCATTTGGGCAATACCAAGCGCCAGCAAAGCCAGCGTTGGCGGCATGCTATTGCTCAGTGGTTCGCCTGGAACACCGATCATCGCCACGGGATAGGGACCAAAACCGATCAACAACGCTAGCGCAGCAAAGCCAGTAATACCCCAAACCATAGCTCGGTTTCCGGCAAAACTGGCCTTGGCGAAATACCCTTCGCTCCACGCATAACCCAATTGATGAACCGCCAACCAGATAAAGGCAAAATTGACAAAATTGATGAACGGCACACCAAAATATAGCGCCGCTATATCAACCAGCACGGCTCCTGTTACCAAGGCCGCAAATGATCCCATGCCAAATCGCGTCCATGCGGCGTGAGTTAGGGGAACCACCGCCGCTACCATCAAATAAACAGACAGGAACCAGACGGGGATCAGCGCCAACTGAGCCGCGAGCGCGACTATCTTGCGTTCCACCCCCATCATCGTGCCGAAAAAAGCGAATAGGGTCCATATCAGGAATAGCGGCAGGACCGGACTAACTAGCCGCAGCAGGCGTCCGGTAAACCAAGCCGCATATGTGCCGCCATTGCGCCGGTTCGCGGCCCAGCTCACGCCATTGGAAAAGCCGCCGACAAGAAAGAATAAGGGCATGACCTGAAATCCCCAGGTCAGCCATTGTGTCCATGGCAAAATGCCCAATAAATGGCCGCCTTCAACCACGCCGTCTTTGATATAAGGCGCAGCAACGAGCCAGTGGCCGACAACCACGGCGAGGATGGAAAAGGCCCTCAAAAAATCGACGTAACGATTGCGTTCCGGCGGCGCCAGCATCGCCATTTGCTCCGCTCTTGCCCATAAACCCTGTTTTGTTGCCATATATGCCGTCTTTGCCTTTAATCGTGATCGAGCATCACCCGAACCCGATATGCTCTATTACGCCTATCGAGCAAAATGGTTAATTTCCTGCTGCCTTTGACATGCCTGTCTCGCCACCGCTGCATTATTCACGATAAAACACCATAATGGAGCTATTTCACAAATTTGTAAAATCGTGTAATTAGAACAAAGTCGCTGAGTCGGAAAACGGCTCCAATAAAGAAATTCAGGGGAGCTTTTTGCTCCGGAACGAATGGAAAAACATGTTGGACATACTTTTTGAATCGCGAGAAAGGGCACAGCGCGATAAATTAGAAATACAGTATCTTTCGGTCAGCTATGGCCAAGAGTACAAATCAGAATTGCGGCGGCGGGCCAGTGATAGCGATTTATCCCTCCGCGACCGAAAACATTGGCAGCGATTGCTGCGCAAGGCCGAAAGGTCAGAATTTTAAAGCGGGCTGACCAGCAAAACGAACTGGTATGACAGGCCCGCCCGGTTAACTGGGGATTTCGTCGCTTGGCGGTGACCGCGTTCCCAGTGAAATTCATATGCTGGCCTGTCCGCCCCCGAGACCCTATCAGGACAGGCATAGCTTTGGCCTTCCGCCTCGATCCCCCCTGAGGCGGAGGGCCTTTTTTTCGTAGAGGCAGAAGCATACGGCCAAGAATGCGGTTTAGGGTCGAGACCTAATTCTTGCTCTGGCAGGCTTTAATTTTTCCAGGGTCCGGCCGTTCACCGCTCGATTCAAATCGAGCAAAATATCCGCCAACATCCAAACGCTCGCTATAGCCTTTCAGGTGAAAACCGACCGCTTCAAATTCACAGAATAACAGCTTGGGCGGAATACCATGTTGATTGGTTGGCCGGTCGCGATCAACCACAATCACCTGCCCACCCTTGGCCAATGCAGGTTCAAGCCGCCACAAAAACGCATAGGGTTCGGTCACTTCATGATACATATGGACCAAGAAAATGCGGTCAAAAGACCCAGCGGGCAAACGCGGATCGTCAATCGCACCTTCTTTTATAGCGACATTATCGAAACGCTCACGCGCAATGCGTTCACCCAACCGGCGCAGCGCATCGCGGTTAATATCCTGCGCCAGAACGCGCCCCTTTGGCCCCACTCTTTTGGCCAATCGCACGGTATAATAGCCTTCACCTGCGCCAATATCGGCGACCGTTGAACCCGGCTCAATCCCTGCCCAGTCCATCACCATTTCGGCCTCACCTGCCTCATCACGCGCGGTTTCTGTAGAAAATTGCGTGCCCGCGACCGCCGACACTGCACGGGCCGCAAGCGGAAATTCGCGCGAGCTTTCGGGCCGGCTGCTGCCGCCTGTATCCACCGGCTTACACGCGGCCAGCGACAATATGGCCAAAAAAGACATCCTGAAGATCATGAATGCGCCTTATCGCCCTTATCACAGGGAATGAAGCTATTTTTGAACCGACCCGAATATTGCTCAATCGCTCCCGGTTAACCGTTACTGGTAATCCGCCCGCGATTTTACACGTTCCGCCGCACAGCTGCCCACAAAATCTCTGCTTTAATTTGACATTAACCATCATCATGCACAGAAGACCGTCAGATAATTAGGGTCTGACCAAAAGTCAGGGGTCGTTGTGCTACAACCACAAAAGGCAGGACTTGCCGCCATAGCCGGAAATGGCGAAATGATCATCGCGGATGCGATGCGTGCGCCCCTGCGCGCCGTTGCTGCGAATGACAGCGAGCTTACCTGGCGTGACAAACTGTCGGACATGGATCTCGCACCGGATTTAGGCGAAGATATTGGATCGTTACGCTGGTTTCGCGGGCTTGGCACTTTTGCCGCGTTGGTTGCGCTGGCGCTTGCCTTGCTCCCGGATTTCGCGCCGCTATATGGGATGGCAGGCGCAGTCCCGACCGAGGCGGAGTTCGAAGAATCGCGGGCACAAATGATTATGCCGCTCGCCCTAGGCAGTGACAGCGGAAAGAAAATGGCCGCAACCGATGCCGTCATCGCGCTCGCCGCAAGCCCGGAACGCCCCAGCATCACGTTAATGGCCACATTGGGCCGCGGCGACAGCTTTGCCCGCGTTTTGCAGCGTGCAGGCGTTGGCCGAGACGAAGCGGCGCGAGTGACGTCTATGGTATCGGGCGCGGCGGATTTGGGAGCGATTGCGCCTGGCACCCAAATGCAGGTCGTGCTTGGCAAGCGGTCGTCGCGCAATGCGGCGCGGCCTTTGGATGCTCTATCATTCCGTGCCCGATTCGACCTTAATCTTGCCGTTAACCGAGTGGGCGGTGCATTGCAGTTGAAGCGCCTGCCCATTATGACCGACGATACGCCGCTGCGCATTCGCGGCCAAGTGGGCAGCAGCCTGTATAAATCCGCCCGTGCCGCAGGCGCACCTGCCGACGCAATCCAGAATTTCCTGAAAGTCATTTCGGGGCAGATCAATTTGTCCAATCTGCAATCGAGCGATGAATTTGATATTATCGTCGATTATCGCCGCGCCGAAACCGGAGAGGTGGAGGTGGGCGACCTGCTATATGCCGGTATCGACAGTGGCGGTAAATCAAAGGTGCAAATGCTGAAATGGACCAGCGGCGGTTCGGCCCAATGGTTTGAAGCATCAGGCGTTGGCAAAACGCGCGGCGAATTGGGCCGGCCGGTTAATGGCCGGATGACATCAGGCTATGGTATGCGCCGCCATCCGATATTGGGATATCGGCGGATGCATGCTGGCGTAGATTTTGGCGCGCCCCACGGCGCCCCCATTTATGCCGTGACCGACGGTGTAATCAGCTATGCCGGGCGTAAGGGCGGCAACGGCAATTATGTGCAAATCCGTCATAGCGGCGGCCTTGCCAGCGGCTATTCCCATCTCAGCCGCATCGCTGCGCGCAATGGACAGCGTGTCCGCAGAGGCCAAGTGATCGGCTATGTTGGCTCCACCGGCCTGTCGACCGGGCCGCATTTGCATTATTCGCTCTATCGCAACAACCGCGCCATCAACCCGCTATCAATCAAATTCACCGAAACGGCGCAGCTTGCCGGTGCGGATCTCGCCAATTTCCGCGCGAAGCTGGCACGATTGAAAGCAGTAAAGCCCGGCGCGGCGCTCACATCCTTGCGCGGTAGCAATAGCCAAGCGGACGAGCCCAAGCGGGAGATAGACCGGCTCACCATGTCTGTCCCACGTAATAGCCGGATTTGACGCCTCGCTGCAGTTTCGATTGAGCCGCTGCGCTCGCTGGGCTATGGCCGCCCGATGACTGGACAAGCCCAATATCCTAATACACGCCTGCGCCGGGGCCGTGCCGCCGCTTGGAGCCGCGCGATGCTGCGCGAAAATTTTCTGACTTCTGCCGATCTGATCTGGCCGCTGTTCGTCACCGATGGCGAAGGCATAGAGCAACCTATTGCCAGCTTACCGGGCGTATCGCGCTGGTCGGTGGACGGCATTGTAGAACGTGCAGGCGAAGCCATTGCGCTTGGTATCCCCTGCATTGCGCTATTCCCCAATACGCAGGCGGACCGGCGCAGCGCCGACGGGGCAGAGGCGCTGAACCCCGATAATTTAATGTGCCGCGCCATCCGCGCCGTGAAAGCCGCACATGGCGATGCAATTGGCATCCTGACCGATGTCGCTCTTGATCCTTATACCAGCCATGGGCAAGACGGCCTGATAGACGATAAAGGCTATGTGTTAAACGATGAAACCGTCGCCATGCTGGTCGATCAAGCGGTCAATCAAGCGGAGGCAGGCGCGGATATAATTGCCCCCAGCGACATGATGGACGGCCGCATCGGGGCCATTCGCCGCGCGCTGGAAATGGGCGGGCATCATAATGTGCAGATTATGAGCTATGCCGCCAAATATGCGAGCGCCTTTTATGGTCCATTCCGCGACGCGGTTGGCTCCGGTGGGTTACTGAAAGGTGACAAAAAAAGCTATCAGATGGACCCAGCCAACGGGGATGAGGCGTTACGCGAAGTCGCCATGGATATTGCCGAAGGCGCCGACAGCGTGATGGTTAAACCGGGGATGCCCTATCTCGACATCGTGGCGCGGGTCAGCGGCCATTTCAATATTCCTGTCTTCGCTTACCAAGTATCGGGTGAATATGCGATGATCGAAGCGGCCGCCGCTGCAGGGGCAGGAGACCGCGACGCCATGATATTGGAAAGCCTGACCGCGTTTAAACGTGCCGGTGCCAGCGGCATCCTGACCTATCATGCCGCCCATGCTGCCCGGTTGCTGGCCCAGTAAGGTCGCCCGCTGCGGCCGCCAGAGTGCAAGGGTAAGCGAGAGGGAATATGCCCGACATCATAATGGAAACGGACCGCCTTATCCTTCGCCGGTTTGAGGAAAGCGACGCAGAATTGCAATATCGCTATTGCAACAGCGCTGCGGTTACCCGGCATATTGGAGGACCAAAAGAGCTGCACCAGATTGAATCGTCCCACGCAAAATCAGAGGCTGCTTTCGCGCAATTTGGCTTTGGATTTATGGCGATGCAGGAAAAGGCGAGCGGCGATTTTATCGGTTACTGCGGCGCCAAACGAGTGGACTGCGCCTATGCCAAAAATATCGGTGATGCCGAAATGGGATGGCTGGTGCGCGAAGATCGTTGGCGGCAAGGCTTTGCCGTAGAAGCCGCCCGCGCATTACTCATGCATATGTTTGAACGTATTGGCGTGCCGCATATTTGCGCAATGACAAGCGAAAGTAACATATCATCATGGCGCTTGATGGAAAAGCTGGGCATGGTAAGGCGCAAGGAGTTGGATTTTGACGATCCCGATTATCCGGAAGAGGAAAATCCCACGATCGTTTATGTCAAAGAGAATATATCATGATAAACCGTCCCGATGTTTCGATCATCTCTATCCACGGCAAAACGCCGCAGATTGACGATAGCGCCTTTATCGCACCAGGGTGCCGGATCATTGGCGATGTGCGCATCGGTGCGGGTGCAAGCATCTGGTATAATTGCGTGATCCGCGCAGAAGTGAACTATGTCGAGATCGGCGCGCGCAGCAATATACAGGATGGCAGCTCAATCCATTGCGACGGCCCCCTGCCCGGCCTGCCCGAAGGATTTCCGACGATTATTGGGGAAGATGCGCTTGTCGGACATAATTGCATGATCCATGGCTGCATCATCAAGGACCGAGGATTTACAGGGCTGTCGGCGACGGTGATGAACGGCGCGGTTATTGAAAGCGATGCAATGCTGGCCGCTGGAGCCATGTTGACGCAGGGCAAAATTGTCCCCTCGGGTCAGCTTTGGGCCGGTTCGCCTGCCCGTTACGTTCGGGCACTGTCGTCGGAAGAAATCACCGGCATGCAAGTCGGCGTTGCCCATTATGTCGAAAATGCCAAAGCCCACCGACAAGCCATAGAACAGGGTTAAGCCCTAAACCTACCTGGGGTAGGATGAGCACAGCGGGTTAGGCCGCGCTCATCCTAATCATCCCTTAAAATTTGATCCGAGCGCTCAACCGTGCGTTGATTGGCGCGCCGGTTGAAATATTATTATTGTTATGCGCGTCGGAAAAATATTCGGTGTCGAACAGATTTTCGACATTGAGCTGCAGTCCGAATTTTTCATTCACGTCCCAAAATAGAGCGGCATCCACCCGGGTAAATGCGGGCAGCAGCACGGTGTTGCTGATCGACGCAAATTGTGATGATTGATGGATCACGCCCACACCGCCGCCAAAATTGTCATTCAGATTATAGCGGTTCCACAGCGCGACTTGATGCTGGGGCTGTTGATCAATGCGCACATTACTATCTTCGACATGGGCATTGATGAAAGTGTAGCCGCCGCTCACCTGCCATTTGTCGGTGACTTGCCCCGCAATATGCAGCTCCACGCCTTGCGCTCTTGTACCCGGCAGCAGGATGATATTGCCCGGATTGGCGGGATCGCCGGTGGTGTTATTGGTCCGGTCAAGCCGGAATATAGCCGCAGTTAACGCCAAGCCCGGCTCAATATCCCATTTCGCGCCGACTTCATAATTGGTGAATTTTTCCGGCTCCAGATTTTCCTGCACGGCGGATAGCGTTAAAAACTGATCCCCCGACCGCGGCTGAAATGACTGGCTATAGCTTGCATAGAAAGAGACATTTTCCTGAGGTTTGTAGATTAGGCCGACCCGCGGTGAAACTTTGCTATCGGTTCGGCCAAAGGCCCGGTTGCCGCCTGCAATATCAATGCCGCTAATGTCGAAATTGTCGTACCGGATGCCTGCAACAATATCGAAATGGTCGCTTAGGCTGATCTGGTCTTGCACATAAGCAGAGAAGAATTCGACTGTTGAGACGCGGTTCCGGTTCACCACAGGGAAAGTGACGGTGGGGAAGATGATATTGTTCAAATTCAGAACCGAATTGGACAGCACCGCATCGCGCCGCTGATTGGTCGAATCCTGATGCCCATATTCCAATCCGAATAGAATCTTATGCGCGATGCTGCCCGTGTTTATGTCCCAAACCGCATTGGCCTGCGCAATGATGTTTTCGCGCGTCGTTGGATCGGTATAGCCTGCCAAAGCAACCGAATTCGCGGCACTCACTGGACCATTAGCAAACACATTCTCATATAGCTTGTCGTAATTGCCATAGAGCACAGTCGAGCTGACCGACAGATTATCGGACAGCTTCCCATCAACGCGCAGCTTCGCAATATGCGCCTGCAAAGTGGTTACGTTGATGCCGGGTACGCCAAAAAACTGGTCACGCAGGCCGCGGGCCGGGCGGTTGGTTGCATCGGAGGGAATGCCTCGGTCGGTCACCCGGTCATCATCGACATACTCGTAGGATAAGCCAACTTTCCAATCATTGCCGAGGTCAAAGCCAAGATAAGGGTTCACCGCAAAACGGCGGCCATTATAAAAATCGCGGTGGTTGGCCAGTTCTTCATAAAATCCGTTGATGCGCAGCGCACCTGCGTCGCCCAGCGGCGCGTTGACATCCCCCGCCACTTCCCAAGCACCAAAACTGTTAATGCTGCCTTCGGCGCCAATACCGGTTTCATTCGCGATAGGAGCCTTTTGCACGCGGTTGATGATACCGCCGCCGCCGCCCCGGCCAAAGATGAGCGCATAGGGCCCTTTTAGAATTTCGACCCGTTCGATATTATACAAGTTGCGGAAATATTGGACATCGTCGCGCACCCCGTCGAGGAAAAAGTCGGACGTCGATTCCTGTCCGCGAATGGTAATCTGATCACGATTGCCCTCGCCTTGTTGCACCGTGGTGCCAGGAACATAGCGCAGGACATCGCCGATGCTGCGCAGCGCCTGATCGTCGAGTTGGTCACGGGTAATGACGTTAATCGTCTGCGGAATATCAACAAGCGGGGTATCGGTTTTAGTTGCTGTGACGCTGTTAGTGGCCGCATAACCATCGGATTGGCCTACAACTAAGATTGTATCCTGTTCGTCAAACGCGGCATCTTCTGCCATCGCTGGAGTGATTGCACTAGAGGCCATCAGGACCGCGCAAACCGATATTTTAGAAAACTGCATTACATCCCTTCCGAAACACTATTGCGAAAGATTCGCAACATCATAGTCGCAGCCCTATTGCGATTCATTCGCATATGCAATTGCAATAACTGCAACCGCTTGAATATTTCTGTGGTGGGGATAGGAGATGTGATAATGGATATTTTAGGGAGAAAACATCATATGATAGCAACTATTTGGCACAATCCGGGTTGCGGCACATCGCGCAAAACGTTGGAGATATTGGAAAAGAAGCCGGGCGTGGCACTGAAGGTCATTGAATATAAAAAGACACCTTTTGAACGGGAAAAGCTGGTGCAGCTTTTTGCCGATGCCGGCCTTACCGCGCGTCAGGCCTTGCGAATACGCGGCACCGATGCGGCCGAGCTTGGCCTAACGCGCGACGACGTCAGCGAAGATGAGATTTTGGACGCAATGACCGCCAATGCAATGCTCGTCGAACGGCCGTTCGTCGAAACCGAAAAAGGTGTGCGCCTATGCCGCCCTCAGGATAAGGTGCAGGAGATTTTGTAAACACCCGGCGTGTTTCACAACCCGATGAAGTGAAGGCAACTGACACCGCATTTTAAGGAACAACCATGATCGGCAAAATTTTCAAATGGATCGTCGCACTCTTACTTATAGGCTTTATCGCGCTATTCGTCTGGGGCTATGCGCCGGAATTGTCGGTCGAAGAATTGAAGGCGGATTATGCGAATGGCGAATCCGAATTTGTGGGCCTCGGCGGCGGCCTGACCGTGCATCTGCGCGATGAAGGGCCAAAGGATGCGCCTGCGATTATCCTGCTGCATGGTTCCAATGCTTCGCTGCACACATGGGATGGCTGGACCGACCGGTTGAAAGACACCTATCGCATTATCCGCTTTGACCAAGCGGGACACGGGCTGACGGGGCCGCATCCAAAGGATTGTTATACCATAGATTGTTATGTCGACGTGGTGGACCGCGTTGCGGCAAACCGGGGGCTGACCCGTTTCATCTTGGGCGGCAATAGCATGGGCGGCGGGATCAGCTATGCCTATGCCCGCACGCATCCGGAAAAACTCGCTGGTCTTATCTTGGTCGATGCATCGGGCGCACCGCAAACGAAAAAGGCCGACTTGCCAATCGGCTTCAAAATCGCCCGGACACCGGGCATAAACCGGCTAACGCAGATTATCACGCCGCGTTCGATAATAGAAACCAGCCTGACTCAGTCGGTCAGCAACAAAGCGGTCGTTACCCCGGCCAATGTCGATCTTTATTGGAAGATGCTCCGCCGTGAAGGCAACCGCCGCGCCACGGGCCTGCGCTTTGCCGAATATGCCAAACGCAAGGCCTATACGCCGCTGAAAGCCTCCCCGATCCCGGCGTTGATCCTGTGGGGCGCGGATGACAAGCTGATCGCCGCCAGCGACGCCAAATGGTTCGCTGCGCAATTTCCCAACAGCCAGACCAAAATCTATAAAGACATCGGCCATCTCCCGATGGAAGAAACGCCCGAAAAAAGCGCCGCCGATGTGAAAGCATGGGCGGGGAGCGTGATTAGCCCAGCACGGCCTTAATAGCAGCGGTAACATCATCAATCGCGGCCATGCCGTCAACGCGGGTAACGATACCGCGCGCGTCATAAATCGGCAATATCGGCGCGGTCTTGCCGCGATATTCGGCCATCCGGGTGCGCACGGTTTCTTCATTATCATCGGGACGCCGTTTGAATTCGCTGCCGCCGCATTCGTCGCACACACCCTCTTTGGCCGGCTGTTTATAGCGGTCGTGATAGCCTGCATTGCAGGCTGCACAAGTGTAGCGGCCGGTGATACGGTCAACCAACGCGTCTTCATCGACCTCTAACTCAATCACATGATCAAGCTTGCGTCCGCGTGCAGCCAATATGGCGTCAAGCGCCTCGGCCTGCGGTGCGGTGCGCGGATAGCCGTCAAATATAACGCCTGTATCTGGCCCCAGTTCATCGAGCCGATCTCCGATAATTCCGGAAACAATCTCATCTGAAACCAACCCGCCAGCGTCCATCACGGCTTTCGCTTTCAGGCCGACTTCGGTTCCGGCTTTCACTGCGGCGCGGAGCATATCACCTGTGGACAGTTGCACCATGCCATAGGCATCCTCAAGCAACGCCGCCTGTGTCCCTTTGCCCGCACCAGGAGGGCCCAATAGGATGATTTCCATGTCTAACTCCCCCGGGGTCAGTGTTAGTGTCGCGGCAAGGGCGCGCCGTTATCGGCCACGCCCACCCTTTAGCTTCGCTTTTTTCAGCAGGTCACCATATTGGTGCGCCAGCAAGTGGCTTTGGATCTGCGATATGGTATCGACGGTCACGTTGACCAAAATGAGCAGACTGGTTCCACCAATGACGAAAAATTGTGTCTGACCGGTTTGGCCCATGACATAGTCAGGCAACAAACAGACGAAGACCAAATAGGCTGCACCCAAAACGGTGATGCGTGTCAACACATAGTCGAGATAGGCTTCGGTATTTTTACCCGGACGAATGCCTGGAATAAATCCGCCCGCCTTTTTCAAATTCTCGGCTGTCTCCTCGGGATTGAATACAACCGCCGTATAGAAAAAGCAGAAGAAGGCGATGCCAAGACCGTAGAGCAAAAGATACAGCGGCTGGCCATGCTGAAGATATTGAAGCACCTGCTGCAATATCGCGCCGCTGGTCGTATCAGTATCCACGTTGGTTCCCGCCAATTGGGTCACCGTAACGGGCATCAGCAGCAGCGCCGAAGCAAAAATCGGTGGGATCACGCCTGCAGTGTTAATCTTCAGCGGCAAATGGCTGCGGTCGGCCTGCATCATGCCGCGCTGTGTCGCACGTTTTGGATATTGAACCAGCACACGGCGCTGTCCGCGCTCGACAAAACAAATGATGAGAACCAAGACCACAAACATCGTAATGAATGCCAGAACCAAGAAACCGTCAATAGAACCTGTTTGCACGCCGTCCAGCAGGCCAACGATCAGACGCGGGATTTGCGCGACAATGCCCGCCATAATAATGAGCGAAATGCCGTTGCCAATGCCGCGTGATGTGATCTGTTCACCCAGCCACATCAGGAACATGGTGCCGCCAACAAGGCTGATCGTTGCGACGATGCGGAACATCAGCCCCGGTTCAACCACAGCCGCAATACCGTTGGCCGCCGCCAATGTTTCTAGCCCAGACGCAAGGAAATATCCCTGCATCGCCGTCAAAAACACGGTGCCATAGCGTGTATATTGGTTGAGTTTCTTGCGTCCGCTTTCGCCCTCTTTCTTAATCGCAGCCAAAGTCGGCGACAAAGATGCGGCGAGCTGCACCACAATCGACGCGGTAATATAGGGCATGACGCCGAGCGCGATCAAACTCATCCGTTCGAGCGAACCGCCGGAAAATGTGTTGAAAATATCAAGTACGCCGCCCTGCGCATTATTGGCATACAGCGCCGCCTGAGCCACCGGATCAACACCGGGTAACGGAACGAAGCTGAGCATCCGGAAAACAATGAGCGCACCCAGAGTAAACCAGAGGCGCTTTTTAAGGTCTGTTGCCTGACCGAATTTCGAAAAGTTCAAATTCGATGCGAGCTTGTCGGCGTTTGAAGCCATATTTTCGCGTTCCTTATTCCGCGGAGCGGTCCTGTTGCCCATTGCAACAATTGCCCCGGCCCAAAATCTTACCCGGCGTAACAGGAATATTCATCCCCGAAACGCCAAGCCCCGCCGTCCTATATGGAGAGCGGGGCTGACATGACAAGAGCGAAAGCCGCTCCTGATCAAATCTTACTTCTTCGCCGCCGCTTTCGCAGTGCCTTTTTTGGCCGCTGCTTTTTCGGTTGCCGACACGACGGTCAAAATTTCGACCTTGCCGCCTGCTTTCTCAACGGCTTCAACAGCCGCTTTTGAAGCGCCAGCGACCGACAAGCTAACTTTGCTGGTCAATTCGCCTTTGGCGAGCAAACGCACGCCGTCTTTGCCGCCGCGCGCCAAGCCAGCGGCTTTCAACGCCGCATGGTCAAGAGTGGCTTTGGCATCGATTTTTTTCGCATCGATGAATTTTTGGATCATGCCCAAATTGACTTCGGCATAATCTTTGCCGAATGGATTGTTAAATCCGCGCTTGGGAATACGCATATGCAGCGGCATTTGCCCGCCTTCAAAGCCCTTAATCGCAACGCCGGAACGTGATTTCTGGCCCTTCATACCGCGTCCGCCGGTTTTACCCTTGCCCGAACCGATGCCGCGTCCAACGCGCATACGGCGGTGGCGTGCGCCTTCGTTATCTTTGATGTCTGTTAATTTCATTGTTGCACTCGCTTTCGCTTTAATTCGCACTATGTCCCTCCCTTTACCGAGGAAGGACCGGATTAGTCGACGATCTCAACCATATGGCGGACCGCACGGATCATGCCGCGCACCTCGGGCGTATCTTCCAATTCACGCACCCGGTGCATCTTGTTAAGGCCAAGGCCCTTCAAGGTCGCGATCTGCTTTGCAGGGCGGCGGATCGGCGATCCGATTTGCTTAATTTTGATTGTCGCCATTTTGCTTACTCCGTAATCGCTTCGGCTTCGGCTTCAGCAGCTTTGCTGCCGCCACGGCCCAGCAAGTCGGCAATTTTCTTGCCACGGCGCTGTGCCACCGATTTTGGGCTCGTTTGCTCATCAAGTGCAGCAAAAGTCGCCCGAACCATGTTGTAAGGGTTGGATGTACCGTTGGATTTGGTCACCACATCGGCAACGCCCAAGCTTTCAAAAACAGCGCGCATCGGACCACCAGCGATGATGCCAGTACCCGGAGGCGCCGAACGCAAAGTCACATTGCCTGCGCCGAATTTGCCCTTGCCATCATGATGCAAGGTCCGGCCCTCTTTCAAAGGAACGCGGATCATTTTCTTTTTGGCAGCGGCAGTCGCTTTATTGATTGCCTCTGGCACTTCGCGCGCCTTGCCATGGCCAAAACCTGCACGGCCCTGTCCATCGCCCACGACAACCAAAGCGGCAAAACCGAAACGCTTACCACCTTTAACGGTTTTCGAAACGCGGTTAATATGGACCAGCTTTTCAATCAGCTCGTCGCCTTCTTCTTCGCGTTTATTGTCGCGTCCACCGCGGCCACGGCCACGGCCGCCATCACGGCCACCGTCGCGTCCGCCGCGATTGCCACGACCGCGCTGACCTTCGTCGCTATTTTCCCGCGCGGGCGCTTCTTGTGCAGGTTGAGCAACGGCTTCCGCATTATTGGTCACGTCTTCTGCCGGTGTGTTATTTTCATCAGCCATCATTAAAACTCCAATCCGCCTTCACGAGCGGCATCGGCCAACGCCTTCACGCGGCCATGAAACAGAAAACCACCACGGTCGAAAACAACGCTGGTCACGCCGGCTTTTTTCGCCGCAGCCGCAACGCGTTTGCCAACTTCGCTGGCCGCAGCGATGTTACCACCGCTTTTCGCCTTGACGTCTTTGTCATTGGTCGAAGCCGACGCAACGGTCGCGCCTTTGCTGTCGTCAATGACTTGCGCATAAATGTGACGGCCTGTGCGGTGAACCGATAGACGTGGACGTCCGCCGCCTTGAACCCGCAATTTCGAACGAACGCGCTGGCGCCGTTTTTCAAAGAGAGATAATTTCGCCATGGCTTATTTCTTCTTCCCTTCTTTGCGGAAGATATACTCACCGCGATATTTGATGCCCTTGCCCTTATATGGCTCTGGCTTTCTCCAGCGGCGGATCTCGGCAGCAACCTGTCCAACCTTCTGCTTATCCATACCGGAAATTTCAACAGTGGTGTTGTCCGGTGTTTTAATCTCAATGCCCTCAGGAATATCGAAATCAACATCATGGCTATAACCAAGCTGCAGCTTCAATATCTTGCCTTGAACATTGGCACGGTAACCAACGCCAGTAATTTCAAGGACCTTTGAAAATCCTTCGGTCACGCCGTCTACCAGATTTTGCACCAATGTGCGCTGCATACCCCAATAGGACCGCGCCTTCGTGCTTTTGTTGGCCGGAGTCACAGTCACGGCATCCGCCTCAACCGCATAGCTCACTTCGTCCACCATGGGGATCGAAAGCTCACCCTTGGGTCCTTTGACGGACAAGATGCCATCATTTATGGTCGCGGTAACACCCGATGGGATCGCGACCGGCTTTTTACCAATGCGGCTCATCAATATACCTCCGCCAAAATCTCGCCGCCGACATTTTCCGCACGCGCTTCCGCATCGGAAAGCACGCCGCGCGGCGTCGAGACGATCGTGATACCAAGACCATTGCGCACTACTGGCAGGTCTTTTGAACCTGAATAGATGCGACGGCCGGGTTTAGATACGCGCGCCAAATGAATGATCGCGGGTTCACCTTCAAAATATTTCAACTCGATACGAATGCCTTTATGCTGGCCTTTCTTGCCAAAGACTTCGTCAGTATAGCCGCGAATATAACCTTCGCGTTGCAACACATCGAGAACGTTCGTGCGCAATGTCGACGCGGGAGAAATGACAGAGTCTTTCTTCGCACGTTGGCCGTTGCGGATACGGGTGAGCATATCACCCAATGGATCGGTCAATGCCATAATATCTAATCCTTACCAGCTTGACTTTGTGACGCCGGGGATCAGGCCTTTGTTGGCCAGATCACGCAGCTCGATACGGCAAAGCCGGAATTTACGGTAATAGCCGCGCGGACGGCCCGTAGTTTCGCAGCGGTTACGCACGCGGCCCGGGTTTCCGTTGCGGGGGATTTCAGCCATTTTCAAACGTGCGATCAAGCGCGCGCTATCATCGAGGCTTTCATCCTTCGCCATTGCCTTTAATTTCGCATATTGACCGGCATATTTCTTCACCAGTTTTTTGCGACGTTCGTTTTTGTTTATGGAACTCAGTTTCGCCATGACTTAAGTTCTCGTCCTTTCTTGACGAGACAGCTGCTATATTAAGCGGCTGCCTTCTCTTCGGATTCTTCTGCGGGGAACGGGAAGCTGAACAAACGCAACAATTCGCGTGCTTCATCATCCGTTTTGGCAGAAGTGGTTACGATTACATCCATGCCGCGCACCGTATCGATGGCGTCATAGCTAATCTCTGGGAAAATGATCTGCTCTTTCAAACCCATGGCAAAA
Organism: Sphingorhabdus arenilitoris; assembly: GCF_042651485.1. Classification (NCBI taxonomy): domain Bacteria; kingdom Pseudomonadati; phylum Pseudomonadota; class Alphaproteobacteria; order Sphingomonadales; family Sphingorhabdaceae; genus Sphingorhabdus; species Sphingorhabdus arenilitoris. Next base: position 103,475 of record NZ_JBHSDH010000005.1, read on the forward strand.
TTGCCGCGGCCATCAAAGCTTTTCGGGTTCAGTCCGCGAAAGTCACGAATACGTGGCATCGCAACCGTCACCAGACGATCAATAAATTCATACATTTGCGCGCCGCGCAGCGTAACTTTCACGCCGATGGGCATACCTTCACGCAGCTTAAAGCCCGCGATGGATTTCTTCGCTTTGGTGATCACGGGCTTTTGACCAGCGATCAATTCCATTTCGGCAAGAGCGGTCGTAACCTTCTTCTTGTCCTGTGATCCTTCACCCACGCCCATATTCAGCGTGATCTTTTCGATCTTTGGAATGGCCATATGGTTTTTATAGCCGAATTTTTCCTGCATCGCTTTGACGATCACTTCGTCATAACGCTGCTTCATACGCGGGGTATATTTTGTATCAGCCACTGATCTTCTCCCCTGACTTTGCGGCAACGCGTGATTTTTTGCCGTCTTTGTCAGCAACAATCTTTACCCGAGTTGCTTTGCCTGTTTTGGGGTCAGCAAGGGCTACGTTGGAAATATGGATCGGTGCTTCAAATGTATCGATCCCGCCTTGTGGGTTGTCCTGCGTTGGTTTGCGGTGACGTTTTGCCAATTTCAGGCCGCTGACAACGACCTTATTTTCCTTTGGCAACACTTTCAGCACTTCACCAGTGCGACCGCGTTGTTCCTTTGGACCAACCAGCAATACTACCGTATCGCCTTTTTTAATCTTTGCCATAGCCATGATTACAATACCTCCGGCGCAAGACTGATGATTTTCATATGTTTTTTGGCGCGCAATTCGCGAACGACTGGGCCAAAAATACGTGTGCCAATGGGTTCGCCATTGTTTCCGATCAAAACCGCAGCATTGCCATCAAAGCGAATGACGCTGCCGTCGGCGCGGCGAATATCCTTGCGAGTGCGAACGATAACAGCCTTATGGACGTCACCCTTCTTCACCTTGCCGCGCGGAGCCGCTTCTTTGATCGACACCACGATGATGTCGCCAACGCCGGCAAAACGGCGCTTTGACCCGCCCAGCACTTTTATGCACTGGACGCGCTTCGCACCGCTATTGTCAGCGACGTCGAGATTAGATTGCATCTGGATCATGGATCCAATTCCTTTCGTTTGGGCTTGCCGGGATCTGCCCGGTAGTTCCTAAATCTATTCGGCAAACCGCTTATTCAGCGCCTGCATCTTCCGTCTTTGCCTTGGCCGGTGCTGCAGCGGTTTCGCGCTCCAAAACCTTCCAGGTCTTATTCTTTGAAATCGGCCGGGTTTCTTCAATACGGACGGTCTCACCCGCTTTGAATTCATTGGCTTCATCATGGGCATGATATTTTTTCGAACGACGGATGATCTTTCCGTACAGCGGGTGCTTTACCTTGCGCTCGACTTTTACGACAATTGTCTTGTCATTTTTGTCGGAGACAACCGTGCCGGTTAATATGCGTTTTGGCATCTATTGGCTCCTTATGCCGTTTTCGAGGCAGCGGCTGAGCGCTCGCCCTGAAGTGTCTTGATGCGAGCAATGTCGCGGCGAACCACACGAACCCGTGCAGGCTTTTCCAACTGGCCAGTAGCCGCCTGGAAACGCAGGTTGAACGCTTCGCGCTTCAACTCAGTCAATTGGGCCGACAGCTCATCGTCGGTTTTGACGCGGAGATCTTCTGCTTTGCTCATCTTATGATGCTCCCAAATGCGAAGTATCACCCAGACGGGCAACTACTTTGGTTTTGACCGGCAATTTCATAGCAGCGCGCTGAAAAGCAACCGCTGCAATCGGACCGGGAACGCCGTCCAGTTCGAACATGATGCGGCCTGGCTTCACCTTGGCTGCCCAATATTCGACCGAACCTTTACCTTTACCCTGACGGACTTCAGCAGGTTTTTTGGTAACCGGCACATCGGGGAAGATACGGATCCACAAACGTCCCTGACGTTTGATATGACGCGTGATCGCGCGGCGAGCCGCCTCGATCTGACGCGCTGTGATACGCTCAGGTTCCAAAGCTTTCAGGCCATAGGAACCAAAGTTCAAATCCGTACCGCCTTTTGCAGCGCCCTTAATGCGGCCCTTAAACTGCTTGCGGAATTTATGTTTTTTAGGTTGTAGCATTTTTCTACCCTATCCTATCAGCGCCGGTCGCCATGCGGACGAACGCCCGATGTTTGGGCCTCCATCATCAAACGGTCCATTGCCATTGGATCATGGCCGAGAATCTCGCCCTTAAAGATCCAGCATTTGATGCCAATAATACCGTAAGCGGTCAGCGCTTCGGCTTCGGCATAGTCGACATTTGCACGCAGCGTATGCAACGGCACGCGGCCTTCGCGGTACCATTCCACGCGGGCAATTTCTGCACCGCCCAAACGGCCGCCGCAAGTGATCTTGATACCCTCTGCACCCAAACGCAGCGCAGATTGCACCGCACGCTTCATGGCGCGGCGGAATGCGATACGGCGGATCAGCTGATCGGCGATTCCTTGTGCGACCAGCTTCGCGTCCACTTCTGGCTTACGAATTTCGACGATGTTCAGGCTGATTTCCGCTTTGGTATGTTGACCAATTTGCTTTTTCAACTTTTCGATGTCAGCGCCTTTTTTGCCGATAATCACGCCTGGACGTGCGGCATAAATGGACACGCGGCAATTTTTCGCCGGACGCTCAATGACAACTTTTGAAATCGCCGCTTGTGGCAAAGTTTCAAAAATGAATTTACGGATTTTGAGATCCTCGATCAGCATCTGGCCATATTCGTGGCCTTCTGCGAACCAGCGGCTATCCCAAGTCCGGTTAATCTGCAGGCGGAGCCCGATTGGATTACTTTTCTGACCCATGGTTTACGCCTCTTCTTCTTGTTCGCGAACAACGATGCGCAAACGGCTAAAAGGTTTCACGATAAGGCTTGAGCGGCCACGGGCGCGGGCATGAAAACGCTTCATGCTAAGCGCCTTGCCAACGCTGGCTTCTTTTACGAACAGCGCGTCCACATCAAGGTTATGGTTATTTTCTGCATTGGCGATAGCCGAGGCGAGAACCTTGCTCACATCCTGCGCCATTCCCTTTTTGGAGAATTTCAGGATACTCAAAGCTTCGTCCACCTTGCGACCACGGATCAACGCAGCCAGCAGGTTCAGCTTTTGCGCGCTGCCACGGATCGTTGTGCCAACAGCCAATGCTTCATTATCGCCTACGCGGCGGGGGGCGGATTGCTTACCCATTAGCGTTTGCCCTTCTTGTCTGCGCCATGACCATGATAAGTGCGCGTCGGAGCGAACTCACCCAGCTTATGGCCGACCATGTCTTCATTCACCGAAACGGGAATGAATTTATGGCCGTTATAAACGTTGAACGTCAGGCCGACAAATTGCGGCAAGATCGTCGAGCGGCGTGACCAGGTTTTAATCGGCGAACGAGCGCCTTCATCCTGGGCGGTTTCTGCTTTTTTCAGCAGATAGAGGTCAACAAACGGACCTTTCCAGACGGAACGAGACATAAGTTACCTCTTCTTCTTCGCATGACGTGAACGGATGATCATCCGATCAGTCGATTTGTTCTTGCGGGTCCGTGCGCCCTTGGTCGGCTTGCCCCATGGAGTCACTGGATGACGACCACCAGAGGTCCGGCCTTCACCACCACCATGCGGGTGATCGACCGGGTTTTTCGCAACACCGCGGGTCAGCGGACGAATACCGCGCCAGCGATTGCGGCCAGCCTTGGCAAGCGTGGTGTTCGAATTGTCGGGGTTTGAAACCGCGCCAACTGTTCCCATGCAGCTGCCCAAGATATAGCGCTGCTCACCTGAGTTCAAACGGACGATCACGCGTCCGCCATCACGTCCGACCAGCTGCACATAAGTGCCCGCGCTGCGTGCGATCTGAGCGCCCTTACCGGGCTTCATTTCGATATTGTGGCAGATGGTGCCAACCGGCATTTGGCTCAGCAACATCGCATTGCCAGGCTTCACGTCGGTTTTTTCACCCGCCACAACCGTATCGCCAACGGCGAGACGCTGCGGTGCGATGATATAGGCTTGCTCGCCATCTTCATATTTTAGAAGCGCGATGAATGCCGTGCGGTTGGGGTCATATTCCAAACGCTCTACGGTCGCGGGCATATCCCACTTCCGACGTTTGAAATCGATCACGCGATATTTTTGCTTATGACCGCCGCCGATACCGCGCGAGGTCACATGACCTTTATTGTTGCGGCCACCGGTTTTCTTCTTACCTTCGGTCAGCGCTTTTACCGGACGGCCTTTATACAGGCTTGACCGGTCAACCAGCACAAGACCGCGGCGTGCGGGGCTAGTCGGTTTGTAGCTTTTTAATGCCATAATATATCCGTTAAACCCCCGTGGTCACGTCGATCATCTGGCCTTCAGCCAAAGTCACAACAGCTTTTTTTACGTCATTGCGCTTATAGGGAGCACCCTTCCAACGCTTGACTTTGCCTTTTTGGACCAGCGTGTTGACGCCAGTAACCTTGACATTGAACAAAGCCTCAACAGCGGCCTTGATCTGCGGCTTGCTTGCAGTTTTCGCTACTTTGAAAACAACCGCGTTATTTTCCGAGAGCAAAGTTGCTTTCTCGGTAATATGCGGCGCAACAATCACGTCATAATGACGGGCGTCGATGCTGTCTTTTTTAGCCATTGAAACGCGCCTCCAGTTTCTCAACCGCAGCGCGGGTCAAAACCAAGCTATCAGCATTCAAAATGTCATAGACATTGGCGCCCACAGCGGGGAGCGAATTGATGCCGACCAGATTGGCCGATGCCTTGCGGAAATTGTCATTCACGGCTTCACCGTCGATCACAAGAATTTTCTTGCCGAGGCCCAGCTTGCCAATGTGAGCTTGCAACGCCTTGGTTTTGGCGTCTTTCAATTCCACATTTTCAAGCACGAACAAAGTGCCGGCTTTTACCTTGCTCGACAAAGCCATTTTCAGGCCCAGAGCACGGATTTTCTTGTTCAACGAAGGGTTAAAGTCACGCAAGCGTGCACCATGGGCTTTACCACCACCGATAAAGATCGGCGCGCGGCGGTTACCATGACGGGCGGTACCACCACCTTTTTGGTTGCCGAATTTCTTACCAGTGCGGGCTACATCACCGCGCTCACGCGTGGGACGTGCCGTGCCGCGAGCTTTTTCACGCTGCCATGTGACAACGCGGTGCAAAATGTCTGCACGTGGCTCAAGACCGAAGACATCATCATTCAGATCAATGTCACCTTTGGCTTTCGCGTCGAGGGTTTGAACTTTGAGTTTCATGTCTTAACCCTCCTTCTCTTCGGTAGCTTCGACTGCAGGAGCCTCAGCAGCAGGAGTGTCTGCTACTTCAGGAGCAGGCGCTTCATTGTCATTTTTGACCGAACCAGGGAAAGGTGCGCCTTCGGGAGCAGGATGCTTCACGGCATCGCGAACCAGAAGCCAGCCATTTTTCGCGCCGGGAACACTTCCCTTTACGAAAATCAGGCCGCGCGCCACATCGGTGCGGACGATTTCGAGATTTTGCTGGGTGCGTTGACGGTCGCCCATGTGGCCGGCCATCTTCTTACCCTTAAACACTTTACCTGGATCCTGACGTTGACCCGTCGAACCATGGGCACGGTGAGAGATGGACACACCATGGGTCGCGCGCATACCGCCGAAGCCCCAACGCTTCATGGCACCAGCAAAACCCTTACCTTGTGTATGACCGGTGATATCAACCATCTGACCATCAACAAAATGATCGGCGGAGATAGCAGCGCCAACAGGCAGGAGACCATCTTCATTATCGACGCGGAATTCAGCGACGCGAGCCTTGGGCTCAACAGAAGCTTTTGCGAATTCTTCGCGTTGCGGTTTGTTTACATTTTTCGCTTTACGGGCTCCGGCTCCGAGACGGACGGCAAAATAACCATCACGTTCTTCGTTACGGGCTCCGACCACTTGGCATCCCTCAAGAGCCAATACGGTGACAGGAACGTGACGGCCATCTTCATTGAAGAGGCGCATCATACCCATCTTTTTCGCGATCACGCCAGTGCGCATGATCCATACTCCAACTATGTCAGAGGCCCGGCTGGCAGGATTGCCAGGAGGGCGTGACGCCTAATTTTCCAACCCTGTAAATTAAACGAGCCCCGTCCGGGCTAGGTGCCAGCACCCTTTTTCAAAAAGGCGTGCTTGGCGAGACGGGGAACGCGGCCCGGATCAAAGCTCCGGCGGTATTCCATGTCCGTTTTCGCAATGCTGCGAAAACTTTCAATTTCTCTGACCATATTTGGCCAGAAAGCGAGCTCTTAAGCCAGCTTAATTTCTACATTCACACCAGCAGCAAGATCGAGCTTCATCAGCGCATCCACGGTCTGCGGTGTCGGCTGCACGATATCGAGCATCCGCTTATATGTCCGAACCTCAAATTGCTCGCGTGACTTTTTGTCAATATGCGGGCCGCGGTTCACGGTGAACTTTTCAATCTTGGTAGGAAGCGGGATTGGTCCCCGGATCAATGCGCCTGTACGGCGCGCAGTGTCTGCAATGTCACCAGTCGCCTGATCAAGCACGCGATGGTCAAAAGCCTTGAGACGGATGCGAATATTCTGCGTTTCCATGGTTTATACCAAATCCTAATTTCTACCGATATGAAAGAGCCGAAAAACAGCAATACCGACTTACCATTTGTAAGCCGGAATAGCTGTTTCTAAAATTTCAAAACTGGACCCGGGCGAATCAAACCCGCCCGGGATGCGCAGCCTATATTACTTTGTGATCGTTCCTACAACCCCTGAACCAACAGTACGTCCACCTTCGCGAATTGCGAAGCGCAAACCTGGGTCCATTGCGATTGGCGCGATCAATTTGACGCTGATGGTTACGTTATCGCCGGGCATGACCATTTCGGTACCTTCTGGCAGGATAACTTCGCCTGTTACGTCGGTGGTGCGGAAGTAGAATTGCGGGCGATAGTTAGCGAAGAATGGCGTGTGACGGCCACCTTCATCTTTCGACAACACATATACTTCTGCGCTAAATTCAGTGTGCGGCGTAACCGAACCAGGCTTACAAAGAACCTGACCACGCTCCACATCTTCACGGCCTACGCCGCGAACCAGCGCGCCGATGTTATCGCCAGCTTCACCCTGATCGAGCAGCTTGCGGAACATTTCAACACCAGTAACAGTAGTTTTTGCGGTGTCGCGGATACCCACGATTTCAACTTCTTCACCCACCTTAACAATGCCGGTTTCAACGCGGCCGGTCACAACCGTACCACGACCAGAGATCGAGAATACATCTTCCACTGGCATCAAGAACGGACGGTCAACTGGACGCTCTGGCTGAGGAATGGCTTCGTCAACGGCGTTCATCAAAGCGATGATCGATTCTTTACCGATATTGTCGTCGCGGCCTTCGAGTGCAGCCAAAGCCGAACCTTTAACCACAGGAATATCGTCGCCTGGGAAGTCATACGAAGACAACAGCTCGCGAATTTCCATTTCAACCAGCTCGAGAATTTCTTCGTCGTCAACTTGGTCAACTTTATTCATGTAAACAACCAGAGCAGGAACGCCAACCTGACGCGCCAACAGGATGTGCTCGCGGGTCTGTGGCATCGGGCCGTCAGCTGCGTTCACAACCAGAATGGCGCCATCCATCTGTGCGGCACCGGTGATCATGTTCTTAACATAGTCAGCGTGTCCTGGGCAATCAACGTGCGCATAGTGACGCGCAGCAGTTTCATACTCAACGTGAGCGGTCGAGATCGTGATACCACGCTCGCGCTCTTCAGGAGCTTTATCGATATTTGCAAAATCAACAGCTGCGCCGCCGTGAATTTCAGCCATCACTTTGGTGATCGCTGCGGTCAGAGTTGTTTTACCATGGTCAACGTGACCGATGGTGCCGATGTTGCAATGCGGCTTGTTCCGCTCAAACTTTGCTTTTGCCATTTTATCCTACCTTTTGGTTCAAATATTAGTTCTGTTTAGGAACAGTCCGCGCGCGCCTTGGCGAGGATGCGTTCCAATGTCAAGCTTTTCAACTCGGCGGCTCCACGGGATTTTCGCAAATCACCAAGAATCGTGGAGCGCGCCTAGCTTGTTTTTTGGCGTTATGCCAGCTTCTCTTTCAATTCCGACGCAACATTTGATGGAACTTCGTCATAGTGCGAAAATACCATCGAATAATTGGCACGGCCTTGGGTGAAGGAACGCAGCTGGTTCACATAACCAAACATGTTGGCCAGCGGCACCATTGCCTCCACAACTTGCGCATTACCACGGCTGTCCGTGCCCTGAATTTGGCCACGACGTGAGTTCATGTCGCCGATTACGTCACCCAGATAATCTTCTGGAGTAACAACTTCCACCTTCATAATCGGCTCAAGCAGCTTGATACCCGATTTCTGAGCGGCTTCGCGCATACCAGCACGGCCCGCAATTTCGAATGCCAATGCCGAAGAGTCAACGTCATGGTAAGCGCCGTCATACAGCTTGATTTCGAAATCGATGATCGGGAAGCCGATAAGCGATCCGCCTTCAGCGGTTTCACGCATGCCTTTTTCAACCGAAGGAATATATTCTTTCGGAATGTTGCCGCCCTTAACTTCATCGTGGAAGATGATGCCGCTGCCGCGCTCACCGGGAGTGATGGTGAATTTGATGCGGCCAAATTGACCCGAACCACCCGACTGCTTCTTGTGGGTATAGTCAATGTCAACTTCGCGCGCGATATATTCGCGGTAAGCCACCTGCGGCGCACCCACGTTGGCTTCAACCTTAAATTCGCGGCGCATACGATCAACCAGAATGTCGAGGTGAAGCTCGCCCATGCCTTTAATGATCGTTTGGCCCGATTCATGGTCGGTCGAAACGCGGAACGAAGGATCTTCAGCAGCCAAACGGTTGAGCGCGATGCCCATTTTTTCTTGGTCCGCTTTTGTCTTTGGTTCCACCGAAAGCTCGATCACTGGCTCTGGGAATTCCATCCGCTCCAGGATAATCGGCTTTAACGGCGCACAAAGCGTGTCACCCGTTGTCGTTTCCTTCATCCCGGCCAGAGCGACGATGTCGCCTGCAAATGCCTCATCAATGTCCTTACGTTCATTGGAGTGCATTTCGAGGATACGGCCGATTTTCTCTTTCTTATCCTTCACCGAATTCAGCACGGTGCCTTTTTCCAGCTTGCCAGAATAAATACGGGCAAAGGTCAGCGAGCCAACAAACGGGTCGTTCATCACTTTGAAAGCCAGCGCGGCAAAAGGAGCCTCATCGCTCGATGGGCGATTGTCCTTGGTTTCGCCGTCCAATAACACACCTTCAATTGCAGGCACGTCGAGCGGGCTTGGCAGATAATCGACAACCGCGTCGAGCAAAGGCTGCACGCCTTTATTCTTAAACGCGCTGCCGCAGCATACAGGGACGAAGCTATGGTTCAGCGTGCCTTTGCGGATCAGCTTTTTCAGCGTGTCCACATCAGGCTCATTGCCTTCCAAATAGGCTTCCATCGCGTCATCGTCTTGCTCCACAGCAAGTTCGATCAGCTTATTGCGATATTCCGCCGCGCTGTCGACCAGATCAGCCGGAATTTCTTCATAGCTAAATTCGGCGCCCAAGCTTTCATCTTTCCAGATGATCGCGCGCTGCTTCACAAGGTCAACCAGACCCTTCAGATCGCTTTCAAGACCGATAGGAATATAAAGCACCGCCGGGGTCGCGCCCAAACGATCAATAATCGATTTCACGCAATATTCGAAATTCGCGCCGGTACGGTCGAGCTTATTGATGAAGCACATACGCGGAACGCCGTATTTATCGGCCTGACGCCATACGGTTTCAGATTGCGGCTCCACACCAGCAACGCCGTCAAAGCAAGCAACCGCGCCGTCAAGCACGCGCAAAGACCGCTCAACTTCAATGGTGAAGTCGACGTGTCCGGGGGTGTCAATGATATTGATCCGGTGCTCTTCGCCGTTATCATCCTTCACCGACCAGAAACAAGTCGTCGCAGCAGAGGTAATCGTAATGCCCCGCTCTTGCTCTTGCTCCATCCAGTCCATCGTCGCTGCGCCATCGTGCACTTCGCCGATTTTATAGGATTTACCTGTATAATAAAGGATACGTTCGGTGGTCGTGGTTTTACCGGCGTCAATATGCGCCATAATACCAATGTTGCGATACCTGTTTAATGGATGGCTGCGTGCCATGGTCTTTACTCCGTGTGAGGGGCGTTGCGTCGGTGCGCCGCCCTATAGGGAAAGGGGCCGGTTTTGACCAGCCCCTCTATACAATAATTACAGGCGAGCGGCGGTTACCAGCGGTAATGCGCGAATGCCCGGTTGGCTTCTGCCATGCGGTGCGTATCTTCACGCTTTTTAACCGCATTGCCCCTGTTATTGGCGGCATCCATCAACTCACCCGACAAACGAGCGGACATGGTCGTTTCGCTGCGGTTCCGGGCCGCACCGATTAACCAGCGGATGGCCAATGCCTGCGCACGTTCCGGACGCACTTCGCAAGGTACCTGATAGGTCGCACCACCAACGCGGCGCGAACGCACTTCGATGCCGGGCTTTACATTGTTCAATGCTTCATGGAACAATTCGACCGGATTTTTCTTCGCGCGTTCTTCCACAGAATCAAGCGCACCATAAACAATCCGTTCTGCGGCGGATTTTTTTCCATCCAGCATCAGATTGTTCATAAATTTAGACAATACCAGATCACCAAATTTGGGATCGGGCAGGATGACCCGTTTTTCGGGACGACGACGACGTGACATATTCTATTCTCCCGATCTTACTTAGGACGCTTCGCGCCATATTTGGAGCGCGATTGCTTGCGGTCTTTAACGCCTTGCGTATCGAGCACGCCGCGCAGCACATGATAACGCACACCGGGAAGGTCGCGCACACGGCCGCCACGGATCAGGACAACGCTATGCTCCTGAAGATTGTGGCCTTCACCGGGGATATAAGAAATGACCTCACGGCTGTTGGTCAAACGGACCTTAGCCACCTTACGAAGCGCCGAGTTCGGCTTTTTCGGGGTCGTTGTATAAACGCGAGTGCAAACACCGCGCTTTTGGGGATTGGCTTCCATCGCTGGAACCTTGGACTTCGCTTTTTGCGGAGTCCGGCCCTTGCGGACCAGCTGGTTAATCGTTGGCATATCTTCACCTTGGTTAGTAATAAAACAGGTTACTTTGCATAAACGGCCGTGTTGACGGTGGAGGCTCAGCCTTTGGCCCACCCGTCCGCAGATACAATGTGCTGCTATGTAATTTCCGCACGAAAGGGGCGCGAAAGAATCACGCCCTGTCACTTGGAAGCGCAGCCACTAGCTTGGGCAGCTGCGAACGTCAAGGGGCGGGATCAGGAAACCTTCGGGGTAAGCCCCGTCGTTGCCTCTATTTTATCCGGCCCAACTTATGCCGCCCCTATTACCGGCGAGAGATGGCGTATGCTTTCATTCCACTCCCATTTTTACCGCCGCCCCGAACGTGCCGGATAATCGCTTGCTTCGATTGTGCACGCCGCTGGAATTTATGACCTGCTAGGGTTGTTGATATTCAAAGAGCGACGACACGATAGAATATAGTTTCGTCACCCCCGCGAAGGTGGGGGTCCAACATCTGAGGCTGAAATTTGAGCCGACCTCCTAGTTTAAAATGATAGCTTAGGTGATGGCCCCCCGCCTTCGCGGGGGTGACGCTGTTTTTGTTTTTAAAACTCTATTAAGTTGATCGCTAACGCCCTTATCCCACCCGTTCGGTCAGCACCGCATTTTCGGTGCGGATCCGCCACCATAGCAACGCGGCGTTGAGCACTGTGAAGAAGCCGGCCACCCATGGCGCGCCGAGCAATAGCGGGACCAGCGCGATCTCCGCCACCACCACGGCATAATTGGGATGCGGCAGGAACCGGTAAGGACCGCGCTTTACCCTTGGAAAATGCGGGGCGCTGATGATCCGGGTGGTCCACCAACGGCCGATGCTGGCCAATGTCCAGATGCGGAAAATCTGGCTAAATATAAAACCGGTGAGCAGCAGAAAAGGCGGCGATAGAGCCGGGCTTGCCAGAAACGCAATGGCGATGATCCAGCCGCCATGCAGCAGGATGAATAGCGGATAATGCCCTGCCCCATGCTCGACCGCGCCTTCGGCAAGCAAGCGGCGCGTGTTGCGGCGGGCATAGATAAGCTCGCCCAGCCGCTGCACGATCAGATAGCCGATCACCAGTATCGCCCATGTTGGCCAATCGGTAATTGATGGTGTCATCATCGGCAATTCCCGGTAGTCGCCATGACCGAGCCGCAAAACCGGTTCTCACTTTTGCTTGTCATGGCACGGTCTTGGATGGTCGCCATGACCGAGCCGCAAAACCGGTTCCCACTTTTGCTTGTCATGGCACGGTCTTGGATGGTCGCCATGACCGTGCCGCAAAACCGGTTCCCACTTTTGCTTGTCATGGCTCCAGTAACCCCATGGCGCCGGTAAAGCCGGGGCCGAGCGCGGTCAGGATTGCGGGCTTTTCAATGGGCCCCTGCCGCAATATCGCGTCGAGAACGAACAGCACCGTGGGCGAACTCATATTTCCATAATGGGCCAGAATAAAGCGAGTTGCGGGTAGGGCATGGCCGAAATAATCGCCCAGCGCATCGACCACACGCCCACCGCCCGGATGGCATATAGGCTCGGCTATGTCGCCCTTGCTTAGACCATGTGCGGCGAGAAAGCCATCGCATACCGGGGCAAAACCCGATGCGATAAAGGCCGGAATATCGCGGGCGAGCACAAGGTCAAAACCCGTATCGCCAATGCCCCAACCCATCATATCCAGCGTATCGGGCCATGTATTCTGCGCAAAGGCAGCGAGCCTTGGGCCCTCGCCCGCGCCGATCACCGCAGCGGCGCAGCCATCGGCGAACAGGGCGGTTGCCACCATATCCTTTTTGTCCATCCGGCTATGGTCATAGGCCATGCTGCATAATTCGAGCGCCACCAAAAGCACTGGCTTTACAGGGTCGGCGCGGGCCAAGTCGGCGGCAATGCCAAGCCCGATCACGCCGCCAGCGCAGCCATAGCCGAATAACGGCACCGTGCGCGTATCCCCGCAGAAACCCATGCGTTCGATCATCCGGCTGGGGAGGCTGGGCGTCATCACGCCGGTGGTGGAGACACAAACAATCTGACCAATATCCGCCGCCGTGCGTCCCGCCCGTTGCAGCGCGGATGAGGCCGCGCGCTCAAACAAATCCATCGCCGCTGCTTCATAAACCGCCGCCCGGTCGGCCCAATTGCGGTCGGCAAAATAATATTCGGGCGGCATAGCAATATAGCGCTGCTTTATGCCGGTATTGCCCAAAATCTCCGCCATACGCGGGGGCAGAGTGCGGGCCTTTGCCCGCTCCAATATCTCAAGCACCTCAGCCTGCGTAATCATCTGGTCCGGCACTGCGGTCGCGGTGGACAGGATCGCAGGTGTATCGTTGGTTCGTATCATATGCAGCGGCGTTAACCCGTTATGGGGAATATCGCCAATCTATTCTTCATCCTTGATGTCCCGTGCGGCGGCATAAGACTTGGCGTTGGCCGATGACCTTGTTAGAGCGCGGTCAGCTTATGAAATCATATCCGCCCTTTGAAAGGCCCCTGTTCGATGAATGCTCCTGCCACAAAAGTCCGCACCCGTGTCGCCCCTTCCCCCACCGGCGACCCTCATGTTGGAACGGCCTATATCGCGTTAATCAACTATTGTTTTGCGAAGAAACATGGCGGCGAATTTCTGTTGCGAATTGAGGATACCGATCAAGCCCGGTCAACGCCGCAGTCGGAAAAGATGATATTGGACAGCCTGAAATGGTTGGGGCTCAGCTGGGATGAAGGACCCGATGTTGGCGGGCCGCACGGACCCTATCGTCAGTCGGAACGTAGCGATATCTACCGCGAACATTGCGACCGTTTGCTGGCGGGTGGTCATGCCTTTAAATGCTACTGCACGTCCGAAAAGCTAACCGCGATGCGGCGTCAGCAAATGGCCGCGAAACAGCCGCCGCGCTATGATGGCACCTGCCTGACTCTTAGCGATGCTGACCGGGCGGAGCTGGACCTCGCCAATGTGCCCTATGTGGTGCGGATGAAGATTCCCGAAGAGGGCATTTGCAAGGTTCAAGATACATTGCGCGGCGAGATAGAGTTTGAATATCGCGTTGTCGATATGCAGGTTCTGATGAAATCGGACGGCCTACCCACCTATCATCTTGCCAATGTGGTGGACGATCATTTGATGGGTATCACACACGTCATGCGCGGCGAGGAATGGATTTCTTCTGCGCCCAAACATCTGCTGTTATACCAATATTTCGGTTGGGAGCCGCCCGTGCTGACGCATTTGCCGCTGCTCCGCAATGCCGATAAATCGAAACTGTCGAAACGCAAAAACCCAACCAGCATTCTATTCTATCAACGCGCTGGTTACTTGCCGGAGGCGATGCAGAATTTCCTCGGCCTGTTCATCCGTTCGGCCAGCGAAGAGGACGAAATGAGCAGTCTGCAAAAGTTGATCGACGAATTTGATGTGAAGAATATTACGCTGGGCGGGCCGGTTTTCGATACATCCAAACTGGAATGGCTCAACGGCCGCTATCTTCGGGAAAGCATGGACAGTGCGCAGTTTTTGGATGCGGTGAAAGCATGGGCATTGAACGATGCCTATTTGCTGCCCATAGCCGAAATGGCGCAGGCGCGAATTACAAAACTGTCGGACCTTGGCGCATTGACATCCATGTTTTTCATGAACCGCATTGATGGGCAATCGGCGGCGCGTTTGAGGGACGGGGTAAAGCTTGACGAATTGCAACAGCGCCAGGCCTATCACTTAACCTTGACGCAGTTTGACGCGCTGATCGATTGGAACCGGGACGGCGTCGAAGCGAGCTTACGGCGCACTGCAGAGCTGTTGGATGCGAAGCTGAAAGACGTCATCCGGCCCATGTATCTCGCCATTACTGGCGCGGCGCAGGGTGTGCCGTTATTTGATGCGATCACGCATTTGGGCCGCGATGTGATCCGCGAACGGCTTCGCCATGCGCTCGAACTGATGGGCAGCCCGTCGAAGAAAGAGGTTGCTGCTTGGGAAGAAATGCTGGCCGCTCCGGCTGGCTGATCCGTGACCGCGCTGGCCATGCATGACAGTTGGAAAACGGCGTTGGCAGATGAATTTGCCAGCGACTATATGGCGGCGCTGCGTGAATTTCTGCGTGCGGAAAAGGCAGCGGGCAAGCGAATTTTTCCGCATAGCAGCAACTGGTTCCGTGCGCTGGAACTCACCCCGCTGGATCAGGTGCGCGTAGTGATATTGGGGCAGGATCCCTATCATGGCCCTGATCAGGCACATGGCTTATGTTTTTCGGTGCAACCTGGCATTGCCGCTCCGCCGAGCCTGAAGAACATCTATAAGGAGCTGCAGCAGGATTTAGGCATCACACCGGCATCCCACGGATTTTTGGAACATTGGGCTAGGCAAGGCGTGTTGCTCCTGAATAGTGTGCTCACTGTCGAAGCTCATCAAGCCGCGTCGCACCAAAAACGCGGCTGGGAACGCTTTACCGATGCCATTATCGCAAAGGTGAATGAACGCCGCGATCCGATCGCATTCCTGCTTTGGGGGGCCTATGCGCAGAAAAAAGCAGCCTTTGTCGATGATGGTCGGCATTTGGTCTTGCGCGCTGCGCACCCGTCACCCTTGGCGGCTCATAATGGCTTTTTTGGTTGCCGCCATTTTTCTCAAGCCAATAATTTCCTAACGGACCGGGGCTGTGCACCGATCGATTGGCAATTGCCCGATCAAGCAGTCTAATTTTATGATTGCCAGAGGGCCGCGAAACCGATCAGCAGCAGTTACAAATTCAAAACACGAAAATCGATAAAATGCGTTGCGTGAAACAGCGACTCGATATCGTAAATGTAAAACGACTCGGAACTCAATATCGCTGGTGACAAGGGTAGTCAGAGGCGATTCCAATAGGATGGAATCGACAGATTGTAAAATTGCGTCACCAAAGCGTTAACCAACATAATTCATACACTTCGTAATGTTTGCCATTGGATTCAAACATAAATTCCACTTTGTGGATAACTCAAAAAAACCCGTTTTTCTGAGTCACTTGCATTCGTCACAGAATCGTAAATAATAGTGGGCAGAAAAACAGGGTGGTTAATCGCAAAAATGCATAGCCGCTAAACTATGGGTCGCACGGTGTTCAGGTTTCACGCAACTATGCGGGAGCCAATATGGGGTGACATAGATGGCGAACATTTTGGGACAGATGTGCAAGCATGCACGCTATGGGATGGGACCGCTGCAACAGCGTTCCGCCGTTTATCCAGCACGAAATAAAAGTTTACTGAAGCATGCTGCTTGGTGGCAGCAATTGCCTTATCTTTTCGGTGGTCAGAGGAGATTTGCAAGATGACTATTTTTTGATCGTCAATATTTGACTTTCGAAAAGGACAGGCCCGCCAGCGAATGTGATTGGTGTCAGATCGCTGACGAGCCCTATGGACAAGTTCACGGGAACTCGCCCAGATTGTGAGAAAGCTCACTCCGCGTTTTTACGCGTATGACTGCGGTAACGCAAGCCATTTGCGGTGCCTTGGTCAAGCCTTTCTCAACAATGTCAAAATCCCGTCTGTCGCCCATTGGGGCCGGACGAAGCGACAGTATTTTCCCGGTCAAATGCGACCCTGAATTCCAGGGATAAACGGGGATTTTCCCCCATAAGACTATGGAGAAAAGTGATGAAAAATCTTATCAAAGCAGCGAGTGTAATTTCGGTAGCAGCCGCATTGGCAGCAACACCTGCAATGGCACAAGACAGCGAATCCTATGTTCTAGGACTAAGCGGTTCTGTCGCCAGCAACTGCGAGCTCGTTCCTGAAGGCAGCGGCACATTCAACGTCGATATGCTGAACCCAGGAAATCAGGGCAGCCTGACTATCCTGTATAGCTGCAACTCGCCCTATACTGTTTCGCTGTCTTCGCTGAACGGCGGCATGCTGAACACAACCAGCGGCGGCGTTGTGAATATCGATTATGATGTAGAAGCAAGCTTCTTGGGTATTCCTGGCGTTGGTGCAAGCACCACCAACTCGGCAGATATGCAAGCTGCACCTGTTGTAATCGTGACCAACAATGATTGGGAAAATATCTTTTTCAACGCTGGCACACGCACGGGCAATCTCGATCTGAGCTTCGACAATCCGCAAGAATATGCGGTTGCCGGTGAATATTCGGACGAACTGACCATTACCTTGGCTGCAAACTATTAAGCTTTGCACGCAATGCGGGCTGGCCGGGCATTCGTTCCGGCCAGCTACTTTATCCATAAACATCAAAAAGGGGGAAATAAGATGATCCGCTCTATCAAAGCATTGGTAGCCTTCATTTCTTTAGCCATGGTGATGATTACACCGCCGGCCTATAGCTATGATTTGAAGCCGATCGTCATCCAATTATCCCCTAACGGTTCCGGCACGTCCCAAAATCTGTTGATTACCAACACCCATGAAGTTCCAATCGCGATCGAAGTGAGGGCCTATTCACGCAAACAAAATCCGGACGGCACCGAAACCCGTGAACCAGAGGATGACGACATTCTGATCTCTCCTCCGCAAATGGTGATCGCGCCAAAGGCCAGCCAGAGTTTCAAGGTGCAATGGATCGGCAACCCGGCTCCCGAAAAAGAATTATCCTACCGCATCGTCACCACTCAATTGCCGATCAAATTCAAAGACGGGAAGCAAGGCGATGTGTCGGTAAAAGTCGACATGAGTTATCGATATGAAGCGGCGCTCTATATCGTTCCTCCCAAATCCGTGCCGTCGGCAAAGCTGATGGGTTTA
This sequence comes from Sphingorhabdus arenilitoris, assembly GCF_042651485.1. Taxonomy (NCBI): domain Bacteria; kingdom Pseudomonadati; phylum Pseudomonadota; class Alphaproteobacteria; order Sphingomonadales; family Sphingorhabdaceae; genus Sphingorhabdus; species Sphingorhabdus arenilitoris. Next base: position 121,352 of record NZ_JBHSDH010000005.1, read on the forward strand.
TCCGCAGTGACCGATGACGATGGAGCCAAATGGCTCGAAGCGCGGATATTAAGCGACGGAACGCGCCGTGCAATATTGGACAAGCCCGTGTTAACAATCTCCCCGAAAAATGGTGGCACAGGCATCACATTGGAAGGTGCCGCATTGGCCGGGCTTGCCAATCAAAATATCCTTGTTGGCAATGAACGTATCATTCGCCTGCCTTGGCCCGATAACCTGCCTTTTGGCGAGGTCACAGGCGAGCTGAAAACAGGCTACACGGTCTTTAACTGACCCATGTATCGCTATGCGCAGATACCGCCTTTTATCCCCTGTTTATGCCGCATTGGTGACGGCAACAATGTTCGCGCCGCGATCACAGGCGCAGGATAATAGCGACAACCAAGAGGAAAAGACGCAGCCGATCAGCGACGTTCAATCGGACTCAATCGACGATATATTCAAATCCGTTTTCGGAAAAGAACGCCCCGCAATTGGCGAGGGAGAATACACCGTCCTGATCGAAGGTGTGAATATGGGGGTGTATCGTTTAGCCCCCGATGACCGAGGTGAACAAGGTTGGGTCGAGGCTGATTTCGTGGCGAACGTCTTGGCTCCATCTATTACCGAAGAAACGTCCGTCAAAGTCCGGCAGCTCACCAACGGCCGTGATAAAATTCCTTTTCAAATGCTGCGCCAATTGGGCTTGGACGTAAAATTTGATCCGGCGCAGTTAGTGTTAAGGGTGGGCATACCGCTTGAAATCCGCGCGGTTCGCGATCTCAATATCCGCAGCCGCAAGGGGCGTGGTAATGTCGAATTTGCCGAGCAGGCTGACATTGCCGCCTATGCTTCGTTCCGCGCGGGCGTGACCTTGGTCGAAGATTCTGCGGTTATCGACAAAACCTTCAATCGGTTTGCCGCCGACATTGATCTTGCGCTTAACATCAAGGGTGCGGTTTTGACCGCCGATCTGCGGTATGACAGCATCAGGAACCGTAAATTTACGCGCGGCGATGTGCGGCTTAGCTATGATGATCGTAACCGGTTGATCCGATATGAGCTAGGCGATTTGACCGTGGCGCGCCGTCCGTTTCAGAATGCGCCGCGCATTGCGGGCATATCGGCGGCTCGCAATTATTCGATCAACCCCTATTTGAACATCCGCCCAACATCGCAGCAAGCCTTTGAATTAGACCGCCCTGCCCGGGTTCAGGTGCTGCTGAACGGAACACCAGTGCGCAGTTTTGATTTGGCGAGCGGGCGGTATAATTTGCGTGATCTTCCGCTCGTGGCATCAGCGGGCAATGATATTGAATTGCAAATCAACTATGGCAGCGGCCAGATTGAAATTTTGTCCTTTCCCGCATTTTATGACCTTGAGTTACTGGCCCCCGGACTGTTTGATTTTGCCTTGAATGTTGGCGTGCCTTATCGCGACGATAATGGCATCAGGCGCTATGACGACAATGACTATAACGGAACCGCCTATGCCCGATACGGGATCAGCCCGACCCTTACCGCTGGCGTCAATTGGGAGGGCAGCCGCCATTTCGACCTGTTGGGGACGGAGGTGGTATGGGCGTCGCCGATAGGGACGTTTGCCGTCAATGCCGCCACCAATATTCGCAAAGCCGCAATTGATAGCAGCAAATTGACGCTGCAATATCGTTGGCGCGACACTGACCCAAGCCGCGAACGGGCGATTGATGGCCTGTTGTCGCTCACCGGCAAAGATTACCGGACATTAAATGATATATTTTCAGGTGCATTCACAGCAGTTGAAGCCCGGGTCCGCGCCAGCCAAAAGCTGAACGCGCGCACCCGCCTACAATTGACGGCGGGATATGAAGATTACAGGATTGCCGATAGCGACAGCTATTATATCGGTTTCAATATCTCTCGCCAATTCCGCTTTGGTTCGATTTATGCGGGCGCAGAATATCGCAAAAGTCCGGAACGCACAGGCCCTGCCATCCGCATGGGGCTGTCTATCCCGCTGGGCAGATCGTCGATCACCGCTTCCTATATGTCGGAGGAAAATGCGGCTCGGGTGGAATATAACCGATTGGGCTCCGTCGGCGTGGATAGCTGGAGCTTTGGTGCAGGAGCCGACCGCCGCGACGGCGCGGACCGCCAATTTGCCCGCGCCGCCTATATCGGCAACCGGTTTGAAGCAGGCGTACAACAAATTTCCCGCAATTATTTCAGCAACAATGCCCGGCGCGATTTACGCACGGAGGTTAATTTCGGATCGGCGCTCGTCATGGCGGATGGCCAATTCGCGGTCAGCCGTCCGGTCCGCAACAGCTTTGCCATTTTCAAGGTCAATGAAAAAGCAGGCGATTATGATATCGCCGTCGAACCGCGCACCGGGTTCGGTTCGTCCGAAACGCGTTATTCCGGCTATAGCGGCGCGTTGGGTCCGGCGGTTATCACCTCGCTCACGCCCTATTTTAATCGGTCGGTTCAGGTCGATGCACCCGATGCCCCCGCAGGCACCTCGGTTGGCGGGCAGGTGTTCGAACTCAGCCCCGGCCTTCGCAGCGGCTATAAACTAACCGTTGGCAGTGCCGCCAATGTCTCCGTCGTTGGCAATATGGTTGATAAAGACGGCGATCCCCTTGTCTTTATATCGGGCAATGCGGTTTTGCAGGATGGCGCGAAAAATGCTAATGAAGAGAGCAAGCCGATATTCACCAATGCCAAAGGCCGCTTCTTCTTAGAAGGCGTAGAGGCCGGACGCACTTACCGGGTCACCGTCACAATCGACGACCGGTTGATTACAAAGGATTTGGCAATACCCGAAGAAACTTCCGGGATTTACCGTATCGGCGATTATGTGTTTTTCGATGTTGATGTTCCAGCAGAAGGGAGTGAGGAAAATGAATAGATTTTCGCAATTTCAGGTCATTCTAACCGGTACGCTCGCGCTATGCGGGACCGTTTATAGCGGCGACGCTTTGGCGCAAAATGACTCGCTGGAACCTGCCAGCGGCCCATGTGAGATGGAGCTAACCGCAGAAAACAGCGTCGATTGGCGGGGCAGCTATGGCCGGGGATATGAGGTTTTTGACGCTGCGCCATCCTATGAGACATTCACGATTTCGGTTCGCAAAGAGGGCGGTCCTTGCAACTTCTTCCTTACTGCATCGCCCAATAGCGCGTCGGCGGACAATAAGCTGGTCGGTCCCGATGGAGCATTAAATTACGACATATTGAAAACAACCAACGGACCATCCTTTTTGAATGGCGATTTTTTTGGGTCACAACTATCGCGGATTGAAGGAAGCTTTGGCAACGGCAGCGGCGGATATAGCGGCGCATTATTTGTTAGCATTCCCAGCGGCCAATTTGTGCGCGGCGGCACTTATACTGGCCAAGCATTGATCCGGTTGTTCCGGGATGATGAAAACGGCCCTCAATTGGTGTCTGAAACACCGATCGCTTTATTGGCTCCTGTGGCGTCGGTCCTGAAAGTCAGCTCCGATACATTCGGTGAAGGTAACCGGGAAACCAGCATAGACTTTGGCGATCTGTCTGTTCCGAGCAGCCGTAGTGTTGATTTTGAGATTATCAGCAACGCCGATATTGCGGTCAGTTTCCAATCAGCCAATAGCGGTAAAATGTCGCATGAATTTGGCGGCCCGGGCATCGATTATGACCTTAGACTGCGCGGCGAAGAGATTGATTTATCCGCACAAAGCGCAACCCGCCGTTTAAGCTATCGCGGGGATAACCAGGGTCAATCCATGCCGCTGGAAATATCGGTTAAACCGGGCGGCGGTGTTCCGCCTGCGGGCCGGTATAACGATACTCTAATGATCACATTCACTGCGGACTAACCGCAGGCTAAATGCACAAACTGCAACCTTGGACCTGTTAAACTATCTAGCGGCTAAGCTTTATCCGGCTTAATGGCAGCCGCAATGCAGATGGTACGTCTCTTGATTCGGCGTCAGCCTTTTATGCTTGCGCTATTGTTGATCGCCGCATTGGCGTTCAAGGCGCTTGTGCCGCAAGGATATATGCTGCGCGGTGGTGATAGCGAAATGACGTTATCGCTGATGCTGTGCGACCCGACGGATGGCAGCGGCAAACAGATTGAGATTCCATTAAAAAAAGATACTGGCACGGACCAGCATAAGGGCGATGCCGCGTCGCAGCCATGCGCCTTTGCGGGGATCAGCCACGCCGCAATGGACCGTGTTGATCCAATATTGCTTGCGATTTCCATGGCTTTTATGGCGCTGCTCGGCCTTATCCTGCCGCTGCGGTTGCCTGCATTGTTGGCCGGCCAATACCGCCCACCTGCAAGGGCACCGCCCCTATCCTGAAACATGCTTGGCAGCCGCGCTCAACGTAGAAGAGCGCGGGCTGCACATGTATAGCGCCGCATGGCAAAAGTCTCATGGCTTCGCCTCGCGGCGAATTGCAAATTGCTTTATTTTCAGGATATAAACGATGAATTTTTCGACCGCCATGCGCTGCGGCGCTGCTTTATGTGCCTTATCCCTCATCACCCATTCACCGGCCGCACGCGCCAATGAAATTGACGATGGCACAACCACTATTATTGTCACCGGACAGGCCGCAACCAGCGAGGCTGCGCAACAAGTATCCCAAACACCGGGCGGCGCAGACCTTGTCACTCATGATGAATATGCGGACAAGTCTCTAGTCAGCCTGCGCGATGTGCTCGCTTTTTCCCCCGGCGTTTACCTGCAACCGCGCTATGGACAGGAAGTGCGCATATCGGTGCGCGGCTCTGGTTTATCGCGCGGTTTCCATATGCGCGGATTGACGCTCCTGCAGGACGGCGTGCCGATCAACCTAGCCGATGACAACGGCGATTTTCAGGAACTGGACCCCAGCTTCTTTGACCATTTAGAGGTGTATCGCGGTGCCAATGCCCTGCGCCTTGGTTCGGGCACGTTGGGCGGCGCGATTAACGGAGTAACCCCTACCGGCCGCGATGCCGATGGCATTTATATGCGCGGCGACGTGGGCAGTTTTAACAGCTATCGCGGGTTGGTTTCCATCGGCGGCGAAAGCGGACCTGCCGATTATTGGGCAGCGATCAGCGCCGATAGCTCAGATGGTGACCGCGACCATGCGCAGCGGCGCAGCCTGCGTTTCCACGGTAATATCGGGCTGAAACTTTCCGACAATATCTCCACCCGTTTTTATGCCAGCGTGAACAATATCGATCAGGAACTGCCCGGTGCGCTTGATCTGAATACGGTTTTAACTGCGCCAAAAACCGGCAGTTTCATCGGCGATCAAGCCCGCGATATTGACTCGCTACGCTTGCAAAACCGGACCAGCTTCACCTTTGGCGATATGATGTTGCACACTGGAATATTCCTGAATGCAAAATCGCTGTACCACCCGATTTTCCAAGTGGTCGATCAAGAGTCGGTGGATAAGGGCGGCTTTTTCCGGTTGGATTGGGAACAAGGTGCATTTGCCGCAACACTGGGCGGGGAAGCCCGTTTTGGCAATGTGAATTCAAAGCGGTTTGTCAACATAGACGGCGCGCGCGGTGCGCCGACCTTTCAAGCCGATCAACAGGCCCGTACAGCATCCCTATATGGCGAACTGCGCTACACACCACTGGACCGGCTAACGCTCATCGCTGGCGGAATATTCGCCGATGGGAAAAGGCAGCAACAGCAAAATCTGAATAGTTTTGCAGGCGGCGCAACCGACATTTTTGCCCGCGCGGATTTTCAGGAATTCTCCCCCAAATTTGGCCTGCTATTTGAAGCTACGCCCGATATTCAATTTTACGGCAATATCAGCCGGTCGGCGGAATTTCCTGGCTTTATCGAACTGGCTCAAATCGCCAGCTTTGTTCCAATAGAAGCGCAAACGGCATGGACTTATGAATTGGGATCGCGCGGCAGCGCGGGGCCGGTAAGTTGGGACATCTCGGCCTACCGATCGGAAATTTCAGGCGAGCTGCTACAATTCACCGTCGGCCCGGACATACCCACAATAACCTTTAATGCCGGGCGGACATTGCATCAGGGATTGGAAGCGGCGCTGAGTATCGAACCCGCCCCATGGCTTCGGCTCCGTCAAGTATATAGCTATAATGATTTCCGTTTTCGCGGTGACCAGCAATATGGCGACAACCAATTGCCCGTGGTCCCGCGCCATGTCTACCGCGGTGACCTGCGCTTGGGCAAAGATGGCTTGCACATCACGCCCAATATCGAATGGGTGCCGCGCGGTGCTTTTGCCGATTATAACAATCAACTGCGCGTTCCCAGCTATACGTTATTGGGCATTAGCGCTGGCGTAAATATCGCCGAGGGGATCGACTTATTCGTCGATGCGCGCAATCTCGCTGACAAAAATGCAGTGGGCGATATTAGCGCCGTGATCAGCGCGAATAGCGCAAGCCGCATTTTCCAACCCACCGAGCGCCGCGCAATTTATGGCGGCCTTCGCGCCCGTTTCTGATCGGAGCTATATAATGGCAAAATCACCGCTCTCGCAAAGTATCTGGCGCTGGCATTTTTATGCTGGGTTATTTGTGATACCCTTCATCCTGATATTGTCGGTCACTGGGGCAATATATCTTTTCAAGCCGCAAATTGATCGGTGGGAAGAGAGCGCATGGCGCGGGCTTCCGACCCAAAATAGTGTGAGCGCCGATGCGCAGCTTAACGCCGCACTGGCCCAGCATCCCGGCGCAACCTTTGTCAGTTACCGATTGCCACAAGCCCCCGGCGATGCGGCGGTCGTGCGATTGAGCCTTGGGAAGCGAGACAAGCGCGATGTCTATATCGCGCCATCCGGCGATTATTTGGCATCGGTCAGGCCAAAGGATCGGATTTCATCAACGGTCTCGCATATTCACGGATCGTTGCTGCTGGGTAAGTGGGGCAGCTATCTGGTTGAACTGGCGGCCAGCTGGGCGATTATCATGATCCTCACAGGTTTATATTTATGGTGGCCGCGTGCGCGAAGCGGTGGGCCGCGCCTCGCCGGTGTCTTATGGCCGCGTTGGGGGCAAAAAGGAAAGCGGCTATTCTGGCGTGATTTGCACAGCGTGACCGGTTTTTGGGTGTCGGGGCTCGCCCTGGTGCTGCTATTTTCCGGCCTGCCATGGACCGAGCTTTGGGGTGACGGGTTCCGCACGGTGCGCACGGAAATGGGCTGGACCGACGCAAAGCCGCAGCAGTGGAAAAACGGCGAGGCGGCAGCTGGGCAGCAGGACGATCATTCCGCGCATTTGCATGAACCGGCATCGACCAAGCCCAATGAAGCCGTGCCGGCAAGCAACCAGCCGAAGCTGAGCCTGCAGCAGGTCGCGGCCATTGCGGTACGGCAGAAGCTTCCCTTTCCTGCCATCATTCAACCGCCCGGAGCGCCCGCCAAATTTGGCCCGCCCAACGGCCCGGACTGGCTGGCAACGACGGAAACGCAGAACCGGCCAGAGCAGCGCAAAATCTGGATTGATGCGCGAACGGGCGACGTGACGAAACGCGAAGGCTTTGACGATCAACATGCCATTGACCAGGTCGTCGGCTATGGCATTGCTTGGCATGAAGGGCAGCTTTTCGGCTGGGTCAATCAATTGGTCGGGGTGCTAACCGCGCTGGCGTTGATATTGGTCGCGGTCAGCGGGACCATCATGTGGTGGCGCCGACGTCCGCAAGGGACATTGGGCGCGCCGCCGCAACCTCCGGCGCATAAACAAAGGGGGTTTATCGCGCTGATGATCGTTGCGGGCTTTATGTTGCCCATGTTGGGGCTGTCCCTGCTCGCTGTGCTGCTGTTGGAACTGTTACGCTATTTGGCGAAACGCGTAATAAGCCCGCCACAAAGGGGCGGCTAAGATCAATATAAAGGAAAATGGTGCCCCAGGCCCGACTCGAACGGGCACTCCTTTCGGAACAGGATTTTGAGTCCAGCGCGTCTACCAATTCCACCACTGGGGCACAGCAACATCGGCCTTCGCCGTTGCAGCGGAGGCTCCTCTAACCGAGAGCAGCGTCCGTTGCAAGGGGAAGAATAGAGGTTATTTTTTTAACTCTTTTGCCAATGTTTTCGCGGTCGCCTTGCCATAAGGCGGCTTAAATCCTGCGATCCCCGCCACATCCAGCCCGCTTTGCCGGAAAATCGCGCGCATATGGCTGAAAGTCTTGAAACCATCGGCTCCATGATAATTGCCCATGCCCGACGGCCCAATACCGCCAAAGGGCAAATCCTCCATGGCATTATGGAAAATCACGTCATTGACCGTCACGCCGCCTGACACGGTTTTGCCGAGCACGTGCTCTTCTTCATTTTTGTCATTGCCAAAATAATATAGGCCAAGCGGACGGTCATGTGCATTCACATAATCAATCGCCTGATCCATGCTTTCATAAGTCATCACCGGCAGGATGGGGCCAAAAATTTCCTCCTGCATCACTTTCATATCGTCGTTGACGTTGCGCAATATCGTCAGCGGCATTTTATTGCCGTTGGAGCTGGTAAAATCTTCATCACCGGGATTAACCTCAATCAGCTCCGCGCCTTTTTCGCGGGCATCCTCCAGATAGCCCTGCAACCGTTCAAAATTGCGGCCATTCACGATGCTGGTATAATCATCATTATGCAACAATGTGGGATACATGGCGGTAACGCCCTGGCGCACGCTTTCGATAACGTCTGCTTCTTGTTCCTTGGGCACCATCAAATAATCGGGAGCGAGGCATATTTGCCCGGCATTCATCATTTTGCCCAGCGCGATGCGCTCACCGGCTTTTTTCTTATCCGCGCTGCGGCCAATGATTGTCGGCGATTTGCCGCCCAGCTCCAGCGTGACGGGCACCAAATTTTCGGCCGCCGCCCGCATGATATGTTTTCCCACCGGCGTAGCGCCTGTGAAAATCAAATGATCGAAAGGCAGCGAAGAAAATTCGGTCCCCACCTCAACCCCGCCGGTGAAGACCGCCATTTCGGTTTCATCAAAATATTTGGGCACCACCTCGGCAAATAGCGCGGATACTTCCTCGGTAAATTCGGAAGGCTTGACCATCGCCCGGTTGCCAGCGGCCAATATGCCGGCCATCGGCACCATGACCATACCGATGGGAAAATTCCAAGGCGCGACCACGCCGACCACGCCCTTGGGTTGATAGACGACATTTGCCTTTGCCCCGATCAGGCCAAGCGGAAAAGTCGGCTTTCGCTTTTCACCGCGCGCCCAATTTTCAAAATGCTTTTTCGCATGTTTCAGCGCGCTGACCGACGGCATGATATCCGTCATCAGCGTTTGTTCGACGCTGCGATGGCCGAAATCGGCCGACACCGCCTTGGCAAAATCATCCTTATGATCGATCAATAGCGCGATCGCCCGGTCCATCCGGTCCCGTCGCACCGACATGGGTTCCGGCATGGCGGCCGTAAAACTGGCGCGCTGCTTTTCCAATATCGCTTTCATATCGGTGCTCATGAATATTCTCCTTCTCTCATAATCTGCCCCTTAACAGCTATCTTTGTAACCGAAGGGGTTGCAATTGAAAACCTGTTTTAAGCGTATGATTAAATCACTGCATTTTGATTAACCGCTTTCCCCAAAAATGCCCGGACTTCGCTCATTCGCGTAGAGACGGGATCGGATTAGGCCTGTGTAGGACGGCTCTCATATACAAGAACCGCATCATATTCCCCCATTGCATCGCATCGCCGCTATCCCTAATGTAAAGCCATATTTTAACGATAATAAGGACCATACCTATGAGCACCGCAGATCCCGTAGTCATCCTATCCTATGCGCGCACACCTATGGGCGCGATGCAGGGCGTTTTATCCGATGCCAGCGCGACCGATCTAGGTGCAGCGGCGGTCAAGGCAGCGGTTGAGCGGGCGGGTGTTGACGGCGCGGATGTGGACCGCATCTATATGGGCTGCGTCCTGCCGGCGGGTCTGGGTCAAGCGCCTGCGCGGCAAGCAGGCATCAAAGCGGGCCTGCCCAAATCGGTGCAAGCAACCACGGTGAACAAGGTTTGCGGATCGGGTATGCAAACGGTGATTATGGGCGCAGAAGCACTGGCCGCTGGCAGCGCCGACCTGATCATTGCGGGCGGCATGGAAAGCATGACCAATGCACCTTATCTGTTGAAAAAACATCGCAGCGGCGCGCGCATCGGCCATGACACCGCCTATGACCATATGTTCCTCGACGGCCTTGAAGATGCCTATGAAGAAGGCCGCGCCATGGGCAGCTTTGCTCAGGAAACCGCGAATGAATATCAATTGACCCGCGAAGCGATGGACAATTATTCGATCGAAAGCCTAAACCGCGCCAAAGCCGCAATTGCGGAAGGTAAATTTGCGCGTGAAATCGTGCCAGTTACTATTTCAACTCGCAAAGGCGACATAGTGGTCGATACGGACGAAGCGCCAGGCAAAGGTATGCCCGACAAAATCCCGACGCTGCGCCCCGCCTTTGCCAAGGACGGCACGATCACTGCGGCAACCAGCAGCTCGATCAGCGACGGCGCGGCCGCCGTCGTCTTGACCCGCGAAAGCAATGCCGGTGACAAAAAGCCCGTAGCTCGCATCGTTGCCCATGCCGCCCATGCTCATGAGCCCAGCGCCTTTACAACCGCCCCGGTTGGCGCGATTCAAAAATGTTTGGACAAAGCCGGATGGTCGGTCGCCGATGTGGACCTTTGGGAAGTCAATGAAGCATTTGCCTGCGTCGCCATGTTTGCGATGCATGACCTCAACATCCCGCATGACAAGATTAACGTCAATGGTGGCGGGACTGCCCTCGGCCATCCTATTGGTGCATCTGGCACACGGATTATCACAACCTTGCTCGGCGCGCTGGAGGACCGCGGTTTGAAACGCGGCGTCGCCTCGCTTTGCATTGGCGGCGGTGAAGCAACGGCGGTGGCGGTCGAGCTGATTTAGGCCGCTCGGCTTAGGGCCTGTGCCTATTACAATTTGCGACAATTCTGGACGGTGCCTGATACAATTGGTCGGGCGCCGTTCATCGTAACGGCCTTATACATGAACATATGGAGCAAACTGCTTCATTGTTCATGGAAAGGATCGAAAGATGAAAAAGCATATTATCGCCTTATTGGCGGCTGCCACCGTCCTGACGCCGGTTGCCGTTCAAGCCAAAACCACACCCCAAGAATTGCGCCGGGATGTTCGCGAAATCCGCGAGGAAAAACAAGATCTGCGGCAAGCCAAACGCTACGGCACCCGCGCTGAAATTCGTGATGCACGAAGCGAAGTGCGCGAAGCTCGCCAAGAATATCGCGAAGATAAACAGGATTACCGGCGTCAAGTGAATCGAGCCAATTACCGGGCCGCGCGGTTCAATGCGCCCTTCCGCTATAATAGCTGGAACACTGGCGTGCGGATGAGCTCGCAATATTATGGGTCGCGTTACATAGTGAACAACCATGCCAGCCAGCGCCTCCCTGCACCCGGCTATAACCAACGCTATATCCGGCATTATAACGACCTGTTGCTGGTCAATATCCGCAGCGGCCATGTCGTAAGGGTGTATCGCGGTTTTTACTGGTAACCATGCTACGGAAAATTAGGGGTAGGACCATAAATGGCCACCGGACAATCAACCGGTGGCCATTTTTATTTGGCCGAAGGCGCGGCGCATTGTCGAGGCGATTGACGCTCGGCAATAATCCGCTGGACCTTAATCGCGCGATTAACTAGCATCTTGCCCGAGAGAGATTATCAAGGGGAGAGTCGCATCATGCGCAACATATTCATATCGTCCGCATTGCTGGCGGTAGCCGCTTTGACCATTGGCGGGTGCAGCAAGGTGGAAAGCGAAGCTGCGAAAGACCCGGCCCTTGCCGCCATTGACAGTGAATATCTGAAAAGCGGGGGCGATGGCAGCAATTGGGCCAGCCCGGGATTTTCCACCGATGAGCAGCGCCATAGCCCGCTGGACGAGATTAACGCAGAAAATGTCGGGCAGCTTGGCATTGCATGGTTTGCTGACCTGCCCGATGCGCGCGGCCACGAATCGACGCCGGTTGTGGTCGATGGCAAAATGTTCGTAACCGGCCCATGGTCGAAAGTTTTTGCTTTCGACGCCAAAAGCGGAAAGCCGCTTTGGAATTATGACCCCGGCGTCGATCAGGCGCGCGGCGTGAAAGCATGCTGCGACGTGGTAAACAGGGGCGTTGCTTTTTGGAAAGGGCAGCTGTTTCTGGGCACCATTGATGGCCGCCTTGTCTCCCTCGATGCGGCCACGGGCAAAGAATTGTGGAGCCAACAGACGCTCGATAAAGAAGGTAATGGAACCATCACCGGCTTTCCCCGGATCGTAAAGGATAAGGTCGTCATCGGCTTTGGCGGCGCAGAATTTGGTGTGCGCGGCTATGTTACTGCTTACGATGCCGCCACAGGAAAACAGGCCTGGCGCTTCTACACCACGCCCAATCCCAATGGCGTGGCCGACGGTGCGGCGAGCGACAGTATTATGAAAACTGTCTATGCCACATGGAGCAAGGATAAAAAGCCCGGCGATTGGCATGAATCGGGCGGCGGCGGCACCGTGTGGGACGCAATTGTGTATGACGCCGAACTCGATCAGCTTTATCTGGGTGTGGGCAATGGCAATCCGTGGAACCATAAAATCCGGTCCAATGGTGAAGGGGACAATTTGTTCCTATCCTCCATCGTCGCGCTGAACCCCGATAGCGGTGAATATAAATGGCATTATCAGGAAACGCCCGGTGAGACATGGGACTATACCGCGACACAGCCGATCATCTTGGCCAAGGAAGAACGGGGTGGGCAGCAAGTGCCGGTGCTATATCACGCGCCGAAAAACGGCTTCTTTTTCACCATTGACCGGCGCAATGGCAAAATGCTGTCCGCAGAACCATTTATCGACGGAATCACTTGGGCTACCGGATATGATAAAACAACGGGCCGCCCGATAGAAAATCCCGAGGCCCGTTATGAAGTGACAGGCAAGCTATATTTGGCCAATCCATCGGCATTGGGCGCGCATAATTGGCATCCGATGAGCTATAATCCAGCCACCGGCTTAGTCTATATTCCGGCGCAGTATATTGGCGGCGCCTATATGCCCCCGGTTGCAGCCAATGAGCAGGAGCGTAAACCGCTTGGTTTCAACATCGGAAGCGCAACCGCTGCCGCTGACCTGCCTGATGACGTCGCCACTGTGAAGGCCATCAAAGCAGCCACCAAAGGGCAGCTGGTCGCCTTTAATCCGAAAACTGGCAAGCCCGCTTGGAAAGTCGATCAGCCTGCACCATGGAATGGCGGCACAATGACCACCGCAGGTAATCTGGTGTTTCAGGGTGACGCGATGGGCCGTTTTAAGGCTTTCGCAGCCGATAGCGGTAAGCAGCTCCTCGATATTGATGTGCAATCCGGCGTACTTACCGGCGCATCGACCTATATGGTGGATGGCGAACAATATGTTGCCTTTATGACCAGCAAGGGCGGTGCATTTCCGCTCGTGTCGGGTTATGCGGCGGGCGCATCGGGGCAAATCCCCAACATCCCGCGCCTGATCGTGCTGAAACTTGGCGGAACGGCAAAGCTGCCGGACCTGCCAAAGGCTGAACCCTATGTGTGGAAACCGCCCGAACAATTTGGCACGGCTGCTGATATCGCCGCTGGGCAGTCGAATTACCAACGCTATTGCCTGGTATGTCACAATCCGGGAGCTGTGGGTAACGGCGTGCTGCCCGACCTGCGCAAATCAGGCACTATCGCCGATGCGGATACTTTCCGGTCGATCATCATTGATGGCATATTGAAAGAACGCGGCATGGTCAGCTTCAAAAGCGTGCTGACACCGGCAGAAGCGGAACAGGTTCGCGCCTATATCATCTCGCGCGGTCATTATGCCAAAGCCAATGACGCACAGTTAAGGGCAGCAGCAAAATAGGGAGGCTTCGCCCTTCCCTATTGACTCTGCTGCCCGCGCTGCTATTGCCCCGTTCGTTCAGTGAAGCGACGGCTTCATTGAACAACCGTCCGAGACAGCCGGTGATGGGAATATGCCTATCTTAATTTCCAGCCTAGACGGGGAAAGAGATTTTTGCCGTATCTTCTGATTTCGGCCCGCTAATGCTCCCCCTGTTGGGCGCGCTGGCACAGTCAACATCCCCACGGACAATTAAGCGCGAAAGCGGCATCATGCCGGTTTCGTAATTTCGTGTTGGGATGGACCGGCTTTCTGCTTGCCCATTCCGAAAAAGGAGTAATGCATGAACCGTTCTGAAAAGACCGAAGCGGTTGCAGAGCTGAACGCAACTTTTAACGAAGCGGCCGCCGTCATTGTCACCCGCAATTTGGGCCTGACAGTGTCGCAATCGACCGAGCTTCGTACTAAAATGCGCGACGCTGGTGCCGTTTATAAGGTTTCCAAGAACCGCCTTGCCAAAATTGCCCTTGCGGACACGCAATATGCGCCTTTGAGCGATCTGCTCAATGGTCCTGTTGCACTTGCCACATCGACGGATCCGGTCGCCGCTGCAAAGATTGCGGTCGAATTCGCCAAAACCAACGACAAACTTGAAATTGTCGGCGGTGCGATGGGTGATACCGTATTGGACATTGATGGCGTTAAGGCGCTGGCTTCGATGCCGTCACTCGACGAACTGCGCGGCAAGATTGTTGGCCTTATCAATGCGCCAGCAACCAAGATCGCTCAACTGTCGACTGCACCGGCGGCGAAACTGGCACGGGTATTTGGAGCTTATGCCGCAAAAGAAGCTGCTTAAAACGGGCAGCATCATATTTATCTGTTAACGGGCGCCGAACGCATGTGTCGGGCCGACAAATATTGAAGAAATCGGAGTGTTATTAATATGGCTGATGTAGCTAAACTTGTAGAAGAACTTTCGAAGCTGACCGTATTGGAAGCTGCTGATCTTGCAAAAGCATTGGAAGAAGCATGGGGCGTTAGCGCCGCTGCTGCTGTTGCGGTTGCTGGTCCTGCTGCTGGCGGCGATGCGCCTGCTGCTGAAGAGAAAGACGAATTTGACGTAATCCTGACCGGCGACGGCGGCAACAAGATCCCAGTGATTAAAGAAGTACGTGCAATCACCGGCTTGGGTCTGACCGAAGCAAAAGCTCTGGTCGAAGGCGCACCAAAGCCATTGAAAGAAGGCGCGAACAAAGCCGAAGCAGAAGAAATCAAAGCGAAGATCGAAGCTGCTGGCGGAACCGTCGAGCTGAAATAAGCTTTTCCCATTTGGGACAGGTTAGAGGGCGGTCCAGCAATGGGCCGCCCTTTTTCTTTGCACCGCTACGCAAAGGCCGCAACAAACATGAGCGAAATTTTGATATCTGATGCATCGGATTATGCTCCATGAGTTGAATGCGAAAAATAATGGCGCCAGCTTGGGCTTAACCGAGCAGCGCGTGCAGCAGCAAAAAAGAAGCTGCTGCTGATCAATATGGACAGCCATCCGACCAACAGGGAATCAATGATCAATATTCCCCATTTCAGCATATGTGCATCCGCATGGATCGCGGCGGCAGCCAGCAAATAATGCGGTATCATCAGCGGCATTATCGCAATGAATGTTATGACGATTGTCGCCGGAATGTGCCGCCACATTAGCTGGGTCGACTGCACTGGGCCCATTTCAGCATGGCCAAGCGGAGCGGCCACAGCCCAACCGATCAGCAGGCTGGTGAAAATCATGCCAAGGACCATGCTGAAGATAGCTGCCGACGCACTACTGGACAAAAGAAACAACTGGGCTGCAGAAATTGCCGTCATCACAAGCAAATAAATGCCAAATAACCGTGCAGCAGGCTGTTCAAATTTCGTTACTCTATCGTCAGCTACCTTGGCCGAAATGAAACGCGCCACCCAATAGACGGGAAAGCTGATGGCCAAAATCTTGATCATCCCAATGCCCATGCGCAGCGGGTGGTTTTCCACCTGTATCGCCATGTCGGTGCTGTCATACATTCCGATATACATTTCGGCCGCATGCTGGGCCATTTCGGCGGAAATCGGTACCAGCAAAAGCCACGGGTGCGCCCGCATGAAAGCCGCCGCTTGCTGATAAGATCGGCATATTGCTTGCCAGATTGTCATTCGCCCTCTCCTTGTTCATACTCCAACAAATCGCCCGGTTGACATTCCAGCGCGCGGCAAATCGCCTCTAATGTCGAAAATCGGACTGCTTTGGCTTTTCCGGTTTTCAAAATGGACAGGTTGGCAATTGTGATATCCACGCGCTCCGCCAATTCGGTCAGTGTCATGCGGCGTTGATATAATAACTCGTCAAGATTGACCTTCACCGGCATCAGATCGTGCCCTCCAGATCATCGCGCATTCGGGCACCATGTTCGAAAATGCGCGCCAAGACAAACATCAACAATGCCGCAAGCCAGCCGGTTACAGCCGGACTCCATCCAGCATATTCCCCCGACACCTCGCTTAGCCGCATCATCAAAAGACCAGAAAACAGGTCGATTATTTGAATGGCAAGCAGGGCCCAACCGATGATGCGAAGCCCATGGGCGTTATCGGTAATAAACGGGTCGCCTGTTATCGCAGTTTGGACAATTGCGATAATCGCCTTGAATATCCGGTGCACGGCATAAGCAGTCGGGATCAACAACAGGGCGAGCATTCGCCAAATCTGCAATATCTCTACCACCTGATCAGCGCTTAATTTTCGTTGCATCAACGCAGTCAGTGGATCCCCAAATGCCGGGATAAAAGTAGCCGCCGCGAAGGCCACAAATAGGACCGCGAGTATCCAATTGAGCCAGTTTAGGACCTTCAGCAAAGTGACTATTCGGTGCAGCATGCAATCATCCCTTATCATAATTCGATATTTTCTATATTGATAATCAATAAATTCGATCGGGGTGGCCGTCAAGGTGTTTTATCGTTTTTCGATATGAAGAGCTGCTGATCCTATATTTCTGCTTGAATATATCCGCCCGTAATGGCCAAGTGAGCCAATGACCGATAACTCCGACCTTGCCGCTCTCATCCGTGCCATTCCTGATTATCCCAAGCCGGGCATCATATTCCGGGACGTTTCGACGCTGCTGCTTGATGGGCCAGGGTTTCGGGCCACCATTGACCGAATGGCCGCGATGGTTCCAGCGGATACCAGCTTGATCGCGGGGATAGAAGCGCGCGGCTTCATTGTTGCGGCGGGGCTGAGCTATGCGCTCGGGTTGGGCAAGCTGATGCTGCGCAAACCCGGAAAGCTGCCGGGCGAAAAAATCGGCACGGATTACGAACTGGAATATGGCACCGACCGGATCGAAATGCATTTGGGTCAGGTGCAACCCGGACAGAAAATCCTGCTGGTGGATGACCTTATTGCCACCGGCGGCACGGCCATGGCTGGAATAGATTTGATCCGGCGTGGAGGAGGCGTTGTCGACACCGCCCTGTTTATCGTCGACCTTCCCGATTTGGGCGGCGCAGTGAAATTGCGCAGCGCAGGGGTGGAAAGCCGCAGCCTGATTGCCTTTGGCGGCGAATGATACATCAAGTCAAATTGAATACATATCCGAAATGGACTGAATTATAGTTCAATATAGATGAATATTAAATTCAATATGGACAAGT
This sequence comes from Sphingorhabdus arenilitoris, assembly GCF_042651485.1. Classification (NCBI taxonomy): domain Bacteria; kingdom Pseudomonadati; phylum Pseudomonadota; class Alphaproteobacteria; order Sphingomonadales; family Sphingorhabdaceae; genus Sphingorhabdus; species Sphingorhabdus arenilitoris. The sequence continues at coordinate 138,921 of NZ_JBHSDH010000005.1, forward strand.
TGCAAGATTCACATTAATCTTTGTTTACTATTTATCCTTCAGGAAGATCGCACATTTTTCAGCGACCTTTACAGAGGGAATACATAATGACGATGAATTTTTCTGGCAACTATATTCAATTTGCCCTTTCACCCGAAGACCAAGCCAATGCCGATCGTTTAGCCGAAGAGAGCATTGTTCAGCGTTTTCATGATAATATACATCGTCATCGCCAACATTATGCCGCGTTTCTAGGCGGCGACGGGCATAGCAACGCGAAACTTGGCTGGACCACAAGGCGGCGGATCATGGCCGCGCTGCGCATATCCACTTTGACCTTGGGCGTGGGCCAAAAGGCAAAAATTGGACGTCTGGGCGCAGGCACCGCATCGACCATTGGCGCGGTCCTCTTCGGCTTTTCCTCGCCTGTTATGGCGCAGGCCACCAACCTTGGCTCTGGCTCTTCCGCTACCGGAGCCGACGCCACAGCCATTGGCGCTAATGTGAATGTCAGCGGCATCAATGCTACCGCGATCGGTAATCAGGTGACCGTCAGCGGCAACCAGACCTTCGCTGTGGCCAGCGCCGGAGGCTTTTCCACAGTCAGCTCCAGCAATGCGGTTGTCATCAATCCAGGCGGAACTCCGCAAAATGTCACCGCCAATGAAATTGTTGTCGTTGGATCCGACGCGGTCGCCAACGCCAATGGTGCGCTGGCCATCGGGCGGCAGGCAACGGTCAATACCGGCGCATTGGGCGCAATGGCCATTGGCTTTCAGGCCAGCGTTGGCACAGGCGCGGTTGACGCCATCGCTTTGGGCACAAGTGCAAATGCGACCGGCGTGACAGCAACAGCCGTCGGCAACCGCTCTGTCGCCAGCGCGCTGAACAGCACATCGCTCGGCAGCTTGGCGCAGGCCACCGCAACCAGCGCCACCGCGCTTGGCAATGGCGGCACCAATGCAGCAACGGCCACGCGCGCGACAGCGGCTGGCGCGACAGCCATTGGCGGCAATGCCACCAGCGGCGCGCAAGCAACGCAGACCGACGCGATTGCCATTGGCGGGCAATCACGCTCCAGCAGCACAGCGGGCATCGCGATTGGCCTGAACGCTGCATCGACCGGCGCGACAAATGCGATTGCCATTGGCGGCAACACCGCGGCATCGGCCGACAACACCATCGCCATTGGTCAGCGCGCGGCCGCCAGCGTCGGTTCGGGCGCAACCGCCATTGGTTCGGGCGGCAGCACCGCCGCGACCGCAACGCTGGCTTCGGCCGCTGGCGCTACCGCGCTGGGCGGTAACTTCAACCAGGGCGCGCAAGCAACGGGGCAGGATTCGCTCGCCATTTCCGGCCAATCGCGCGCAACCGGGCAAGCCGCAATTGCGGTGGGCCAAGGCGCGGTGTCCACAGCCAATAACGCCACCGTTATCGGTCAGTTTAGCTCCAGCTCGCAAAGCGGATCGGTCGCTTTGGGGCAGAATGTCGTGTTGAACGGCGCCGCCGGCACTGGCGGCATCGGCATTGGCCAAAGCGTTGCGGTATCGAACAATGATGCGATTGCCATCGGCACCAACTCTGTTGGCGGCACAACCACAGCGTCCGGCAACGGCGCGATTGCCATTGGCCGCACCGCGGCGTCCACCGGCGCCACCAACTCGATTGCGCTGGGCACATTGTCAACCTCCGCTTCGACCAACGCGATTGCTTTGGGCACAAGTGCAACCGCATCCTCGGCCAACTCGGTCGCCATCGGCGTTCGCACCACGGCCACCACGGGCAGCAATGCAACGGCGGTTGGCGCGGGCGGCACAACGGCGGCAAATGCGACGCGCGCAACCGGCGCAGGCGCGACTGCGCTGGGCGGCAATGCAACCGGCGGCGCGGCCGCAACGGGTGGGGATTCCATCGCTGTTGGCGGTCAATCGGTGGCCAGTTCGGCGTCCACTATCGCCATTGGGCGGGGGGCAAGCGCAACCAATACAAACGCAATTGTCATCGGCGAAGGCTCATTTTCAAACGGGCTAAATGCCGTGGCCATTGGGTCAGGCGCGGGCAGCAATGCTGAGGCCAGCGTTACAATCGGCCGCGCCGCCAATAGCAGCGGGGCTTATGGCGTTTCCATTGGCAATGCGTCCAATGCTTCCCAATTTGGCGTCGCCATCGGCTTGAACGCCAGCGCGGCAGTGAATGGCGCAGCCTATGGCACCAACGCAGAAGCCATCACCAATGCGGTGGCGGTTGGCCGAGAGTCCAGCGCCATCGGGATATCGTCCACTGCGGTGGGAATTTTCTCTCAAGCAACTGCTAGTAATGGCACTGCTATTGGCGCGGGTGCCATGACAGATGTCGATGATGGCACTGCGCTTGGCGCCAACGCCAGAGCAACGGGCCTCGGTGCTGTTGCCGTTGGTACATTGGCGACAGGACAAGGAGAATATAGCCTTGCAATCGGCAATAGTGCATTGGCGAGCGGTGATGGTGCTTTTGCGGCTGGCGCTTCAGCGAATGCTGATACAAATGGCGTAGCTCTGGGCATTCGTGCTGGAGCGGGCACAGAATCGATTGCCATCGGCAGGGATACTAGCTCCGCCTTTAATTCAGTGACAATCGGCAGCGAGGCCTTCACGGGATCCAGCGATTCAGTTGCCGTGGGTAATCAAGCTCGCGTATTCGGTGCCAATGGCATTGCCATCGGTTCCGGTGTGGTTGCCAACAGTGCAAACAGCGTTGCCATTGGTTCGGGCGGCACGACGACAATTTCTGGCCGTGCAGTCGCTATTGGTGACGGGCAGGTGGCAGACGGCAATGGCGCGGTGGCGATTGGTGACCCCAACAATGCTGTTGGCACCGGCGCGGTTGCCGTCGGCGCAAACAATAACGCCTCGGGTAACGGCGCATTGGCGCTAGGCAACAACAACCAAGCGTTTGGCGATGGGGCGATTGCGCTCGGTAACAGTGCAAATGCTGCTCAAGCAGGCAATATCGCACTGGGCAACAATGCCGCTGCGGCGGGCACTTCTAGCATTGCCATCGGCACCAATGCCGATGCGCAAGACAATAACAGCGTCGCCATTGGCCGCAATTCAGCAGCCTTGGCAGCAAGAGCTACTGCCCTTGGTGCGGATGCTTCGGCAACTGACGCTAACTCAACGGCATTTGGCTCCAATGCTTCCGCTTCATCAACTGGCACGGCCGCTGGCGCTTCCTCCAACGCCACCGCATCAAACAGCGTCAGCATAGGCTATAACTCAGAAGCCCTTGCCGCCGGTGCAACCGTTCTTGGTGCCGCCACATATGCCGATGCAGTCAATGCCACGGCATTGGGCAATGGCGCTGAAGCAACCGTGACAGGCAGCGTGGCATTGGGCGCAGGCTCCGTAACCGAATTGCCCCACACCGGCGTGCTCGCACTGAACGGCGGCACGGCGGCGGCTCCCGCGCCCACATCCGTGGTCTCGGTCGGCAGTGCTGGCAATGAAAGGCAAATCCAGAATGTCGGCGCGGGCGTGCTCTCGGCGACATCGACCGACGCCGTCAACGGATCGCAACTGTTCACCTTGGCAACGGCAGCCAATAATCTGGGCGACAGCTTGGAGACAGTGACCGGCGGCGGCCTTGCCATCAACTCCGATGGCACGATTGCAACTGCGCCCACCATTAACGCAGCAGGCGCGACCTTCAGTAACACCACGGCAGCAATTGAGGCGCTGAACGGCGCCAACACCAATGCCAGCAATGGCCTTGCAATCGCGCTTGGCGGCGGCGCAAGCGTTGCGGCAAACGGCACATTGACTGCCCCCACTTACACCATTGCGGGCAGCACTTATAACGATGTCGGCTCGGCGCTTACGGCGTTGAACAGTTCGGTTGCTTCCGGCACGCAATATTTCAATGCTAACTCGGCACTGGCCGCCAGCGTTGCAAGCGGCACAAACAGCGTCGCCATTGGTCCTGAAAGCGTGGCAGCCGGCGTCGACTCTCTTGCCGCAGGGCGGGACAGCAGCGCAGCGGGCGCAAGCTCTGTTGCGCTGGGCAGCCGAGCCACTGCCGTCACTGGGGCTGACAATTCCATTGCAATCGGTTCAGCGGCCCTTGCAGGCGGGGTTGATTCATTCGCAGCCGGCCGGTCATCATTCGCAAGTGGGGAAAATAGCATTGCCATCGGCAGAAACTCTTTTGCGACTGACACTAATTCCAATGCGCTGGGCAATTTCGCCCGTGCAACCAGCCAAGGCACTTTGGCTTTGGGCGCATCGGCCGTTGCCGATGGCACCAACGATATAGCAATCGGCACCAATGCCAATATATTCGCCGGCGATGGCGTGGCTATTGGCTACATGGCGAGTGTATCCGGCTTAGGAAGCACTGCGCTCGGCTCTTTTGCGCAAGTGTCATCAACGTTCGCCACAGCGCTTGGATCTGAGTCAACAGCTGCGGGCGGTGATAGTGTTGCGATTGGTTATCGAGCCAATGCCGTAAATTTCGATGATGTTGCTTTGGGCAGTGAATCTGTGACGGCATTTGCCAATGGCGGTCCGTTCACCCTGAATGGCGGAAGTGTTGCAGGCACATCGGCATATGCGGTCGTCTCGGTTGGTTCGGGCACGATCAAGCGGCAAATCCAAAATGTCGCAGCGGGTGAAGTCTCAGCCGCTTCCACTGACGCCGTCAATGGTTCGCAATTGTATACCGTGGCAACGGCGGCCAATAATCTGGGCGATAGCTTGGAAACGGTCACGGGCGGCGGCCTGGTCATCAACCCCAATGGCACGATTGCATCCGCGCCAAGCATCACTGCTGCGGGGTCCATCTTCGGCAATGTGACTGCGGCCATTCAGGCGCTGAACATTGCCAACACCACCGCCAACAATGGCATTGCAACCGTTCTTGGCGGCGGCGCATCTGTGGCGGTCGATGGCACCGTCACTGCGCCAACCTACACAATTGGCGGCGCCAATTATTCGAACATTGGCGCGGCATTCAGCGCATTGACAGTCAACACCACGCAAGCTGTGGCGGAGGCGACAAGATACCGCAACGTCAATTCCACCGCCAATGACTCGCAAGCGAATGGCGTCGACAGCATTGCCTTTGGCCCCACGGTCATTGCCAATGGCGACAACAGCGTTGCTATCGGCTCAAATGGCACCACCACCACGGGCCGCTCGGTTGCCATTGGTGATGGTCAGGTCGCAAACGGCGATGGCGCAGTTGCAATTGGTGACCCCAACACAGCCACGGGCACCGGCGCAGTCGCGGTGGGCGCGGACAATACAGCAACCGGCAATGGCGCGGTAGCGATCGGTAATGCCAACACCGCAATTGGTGTCGGCTCCATAGCGCTGGGTGACAATTCGGATGCAACAGGTGTTAACAGTATTGCCCAGGGATCGGGTGCAATTGCAAATGCCGAAAACACAATCGCCATCGGCCTGAACGCGCAAGCAGGGCTGGAAAATGCAGTAGCGATTGGGAATGGCGCCTCTGCCTCTGGCGCGGAAAGCACTGCTTTGGGCATCGACACCGATGCAAGCGGTGAAAATGCGCTGGCCGCCGGTAACAATGCGCAAGCGAGCGCCAATGATACAACGGCTCTTGGCACCTCCGCGCTTGCCAATCAGCAGAATGCGACGGCTGTCGGCAATGGCGCACAAGCGACAGGTGTGAATGCAACGGCTCTAGGGCCAGTTGCAACAGCTAGCGCAGATCAAGCGGTGGCCATCGGTGTCGGTTCTAATGCCTCCGCTGGACAAGCTATTGCTATCGGTAACAATGCGGTTGCATCCGGCATTAACAGCATAGCTATGGGTGTTGGCGCACGGGCCGACCAGTTTGCCGGTCTTGCCCTTGGAAATGGGGCCATTGCGGCCAATGCCAATGATGTTGCCTTGGGCGGCGGATCGATAACTTTAGCTCCGAACACAGGTGCGTTTACGCTGAACGGCGGAACGGCGGCTGGAACAGGGCCAACATCGGTGGTGTCCGTGGGCGCACCTGGATCGCCGCGTCAGATTCAGAATGTCGCAGCAGGCGTCGTTTCGGCGACCTCGACCGATGCCATCAACGGTTCGCAATTGTTCACCACGGCAACGGCGGTCAATAATCTGGGCGACAGCCTCGAGACTGTGACCGGCGGCGGCCTTGCCATCAACCCGGACGGCACGATTGCGACGGCCCCGACGATCAACGCAGCCGGTGCGACCTTTGGTAACACGACGGCCGCGATTGAAGCGCTCAACACCGGCAACAATACCGCCAATGCTGGTATCGCAGCGGCGTTTGGCGGCGGCGCAGCTATTGCCGCCGACGGCACCGTTACGGCCCCAACCTTCAACGTGAACGGTTCTACCTATAATAATGTTGGCGATGCGCTGGCAGCAGCGGGCGGCGGGTTCAACCTGACCGCAGCGGCTGGTGGCACAGGAACGGTGACAGGCGCAACTTCAAGCGCAGTTGGCGCTGGTGAGACCGTTACGCTGACGGCAGGTGACAATCTGGCAGCCACGCAAAGCGGAAACAACGTCGAATTTGCGCTCAACCCCGTGCTAACCGGCATCACAAGCATTGCCGTCACCGGCGGGCCGAACATCACCGGCGGCGGTATCACGCTGGCGGCGGATGATGTGCTGAATGTTGCGGGCACGACCATTGTTAATGTCGGCGCAGGCTCGACAGCGACAGGGTCAACAGACGGCGTCAACGGCGGGCAGATCAACGCCGCCCTCACCAGCGTCGCCACCAACCTAGGCGGCGGAGCGGCATTCGATCCATTGACCGGAACCGTCACCGCACCGACCTATACAATAGCAGGC
>NZ_JBHSDH010000006.1:0-70000 GCF_042651485.1 Sphingorhabdus arenilitoris
CAGCTGCGCCAAACTCTCGGCATCGTTCACATCGCTCTTGTTCACCCGCGCCGAAAGCGCTTTCTTGGCATGGCGCGCGCAGATGCACACCACCGGCACACCCCGTTCCGCAAGGCCGTGATACAAAAAGGTCGATAGCGGCCCTGTTTCCAGAACGATACGGACCAAGCCCCCATCTCGCCCAGAACAGTGCTTGCCTAGCCATTTTGCCAAAACATCCGGATCACTCGCCACCACATCGCGGCGGATAACAACACCACCGCCATCAACCACGCATATGTGGCACGTCTTGTCAGATACATCCAAACCTGCAAATATACTCATCGGTCACTCTCCTCCTTTGGAGCGCTCCANATTTACGGAGTCTTAAAACCTGAATATCGAGAAAACTAATGAGTTTTGACAGAGTACTTAAAAACAACAATGCGCTCGTCGAAGAGATCGGCGAAGGTAACGCCTATTTAATTCTAGCGCTGGCGTTGCTATTTGAAGAGGCAAACCCAACTGAGCTTGCGAGTGCCGGCCTTACCGACGGTGGCGACGATAAGAAGATCGATTTTATTTACCACGACGTGGATGCCAGGCGCCTTATATTTGCGCAGGGGTATTTCACAGAGAAGAAGGTCGATTCCGCTCCTGCTAACAAAGCATCGGACCTGAATACCGCCTGCGCTTGGCTGGTGGAAGGTAAGTTGGAGATTGTTCCAGAAAAACTCAGGGCGACGATTGCATCATTTCGACAGGCAATCGATGATGGAGAGATTGACGCTATTGACGTTTTATACGTCCACAATTTACCGGAATCGATCAACGTCTCCCGCGAGCTTCAAACCACCGAGGGAATGCTTAGAAAGCTGGTCGCCAATGACAATATCGTAATCAAAGGATATGAACTCGGCAAACCTCGAGTTGAACACCTATATTCAGCCCGCGATTCGCATATTGCAATTGCGGATAGCATCTATTTTCCATACGAACCCGAGCTTACCGAGGCTGGGAATAAGTGGAAAGCGTCAATCGCAACAGTTAGTGGCGACTGGATTAGCGATCTATTTGTTAAGTATGGCGACGACTTGTATAGCGCCAATTATCGCGGATTTCTAGGGGCTGATCGTCGGAAAAAGGTCAATAGCGGTATCCGCGATACTGCTGAAAATGCGCCAAATGATTTTTGGGTTTTTAACAATGGAATTACGGTACTCACCAACGGTATTTCTAAAAAAGGTTCGCGCTTATCGCTAAACGGAATTTCTGTTATTAATGGCGCCCAGACTACAGGATCGATCGGATCGGTTGATAGAGCTAAATCTGATCTTGGTAAAGTGCGACTGATTTGCCGAATAGTGGAATGTCAAGATCAAGAAACAGTCGAACAAATTGTAAAATTTAATAACACACAAAATGTAATTACCACATGGGATCAGTTTAGTAATGATCAAGACCAAAAACGGATTGCGGACGAGTTTAATGAAATAGGTTTCAGTTATAACCGAAAACGGGGATTTGTTGGTGATGGGGATCAGATTGGAATAGAGCAAGTATTACAACCTCTCTTAGCTTACCATGGCCGTTCGACCGACGCTGTTCGTGGTAAAAATCAACTTTTTCTTGTGAAGCAGCTTTATAGAAATGCTTTTGAGGCCAAGAAAGCCCGGCACATCCTTTTTGTGCACACGCTGTCTCGTGCAATCGACAATCTCAGATTAGATTTGAAGAAAAAATCTACCGAAGAGGAGTTAATTAACATTGAGAACGCCCAGCTTGCACTTCTCAAAAATCTCAACTTTAAGCCGTTTCTTATCAACGTGGTAGCTAACAGCCTCGAAACAATTGTGGGGCAACGGTGCGACAGCCTCACAACGGGGTTTAAGCCTGACGCAGCAAAGGGCCGCTCTCTAGTTGACCTTACTGCTCGTTGGATACCGGTCGTAGAGACTTTCCTGCCCTTGCTCACGCCTCATGTCGAACCTGAAACATTCTTCAGGCTCCACAGCAATGATGATCAGTTTATTGTTCAGGTTAAGAAGACAATGGATGCGATGTTGGTTGCGACCAACGCTAAAGACAAGCTGTCAGAGTTTGCCAAAATGGTAGCTGCTACTTAATCAAAAGTAACGAAATTCCGGGAAATTCCGCCGACACAAAACTAATCATCCCACCCCAAAAAAACCATTTTCCTACAGCGGCCTTTTTTGCTTCACGCTGGTGCGAATTCCACGGACACAAACCTAATTACCGGCTTTCCCGACCTACATCCGAAAACAGCCGTACATATGGGAAATACTGATACACGCGGTACCGAGCCTGCCCCGTAATTTCGGTCAATAGATCAGCTTCGACAAAACGATCAATCAAATCGGCTGCTGCCGGGAATGACAGGTTTAACCGTTCCATCACAGCCCGGTTGTCGATGAAAGGATGGGTGTACAGACTTTCAAGTATGCGCAGGCCGTTTCCGGCGGACCGTCCGAAGTGATCGGTTATGATCCGTCTGTGTTCCTCGCGCAACGCGACGATGTTGCGGGCAGTTTCCGTCGCCTCCAGACTTACCGATGCCACGCCTTCTAGGAAAAATTTAATCCATTCTTCCCAATCGCCCCTGTCGCGTATATTTTGTAGCAATTCATAATAGCGGGTGCGATGCTGTTTAAACCAATGCGACAGATACAGAACTGGTTTTATTAAAATCTTCTGTTCACACAGATAAAAGGCAATAAGCAGCCGCCCAACTCTCCCATTGCCATCGAGGAATGGGTGGATCGTTTCAAAATGTGCGTGGAGCAATCCGATTTTAATTAACGCCGGAATATCATTCTCTTCATGAACAAATTTTTCAAGGTCCGACAATAAGCGTTCCACTTCATGCGGTGGAGGCGGAACAAAGATCGCATCGTTTAACGTCGACCCGCCGGGCCCTATCCAATTCTGACTGCGCCGCAGTTCGCCCGGATTGGCATGGTCGCCGCGCACCCCCTGCATTAGCTTTTCATGTATCTCACGGATTAGGCGGACCGAAATTGGTAATTCGGGTAGTCGTTTTAATCCGTGGTTCATCGCCCCTACATAATTGAGTACTTCGCTGACGTCGCTGGGCCGGTTCGCGTCTTGGATTGCGGCTTCCGCCTCCAGCAGGTCATTTAACGACGATTGCGTTCCTTCGATCTGGCTGGAAAGAACGGCTTCCTTGCGGACATACATAAAAACGAACATATCGGGGTCGGGCAAAGTCTGGATTGATCCATCTAAACGCCCAAGCGCGCGATCGGCCTTTGAAAGCACAGTCTGCATAGCGGCATCAATATTGATTGGCGGTATGGGGGGCAGCGGCTCCGGCATGAAGGCTGAGTAATGATTTGGCTGTTTGACATATCGGCCAGCCCTAAATTGTCTTGTCATGCTTGCTCCTAATTAAAAGCTAGCTTGCATTAGAATGAGAATTATCTCTTAGTCAAGGCCTACCTTTAATTAGAGCCGCTGATGCGGACTAATTAAAGGTTTGCGGTGATTGGGTGGAATGTGCTGCGTGCGTAGGGAGTTTTGTCCTTTTTGCGTGAAATTATCCTTTGCCGCCGGGCGTCATTAGCCTTGCCGCCTCAAGTAACCACCGCGACATCTCCTCCGAAATAGCCATTGCATTAATATTGGGCCGCGATAATTCTTATCCTAAGTTCGGAGGCTCAAGATGATGTTTCAATTCCGCATATTCGGGTTTATGGCTGCCGCGGCTGTATCGCTTATTGCCCTGGGCGGCGGCGCGCGCGCCTCTGAACCGACCCTGCCCGCGGGATGGACCAAACAGGAAAATGACACGAATATCCAATATAGCAATGCCGACGGCAGCTCGCTGGTGTTACATGGTCTTTCGACGGATACGAATGTTACGATATTGTCAGCGGCAAGCACGCTGGACAAACCAAATGCCTGCGAAGGATTAACCGCGCAGCCGGTTCAGAAGAGCGCACGCGGCGTTGAAAAAATATCGTTGCTGACGGGCACCATCAAATGCGCGGTCTATATCGGCAAAGGTGACGGGCCGACCAAAATGGTTTTGGCGATCTATAAAACTGACGCAGCGGCTTTGCGGATTGCCGAAGCGATCACCAATGGGTGGGCCCAACCGGGGGCGCAGTCGGCATCGGCGGCGGGATCAGGCGGCGCTGAGACGGCGGTTTCCGATGCGCAGCTTGCCGCTTATTTGGCGCGCGTCCCCGTTTCCCGGCGGCCCGTGGCGGTCGCGACGCGCAGTTCGGGCGTGTATGGAAATTTCTCGATTGCCGTCTATCTTTTCTTTGCCAATGGATATGCGGCAAATTGTTCGGATTGGGATCCGGTGATTTTGGAACCGACGCCTGAATCGCTGGGCCGGGCTCGCGAAGATTGCGATGTTAAGCGCTGGCGAAAAACGAGCGACGGCGCGCTGCAAGTTATCGCAAGCGATGGGACCTGGGATGGCAGCGGGTTTGCCGATGACGTTACCAAATTTCGGAAGGGCGAAAGGTTGGATGCCAGTTTTGGAAATATCCAAAGCTTTGGCATTTCAGGCGCAGCATTTTCATCGGGCACGATCAGCGGAGGCGACCTGGCTTTTCGTTCAGATGGGCAGTTTGCCTCGGGACGTTGGCGCACCACAAATTTTGCAGGCGCGGATATCGTGGCAAATAATTCGGAAGAAAGAGCCCCCCGTATTGGACGCTATTATCTCGATGGGCATTTGATCGCCGTTTCCGCCGCAGATGGCAGCATAAGTGCGATGTTCGTAACGGGCATCCGGAAAGGTGATATTGTCAGTCACATATATCTTGGCGGAACCCATTATTGGCAAAGCGATGATTAAGGGACTTTCGGCGAGATACTAAATTTATCTGAGACGAGGGTGATTGGGACTATCGCGCCGCGGCGGCTTGTTCGCTGCCTATTTGGCCGGATGGGTAGGACCGTGAAATTTGGTGCGCGCGGAGGCGGGCCGGGTGAAGGTGTGAGCCCTAACCTGAAAATAACCTGATGCCCGGCTTTCAATTTAGGACAAAACCGCGTCATATCTGTCACCTATTTGTTACATTGGAGCCATGCCTATCATTCCGGCCGCATATGATAGCCATTGTGCCCGTGACCGTCCGCCGGTAACCTTTCCACCCGCGGCAACGAATTGAAATTTGAACACCGGCATCACCAGAAGAGACGGGTGCAAAAAAACGGAGCTTTCATGCTAAAATACATATTGTTCATCCTGCCTTTTTTGATTGCGGCGCCTGTGCAGGCGGAACGTTTTGACCATTCTCAATGGGATAGGTTGGTGCAAAGCCATGTGAAAATGTCACCGGACCGGAGCAGCTCGGTCGCCGATTATGCGCAGTTTAAGGCAGTGGATGCGCAGCTGCAATCCTATCTGACGAAGCTGTCTGCGGTTAAGCAAGCCGAGTTTGATAGCTGGCCGAAAAATGACCAGCTCGCTTTTCTGATCAACGCCTATAATGCTTGGACAGTGAAATTGATCGCCGATGCGCACCCCAATTTAGCGTCGATCCTCGAGCTCGGCAATGTTACGACATCACCGTGGCAACGGCGCTTCATCCCGTTGTTGGGCGCGCAGCGTTCGCTCGATGATATTGAGCATAAAATGATCCGGGGCAGCGGTCGGTATAATGATCCGCGGATACATTTTGCTGTAAACTGCGCCAGCATCGGTTGCCCCGCATTGATGGACCGCGCCTTTACTGCTCAGCAGCTTGACAGTCAGATGGAAGCGGCAACCAAGGCGTTTCTGTCCGACCGGACCCGCAATTATGTCGATGATAAAGGTGCGCATGTGTCCAGCATTTTTGACTGGTATGGCGGTGATTTCAAAACCGGTTGGCGCGGTGCGGATTCGGTGGGCGGGTTCCTCGCGCTATATTCGGGCAGTTTGGGCGTTACCGAGGCGCGGCGCACGGCGCTTGCAAATGGCGAGATGGATATTTCCTTCTTGGAATATGATTGGCGGTTAAATGATGTGACAGTGCCGAATGGCGCGAAGTCCGCTGCCAGCATGTCGCCTATCTGGATCGCCCGCGCTTTCCCCGTGCCCACGGCGATTGCCGGGCTGTTGTTATTGTTGCTGCTTTATGGGGGATACCGTCTCATCCGGCGGCGCAGCAAAGCAGCTTAACGGCGAATGCGCCGCAGGAGAATTTCCACATGGTCGATCGGATGGAATGCGTTGTGATTACGTTGATAACTCTCATCGCGATGGAGCGGCGTTGACCCGCCCGTTGGTCCGTGCCGTTTTGTTCACGCGCTATCCTGTGGCGGGTGAAGCCAAAACGCGCCTTATCCCGGCGGTGGGGGCGCAAGCTGCGGCTGATATTCATGCGGCTTTGACGCTGCGAACTGTTGATATACTGAAGCAATGTGATTGCCATTTGGAGATTGCGATCACTGGCGCGCCGATCGCGGATTTTCGGAAATGGCTGGGGGAAGATATTTGCTTCAAGCGACAACAGGAGGGCGATTTGACTGATCGTTTGCTGGCTGAGATTGATCCGGCGCCGCTTATTTTCTTTGGCTCCGATACGCCCGACCTGTCGGAGGACATTGTGGCAGAGGCGATTGCCGCGCTCGGCCATCATGACCTTGTCGTCGGCCCTGCCGAGGATGGCGGTTATTATTTGATAGGAATGCGTCAAGCCGCAGCGGGATTATTCACTGACATGCCGTGGAGCACGGATAAGGTGCTGACGCAAACGCTGGCGCGCGCGGCGGCATTAAACATGACCGTGCACCAAACCCGCCTATTAAGCGATTGTGATACGCCCGATGATTTGAAAAAATGGCCATGGTTAAACATATGGCCCGCGTGACGATCCTTGTCCCGACGCTCAATGAAGAGCGAGCCTTGCCTGCCACATTGCGGAACATATCTGCCTTGATGCCGGCGCCGGATGAGGTGCTGATCGTTGATGGGGGCAGCAGTGACAAAACGGCGGAGATTGCCCGGGCCAGTGGTTTCACATGCGTAACATCGCCTCGAACCGGGCGCGGCGCTCAAATAAATTATGGGGTGGAGCAAGCCAAGGGAGATATTGTCTGCGTCTTACATGCCGATTCCTTGCTACCCATTGACGCAGTTGCGGAAATTCGGGCGGCAATGGCGGATCCCAACATTGCGCTGGCGAGCTTTACCCCGCGCATCGCTGGGCCATCGGGAACACGGTGGGGGTCGACCGTGCATAATTGGATCAAAACCTGGTATGCGCCGCTGCTCATGCGGCCATGGCTGTTTATCCGGGGGGTGCGGCTGTTATTTGGTGATCATGCCATGTTTTTTCGGCGCGAACATTATCTGGCGGTCGGTGGGTGCGATGAACGGGTGGTGGTCATGGAGGAGGCTGATCTGTGTATCAAACTCAACCGATTTGGCCGAACGCGCATGATCCCGCGATGGGTTTGGACATCGGACCGGCGGATTACCGAATGGGGCCGGTGGCGCGCCAATTACATTTATTTGAAGGTTGGGATTATGTGGGCGCTGGGCGCAAGGGAAAGGCTGGCCGATCATTATCCCGATGTTCGCTGACAAATGACTGCAGATGGCGCCAGTCGGTGCCAATCGGTGCAGCAGGGCCACGTTAACCGAGGATATTTTTCAGCTTTTCCAGAAGCGCTGGATTTCGTGCGGCAGGGTCGGTGATCAGCGCATATTCCAACACGGTGTCGATCGGGCTGACTTCGCGCTGCGCAGGCAGGCTGCGCGCGATATTCTCAACGAGGCTTCGGGCTTTTTCTGCATTACTATGCATCTGCGCGATCACCGATTCCACCTCAACTGGCGCTTCATTTTCCCGCCAGCAATCATAGTCGGTGACCATTGCGATGAGCGCATAAGGCAGCTGTGCCTCTCTCGCGAGCTTTGCCTCTGGCATGGCGGTCATACCGATAATATCTGCGCCCCATTGCCGGTATAAATGGCTTTCCGCGCGGCTTGAAAATTGGGGACCTTCCATCGCGAGGTAAGTGCCGCCTTCATGCACACGCGCGCCTGCCGCCCGGGCTGCTGTGGCTGCCAAAGTGGAAAGCCGGGGGCAGACCGGGTCTGCCATAGAGACATGCGCGACAAGGCCGTCCCCAAAAAAGCTTTTCTCGCGGGCAAATGTCCGGTCGATAAATTGATCAATGGCCACAAAATCGCCTGGCGCAAATTTTTCGGTCAGCGAACCGACGGCCGAAATGGACAATAAATCGGTCACGCCCAATTGCTTCATGGCGTCAATATTGGCGCGGTAGTTCAGGTGGCTTGGCCCGATTGCATGGCCCCGGCCATGACGCGGCAGGAATACGCATTTCACCGCGCCAATGGTGCCGGTTAGCAGTTCATCGGAGGGCTTGCCCCAAGGGGTATCGACGCTAACCCAATGCGCGTCGGACAGGCTGTCTATAGCATATAGCCCCGAACCGCCCATGATGCCCAAAACCCATCCTGCCATGCTTATCCTTCCTCTAATGCCTGCTTATCTGATTAGAAGCGGGCTTTGGCCTCGATACCATAGATGGTTGGTTCATTTACAAAAGCCGAAAAATTGTTGAAATCAATCGCGCCTTCAATGGATGTATCGTTGAAGATGTTCCGTCCAAACACAGACAATTCATATTTTCCGCCATCAAAAAGATATCCGGCCCGCGCACCGACCTCAAACAGGCTGCGGTCCCGAAATTCGGTGCTTTCGTAAAGGAAGAAGTTGATGTTGCTGCGATAGGCAAAATCGGCGCTGCTGAAAAACTCACCACTGCCGGCCGGCAGGCTATAGCGAGCAGACCCATTGACGATCCAGCGCGGGGCCTGCGGCAAGGGATTTCCATCGATCAGCGCATTGCCGGTTACAGCGTTAATGGGGTCAAGCACGGTGCAGGGCGCACCGCAAATCCCGACCTCCAAACCGGGATCGTCGATACGGGTGTTATTCAGGCTGACCCCTGCGTTGATGGAGAAATTCTTTGCAGGGTCAAGGCTGACTTCCGCCTCAAAGCCATGACCGCGAACCTTGTCGGCATTGAGCAATTGATTAAAATTCCCTGCGCCGCCGACAGCGGTTAACTGCTGATCATTGGTGACGTAATAAAATACAGCTGTGCTGAACCGGCCTTTGCCATTCCAAAAGCGCCCTTTGATGCCAGCCTCAATTGAATCGATTGTTTCGGTATCTGCGGTGGTCACGGCATCGCCAAATACGATCCGGCCCTGCGCATTGGGGGCGCGGAAGCTGCGCGCATAGCGGATGTACCCGGACACATCGTCGGTCACATCATAAGTGGCACTGACGTCGCCAGACAAATTGGTGCTGGTCAACCGGCGGTTAATTGGGCCCAGCGGCGGCGCGCCAAACGGTCCAACCAATCGCTCGACTTCGAAATTCTTACGCTCATAGGACAGGCGAAGCCCGCCGGTGACGGTCAGCTGCGGCGTGACTTTCGCGGTGAGCGATCCAAAGGCGGCCAGCGCAGTTGTATCCTGATCCTGCACGGCCCGGCCATTAAGGGCCCCACCCGAAAGCGTATCGAAGCTCAAATTTTCGATTTCCAGATTCTCCTTAAAATAAAATCCGCCGATCAGAATATCGATATTTGGCGCAATGGGCCCCGATAGCCGAATTTCGCTGGTCCGTTGATTGTGGCCCGTAATGTTATCCGCGCTTTCCGCAGGGAAGGGTATAAAGCCGGGGCCAAAAGGCGGCGCAAAGGATGCGCCAAATCCGCCATCGACATCGCCCCGGGCATTGACCCGCACCTCGCTATAACTGCTTACGCCGTTCAGGGTGAAATTGCCTAGCTTGCGCTCGGTCCGAAGGCTAATGCCCCAGACATTGCTGCCCAATATCTGCGTTGCGTCTTGCGCCGTTTCAAACCTGTCAAAATCAGCGACTAGGCCGCCGACACCCGGCCGGATCGCATTAGCCCGGAAAACGCGTGACCCGCCGTCTAAATCGCGGCCAAATACGGAAAGCAGCGCTTTGAACGTTCCGGCATCTTCATATTGCACCTGCAATCGGCCAGCTATGTCTTCGAATTCTTCAAATCCTTCTTCGCCGCCTGCGGGGAAAAAGCTGTTATCTACATAATCGTCGCGGCGTTGATATTGGCCCGAAAGCCGCGCGGTAAATCCGCCGCCCAAAGAGCCGCCAATCCCCGCTTCTAAATCGACGGTATCAAACCGTCCATAGGCCGCGCGAACGAAACCGCTGGTTTCCTCCGTCGGCTTGGCTGTCTCAATCTTCACTGCGCCTGCCGGGGTGTTGCGGCCAAATAAAGTGCCCTGCGGCCCGCGCAAAACCTCAACACGTTCGACGTCAAATAGAGGAAAACCCCGCAATATCGGGTTCTCTAGCGGCACCTCATCCAGCAGGACCGAAACCGGACCATTGGCGTTCAAATCAAAATCGGTATTACCGAGCCCGCGAATGTAAAAGCGCGGGAAGATGCGGCCTGAGGAGGATTCTGCGTATAGGCTGGGAGAACGCGCTGCCAAGAAGAGCAAATCTTCGCCGCCGGCACGCGCATCCGCAAGACGGCTACCGGAAATGGCATCCACCGAAAATGGAACATCGCTGATATCCTCAACCTTTTTCTGCGCGGTCACGATAATGATACTATTCTGCGCCGCATCGCCGTCCTTATTTTCCTGCGCTAGAATTTCAGCAGGAAAGGCCAGGCAAGCCGTGGCAACGAGCAATGTCGAGCGGCATAACCGCGATGCTGAAAACATAATTTTCTTATTCCCTTTTCATTTTCAGTTATTCCTATTCCCGAGCCTATTCGCACGGATCAAGAAATGGTTACAAATTAGCCTAGTTCCTGATGCGAGTTGCTCCATCATATTAGGACAATTTTTCGGCCCGCCCACTCTATATGATGACATTCAACATAAATGTGGAACTTTCAGCGATGTGAAGCGTATTTAGCGCATATCAATGGAGAAAAGATTATGTCTGGCAGCTTTGACGAAGGCGACCAAGTCCGATGGAATTGGGGCAGCGGTATTGCCCGGGGTAAGGTCGTGGAAAAATTTACGAGCGATGTGACTCGTACAATTAAGGGTACCGAGGTCAAGCGAAATGCCAATGAGGAATGTCCCGCGTTTTTGATAGAGCAAGAAGATGGCGACCAGATTTTAAAGTCGGTAAGTGAGATTGACACAGTATAAATTCAACAAGTGCGCTGCTTTCCACTTGGTTGTAACAGTGCAAATAGAGGTATTGAAGTGACAGATTTTGGATCGGATAATGGCGGTACCGCTGCTGGCCGAAAAAGCCGTAAAGCAAGTGGCCACAAGCAGGTTACGGAGAAGGAAGGTGCCATTGGTGCTGGCTTGCGGTCGCTATATCAAAATGTTTTGGAAGAACCTCTGCCGGATGAATTCCTAACTTTGTTGGATCAACTGGATTCACAAGATAGGCCGGAGGCCGGATAATGACGGCTGTTAAGCGACCTGCAGCCCCTGTTAAAGCAGCCCCTGTTAAAGCCGCCCCTGTTAAAGCAGCCAACGTCAAATCTGCACCGACACTTAGCGATGATAGTTTCAAAAAGGAGTTGGCCGCGCTCATCCCGCAATTGCGTGCTTTTGCGCGAAGCCTCGCTGGTAATCCCGACCTTGCGGATGATCTGGTGCAGGACACGATGTTAAAGGCATGGAAAAACCGCCACCAATATACGCCGGGTCCATCAACAATGCGCAGCTGGACGTTCGTGATATTACGCAATAATTTTCTATCCTTGAAACGCAGGGATAAATTTGTTGGCGAATATGATGAATTGGCTGCCGAGAGAAAGCTGACGATCAATGCCGCGCAAAATGACCAGATACATTTGTCGGATTTGCAGCGCGCTCTGTTTCAATTGCCGCTAGACCAAAGAGAGGCGCTAATATTAATTGGTGCAGGGGGTCTGTCCTACGAAGAAGCTGCAGAAATTTGCGGCTGTGCAATGGGAACCATCAAAAGCCGCGTATCGCGTGGACGCAGTAGGTTACAAGAAATATTGGAAAATGAGGTTATTACGCAGGATAGGCAGGACGCAGTTGCGCCAAGTGATGCTTTTGGTTCGATCATGTCTGAAGTGGAGCAATTGACCAAATAGCAAAAAAGGGGCTGCCGCGATCGGCTCGCCCCTTTTCAATTCCCTCACTGAACGATTGTTAAATTGTAAAGCCGGTCATTAGCAGTCCGAACACAATTATCACGAGCGTTATGCTCGCAATCAACACAATCCGCATTCCTGGTACTTTCTTCGCTGCTCTGGCGTCTTCTTTTTCTACAATCATGAAATTCTCCTATTTTATTATGCCATCACCGTTTTGAGTTCGAAAAACAGTGCTTGGCTGATTGCGGCCTTTACGGCGCTGGTTTGAAATGGTTTGGTGATTAAAAACGCGGGCTCCGGGCGGTCACCGGTCAACAGTTTTTCCGGAAAGGCGGTGATGAAAATGACGGGCACCGGCGATTGTCTTACAATATCCTGAACCGCATCAATTCCCGATGATCCGTCCGCCAATTGAATGTCAGCTAGAACCAGCCCGGGGCGCGTCTTTTCAACCGCCGTTAGCGCATCTTTATGTGTTGCCGCTGTCCCTGCAATATCATGACCAAGATCACGAACAATCTGCTCAAGCTCCATCGATATTAATGGCTCGTCTTCAATAATCAGGACATTTGTCCGCGTCTCGCGGTCCAGCTCTTCCATGGCGTCTGTCAACAGCTGATCAATCTGCCCAACCGCCAATCCGGTAATGAAAGCCACTTCTTCTTCTCTGAAGCCTTCTAGCGCAGTCAGCAACAATGCTTGCCGGCTGAGCGGCGTAACAATCGATAATTTTTTCAGGGCAGCTTTTTCAATTTCATTTTGCGGGTCGACCTGTGTACCGCCATCGACATGAACAGATTGCCATATTTTGTGAAAGACGCGGTATAAACCGGGGCGAGTGCCCACACTGTCATCAAATTCCGATGGAGCGCCGACTATCGTTTCTAAAGTCGCCCGGACATATGCGTCACCACTTTGCTGCCCGCCGGTAAGCGCTCGGGCGTAGCGCCGCAAATAAGGCAAGTGGCCGCGTAACTTTTCGCCTAATGACATTTTTTAACTCCCACAATTTCATTATAGACGCGCGGCCCTCGATAAAGTTCCGGTCAGACCCAGAAAAATCTGAGCCCGAACCGGACATTTTGTATCTGATGCCAAACTTAATTGGCGGATATCAGACGGCCAACTTTGCATGGTCACCCATATCGGGTTGTCTGCCGCTAATGATCGATTTTGCTAATTCCCAACTTTGCGAAATTTTCGGCAATTATATACTTTACTTAGCAGGTGACTTGTGGCATAAAATCCTTAGACAAAAGGATAGCTGCAATGAATATCGACATTACCAACCCCATCTTTCATGACGAAGCCAAGGCGCAGGCCCATATTGAGGCTTCACGCTGGGACGGCGAACCCTTTTGCGAGCATTGCGGCTCTACCAATGTAACCCGTATGGGCGGCAAGACGCAGGCTGGAATGTTCCAGTGCAATGATTGCCGCGATAAATTCACTATCCGCACCGGCACAGTTATGGAACGCAGCCATGTTCCTTTGCATAAGTGGCTACTTGCTACACATATCCTAGCGGCTTCCAAAAAAGGCATGAGCGCGGCTCAAATGGGCCGCATGATCGGTGTTTCTTACAAGACTGCTTGGTTCCTCTGCCATCGCATCCGCGAGGCTATGGACGGGGCTACTGATAACGGCCCTCTTGGCGGCGGCTCTGGCGTTGTTGAGGCCGATGAAACTTATGTAGGCGGCAAAGCTAAGAACCGCGCTCACCGCAAACCTGCAAAGAAAAAAGCCGTCGTCGCTCTTGTTGAACGTGAAGGCCATGTTCGCAGCTTCCACGTCGCCAACGTGAACGCAAAGAACGTCCGCGCTCTTATCACTACTAACGTCCAGCGTGACGCTCACCTTATGACGGATGAAAGCCCTATCTATACCCGTCTTGGCAAGGAATATGGCGCTCACTATTCGGTCAATCACAGCGCTAAGCAATTCACAAAGCATGGCGGCTATGGCCACAGCAACACGACTGAAAACTTCTTTTCGATATTTAAGCGCGGCGTTATCGGCACATATCATCACATGAGCGAAGCGCACCTTGGCCGCTACTGCAAAGAATTTGATTTTCGCTACAACACCCGCGAGATGACAGATACGGAACGCGCAGCCGTTGCAATTAAGGGCATGGAAGGCAAGCGCCTAACATATCGGCGGACTGATAAAATCGCCGCCTAAATGGGCCGCGATACCCCGACATATCGGGACGCCAAGAAAACGCTATTTCCGTTCGGATTGACTCGACTCCTTGCGCTTCCCCTTGCTAGCCTTATGCGGCTTGTGAGGGGTTGCCAGCATACGTTTTAATGCAGCTTCTCTGCGAGCTTCTGTTTCCGCTTCGGTGTATGTTTCATCTTTTTGATCGGTATCTGTCATGACAAATCCAAAGTATCCCCCACCCAAAGATAGCAGCGATTGGCCTGAAGCGCTGATTCAAGACTATCATACAATATTTGGAGAGTTTCTTCAAACCTATGCGACCGTAGAATCTGGACTCTTATTCCTAATTGATCGGTATGCTGGCGGACTACTTGCGGACGATATAAACTCTGGAACACCGCCGAGTGAAGTTTGGGGAAGAACCAAAGTCCAAATGGACATAGTCCGAGCATTGGTTGGCTCCAAGAGATCAGATCAAATATCGGAAACAATAAAATTGTTATTCCGTGTGGCGAAGCGCTCCAATGACGACCAAGAATTTGTTAACGACGCCCTCTCCCAATTTTCCCATATAAGATTCATGCGAGACCGACTTGTCCATTCAGGATCAACTCCATTTTACGATAATGGCTGGTTTTTCCACACAGCCAACAGCCTTGAGGTCAAAGAACGAGTGAAAGCCAGAGATTATGTTTTTAAGCTACACGATCTCAAAAACATGACGACGGATTTAATTTCTATCCGTCTTAGACTTGCGGCTGCGACGGTAAACGATAATCCTGGCATTGTAGCGCTCGCAAAAGAGCACAATGCTTTTCAACCATGGCTTTATAAACAAGTTCAGCCAGTTGATCCGGATCATACGCAGAAGAGAATTCGCGAATCGCATCACCCCCTGCCTCAATCACCGCTAGGGGCAGCCCTCTCGATAGCGATGTCTTATCCAGTGACGGACGGAGGACCCTTGATGTATGCAGGCGAGAGGCGAACTGACGCTGGAGGCTAGCCCCATCGGTTAATTTCTCAGTATTAGCACCGACCTGTCCATCCTCGATTCGCATTTTTCACCTGCTAAGTAAAGTATATAATTGCCAAATTTTCGATGAAGGGGCCGACCAGAATTCAGCGATATCGGGGACAAAGCACACTGCCGATACATTGGGAGAAGTTTTTTCTTCCTGTAATCAGGCTTCGGCCCATGGTCCCCAAAGATCGTCAATTTTTGCTTGATTGCGGCGCATATAGGCTCTGCCCGTTACCGAGACATATGTCTCTTTTTCAGGGCAAGCATAAATCAGTGCGCTGTTATTTTCGTCGGAAATTTCGTCCGCTTTGCCTTCGCCGGCTTTGGTAAGAAACCAAATCTCGCCGCTCTCACGGTAAAGCTTGCCTCGCATTGGACGACTTCTGATCATCCCGGCGCGCTCGGTCGTCAACATAGCTGTGCCGATATCATCGATCATGTCGTATAATTTTTCTGTTGTCGCTTGCATGAGTAATCTCCTTTTTCTCAGCAATTGGAGGAGCGCGATCAATGGCGCTCATATAATACCAACATCTGCGCCGCTTTTTGGTTCCCGATCGGGGTTGATGGAACATCGCGAGATGAGAGTTGTTCTAACTGTAAAACCAGCGACCAATGGAGATACTAAAATGGGCGAAATGCTTACCGCAGCACGCACAAGAATGATGTCAGCTTACGAAGCGTTAGATTCAGGGAGCGGTGTTGCCGAGTTCCTCAAATATCCCAAAGAAACGGTTGCGGCCTCATTGCCCCTGCGCCGCGACGACGGCCGCATAACAATGCTGAAAGCATGGAGATGCCGTTACAGTGACTTGTTGGGACCGACCAAGGGAGGCATTCGGTTCCACCAGGCCGTCAACGCTGACGAGGTGCAAACACTGGCTTTTTGGATGACGATGAAATGTGCGTTGGCGGGCTTGCCATTTGGCGGCGGCAAAGGGGGTGTCCAAGTTGATACGTCGCAGCTTTCGCGCACGGAAAAGGAACGCCTTGCTCGGCTATATGTCTCGCAATTCGAAAATGTCATTGGGCCTCGGCGCGATATACCTGCTCCCGATGTCGCAACGGGGGCCGCAGAGATGGCATGGATGATGGATGAATATTCGCGTTTACAGGGGCGTTTAATGCCCGCCACCTTCACCGGCAAGCCCATTGCTCTAGGCGGGCTAGTGGGTAGGACAGAGGCCACAGGTGAGGGCGCATTTATGATATTTGAATATTTTGCTCGGCAACTTAATCTTACAAAAGACGATACTCTGGCGGTTCAGGGTTTTGGTAATGCTGCCCGTTTCTTTGCCCTGGCGGCTACTGATGCGGGTTATCGCATTACCGCTATTTCCGACAGTTCCGGGATGATTAGTCATGAAGAAGGCTTGGACATAAAAGCGATTTGTAATGTCAAAGATAAAGGTGGCAGCGTGGCCGACACCGATCAAAAAAATGTTCAAAAAGCAGTGGGCCAAGATATTTTGAAGCACCCAGCGACAGTTTTTGTGCCAGCTGCGTTGGGAGGTGTTGTCAATGCAGGCAATGCCAAAAATATACCCTGCAAAGTGATTTTCGAAATCGCTAATGGACCGGTCAAGCCAGAGGCGGATGCGATTTTGGAGAGCCAAGACATTCATGTGATACCCGACATATTGGCCAATGCAGGAGGTGTGATTGCAAGCTATATTGAGTGGACGGGCAATTTGCGCGGTGAACAACATGATCGCGATCAAGTCAGTTATATTCTGCGCGATCATCTCATCGGTGCAGCAAAACGGACAAGTGAGATGGTGAGTGATGCAAAGGGGGATATAAGGAAAGCTGTTTACATGGCAGCAATTAAAAGATTATCTCAATCATACAGTGTTTTATATGAAATTTGAATTTTTTTGAGGGCTTTGTGGGAACGGTTTATCATTTCGAACATTGTATTTATGAAGTCGCAGTCGAAGGGATAATTCTTCACCTGTGCGCTTCCCCTCAAAATGCCGGAAGAATGTGGGCAACCCCCTCCCTCCCACCCCCAAAGCTCCGTTCTTCCGGCACAATTGGATGCGACAATGTCATGAAACGTGTATGAGGGGATTATGACTTCGCAGCAAAATGATAAATCTCTGGCATCCTCCAACTGTATCGAAGAGGCGACCCGGTTACAGGTACTGGATGATTATCATATTTTGGATACCGACCCCGACATAGCTTTTGATCGTATCACCAAATTGGCATCGGACATTTTTGATGTACCGATAGCTTTGGTGTCTATGGTTGATGAAGGACGGCAATGGTTTAAATCTGCCATTGGTCTGGAAGATCGCGAAACACCCAGAGACATTGCTTTTTGCGATCACACCATTCGCAACAATGAGCCAATGATAGTCCCTGATGCAAGGGCCGATGAACGATTTTCAACCAATCCGTTGGTTACCGGTGCGCCGAAAATCCGATTCTATGCGGGCGCACCGCTGCAGACCAACGACGGACACACGCTTGGCACTTTGTGCATCATTGACAATCGGCTCAGGCATGATTTTGGCGACCGGCAGATGGAGCAGCTTCAAGATTTAGCCGATATCGTGATGGCCGAATTGGATTTGCGCAAAACGATATTGGAACGCGATCAGCTCCAGCGTATGCTAGATAAAGCATTAAATTATGCCAATGTGGCGGTGTGGGAATTAGATACCACGACCGATCAGGTAAAATGGGCGGGGGCCGCAGCCGAAATTTGGGGTAGCGATGTATCTGAAGCACTGGTTTCAGGCGACGACGCATTTGAACGCATCGTGAAGGAAGATTTGGGACAGGTTCAAGCCGCAATCGAAGCCGCAAGGCAGAGCGACCAATCTTATTCAGCTGAATTCCGCATCAATCATCCTGAAAAAGGTATGCGCTGGCTCGCTGGTCATGGAAATTTCGATATGAATGATGGTGTTGCACTGTTGTCGGGGGTTAACTTTGACATCACCGAAGTAAAACAGCAGCAGGCTTTAAGCGAACTACTAACCCGCGAATTGCACCATAGGATGCGCAATTTGTTTGCGACCATGCGGGCAATAATTACCCTTACCCGTCAAGCATCGACGTCAATCGAAGATTATATCGAACGGGTGGAGGGCAGGTTGAAGGCTCTTCACCGAGCGCAAAGCGTATTACTTAATGCCGATTTTCTATCGGGCTCCATCCATGCGTTGATGAAGGAAATGTCGGATGCCTATCCGCGCATCAAATGGCAGGGAGAGCAGCATAGCCTTTCCGAAAATGCGATGGTTGCTTTGTCGCTCATATTGAATGAGCTGGCCACAAATGCCGTGAAATACGGAGCCTTGTCCAACAGGGCGGGCGGCGTGAAGTTTGATTGGACTGTTTCGACAACCGCTGATGATGGGACGCAAGAATTGCAATTTGTCTGGCAAGAGCATGACGGGCCACCGATAAAAAATCCTCCGTCCAAAAGCAGTTTTGGAACACAGTTAATCGAACGCAGTGTCCGCGATAATCTGGGAGGAAGGCTGGAGCGGGATTGGAATATTCAGGGGCTGATATGCCGGATAGCGATGCCGTTAAAATAACATGGGGTGGTAAAATCGGGCGGGAGCTGCGGCTTGGCTAATGCTCATATGCAAGGAAAAGGGCCGCAACTTTGGAAAGTTGCAGCCCAGATGAGGGCAGACCCAGAAGCCCTCTTTGGTCGATGTGATTTAGCTGCTCATTGATCGCAGCATCCATACATTTTCTTCATGCTGACCAATGCGTGCGGTCAACATATCGGCGGTAAAAACGTCGCCAAAACCATCTGCAATTTCAACAGAATCGCGCAGGCGTTTCGCTATGGCTTCATTGTCAGCGATCAATGCTTCGACCATTTTATCTGCGGATTTGGGGATTGCGGCGCTTTCAAGCTCGCTTGTTTTGGCGAATTCTCCGAAGGATGCCGGTGCGATTTGACCCAGCGACCTGATCCGTTCGGCAATCGCATCTATGGCGGCGTGCAGATCGTTATATTGTTCTTCGGTAAGTTTGTGCAGGCTATAAAAAGCTGGCCCGACCACATTCCAATGGACGCCCAATGTTTTCAGATAGAGAATGTAGCTGTCTGCTAATGCCTCTTCTAACTTTCCCGCAATTTCCTTGCGGTCCTCGTCACTGATCCCAGTATCCACTTTTGCGTTTTTGCTAACGGCTTTCAATGCGGTATTTGCCATGCGTAAATCCTTTCTGGTTTGGTTTTGGTTATCCCATCAACCGCCGAAACGCCAAAATGTTCCCATCATCGTTTCTGGTACAAATGGAACGAATAGCTCGCGTGCGCGTTATCGGGGCATATTTTAGGGAGCAAAATGATGAGTAAGACCAATGCCCAAGCAGAGGTAATCGAACTAAACCCCGAAGTTGTGAAAGGGACGTTAGACAGCTGGTTGGACGGTTTTTTCGCGCTGCTACCCAATATTGCAGTGGCGCTTGTGCTGATCGCAGTCACGTTCTTTTTAGGTAAGATGATCCGCAAATCAGCAATTGGGCTAGCGGCGAGGCGGGATCGGGAAAATTTGGGCGAAATGCTTGGCTCTTTCGCCAAATGGTCTGTCTATGTCATGGGGTCATTACTTGCAGCAACGATCGTGGTGCCATCGCTGCGCCCAGGTGATTTAATAGCGGGCTTGGGCATTGGTACGGTGGCCATCGGATTTGCATTTAAAGATATTTTGCAAAATTGGTTGGCCGGTATTTTGATCCTCTTGAAACGGCCGTTTACCAATGGCGATCAGATCGAGGTCGATGATTATGCCGGAACGATCGAACATATTGATAGCCGGGCGACAATCATCAAAACATTTGATGGTCAGCGCGTCATCATTCCCAATAGCCAGCTATATACAAACTCCGTTTTGGTCAAAACCGCATATCGTTATCGCCGGAGCGAATATGATGTCGGTATCGGATATGGCGACGACATGGGCCGCGCGAAGGACGCAATCCTCAAATCTTTGCGCGAATTGAAAGAAGTCACGGATGAACATGATATTGAAGTTTTGCCTTGGGATCTTGCGGCAAGTTGGGTCACGCTGCGGGTGCGGTGGTGGACCGATACCGATCAATTCAGCGTTGTAACAGCCCGCGCGGCTGTAATTGCTGCGATAAAGCAGACGCTGGATGCGGAAGGCGTCGATATGCCCTATGAAACCGTGGTCAATCTATTCCATGACCAAACTGACGAGTTGGACGGTCGGAGAGACCAGCAAAGAGAAGGTTGGCCTGTGCCTGCAAATGGCGCCCCCAAATCGCGTTGGCAATTACGCGCTGACCTCACCAAAGAAACCAAGCCAGCATGAAAGCGGGTCGGCAGACGCCATGACATTGTCATCAGCTAAGCTTCTCGCAATTTTTGACCGGTTGCGTGCGAGCTATTGGTTCATTCCCGCGGTCATGGCCTGCGCCGCCCTCATCATCGCTATCGCGGCGCGATCAGCGGACATTTACTTAATAGAGGCTGGACAGAAATTGCCAGCATGGTTGCCCAAGGCAACGGCCGAAGATGCACGCTCCACTTTGGAGTTGATGGCCAGTGCAATCATTACGGTGGCGGGGGTGGTGTTCTCCGTCACGCTAGTCGCCATCTCCTTTGCCGCCGGGCAATATGGCCCGCGGTTAATTGGCAATATGATGCGTGATCAAGGCAGCCAGATCAGCCTCGGCACTTTTGTTGCCGCCTTTGTCTATATGATTGCGATCATCCAAGGCATTAACACGGCCAGCATGGAGAGGGATAATTATTATCCCGTTATCTCAATGATGCTCGCGTATGTATTCACCGCGTCCAGCGTCGGAATTTTTATATATTTTATTCATCATTCGGCAGAAGCCATCAACATCAACAATATTACCGCCGACGTTGGGAAATCACTGCTGCGCCAAACCGATAACATCTTTCCGGATGTTGACGAGGGCGGAGCGCATGGCGATATCCCTGACATTCCGGAAAATTATATCCAATTTCCGGCTAAGCAATCTGGCTTTATTCAAGCTGTTGACATTAAAAAGCTGATCCAAATTGCGAAGGATAATTCCGCCCGGATACATATTCTATACCGGCCAGGCGACTTTGTGACGACCGGGGACATAGTGCTGATCATTGAACCAAATGTCAGCGATAACGCGGAAATAAGCGAACAAATCCTGCCCTGTATAACGCTCGATATTGAACGTAACGCCCATCAAAATATCTATTTTTTGATCGACGAATTGGTGGAGATATTGGCTAGGGCATTATCACCTGGAATCAACGATCCATTCACTGCAATTTACTGCATGAACTGGATGAAAGCTGCCTGCATCGCGGTGGCCCGTAAAAAACCGCAACCCAGTGCATATTGCGACGATGACGGCGCTATTCGTCTGATTTCTCGCCCTGTCACATTCGCCGATATTTTGGCACGCTGTATGGATCAGTCGCGACCTTATACGAGCAAAGACCGCAATGCCGGGCTCCACAATATGAAGATATTGGCCGATATCATGCTGCGAACGGATAATGACGCTTACCGAAAGCTTATTTTGCGGCATGCGGAGCAATTGGCGCAAGATGGTGACGCGCATTTACGCAGCGTAATTGACCGCGATGAGTTAAAACAGCGCTATGTTGCGATCAAAGGGTTGGCGGACAAGCAGGGCCAGATTAACTCAGTGATTCATCAAGAAGCATGGATCGGAGGCAGCGCTTGAACCAAAAAAAAGCCGGAAAATCCGGCTTTTTTCATTTTGTGTTCGTTATGTTGCTTTTCGCAGGACATGCATTACAGCCGAAATCACGAATAACACTAAGAACGCAACGAACAAGATTTTCGCAATTCCAGCAGAAGCACCCGCGATGCCGCCAAAGCCCAAAAAGGCTGCGATCAGCGCAATTACCAAAAATATTAAAGCATAACGCAACATATTATTTCTCCATTTTTCTCTCCCTCAACATCAACGCACGGATGGTTGTTTAGTTGCAACGTGCAAGATGGAACAAAATCTGCTAACAGGCGTTGAGCATTTATAAATAAAAGGAGAAAATAATGCCAAATCCCAACTCACCAAAAGATTCTTTGAACGGTTCGCAAGCAGGCGTCATTCCCGCCATCCGCGATGCGGCCGCCACAGCGCAGGAAAAAATTGTCGGTACCGCGACATCGCTGTCTGAACGGGCCAGCGATGGTTTTGAAACGGGAATGGATCACGCGACCAAAGCATTGAATGCTGCCGGACAAAAGCTGTCCGAGGTGTCATCCAAAACGAAAAAAGCAATTCAGGACAATCCGGGTAAAACCGCTGCGATCGCAGGCGGGGTTGTTGCCGCTGCCTCTGTTGCCGGGGCAGTCATTTTGAAAAAAAGAGCGGACACCAAAAAAACAGGTACAAAGGCTAAAGCCGCACCGAAAACAAAAAGTACGAAAAGCAGCAGCTAGATTTTTTGACCGAATTATTCGCGAAATGGCCGCCGTCATGTTCAGCATGGCGGCGGCCGTCGCTTGATAGGTTTTGACCCTAGTCGCTTCTTGGCGCACCAATCACGGTGTCATTCCAATTAAAAACTATATTCTATTCCGATAATGGGTGCATGTCCGATGGTATCGGGGCGGCCGTTCCTGATATCTTGTTGCCGCAAATAGGCCGCGCTTAATGAGATCCGGTCGCTCAAGTCATAGGCCAAACCCACCTGTGTGCGCAGCCCGGTAAGACCTGTCGAGCTCCCGCGGTTATTCCCGCGCAATGTGAAAAAGAGCTCTGCGTCGCTTTTGAAGGTCCATTTGCCATCATCGCCCAAGGGAATCGCTGCGCCTATTCTGGGGCGTATCCGTAAACCCATTCTGTCTGCGTCTTCCACAAACCTCTGTTCCAAACGCAACCGGGTGCGCAAGATTCCGTGCTTGGTTGTCATTTGCTGAATAAGACGGGTTTCATTTGAAGCACCGTCATTGACCCGGCTTTCGAAAGCACCGCTGAGGGTCACATTATCGGCTATTTTCTGATTAACCCACAGGCGGACAAAATAGGTATCAGCCCGGCCTTCACCTGCGTCACGAAAGCGTTGTGCGGTCTCAATTTCCAACCCTGTGTTATCATCCACGTCAACGCTGACCGATGGGTTCAGCCAAAATTCCGCGCCATCATCGCTGGCATAAGCCGTTACCGGGAAAATAAGTAAGCTCGCAGCAAATGCGAGCGCCGTTTTTTTATACATTTTTATGCCGTCTTTCGCACTGAAATAATCCATTGAAAATATGCTGCAGGAAACCAGAGGGGGCGGAAATGGGGGGGAGGATGTCGCCGCCCCCTCTGGCGCTGCAGTTCGGCCTTACGTTAGAAACGATAGGTAAGGCCTGCACTTACAACCCATGGATCGAGATCATGTTCCGTCTGCAACGCGACAGCGTTGCCTGCGCGGAATGTTGCTGTGGTGCCAATGAAATACCGTTTGGCGTCGAGAGACAACCCGAGGCCCCGGTCATTCAGCTTCACGTCTACGCCGGTTTGCAAAACAAATCCAAGTTCATCCGACAGGTCGACGTCGGTTGCACCGAGCGCAGCGGCATCTGCGCCGACATCTTCACCAAAAATGAAGAAATAAGTTGGGCCTGCGCCGATATAGGGCTTAATCTTATCGCTCAGCTTGAAATGATATTTGGCCGTTACGGTTGCAGGCAGGATAATCAGGTCGTCGACCAGATCAGTTCCCTCCAAAGCGCCGCTGCCGCGAACATCGTGGGGGGTGATGCAACAAATCGTTTCAAGCGAAAAATTGGGCGATAGAAAATATTCGGCGGCAATCGTAGGCACTACTGAATCGGTTGCCCGCGACTGCGAACCTGCGGGCAGGCCAACTATATCGGTGTTCACATCGGTAATTTCACCGTCAGGAAGGACGCCGGTGACGAAAGCCTTAATCTGGATTTTGCCTTCTTCTGCCATTGCAGGTGTAGCCACGGAGACTGCCGTCAATGCCGCTGCAGATGCGAGTAATAGTCTGATTTTCATGTATATTGTCCCAATAAGTTCCCATCCAATAAGGAAGGTGCGTGGCTGGCCTGCCCGCGCGGTCGGCATCCGTTACTGATGATGCCTCCCGCGCAGTCAGGCCTGAATTATTAATTTGCTGTGTAGGGTAGAGATGAGTGATGCACGACGATGCGCAAACCGCCATCTGGACCGCGGACGTAGCTCCAGGTTTTGTCAACCATCGTGCGGTTACCCTTGCTATCAATGACGGTGACATTACCCATTGATGTGGCTGAATTGCCCATCAGCAAGATACCGGCATTGTTGATTTCAAAACCGCGCCAACCTTTAATGGCAAAGCCGCCGTCGCCTTTGAAGCGATCACTGCTTCCAACAAAATAGGCAACTGCGCCTTCGCGGTCGGTGCGGAATGTTTGCGGCGGGGCGGCCAATGTTGGTTTGAAGAGCACTGGACCCATTTGATAGCCATAGGCCCCGTCGACGACGCTCTCAGCTAGCTTCTTTGCCGCTGCAAATCCTTTCGTATCATATTCGGTTGCAATCGCGACCAAGGCATTGCCCCATGCCTGCTGCGCTGCTTCCACTTCGGCTTTCGTGATCGGCGCGTAAGTAGGGGCAACCATTGCCGCTACAGCAGTAGATGCTGCCTTTTCTTTTGCCGCCACCGGCGATGCCATTGCGGCCAATGGAAGGAATGCCGCGAATGCCATTGTTTTCAATTTTAACTTAGTCATGATGTATCTCCTGCATTTAGAAATTCGAGTAGGCCGTTATTTGCTGTGGTTCGTTGGCCTGCCCTTTGGAGATAGCGTTTCCGTTCGGACTGCAAATCCGCCGATTGGCATGCTGCGAGGCCTAGGCCGGATGGCCTATGCACTTTGTGAAAAAATCTATATTCATGCGCAGATGGACATCAAAACCACCGCCCTACCTCAGCAGATTGATACCACTGCGGATATGCGCGAAGTATATCGTGCCGCTGAATCGCGTGCGGCGCGTATGCGGTTATTGACCGCAACAGGGCGCGAGCTTGCCAATGCCACGCCGGATAACATCGAACAGGCTATGCAGAAATGTGCCGACCGGCTCGCTTATTTTGTGGGAAGCCGGAAAGGCCGAGTGACTTTGGGGCGTAGCGGCGACGGGATAGTTATCCCTGGCCCTGGCCCCGGCCATAAGCCATTGGGCTTTATCGAAATAGACAATGTAGGTGCCGAGGCTGACATAATGGACGCCGAAGACCGCGAAGCGTTCAAGATGCATTTGGAGCTGATGGGGGTCACGATCGACCGAATTGAAGGGGAACGGGAACGCATTAAATTGTTGGCGGCGCTGCGTGACCGGGAAAAACGGCTTGAATATATGGTTGCGCGGATTTTTACAGCGCAGGAAGAGGAACGGCGGCGTGTGTCGCAAGAATTGCATGACGGAGTTGCGCAAACCGCGACGGCCCTCGTGCGTTTATTGGAAGGGGCTGGTGACGCAGCGTCAAAGGACATAGTGGCGGCAGAGCGGACCCGCCTTGCCAATATCGGGCGCGACCTGGTGAAAGAGCTGCGCGCGGTCATTGGGGGGCTACGGCCCACGTTGCTCGACGATCTTGGTCTGGAGGCAGCATTGCAGTCATTGGCGGAAGGATTGGAGGAGGAGGGCTTTACCGTCAGCTTGTTCCTAGATGGTGAGGTCGCCCGCTTGCCCGCGCCGATAGAGACCGCCTTGTTTCGCGTTGCGCAAGAGGCCGTGTCCAATATCCGTAAACATGCCGGCGGGCCTTGTTCCGTCTTTATCGAATTGTCGCTGTCAACACAGGACGGCAGCAGGTCGCTATGCGTGCGTGATACGGGCGTTGGCGCAAAAATGCCGCCCGCCGATGACAAATATATAGGTACGGGCCAACATGTGGGTATTGACGTCATGCGCGAACGTATGACCGCGATCGGCGGCGAATTACATTGGCAGGCTGGTACCAATGGAGGCATCACCGTGATTGCCCGATTGCCAAAAGAGACAAACGCTTGACCGCGCCGCGTATTTTGATCGTGGACGACCACCAGCTCGCACGAGAGGGGTTGAAGGCTGTCTTATTGGATAGCGGGGTTGACGTGATCGGCGTTGCTGCAAATGGTGAAGATGCGATCATTCAGGCTCAGAAGCTTATCCCTGACGTGATACTGATGGATGTGCGGCTCGGCGCCGGCATCGACGGGTTGGAAGCCACAAGGCGGATAATGGCATTGGGATTGCCGATCAAAATTCTGATGCTTACGCTGCATGATATGCCCGGCTATGTGCGTGAGGCCCTGTCTGCCGGTGCGGCAGGTTATGTGTTAAAAGACACCGCCATTGGCGATTTGAAAATGGCGATTGAACAGGTGATGAAGGGCAATAGCGCGGTCCCTCTGCATCTGGTGAACGCGGCCATGCGTTCGGCGCCAATGCCGGGGCGGGACGCGGATCTGTCGAAAATGCTGACAAAACGGGAATTGGAAGTGTTGGAGTTGATCGCATTGGGCCTGACGAATAAGGAAATCGCTCGCCGCCTGGGTATCAGCCCAGCAACGGTGAAGGCCCATGTCGAGCGTATCATTGGCAAGCTGGGCGTGTCCGACCGCACCCAAGCCGCAGT
The DNA here is from genome assembly GCF_042651485.1 of Sphingorhabdus arenilitoris. Lineage (NCBI taxonomy): Bacteria > Pseudomonadati > Pseudomonadota > Alphaproteobacteria > Sphingomonadales > Sphingorhabdaceae > Sphingorhabdus > Sphingorhabdus arenilitoris. Next base: position 26,904 of record NZ_JBHSDH010000006.1, read on the forward strand.
GCTCGCGACGCAAATGCAGACGATAAGCAATTAGTTTATGCAGGCTATTCAGCATAAACCGCTATTACGTTTTTGGACCGACCGGCCGCTTGCGTTCAAAGGCTTGGTTGTCGTGGTGTTGCCGCTGGCCGTGCTTTTGGGCGCTTTGGTATCGCTATATTTAGCCAGTAATGCAGAAACACGGGCCGAAGAAAATGTTCGCCGCGCTTTTGCCATTCAACGCGACACATATCAGGTTCACGCGTTATTGGCGGAGGCCGCCGCTGGCGTGCGCGGCTTTGTGTTGACGCGTGAGCAGCGCTTTTTGGAGCCTTATCGCCGGGCCGAGGCCGCGTTGCCGCTTACCATGGCGCGGCTTGATGGGAATATCAAAGATGTGGTTGTCCGGCGCCAGTTTGAGGTTTTACGCACGCTGACTGTCCGCAAAAAAGACGGATTGAAACGCATAGTTGAACTTGCCGAAGCGCAGCCGGGGCGTGCGAATAACAGCGCTGAACTGGAAACTGCCCTGATGCTCAACAAAGATGTGCTGGACAGTATGCGGCAACAGATCGACAATATTCAACGGCGCGAAGCCATCCTGCTGGATCAGCGGACAATGCGGGTCGATGACGTGCGGCAGCGCTTCTTAGCGCTCACGGCGGTAAGCGCGCTGATCGGACTATTGGGCAGTCTTGCCGCCGTATATCTGTTTTCAACCGGTATCGTGCGCCGGGTCCGTGCATTAGAAGGCAATGCCGATAGTCTGGCTCGCGGAGAACCATTAAAGCAATTGCCGGATGAGGCCGATGAACTGGGCCGGCTTTCCCAAAGGCTGGTGGGCGCGAGCGCATTGCTCAGAGCGCGAGAGCAGGATCTTCGTGACAGTGAGCAGCGCTTTCGTCTCGTGGTTGAACGGGTGCGCGACTATGGCATTTTCGCGCTTAGCCCGGATGGCGTCGTGGCCAGTTGGAATTTGGGCGCGGAAAGGATCAAAGGCTGGCAGGCAGAGGAGATATTGGGTCAGCATTTCAGCCGCTTTTACCCACCCGAAACACGCGATCATTTGCCCGCAGAAATGCTGGCCAGAGCAAGCGCAGACGGTGCCGCCGAAGATGAAGGGTGGCGGGTGCGCAAGGATGGATCGCGTTTTTGGGCCAATGTTGTCATCACCGCTTTGCGCGATGAGCATGACACATTACGCGGCTTTGCCAAGGTGACGCGGGATATGACAGAGCGCCGAGCCGCCGAAGAGGCGCTGCGCAATGCACGGGAGGAAGCGATTACCGCCAACCTTGCCAAAAGCGAATTTCTGTCGCGCACCAGCCACGAATTGCGCACGCCGATGAATGCCATTTTGGGTTTCGGTCAGCTATTGGAAATTGACGCGGATGAATTTTCCGACAATCACCGAACGGCGGTGGAGCAAATAACCAAAGCTGGCCGCCACCTGCTGTCCCTGATTAACGACCTGCTCGATATTTCCAGTATTGAAACCGGCGGCTCTGACCAAAAAATTGAAGTGATTAGTCTCGCTGACTTGTTGCAGGAGGTGCATGCGCTTGCATCGCCAATTGTGAGCGGGGCGGGGCTGCAATTCTTGCTCGATCCGCCGCCATCCGCCATGGCGGCGAGCGCCGACCGTAGGCGTGTTATCCAAGTCATTTTGAACCTGGTCGCCAACGCGGCCAAATATAACCGCGACGGCAACTTTGTACGGCTGTCTTGCGAAGACCAACAGGAATGGATTCGCGTTGTCGTAGAAGATGATGGCCCCGGCGTCCTTAAAAAAGATGTTCCCCGCTTATTCACCGCCTTTGACCGTTTGGGGCAACAGGACCGCGCAAAGATTGAGGGCACCGGACTTGGCCTAACCCTGTCCAAAAGCCTGATCGAATCGATGGGCGGGGCCATCGGCTATGAGGCCAGAAAGCGGGGTTCAGCTTTTTGGTTTACTTTACCGCGCGACCGCGCCGATGAACCCAATTAAAGCGTTATTCCGTAACATTAGAAAAAGAGATTTCCATGCCCTCCCAAATTATTGATAGAAATAAAATTTTGTCACAGCGTATTTTGGTGATTGATGATGAGGAGGCGAATATCCTTTTGCTCCGCAGCATATTGGAACGGGAGGGGTATTCCGACATTCACACCTTAACGGATCCCACGGCGGCAATGGAAACCTATGTCGATGTCGCGCCTGATCTCGTCCTACTCGACCTGATGATGCCGCAGGTCGATGGGTTCCAATTGCTTGAAGCATTTTCCCGGCACGATAATCCAGACGAATTTCGTCCGGTACTCGTGTTGACCGCAGACACGACATTACAAGCGCGCCGCCGCGCCCTCTCGCTGGGAGCCAAAGATTTCGTCGCAAAGCCGTTTGATGTGATCGAGGTCGCCTTGCGTATCTCCAACCTCCTTGAGACGCGGTTGCTCTATGAGCAGCTCCGGCAGGGCTAATAGAAAAGCGAAAGCGGACGTTGGAATGCACCTGAGTGATGGTCGACAATTGCGAACTGTCCTGCCATTCGTCACCGAGATCGTCCTTGTTCAAAGTTGCCTTACGTTAAGACCTCCCGCTCAAATTTCTGTCTACTCGGCGAGGGTAACCCTAATTTTCAAGGTTTGATGTGTCAGGATATGCACAGGTCCGCTATTTTTTTGGCAACCAAATCCGGCCGTTGAAACGCGATTAACTCACCGCATTCTTCCAATATTTCAACGGATATATGCGGAAATCCGGCCGCCAAAGCGGCTACTTTATGGGCTGGATAGAAGCGGTCATGTGCCCCATGCAAAATGGTTATGCCTGGTTTTTCGTCGGTTAGGTCGCCATCCCAATCGGCCGCGATCATGCGGATTTCGTTGACCAGCGCCGCAGTGCCTTGCGCAAATTGCAATTCTGCACCCGCGCGGATCAGCGGAAGATTGTTCACATCATCCAAAACCGCCAAATCACAGGGAGATTCCGAATGCAAACGCCGCAAATACCATTCCACGCCATATTTTCGGATTTGTTGGTACCCAGCCTTAAAATAAATCTCGCTGGCCCACGGCGATAACGCCGCCATTTTGAATATGACCCGCTGATACTTAGGTAAATGGCTTAAATCCGACGGCCGATGTAGCGGCAGAAATCCGCCAATACATAATATATGCGATATTGCGGCTCTATTTTGTGAAGCATATCGGATCAGCGGAATAGCCCCGGAGCTGATCGCAACCGCAACGCATTGTTTTAAGCCCAAATGGTTTTGCAATGCGCCAATTGCGCGCGCCGCACTGTTTAGCGGATCGGGTAGGGGGGCGGGGTCTGAATTGCCAAAGCCCGGGCGGATGATGGAAAAAAGTTGGATGCCGCGCTCCGCCAGAATCTGCTGTGACGCATAAGGCAGCAAATGTCCGGCGGCTGTGCCATGAACCATGATCGCCGGGATCCCGCCTTGTTTTCCCATCCAGCTGAAACAAATTTTTCGCCCGTCGGTATCAAAAAAATGCTCTTCGCGTTCTAACGGGTCGCGCCATCCGGCTTTTATTGCCGGTTTTTGCTGTTCGAAACGTGCACAAATCATTGACAATAGCCGGACCAGATCGACTTGAGATACCGTACCGGTTTTGTCGAATATACTGCGCAATTGGGTTCGCACGGTTAGCACGCTGCCGCCTCGAATTTCCGCGATTTGTGCGGTATCGCGGTGGAGCAGGAGCAAGCGGGAAATTTCCACTTCGGCAGGAGTTAAATCGAACGCTTCTTCGAGTAATGCAGAGACCGAATCATCCCAAGATAACTCCAACAGCCGGACCACGAGCAAGCCTTCCTTATACGACGGGATGCTCAGGATATAGATCTCGGCTAGCGCGGCTTCTCCATTTTCCGCCGATATCCGCAGGATGGCATGCCGGCGGTTGGATTTTCCGGTGCAGCTTTTGCGCACAGTTTCAAATTCATTTCGCGCAGAGCATTCAAGCCAGTCCGTCGTAAGCCTGCCGCCGACGCTGGCATCGAACCAGTTTTTAGCAGCATCATTTGCAGAAATGATCTCGCCAGAACTGGTTGACACAAAAGCAGCAGATTTTGCATAGGAAACAATATGTTCAATAGGATCGGCTTGTTCCGCCGGGTCCTTCATGCTTTCGAAAATTTGACTAACAACAGCCAACCGTTCGGACAAAGCGGCGTCGTTATTTTTACCGTCGCTACTGGCCCTCATTGTGGCAAAGCGGCTTTCCCACGCATCCACCATATCGTCAAAGGCCGACGCATCGGTCACGCTTCGAAATGCGGCCTCTAAAATATCCAGATCAATTTGGTTAAGCGTTGGCCGCGGTTTGGGGGGCTTGGGCATAAGATGATACGATCATTTTATAGCTGATTTTTAGCGGCATACTGCATGTGGCGTATGACGAAAAGCGTAAATGTAAATATTCCTAACATCATTAGATTCACACAAGGCTGTGACAATGACGAACATCTGAGCAATCGTTGAGGTTGCAGCCATTTTTTGGGGGTTTTTATGAAATTATCTTTACGCAGCTATATTTCCATCGCGGCGATAACACTGGCGATATCCACATCGCCTGCAATCGCGAAGAAAGGTAAAAAGGCGAAAGCCGAAGCGACTGCTCAAGTTCCGCAGCTGATTTTATTTGGGCAAGAAAATCGCGCGGGGCAACAGCGGATCGTCACCGGCAGCCAAGCCGACCTGTCCATTTTGGGCGCGGACAATTTTGCTTACAGTCTGGATGCGTCGGGCAGATGGGAAATATGCATGGACACCGGCTTTCGCGCAGGATGCCGGATCGTGGAAGGCTTTATATCCAATCTTGGCACGGATTCGCGCGCAATATCCTCGGCGCGCTATGTTGGAAATAGCGTAGCGACTGCGCCAAGCGGACAACCGGCTTCAACCCCCGTCAGCGGACCCAAAGCGCAAGCCGCGCAAGCCTATCTATACAACACTGTCATTTTTGGTGAGATTAAACCGCAGCTGATTATCAACGGTTTTGAAGGTGAAACCAGCGGCAATTGGACGGCAACACAAAGCGTAGATGAATTGAACCAGATTTATTACGAAAAAGGAAGATACGGTGTTGTCAGCGGTGCGTTTGTAGGCCAGTTTTCCGGCAACACTTTTACCGGCAAATATTACGAAGAATTGGTGAATGAGGGATTGCAGGGAGCTTGCCAAGACAAAGTGAACGGAACCTTCTATCATGGTTCCTTGCTGATTGAGTTTTCGCCTGATCGCTCCTCTTTCAGAGCAAAGAAGAACCCTTGTAGTGAGGATACGGCCGATACCTATTTTGAATGGGACGGGAAGCTAGCGGGCAGAGCCGCGCCGGTGGTTGTTCAAACCGGCGGTAGGTCCGTTTCAGGTAATGGCGCTACGGCAAGCACCGGTCAAAATGGAGCGCCGCGCAAAGAAACGGCGGCTGACCGTATTGCCAGAACAGCTGCCGAAGCGGCCGAGGATGAAGCCAAGCGAAAAGCCGAGGAAAAAACCAGAGACGCGGTTCGCGGCGTCTTGGGCAAAGTATTTTAATGATCAGCCGATTGTTAAGGCGCTGATTTTAAGGAGGAATAATATGGCTTTAAATCGTAGGCGTTTTTTGGGCGCGTCCGCTTTTGTCGCGGCAGGCACCATGGCGGGCATGCCGGTATTTGCGCAACAATTAGGCGCGATCCGGCTTGAAATCGTCGCGCCGGAACGGCTGAAGGACCTGAAAGGTGATGCGCTGCGCGGCGCTTTGCTAAAATCAGTGCGCTTTCTTGCGCGGACAAAACAAGCGGTAAAGGTCCAGTTTCTGGCTGGCCGCGTTGAAGCCGGAGAATTGCGCGAAATCTTTGTTTCCGATGGATTTAGTTTGAGAGGCGGGAAAGCCAGCTTCCCCGGTGATATGTTGTTTCCAGGGGACATGTTGTTTCCTGGCGACATGCTTTTCCCGGGCGATATGTTGTTCCCGGGGGACATGCTCTTTCCCGGCGACATGTTGTTAGGCAGCAGCGATGATCCTCGTGCGCGCGATTTGCTCTCCTCGGTACAGTCAGATACATTGAAACGCGGCGGCATTGCCGATGGCCTGGTTTTCTTTGTTCTCTCGGACGATCGGGCCATTTCGACCAGTGGGCTTGGTCTTCCCACCCGGAAAGCTTGACCCGCATGGGCAGGGTCGCTGTCATTGGTGACGGCCCAGCGGGACTCTTGGCGGCGACTGCGCTTTCGCGCGCGGGTCACGAGGTTACTTTATTCGCACCGCCCGCAGCACGGACAGCGCATCACCGCCACGTTCATCGCATTCCCGCCGCCACATTGGCCGCAATGGAGGCGATGGCAGGAAGCGCGCTGGACGGTTGGGAAATTGGGCCTTTGCTTTTCGCAATGGGCGGCAGGACCGAGACCTTGCCGCCGCAACCCGTTGTGGACATCGCAAAATTGCTCGCTTCGTTGCGCGTCCGTGCCGACGCAGCCGGGGTGAAGCGGTATAGCATTAATGGCCGGAAAGCCGTGTCTGCCAAATCGGGCCTTTGGCATGCCGGTGAAAGTGACGGGGCCTATACGCATTTGATCGATGCCAGCGGCGCTGGACGAAGCGTTGCGGGGCAGATTGCTGAAGCACATGGCTTTGCATGGTCGGTCGATGAAATTGGCGCGCGCGATCATTATCGCAGTTTCTCGGTTTCTACGCGCGGCTTGACAAGACCGGCCAGCTGGGCTGCGAAAGCCGAAATTGCGGGGATGCCATGCGATATATATGTTGCTTGCGACGGCGAAGGTGCTGCGCAGATTACGCTAAGCCATTCTGCCGGCTTCCCATCTCCATGCCCGCTAGACGTAATGGCAGCCTTTCGTGTTGCGGGCGGCGGATGGGCTGACCGTGTATTCGCCGCAACCGGACAGAGTGAGCGTGCTGCTGCTTTCAACGCCTGTGCAGCGACCCTATTGTCGCTTGATTTGCGTGATCTTGCGCAAATACCGCCCTATTTGCCGATCGGCGACTGTCTGGTTCAAACTCGGCCCCGATTGGGTCAGGGCTTTACGCAGATTGCTGCGCAGGTTGAGCTCATTACCTCCGGAATCGCGGCCAATACAGAAGATATGGCGGCTTTGCAGGATGCTCTTTTCGGGCATGCGCATGCGGCTTGGGCAGCGGCGGCGATGCGTGACACATTGCCGAGGGCCGCATAACATGCATTATCCGGTCAGATATTAAACGTCATTTCCAACATCTACATAAAGGGGCTTATCATGCGAATACCATCCATCCTTATTGGCGCAGTTTTGATTTCGGTCACCGCAGGCTGCGGCGGCAAATCGTCCTCAGAAGAGGAAGCCGTCACCACCCAGGCAGATGTTGTGCGGCAAGTGGCCGGTACGGCGGCAGGCGTTGGCTCCGGTGTCTCTGCTGCCGACCTTCCCGAATTTGTCGCCGTCTATCCGGGCGGCAAGGTCGCCAGCAATATCAAGATGAACAGCGAGGAACAGTTGTCGGGCATGACAAGCTATTTGGTCAAAGCAGACCGGGCCAAGGTCATCGAATTTTACAAGGCGCAATTTGCCAAAAACGGTCTGGCCGCCAAAATGGAAGCGGAAGCCGAGGAGAGCTACACCTTGGCCGGTGAGAACGCGCAAGCCGGCACGTCGCTGCTGGTGGTTATTTCCCCTGCTGAAGATGGCGAAACGATGGTGGCCTTGACCCATGGCCGCAAACGCAATCCGCAGCCCGATGCCGATGCTGCTACCGATGCTGCTCCCCAAGAAGCTCAGTGATGCGCGTTTGGCGCTTAGGCTTAGCAGCGCTGGCCTTCATCACTCCTGTATTTGCAGCAGCGCAGGAATCAAAGGGTATGGGCGAGGATCGCGGCAGCCTTATACCAGCGGGCGAATGGCAGCGTAATTTTGAGCTGTCGCGCGAAGATCCGCGTATCCGCACCAAAGGCGGAGCCGATTTGCTGAGAATTCAGGTTATTCAGGATAAAGGCGCAGAATCGGTGCAAGTGAGTTGGACAGCGGGCCGTGCCATTTGTGAGGATCCCAATGGCGAGCCGTGCGAATCTGTTGGCGCCAGCGGAACGGTTCAAGGCCGGATACTGGGCAAAGACCTTGTCTTTGCCATCCCCTTATCTGCGCAGGCCGAAGACCCGACCATCGTGATCCTTCGCGGCGGAGTGTCCGGCGGGAAAAACAAAGCGCCTTTATCCGGTTACATGATGAATGCCCTTGGCGACTATGCCTATAAATTCACCTATTCCGCAGCCAGCAATTGACCTTCGCGCTGCGGTGCAATCAGGAGCCCAATCATGCCAGTTAAAACCATCCCAAGCTTAATCTTAGTCGCAACCTTGGTCACTGTTTGCGCATGCAGCAATGAAGCTACCGATAAAAGCAGCGGCGATACCCAAACCGCCGCAGCATCGCCCGCGTCGACCGGCGATGCCGAATTTGACGGTTCCCTGAAATGTTGGGCGCTCACAAATACCGCCTATTTTCAGCATATGGCAATGACCGGCCATAGCGGCAATCTGCCCAAGCCTGAAGAAGCTGTCTATACCAGCTGGGCGAAAAAGAATGCGATCCTTGCGTTCGAACGCAAAATGAATTTCAAGGATTACCAAGCGGTTCAGGAGCGCGCCAAAAGTGAGGTGCGCATCTATTCGCTGACTGTCGAGCCTGATTATGCGGCAAACGTGCAAGCCTGTATCGACACCACGCCGGATGTATCGGCACAAGCCGACCCATCCTGGCCTGAATCCATGGGAGGTTGATAGGGCATAAGCAAATCGTGAGACGGTTCCAGCTATTTTGGTCTATCGGGTGCCTGATAGGCAAATGGGTCACGGCATCGGCAAATTCGGCTGGTGCGATCAGGAGAGCTATTTCATAAATTTATTGGCCGACTCAATTGGCAATTAACATTCGAGTTTACCGAACTCCCATGAATTCATGCATCTGCGCCGAGATGTATTTATTCCGCAAGTCAACGAAAGGAATGCTTGTTGGTTGGCCGACTGCCCAATGCCGATAAGTTTACGTTTCAAAGCGGACGCTTACCGCGATACAGCCAGCAAATGGAGACTGCTGGAACTATCGGATATTTCTGCCGCTTCGCATGTAGTATGATGATATTTACTTTGACATGATTTTAGAGAGTTGGAGGATATCGGGTAAACCAGTATTTGTAAGGCTCAAAAATTTTAAGCCATGACAATGTGCCATTGGACTTCCATCAGAAGCTAAGCATTGCTGTTTTGGCGTAACCGATATGGCGGCTACTCATAACGCCCGGGCCAAACGGTGGTGGCGGCTTCAGGCTGCAGCAGTGCTGATAGTATCGCACAGCGCAAAATTGGAGAACAGATACGCGTGCCAACATAGCACACATCATTCGATCATAGATGGTAACTGAATTGCTCTTGGGCATTCATGGAGCGAGATTACGCAACATATTGCGTAAAACCTTTTGAAAATAAAACCCCCGTCGTATCTCTCAAAGAGCGGCATACTCTTAAAAGCGGTTCACTTGCGGACCTCAGAGCAAGCGGTTGCAAGAATTGCCAATGTGTTGAAGCATATCATAAAATGCTCATCACAACTTGATCCGAATGGTCATTGTGTCCTTCACGTCTTCCATGACTGGATAGCTGGATGTTTTATCAATACCCGGCAGACTGGAAATTACATCGCCTAATAGGGTCCTAAATTCATCCATATCGCTGGTCCGGATTTTCAATAGATAGTCATAACCACCCGACATCATGTGGCAACTGAGTACCTGCTCAACCTTTCGGACTTCATGATTAAATTTCTCTAATGAATCCAAGCTTGTATTGTTTAATGAAACTTGAACATACACAAGATAGCCCTGCGCAAGTTTCCTTGAGTCCAGCTCGGCACGATACCCCTTAATATATCCCAATTTTTCTAATCTACGCAGGCGTTTCAGGCACGGCGTCTTACTTAAATTAACCTCCGCCGCCAAGCGGACGATTGAAATTCGGCCGTCTTTTTGGATGGTTCGCAAGATACGGCGGTCTGTTGCGTCAATCTCATTCACATCTACCATATAATCACCGTATACATAGCCCATTATCCTACCAAATGGCCATTTATGAATTTATAGGCCTCAACTGGCCCAAAACAAAGTCCCAACGGCTCATGAACCAGTTTAATATAACTGTAATGAACGCACAACTAGAATCAGTGTCTATCCTGCCCTCGACAACTGCTCCAATATCGTTGGAGCAATTATACCTGATAGATGAGTCTACATTGGCACAAACGCTGGCGAGCTCCGTGCGCGATAGCATACAGGCCGAGACGGAATATAACGATGTTTCCGCGCGGGCCGCAAAATGGGTTGGCCGTGTTCGTGAGCAGACAAATAGCATATCGGTCATCGACGCCTTTTTGCAGGAATATGGGTTGTCCACGGTCGAAGGCGTTATCCTGATGCGGCTTTCCGAAGCGCTCATCCGGACGCCAGACTTTCCAACCGCACAGGCTCTTCTGCGCGATAAATTGGGCGCTGGTTCATGGGCAGATCATAGCGGATCAAGCGCTAAAGCCCTAATTAACGGAGCAACGATGGGCCTGCGGCTTTCGTCAAGTTGGGTGGAAGCGTCCGGCGGCGCGCAGGCTTCGAACTTAGCGGCACGATTAGGCGACCGTGTTTTGCACAGCGCAGTCGTGCGCGGCATGGAAATAATGGCTGGGCATTTTGTGCTCGGCACATCAATTGAAAACGCCGCAAAGCGCGCAGGCAAAACTTCGGCTCCTGCTTTATATTCCTACGATATGCTCGGCGAAGCAGCCTGTACCCAAGAAGACGCTGAGCGTTATTTTGGTGCCTATAAAAAAGCTGTCCAATTTTTGGCGCGTTCAACCACTCCATATCCATCGGTCACCAGCGCCCCCGGTTTATCCGTAAAGCTATCCGCACTTCATCCCCGCTATGCGCTGGCCCAGCGGGACCGATGCGTTCCTGCATTGGTCGACAAATTACTTGTTTTGGCCGCTATTGCCAAAAAAGGCGGTATCGGATTGACGATTGATGCCGAAGAAGCGGACCGGTTAGAATTGTCGCTCGATATTTTTGGCGCGCTTTTGGAACATCCAGACCTTGCCGGTTGGGATGGGCTGGGTATTGTCGTGCAAGCCTATCAAAGACGCGCGAGCGGGGTGATTGATTGGTTGGCCGAGCGGGTGCGGGCTTGCGATCGCCGAATCGCCGTGCGGCTGGTTAAGGGCGCCTATTGGGACATGGAAATCAAACGGGCCCAAGAACTGGGTCTCATCAGCTACCCGGTCTTTACCCGCAAAGATCACACCGACATCAGTTATCTGGCGTGCGCTGAGTTACTTCTGCAGAACAGCGATGTTATTTACTCGCAATTCGCCACCCATAATGCATTAAGCGCGTCATCTATAATCGCGATGGCAGCTAAGCATAATGTGCATATTGACCAGTTTGAACTGCAGCGACTGCACGGCATGGGGCAAGATTTGCATAGGATTATCGCGGCCGATACCGGAATTTCCAGCCGAGTATACGCGCCGGTTGGGAGCCATAAGGATCTTTTGCCGTATCTGGTTCGGCGGTTATTGGAAAATGGAGCGAATAGCTCGTTTGTAAACCAGCTGATGAATCCGGATATCACCATTGAGGATATTGTCCGCGATCCGTTAATTCAGGCAGAGATAGACGGTTTTTCAGCCCATAAAGCTATTGGCAGTCCCACCGACCTTTTCGGCGGCGGCAGGCAAGCGGCGCGTGGTTTGGACCTGACCCAAAAAGCAGTTGCGGCTGAAGTCGAGACCGCTATGATGGCGGCCCGCGTGAACCTGCCCCTAGCGGGTACGTCAAGCGCGAATGACGATGGCGAAAAGGCGCAATTGATACGCAACCCTGCCGACACAGATATGATCGTTGGTCAGGTGAGGGAGTCTTGGGTAGACGACGTGAGTGCCGCCATTGCAAAGGCCAAAGCGTCCAATTGGTCAGAGGCCACAACGCCGCAACAGCGCAGCGATATCCTTATGAAGGCAGCCGATCTGCTGGAACAGGATATGCACAAATTTATGGCGTTGTGTGTTCATGAAGCCGGCAAAACATTACCCGATGCAGTTGGTGAAGTTAGAGAGGCGGTTGATTTCTGCCGCTATTATGCGCTTCAGGCGGTCACTGAAAGACAGGTTTCGCGTAAGCCATTGGGCGTTGCCGCCTGTATATCACCTTGGAATTTTCCGCTCGCTATATTCTTGGGGCAGGTCACGGCGGCGCTGGCTTGCGGCAATAAAGTGGTCGCAAAGCCCGCGGAGCAAACGCCGCTTATCGCAATGGAAGCGGTGCGGGTTCTGCAGGCCGCCGGAGTGCCTGACGACGCTCTGCAAATTGTTATCGGCGGCGGTGATGTCGGGGCGGCATTAACTCAAAGCAGCGACATTGATGCCGTGTGCTTTACTGGCTCGACCCCCACGGCAAAACGAATTGCCCAGTCGCGCGTTGTGGCTGGCCGCGCAGATACACCGTTTATTGCCGAGACGGGCGGTATCAATGCCATGATCGTCGATTCAACCGCTCTGCTGGAACAAGCCGTGCGCGATGTTGTCGCCTCGGCTTTTCAAAGCGCAGGTCAACGCTGTTCGGCCTGCCGGGTTGTTTGTGTGCAAGATGATATAGGCGACCTGTTTGAAACCATGCTAGCGGGCGCTATGGCAGAACTGCGCCTCGGCGATCCGATAGCATTGAGCACCGATATTGGCCCTATTATTGATGGACCAGCGCAGAGCAATATTATGGCATATATCGATGCCATGCGGGCCGAATGCCGTGTAATCGGCCAAACGCCGGGGCCCGAAAAATCAGATGGCTATTTCGTTCCTCCCATCGCTTTTGCCATTGATGATATCGCGAAGCTTAATCGCGAAATTTTTGGTCCTGTGCTGCATGTTGTGCGCTTCAAAGGCCACGATTTTGAAGCGACGATAAATTCCGTTAATCAATTGGGTTATGGCTTAACCATGGGGCTGCATTCGCGCATTGACAGACGCGTTACGGATATTGCGGCAAATGCGCACGTGGGTAATCTGTATATAAACCGCAATCAAATTGGTGCGATGGTGGGTATCCAGCCGTTTGGCGGTGAAGGCCTTTCCGGAACCGGACCAAAGGCGGGCGGCCCCCATTATTTGCTGCGCCTGTCACAGCATCAAGATGCCGCGCCAGCATGTGGTGGCGCCGAATGGGTACCGAGCGATAATGATAATAACAAACATAGTAACGCCGACGCATTGTCCATTAATTCGTCCCAAAAGGCAGCGATTGAAAAAAATATTGCCAATGCTGCTGCTGCATCGCGTGTCTGGCAACTAACCGACTGTCAGGATTTGATATTAGATATTGCCCGTGAGTTGGATATTCTAACCAACGAAAATGCCGCTTTATTGGCGCAATTTTTTCCTCTTTATCTGCCGCAGATATTGGCCGGACCGACGGGTGAAGACAACAGCCTTTCCCTTGTGCCGCGCGGCGTATTGGCAGCATGTGGGTGCAGTGATGACATTGAAAAGGAGGTCCCTGACGAAATAATTCTAATGCAAATGCTTTGTGCAATTGCAGCTGGCAGCAGTGTGATTTTGTTTACGGATCACGTAGACCGGTTAAAGGCGCGATTGATGACGGCAAACAGCTTTGCAATGCTGCCCAAATACCTGGTTCAGGTTACTGACCAAGCTTTGATTGATCATTATGTTTCTGCCCCAATCAACGGCATGATTGCTGAAGGAACAATGCGTGAGAATTTAGCCAATAGCCTTGCTATCCGCGATGGCATAATTTTACCGCTGCTTTCTTTGTTCGACGAACCCGAACGATTTTTTCACGAACGAACCCTTACAATAAATACAACAGCAGCTGGAGGTAACGCGTCGCTGCTTTCAAGTTAAATTTCGGTTTCAATACACATACCAATAAGTAGAAGATTTCAATGGGAGATTATTATGAAATTAAAGAAATTATTGCTGGTCACATCTACCATTTCAGTGGTGGGGCTAACGCCGACTGCGGTATTTGCGCAGAGTTCAGAAACAACACCGCAGGCAGAAGATGCCGCTGATTCACAGATCATTACCGTGATCGGATCGCGCCGCGCAGCACGTTCGGCAACAGATTCGCCAGTTCCAGTCGATGTTTTGAAAGCCGAAGATATTCGTTCGCAAGGCAGCACGGATATTATCGATTCCCTTTCGGCTATCGTGCCGTCGCTAACCGCTAGCCGCGAACCGATCAGTGACGCAGCCACGCTGGTTCGCCCTGTCAATTTACGCGCATTGCCAGCGGATCACACATTGGTGTTAGTAAATGGCAAACGCCGTCATCGCGGCGCTGTTGTTGGTGAATTTGTATCTGGGGTCAATCGCGGCGCACAGGGTGTAGACATCACGCCTTTATTCGGGGCTTCCTTGAAACAGGTTGACGTTCTCCGCGACGGGGCCGCCGCGCAATATGGTTCGGATGCCATTGCAGGTGTCATCAACTATCAGCTGCTCGACGATCCAAATATTCGCCAATTGAGCATTCAATACACCAATGGATATGCGGGCGACGGCAAAACAATCGAACTTGCAGGAGCCATCGGCGGGCATATTGGTGATAACGGTTTTGTAACAGTTGCATTTGAAGTCAAAGATCAACAGGCAACCAGCCGCGGTGTTCAGGACGGCGAAGGATCAACCGGCGGCGCAGCTGGCTTGGCCGCTGCGGGCTTTCCTGTTGCCAATCCGGTCGTCGTTTGGGGACAACCAGAGGTCAAAGACGATTATAAGCTGACCGTCAACTCTGCGATCCCGGTTGGTGACTCCGAAATCTATATGTTTGGGAATTATTCCACGCGGAAAGTGGATGGGAGCTTTTTCTATCGTAACCCGACCAGCCGTCAGGGTGTTTTTGCCAGCGGCGCAAACGCTCTATTCGCCGATACGACTGGCGCCGGAGGCTGTCCCGTTGGACCGCTGCCAAATTCCAGCTTCGCTGCGGCAGAAGCGTTCGTTAACGGCGCTCCTGACAATTGCTTCTCATTCTTCTCGCGTTTTCCAGGTGGATTTACACCGCGTTTTGGCGGCACAGTGAACGATTATTCGGGTACCGCCGGTTTCCGCGGGAAATTTGAGAGCGGATTTACATATGACTTCAGCGCCGGTTTTGGACGCAACGAGCTTGGGTATGAAATCAACAATACCGTCAACGCTTCGCTTGGACCGGATTCTCCTACGAATTTCAACCTAGGCGCCCAAATTCAAAAAGAAATCATCGCAAATGCTGATTTTACTTATCCAGTGAATGTTGGCCTGGCTTCGGATTTGAACATCGCATTTGGTGTCCAATATCATGACGAAAGTTTTGAGATTGCCCAAGGTGAACTTGACTCTTTCCGCGTCGGACCATTCGTTGACCAAGGATTCTCTGTCGGCTCCAATGGTTTCCAAGGGTTCAGCGACAGAGTCGCAGGCGTGTTCCGCCGGAATAGCATCGGCCTGTATCTCGATACCGAAGTCGATGTAACCGACCAGCTTTTACTATCCGGTGCGGTCCGTTACGAAAACTTCTCTGATTTTGGAGATACATTTAACGGCAAGCTGTCCGCCCTTTTCAAACTCTCTGATAGCTTCGCACTTCGCGGGTCGGCGAGCACAGGATTCCGCGCTCCAACATTGGGCCAGTCCAATTTGCAACGTGCGGCTACCTCGTTCCAAAATGGTCAGTTAGTGGAATCGCTCGTTATCGCCAGCACCGATCCCATAGCCGTGTTTTTCGACGGCGGTCAGTTGTCGCCGGAAAAAGCGCGTAACTTTAGTTTGGGCGCAACGGCTGATTTGGGTGGTCTGACTTTGACAGCGGATTATTTCAACATTCGAGTGAAAGACCGTATCGCCCTGACGACGGCAGCAATATCTGAAGCTGACCGCACTTTGTTAATTGCCGCTGGTAACCCGGAAGCCGCGACTATCAGCGAAGTAAACTTTTTCGTAAATGATTTTGACACAACGACGCAGGGTATTGATTTGGTCGCAAGCTACCCGTTTTCCACGAGTGCCGGCGACACAAGCGTAACATTAGCAGCAAGTTACAATGATACCAAAGTCAGCAACGTCGGAACCACAATTGACGAAAACCGTCGGCGTGAAATTGAAGACTCGCTGCCAACATTGCGGACCACATTTACCATTTCGCATAATGTGGGAATGTTTAACGGGTTAATCCGGTTGAATCATTATACCAAAGTTTTTGAAAACCTGTTTAATGACACCACCCTTCCAATCACGACGCCATCACTTCTAATTGTTGATGCCGAGATTGGCTTTAAATTTGAAGATCATTTCAAAATTTCGGTTGGTGCCAAAAACCTTTTCGATACTTTTCCTCAGGAATGGTCTCTGGATGGAAATACGGGCCGTACGCCAGGGTTTTTGGGCGCGATTTATCCGCTTAATCACCCGGCTGGTTTCAATGGCGGAAGCTATTATGTCCGTCTTTCAACCAACTTCTAAGAACTAAGACTATGTGACGCGGCAGTGTTAAAACCGCCGCGTCACATATATTTTCTCTGCTGCCAATATGGTCATGCAACAGATATCTAGTTCCAGAGAAACGATCAAAGCCATTTGAAAAGAATTTCAATATGCATAAAAATCATCGCAGCGACGAGCCGGCGGCGGCGCAGATAAGCTTTGACGAATTTCTTAAGGTGGATATCCGGGTCGGTACAATCGTCTCAGCGCAGACCTTTGAAGAAGCACGGCATCCTGCCTATCGTCTCGTGATAGATTTTGGTGAAGTGATCGGCCGCAAGAAATCGAGTGCGCAGATAACGGAGCATTATGACTGCGCCGATTTGGTTGGGCGGCAAATCGCCGCAGTTGTAAACTTCCCGCCGCGGCAGATCGGGCCGTTTATGTCGGAAGTACTGACTTTGGGTTTTTCCGATGAAAACGGCGCAGTCGTGCTCTTTGCGCCAGATAAAAACGTGCCAAATGGCAGTCGACTTTTTTAACAAAAAATCACTTTACCAATCCAAGCAAATCATAATTTTGAAGGGGGAACCATAATGGCATCGGGCACCTATATTTCGCTTGGGCTCTATTTTGTGCTGATGCTAGCTATTGGTGTCTATGCATGGCGAAAATCCACGGGCAATAGCGGCGAATATTTGTTGGCAGGGCGCAAAATGGGGCCTGCCGTGACCGCACTGGCGGCCGGTGCTTCTGACATGTCAGGATGGCTCTTAATGGGCCTTCCAGGCGCATTGTATTTATCCGGCCTTGCCGAGGCATGGATTGCAATCGGGTTATTCATTGGCGCATTGGCCAACTGGCTGATCGTAGCGCCGCGGCTGCGCGAGCAAACCGAACGAATGGGTAATGCGCTTACTATTCCCGAATATCTTGGTAATCGATTTCAAGATAACCGGCATATTTTGAGGTTAACCGCTAGCCTCATTATCGTTGTGTTTTTCGCTCTTTACAGCGCGTCTGGACTCGTCGCAGGCGGAAAGTTATTTCAGTCGGCCTTCGGCGCTGCTTATGAAACCGGGCTATGGGTTACTGCTTTGGTTGTTGTTGCCTACGTCGTGTTAGGCGGCTTCCTAGCGGTGAGCCTGACTGATTTCGTACAGGGAACAATCATGGCCATTGCCTTGGCGGCCGTTCCGTTGTTGACGTTTGTAGAGCTGCCTGAAGGGCAGAGCGTGACGGCCATTCTCAATACCATCAGCCCCGATATGAACAGTCTGTTTGCTGGAACAACGGCGGTGGGGATAATTTCAACGGCTGCGTGGGGCCTAGGTTATTTTGGACAACCGCATATAATCGTGCGGTTTATGGCGATACGTTCGGTCAAAGATATCCCCACAGCTCGTAACATATGTATGGCGTGGATGGCAGTGACATTGCTTGGAGCAATCGCGGTTGGTATGATCGGCAGAGCTTATATGGAAACGAATGGGATAGTGGTCGATGACCCAGAGACTATTTTTATAAAGCTTGCCGGATTATTGTTTAATCCATTTTTCAACGGACTTTTGCTTGCAGCAATTCTGGCCGCAGTGATGAGCACGATATCAGCACAACTGCTCGTAACGGGTAGTTCGCTGACAGAGGATTTTTACCGGCTGTTTATAAGGCGCGGTGCGAGCGAAAAGGAAATTGTGACGATCGGGCGGCTGTCCGTAGTTGCGGTTGCCGCAGTGGCTATGCTTCTAGCGCAAAATCCGAATAGCAGCGTGTTGAGCCTGGTTAGCAACGCTTGGGCTGGTTTTGGTGCCGCCTTCGGCCCTGTCATCTTGCTTGCCCTCACGTGGAAACGCATGACCTTAATGGGGGCATTGACCGGTATGATTACCGGCGCGGTTGTTGTCATTGGATGGCTAATTCTGGGATGGAGCGACGCGCTGTATGAAATTATTCCGGGTTTTTGTGCAGCCATGATTGCAATCATTGCTGTTAGTTTATTGACATCGGTCCCAACAGAAGAGGTAAGACTTGAACTGGTTTAATACTGATCAGTCCGGTCGGTAAATATCCTTATTGAGCTTCGGGTATAATTTTTCTTTATGGGCGTCTGCTTGAGGCGCAGGAATTAAATCCCTCTTTGAAGTTAGAATGCCTACCCGATATTATTATGGGTTCTTTTTTTGGAAACAAATCCGTTGAGTTATCACTAATTCAACAAACTCACAGAAAAATGGCGGACACGGTGGGATTCGAACCCACGATAGAGTCACCCCTATACACACTTTCCAGGCGTGCGCCTTCGACCACTCGGCCACGTGTCCGCAATATGCCTTTCGGCAAGCGCTTCCCCTAGCTATGGAATTGCGCTTTCGCAAGTGCGCATCTTTTGCAATAAGCGCTTATATGAAAAAAAAATCTGTTATCCGCGCTATGCGCCGCCGCCTTCGCCATTCCCGCCGCTGCGCAGGACGAACCGGAAGGCCCGCCTTCGCCGAATGAAATCGTGGCGCAGGCAAAGGCAGCGGAGTGGACCACGATCGCACCATCGGACTTGCTGGTGATGGATTTGGCGCCCGATGCAAAAGGCAAGGCGCGCCGCGTGGTAATACAATTGATGCCGGAGCCATTCAATCAGGGCTGGGTGCGCAATATCCGCAAGCTTGCGGCGGCCAAATGGTATGACAATATCAGCATCAACCGCGTTCAGGATAATTATGTGACGCAATGGGGCGATCCCAATTACGACAATCCGGCCGCCACAGGCCTAGCCAAGCCACTGCCAGAGGGTCTGGAGGTGATGGGGGAAGGCGATTATGTTTACGAGCATTATACTCCAGAGGAATTGAGTAAGCTTGACGCACCACCGCTTGATGGCAGTGGCGACTCCTATGCGAATTGGACAAAATTTGTGGCAGGGCTTCCAATGGCGAATGATTTTATGAGCGAATGGCCCGTCCACTGTTACGGTATGGTCGGCGTAGGCCGGAATTTTTCGCCGGACACAGGCAGCGGCGCG
This sequence comes from Sphingorhabdus arenilitoris, assembly GCF_042651485.1. NCBI lineage: Bacteria > Pseudomonadati > Pseudomonadota > Alphaproteobacteria > Sphingomonadales > Sphingorhabdaceae > Sphingorhabdus > Sphingorhabdus arenilitoris. Next base: position 46,407 of record NZ_JBHSDH010000006.1, read on the forward strand.
GAGCTGTATGCCGTCATCGGCCATGCGCCCCGCCATCTCGACCGGAATATTGCGCTGGTCGGCCGGATCATTGAGGGCATGGAGCATATGAGCAGCCTCCCGCGCGGCACCGGCCCGCTGGGTTTCTATGAAACGCCCGAGGAGCGCACGCCGATCCTATCGGTTCGCATGGGCGGCGATATCGCGGATTTGCCCGGCTTCGAATATCTATCCACCGAAAGCGAGACTTTTGCGCGCTATGCCGATGCGCGGGCGAACCGCCGCGATCCGTTTTTCATTAAGCCTGCGGGCGGCGCGGATATTTGCAATATTCCGGTGCCTGTGCGGCGCAAAGGATAAGGTCAGCGCTTAGGCCGGAACTATCCAGGGCTGCTGCGCCGTCAGCTTTGCCTCATGCGCAGTAATCGCCGCCTCGCTTTCGAGCGTGAGGGCGATCTCATCGCGCCCGGCTAGCAGGCATTCCTTGCGGAACGGGTCGATTTCAAAGTGGAAACGGTCCTGAAACACCGTGGTCACCGTTTGATTTTCCAAATCGATTTGAATGGGGGCCGCGTCGTCCGATGCCTGCTGCGCCACGTCCATCAACCGGTCAATCGCCGCTTGCGGCAATTCGATCGCGAGCAGGCCATTTTTGAAAGCGTTGCCGGAAAATATATCGGAATAGCTGGGCGCGATAATCGCCTCTATGCCCAAATCGGCGATGGCCCACGCGGCATGTTCCCGGCTGGAGCCGCAACCGAAATTATCGCCCGCAATCAATATCGGCGCGCCCGCGTAACGCGGATCGTCGAAGATATTGCCTGCCTGCGCCCGGATGCTTTCAAACGCCCCTTTGCCAAGCCCTGCTCGGCTGATGGTTTTGAGCCATTTGGCGGGGATGATGATATCGGTATCGATATTTTTCGCGCCGAAGGGAATGGCTTTACCGTTAATCTGTGTGACTGCTTTCATGGTATCAATCCGTATCGCCCTTGGGCTGTTTCGCGGTCGAAGGCTTTTCCTTGGGCTCTGGTGATCCGGGCTCAAGCTTGCCCTGCTTCTTGGTCAAGCTGCGCCTGCCAGCATATAGCAAAGCCGCCATCAAAGCGGCCGAACCAACCGCTGCGCCGACCTTAGCGCCCGTGGTCCAATTGCCGTCCCGGTCTTTAATCAGTTTTTCCAATTTTTCTTTTTTGTCGGTCATGTCATCTCCCTAACATCGGTTAGCCGCCCTGTCACCGCTGCGGCTGCGGCCATTGCGGGGCTTACCAGATGGGTGCGCGCGCCTGGACCTTGGCGGCCAGTAAAGTTACGGTTGCTGGTCGATGCGCAGCGTTCGCCAGCGGGTACCTTGTCGGGGTTCATACCAAGGCACGCGCTGCAACCCGGTTCGCGCCATTCCAGGCCTGCGTCGATAAAGATGCGGTCGAGTCCTTCGGCTTCGGCTTGCCGTTTCACGAGGCCGCTGCCCGGAACAACGATGGCCCATTTGATATTGCCCGCTTTTTTGCGACCTTTCAGGACGGCGGCGGCAGCGCGTAGGTCTTCGATCCGGCTGTTGGTGCAGCTACCGATGAAGATATTCTGAACCTCTATTTCCCGCATCGCGGTGCCCGGCGTCAGGCCCATATAGTCGAGCGATTTCTGCGCAGCGTCGCGTTTTGATGGATCGGCAAAGCTGGCGGGATCAGGAACGACACCGGTAATGGGCAGGACGTCCTCAGGGCTGGTTCCCCATGTGACGCCGGGTGCAATATCGGCGGCGTTGATAATGACGGTTTTGTCAAATTTGGCGCCTGCGTCGCTGCGCAAAGTTTGCCAATAGGCGACGGCTGCATTCCAATCATCGCCTTTGGGAGCCATGGGGCGTCCTTTTAAATAGGCGATGGTTTTGTCGTCCGGCGCACAAAGCCCGGCGCGGGCACCATGTTCGATGGCCATGTTGCTGATCGTCAGGCGGCCTTCGATGCTTAGGTTGCGGATGACCTCTCCGGTATATTCGATGACATAGCCAGTGCCGCCCGCCGCGCCAAGCACGCCGGTAATATGCAGCACGACATCTTTGGCGGAAACACCCGGGCCCAGCGTTCCGTCGACGCGCACTTCCATCGATTTGGAGCGTTTGAGCTGCAAAGTCTGGGTTGCGAGAACATGTTCAACTTCGCTGGTTCCAATGCCAAAAGCCAGCGCGCCGAGCCCGCCGTGACAGGCCGTGTGGCTGTCGCCGCAGACGATCGTGGTGCCCGGAAGCGAGAATCCCTGTTCCGGGCCAACCACATGGACAATGCCCTGTTCGGCGTCGGCATCGCCGATATAGCGAATGCCAAATTCCGGTGCATTTTTCTCAAGCGCGGCCAGCTGCTGCGCGCTTTCAGGGTCGGCAATGGGGATCCGTGCACCATCCGCATCGCGCCGCGCGGTGGTGGGCAGGTTATGGTCAGGCACAGCGAGCGTCAAATCCGGTCGCCTAACTTTACGCCCCGCCGCGCGAAGCCCTTCAAAAGCCTGCGGACTGGTAACCTCATGGACCAAATGCCGGTCGATATAGATGATCGCGGTGCCGTCTTCGCGCTGTTCCACGACATGGGCGTCCCAGATTTTTTCATAAAGCGTTTTTGCGTTTTCCATGCGGCTGATTTAACTGCGATGCGCCAATATGCAAGCAATCTGCGCTTCAAAATATCGAATATCACGCCTATAGCATTGATATGTCCATTTTCGCTATTCTCGCCATCGTTATCGTCACTGTCATTGCGATGGAAATGGTCGCATGGGCCAGCCACAAATATATCATGCACGGCTTTGGCTGGGCTTGGCACCGCGACCATCATGAACCGCATGACAATCTATTGGAAAAAAATGATCTTTACGGCATTGTCGGTGCGGCGATGAGTATTTCGATGTTCGCAGCAGGTTCGCCGATGATCATGGGCAGCGCGGCATGGGCGCCCGCTACTTGGATTGGTTTGGGCATATTATGCTACGGTATTATCTACACGCTAATCCACGACGGCCTCGTTCACCAACGCTATTTTCGTTATGTTCCCAAAAGCGGCTATGCCAAGCGCTTGGTGCAAGCGCATAAGCTACATCATGCGACAATTGGTAAGGAAGGCGGCGTTAGTTTCGGTTTCGTATTCGCCCGCGACCCAGCGAAGTTGAAACAGGAATTGAAGGCGCAGCGCGAGGCGGGGATTGCGGTTGTCCGGAGCGCAGAATTAACCTAACGCTCCGGCCTACTCCAAAGCCAGCTGAGGCAGATGACCGCGACGCCGATCGGGATGAGCGCCCAAGGCATTGCCATCATCCACAATCCCAACGCAATACTGACCGCGAAGGCGGCGGTTGCGGCTAGCTTACCCTTACGGCTAATCGCACCCTTTTCGCGCCAGGCAAGGATATGCGGCCCGAAACGGCGGTCCTCTATTAAACGCTTTTCCAATGCCGGGCTGCTTTTCGCAAAGCAGAAAGCGGCGAGGATCATGAAGGGCACGGTGGGCAGCAGCGGCAAAAATATGCCGATAGTGCCCAGCGCGACCGAAACCAAGCCAGCGGTCAGATAAAGCTGCCGTTTCAATGACGCGGTCCGGATTGTTTCGGATATCCGCATTTATGGTCTACGATCATTTTGCCGGTAAGCCCGCGATTTCACGAAGCTTTTCCAGCCGGTAAGATGGATAGTCGCTCACATCAGTACGGATGGTAAGACCCTTAGACAAATATTTCAGTTCCTCATTTTCAAAAAACTTTGTCGCAAAAAACGCTTCATACGCTTTGGCTGCCACTGCGGCCTGTTTCTTGCGCTGCGCCTCCAGCTGCTCGATTTTATTCCGGTCGGCCAAAGTAGTAAAAAAACCGGCGGACCGGTTGGCTGTGTCGATAGAGAGTTCAATATCTTTAACCAGCTCGTTTTCGATTTCTGCGACGCCAAGCAAAAAGACAGGTTTCAAAGGACCACACGCCGCAGCGAGATTGGATAGCCGGTTAATCGTCCATTGCCGGTTGAGCCAAAGACGTCCAAATTCCTTATTTGCTCGTAACCATAATTTGGCTTCATCTTGGGCCCGTGACGTATAGTTCATGGGATAGGGGCAATCGATTTTGACGAGGCCCGCCATTGACGGGTGCACATTGTCAGCCCGTGCAGATTGCGCCATCATGGGTATATACACATCGGTAATGGTTGATGAAACATGACCAATGGTGAAAAAGCTCGCGGGTTGTCCGTTTTTCGCAGTAACCGAGAAGGCTGGGGTGTTTGGTTTATAGACGGCGCTCCCTTTTGCGACGAGCGTAAAACCGAGGTCAATATCGCCGTGGATTTTGGTCGGATCTTGGCGTAGCCGGATAACGTTGCCCATTTGTATCGCCATATATCCCAACCCTTCATAATCATCCGGGCAGGCCGCCATGCGCGCTTTGATAAACGTCACGGCTTCATCGAGGTCCCTATTTTCAGGAACGATCAAACGCTCATTCATATCATATAGCTGTTGATGATTATTCGCCGGACATGCCGCTTTTGCGGCGGCAGGATGCGCGAAAATTACAACGGCGAATGCCGCAGCGAGTGCAATAAACTTTGCCATATGTGCTCCATAAGTTTTTGACCCACGGGGGTGCTTTAATACATATGGACTGCCTTTGTCACGAGATAGCTGTCGAGGCCTTCGGGGCCGCCTTCGCTGCCAAAGCCCGATTCTTTTACGCCGCCGAACGGGGCGTCGGGAGAGGAAATGGCAAAGCTGTTCATGCCGACCATGCCGACTTCCATCGCGTCGGCCACCAAATTGGCGGTGCGCAGATTTTGGGTGAAGGCATAGCCCGCAAGGCCAAAGGGCAGGCGGTTCGCTTGCTCCAATGCCTCATCCATCCTGCTAAACGGGCGGATCAGGGCAACCGGACCAAAAGGTTCGTTATTCATAATATCAGCGTCCATCGGCACGTCGCTGATCACTGTGGGGCGGTAGAAATTGCCGACATTGCCCTGACGCTCTCCGCCGGTCAGGATTTTGGCGCCTTTGGCCCTTGCGTCCTCAACTAAGGCCGAAACCGCGCCCGGGCGGCGTTCATTGGCAAGCGGGCCCATGCCGCTATCAATATCCAGTCCGTCCCCGACCTTTACCTTGGCCGTGCGCTCTGCAAGCCCTTTGGCAAAGGCCTCATAAATGCCATCTTGCACGTAGAAACGCGTTGGGCTGATGCAAATCTGTCCCGCGTTGCGGAATTTGGTAAAAGCCGCCATGTCGAGTGTTTTTTCCAGATCGCAATCATCAAATACCAACACCGGTGCATGACCGCCCAGTTCCATTGTCGTCCGCTTAACACCATCTGCACACAATTTCAGGAGATGCTTGCCGACAGGCACGCTGCCCGTGAAGCTGACTTTGCGGATAATGGGTGAGGCGATTAAATGGCGGCTGACCATATCGGGCACGCCGTAAACCAGCTGCGCCGCATCGGCCGGTACGCCGGCATCAACGACGCATTGCATCAACGCGATGGTGCAAGCAGGTGTTTCTTCTGGCGGTTTGGAAATGATCGAGCATCCAGCGGCCAGCGCGGCGGCCATTTTCTTGCTCATCAAGCTGACGGGAAAATTCCACGGACTGAAGGCTGCAACAGGGCCGATGGGTTGTTTCAGCACCAGGCTGCGCTGTCCAGTGGGGCGGACAAGCACGCGGCCATAGGCGCGTTTCGCCTCTTCGGCGAAATAGTCAAATACCCCAGCGCAGCTGGCAACTTCGCCTTTGGATTCGGCAATCGGTTTGCCCTGTTCCATGGTCAAATAGGCGGCGATTGTGTCGGTGCGTTCGCGGATCAAATCCGCGACCTTATGCAATATTGCTGCGCGGGCATTGACGTCCACCGCGCTCCAGCTTTTGAAGCCGCGCTCCACCGCTGCCAATGCTTCGTCCAGATCATCGGGTGTGGCCAGCGGTAATTCGGCCAAAACAGCGCCGGTCGCAGGGTTGATTACCTGATGATGATCGCGGCCTTCGCCGGACCGCCATGATCCGGCGATATAGAATTTCAGGTCAGTCGGATAAGCGGTCATAGTTGCTCTCAAGTCAGTTGGAAAATATGGTTTCGATATGGCTATCTAAACCCTTGCTGGGTGATTTGAAAGCAACATATGCCGCGAATTTGGACGTCTTAGCTCAGGCTGGCCAATGCCTGATCCAAGTCGGCGATAATATCGTCAATATGCTCTATCCCGATGGACAGGCGCACGACATCGGGGCCCGCACCTGCGGCAGCCGCTTCGCTCTCATCCAATTGACGGTGTGTTGTTGAGCTGGGATGGATGATGAGCGAGCGTGTGTCGCCGATATTGGCCAAGTGGCTGAACATATTGACGGCGCTAACCAATTTTACGCCAGCGTCATATCCACCTTTCAGGCCGAATGTGAACACGCTGCCTGCGCGGCCGCCAAGATACTTTTTTGCAAGGTTATGATACGGATTATCGCTCAACCCGGCATAGGAAACCCATGATACCGCTGGATGCGCTTCCAGCCATTGCGCGACTTTCAGGGCATTTTCGCAATGCCGGTCCATCCGCAGCATCAATGTTTCCATGCCGGTCAATATCTGAAACGCATTAAACGGCGCCATCGCGGGGCCAAGGTCACGCATACCCAGCGTGCGGCAGGCCAGAATGAAGGCGAGATTGCCAAAGGCTTCAGTGAAAACCTTGCCATGATACGATGCGTTCGGGGTGCTGAGCGCCGGAAATTTATCACTCGCGGCCCAATCGAAATTGCCCGCATCAACAATCAGACCGCCGATGGAATTGCCATGTCCGCCCAAAAATTTGGTGGCGGAATAAACGACAATGTCCGCGCCATGTTCGATCGGACGGCACAGCGCCGGGGTCGCCATCGTATTGTCAACGATCAACGGGATACCGGCCTCATGTGCGACATCGGCGATGCCTGCAATATCCTGCACCACGCCGCCTGGATTGGCGAGGCTTTCGATAAAGACAGCGCGGGTTTGCGGCGTAATTGCAGCGGCCAGTGCCTCCAAATCATTGGCATCGACAAAGGTTGAGTCCCAAGCCATTTTTTTGAAGCTATGACCAATTTGGTTGAGCGAGCCGCCATATAGCTTTTTCGCTGCGACAATATGGCACCCCGGTTCCATGATGGTATGAAAGGCGAGGAATTGTGCCGCATGGCCCGATGCTGTAGCCAATGCCGCAACGCCGCCATCCATCGCCGCAATCTTGCCCTCCAATGCGCCGTTGGTCGGGTTCATCAATCGCGTGTAGATGTTGCCAAAGGCGTCGAGATTGAACAGATCGGCGGCGTGGGCAGCATCATCAAATACATAAGATGCGGTCTGATAGATTGGGGTTATCCGTGCATTGGTTGCAGGGTCGACCTGCGTTCCTGCATGGATCGCCATTGTTTCCGGTTTATGTTCTGCGTTTTGCCCGCTCATATTCTTTGCTCCTTTTGCTTGCCCACGGGTGTAACCATCTTGGCGAGGGGCGCAAAATAGAATTTCTATTTCCGGGCGTTAAATTTGGTTTTGCCGCGTGGTTAGACCAAATAGCCTGCCCGTTATATTGCTGAACCGAAAATGAATGGCTTCCCTTACCGCCGATATTATGTCAGCCCTTAGTGACAGACTGAGGAGAAGAATATGGAAATTGTTGCAAGCGGACTGCGTTTTCCCGAAGGACCCGTGGTTATGGCCGATGGCAGCGTCATCCTTACTGAAATCGCTGCAGGCCGGATTACGCGGGTGTCGCCCGGCGGCAGTCAATCGGTCGTGGCAATCACTGGCGGCGGGCCCAATGGCCTGGCGATTGGGCCAGATGACAAGCTTTATTGTTGCAACAATGGGGGCTTTAACTGGAATGACGAGGGCGGCTTTTTGACGCCGCATGGCATTGCCGATGATTATTCGGGCGGACGGATTGAACGTATCGATATCGAAACTGGCGCTGTCGAGATACTATACAAAAGCGGCGACCATGGCTGCATCCTGCGCGGGCCAAATGATATTGTATTTGATGAACAGGGCGGCTTCTGGTTCACCGACCATGGCAAGGTCGATTATGCAAACCGCGCACATGACATTGTCGGCATATTTTATGGCAAGACCGACGGTAGCCATTTGGAAGAGGTGATTTTTCCTTCGAACAATCCCAATGGCTGCGGGCTGTCACCAGATGGAAAGACGCTATATGCCGCCGAAACCTATACATGCCGGTTGATGAAATTCAATGTCACTGCACCTGGAAAGGTTGCCCCTGACGCGGGGCCAGGCGGACCCGGCATCCCGGTATACCGGCCCGCAGGCTATAAATTTTTCGATAGTTTGGCAGTCGAAGAATGCGGCAATATCTGCGTCGCAACAATCGGAGAATGCGGCATCAGCGTGATCGCGCCCGATGGCGAGCTTGTAGAATTTGTCGCAACGCCAGATATTTTCACCACCAATATCGCCTTTGGCGGCGATGACATGATGGACGCATATATATGCCTGTCTGGCACCGGGCAATTGGCCAAAACACGCTGGAAACGGCCGGGATTGAAGCTGCAATTTTGAGGAACTAAAATGTCGCGATTGCATGATGAAGCCCATTTGGTCGATCGGATCGGATGGTTGCGCGCAGCGGTGTTAGGCGCAAATGATGGCATAGTATCTACGGCAAGCCTAATTGTAGGTGTTGCGGCAGCTTCGGCTTCTCCTTCGGCAATTTTGATAACCGGCATTGCTGGTTTGGTTGCAGGCGCAATGTCGATGGCGGCGGGTGAATATGTGTCGGTTAGCTCTCAGGCCGACGCCGAGGGCGCGGAGATAATGCGAGAGAAATGGGAGTTGGCAAATGTTCCGCAAGATGAGCGCGAAGAGCTGATTATGATATATCAGAAGCGCGGACTCGATAGGGAGCTCGCGAAACAGGTGGCGGACAGACTGACTGCGCATGATGCGCTTACTACTCATATGCGCGATGAATTGGGCCTAAGCCCACATTTGGCGGCCAAACCATTGCAGGCGGCGCTGGCCTCTGCTGCATCCTTTGCTGTTGGCGCTGCGCTCCCTCTTGGCATAGTTCCGTTTTTTGGGGGTGCAAATTTGCCTTGGGCAGTATCGATTACCGCACTGCTTTCCCTTGCGATGCTAGGCTATGCCGGCGCCAAGCTTGGCGGCGCACCTATTCTTAAGTCTGTCATACGGGTTTCCCTTTGGGGGGCGACCGCAATGGCGGCTACCGCAGCGATAGGCAGCTTATTCGGAGCTACGATTGCATGAATTTCACCACTGTCATTTTCGATTTCGGCGGGGTGATTACATCTTCGCCTTTTGAAGCCTTTAACCGGTTGGAGGCCGAAAAGGGGCAGCCGCGTGATAGTGTGCGGCGGATTAACAGCACCAATCCAGACGGTAATGCGTGGGCGTTATTTGAGCGTGCCGAAATTAACGCAGAACAATTTGACCTGCTCTTTGCCAACGAGGCCGCGTTGCTGGATATTGATTTGCGCGGCGCGGATGTTTTGAAATGCCTTGCTGGTGATGTTCGTCCGGCAATGGTGGATGCGCTCGATAGGTTGAAACAGGATGGCTTCACCTTGGGCTGTATCACCAATAATGTGCCCGCAGGCAAAGGCGCAGGCATGGCGTTGTCGCAGGAACGAGCCGACGAAATCGCGGATATTATGCAACGCTTTGACCATGTGATAGAATCAAGCAAAGTTGGCGTGCGCAAACCCGACCCGCGTATATATCAGATGATGTGCGAAGCCTTGGATGTTGCACCCGCACAGTGCATTTATCTCGACGATCTGGGCATCAACTGCAAACCGGCTGCTGCCCTCGGAATGGCCGCGATTAAGGTGACTAGCGGGGAGCAGGCGCTGGCGGATCTATTCGCGCTGCTCCCCGCATGAATGCATGGGATCTGGGCCCAATATCAATGCGCCAATAACAAAGGTATTTTTGTTTCATGCATTAAATATCGAGTGACGCCGCCAAATATTGTCTCACGCAGGCGGCTGTGGCCAAAGGCACCCATGACCAGATAGTCGGCATTCCAATCAGATGCCATATCGAATAAAGTCTCCTCGATGCTGCCTTTGGTAAAGGCGGTTTCGATCTCATTGTTTATGCCATGACGCGACAGATAGAGCGAAGCTTCGGTGATCGGAAATTCGCTTTCCTTCTCTTCAATTTCAGCAATGCGGACATCATTGGCAATGGATAATAGCGGGACCGCAGCTTTTAACGCAGCAGCAGCTTCCGCGCCGCCATCATATGCCACCATCGCCCGGTCAAATTGCATCGATTGGACGCCAGCCGGAACCGCTAGCACGGGGGTCGCCGTCCCGAATACCACCTCACCGACCAACGAGCGGTAGGAATTTTGCCCCGACTTACCAGTCTCACCTAGCGACATGATGACCAAGTCGCATAAACGAGCGGCATCGCTAATCACGGCGGCCGGTTGTCCGATAAATTCAAGCCAATTCCAACTCACGCCTTCTTTGGCCAACTTGGCTTCGGCTTTCGTCCTCATTTCGGCCATGCTGCTGTCGCTTGCGGCCATTGCTTCGGCAATCAGATGCGCTCCGCCAAACATATCAATACCCATCACTGACTGATAAGGCTGCGCTTGGACAAAGGTAAGATGTGCGTCAAAGCGATGGGCGAAATCCAGCGCAACCTGCAGCCGGCTCTCCATCTGATCATCTATTCCTGCGTTTACGAGAATATTTTTCATAATTATCTGCCTTTCACCGCCGATATCGGACAAGCTTTGGGGGAGTTGCGTCCTTTTGCGCGGTGGAATCAATATGATCTGCTGCGCGGCGAATGTCTTTGATATGAGTCAAATCGCGAAAATTTAGCTTTATCGGCTTGGCGCAATTGCGGCGGCGCTCATAGGAGGTTATTGCGGATTGAACTTAACGGCTCATTTGGTACAAAAGGGGCACCTTCATGAAGAAACTCTATCCCGATGCAACGGCCGCGCTGGATGGCTTGTTGCGCAATGATATGCTGATCGCCAGCGGCGGTTTTGGTTTATGCGGCCTGCCCGAACGATTGCTGGATGCTATTCGCGATAGCGGCGTGACCGGCCTAACCTTTGCCTCCAACAATGCCGGTATCGACAATGAAGGCATTGGCAAATTGCTGCGCACCAAGCAGGTGAAAAAAATGATCTCCAGCTATGTCGGGGAGAATAAGGAATTTGAGCGCCAATATCTGGCAGGCGAATTGGAAGTCGAATTTTGCCCGCAAGGCACACTTGCCGAGCGGATGCGCGCAGGGGGAGCAGGCATTCCCGGCTTTTACACCAAAACCGGTGTTGGGACGCAAGTGGCCGAGGGCAAAGAGCATAAGAGCTTTACCACCCCGAACGGACCCGAAGAATATATATTGGAACGGGGTATCTTTGCCGACCTTGCCATTGTGAAAGCATGGAAAGCGGATGAGAGCGGCAATTTGATGTTCCGCAAAACCGCCCGCAATTTTAACCTGCCTGCCGCCACTTGTGGCAAGGTCTGCGTTGTAGAGGTGGAGGAAGTTGTGCCAGTGGGCAGCCTAGACCCTGATTGCATACACTTACCGGGCGTCTATGTGCAGCGCATGATTGTCGGCGCGCCTTACGACAAAAAGATTGAATTTCGCACTATTCGCGAAAGGGAGGCGGCGGCATGAGCTGGACCCGTGACGAGATGGCGGCGCGTGCTGCGAAAGAACTGAAAGACGGCTATTATGTCAATTTGGGCATCGGCATTCCGACGCTGGTCGCCAACCATATTCCGCCAGGGGTTGAGGTGACGTTGCAAAGCGAGAATGGCATGCTAGGCATTGGCCCGTTTCCTAATGCAGGGGAAGAAGATGCCGACCTTATCAATGCAGGCAAGCAAACGATCAGCGAGCTGCCGCAAAGCGCCTATTTCGATAGCGCAGCCAGCTTTGCGATGATACGCGGCGGGCATATCGACCTTACCGTATTGGGTGCAATGGAAGTGGCGCAAAATGGCGACATCGCCAATTGGATGATCCCCGGTAAGATGATTAAAGGCATGGGCGGTGCGATGGATCTGGTTGCGGGCGTCAAGAAAATCATTGTCGTCATGGATCATAATGCCAAGGATGGCAGCCCCAAATTCATTCCCGAATGCACGCTGCCGTTAACGGGAAAGAATGTCGTTGATATGATCATCACCGATTTAGCCGTGTTTCAGCGGGCGGATCACAGTTCGCCCTTCAAACTGATCGAACTCGCTCCAGGCGTGAGCGCGGAGGAAGTTGCCGCCAAGACAACGGCGGAATATGTCGAATAGGAATATTGTCCGCTTCATATGGACGATATGTTTTCTTGTTGGCGCTTCTACCCATGCTCGCGACATATGGGCTGGTGGCTGGCTGCCTTATGACTATGCACCTTTGGCAGTTAACTTCTTCTGGACGCTGCTTTTGCCCTTGGACTTGCTCGCTGCACTCATACTTTGGGCCAAACCAAAATTAGGAGCATCGCTCGGTCTGGCAATCATGATCAGCGACGTTGCGGTAAATAGCTGGATGCAATTCGCTCTGGGCATCTCAATGGGCTACGCGCTGTGGCTACAGATTGCCTTTCTGCTTTTCATTCTGGCGACCTGTAAAATTGTGATGCAGGAGGGCGCATGATGTATAAAGTCGAAACCAGTCCCGGTACCCCATGGCTTGTCGCTGCGGCATGGATGTCGGTTGCGGCGGCGCTGGCACATCTTGCCTGCATAATTGGCGGGCCGGACTGGTTCCGTTTCATGGGTGCACCGGAGCCGCTGATCCGCGCCTATGAGAATGGCAATGACCGGCTTGTCTATATAACCATATTCATTGGCGCGATACTTGCGGGATGGGGGCTATGGGCTTTTTCGGCTGCGGGGTGGATTATCCGGTTGCCGCTTTTGAATACCGCACTTTTCCTGATAGCGGCGGTGCTGTTGATCCGCGCGGCGATGATATTTTTTCCGGGCTTTTGGGATCCGCAGCATTCAGGTTCATTCCGTATCTGGACCTCCGGCATCTGTCTTGCCATGGGGCTGTGCTTTGCCATCGGCCTTTGGCGGGGATGGCCATCATTGGGCAAAAGAAAGCAGCCTTGAAAATTTCAGCTTTCGTCAAAATCTTTATGGCGGCCGCCCTGTTAGGGGTTGCCGCTTGGTATGCATCCGCGATATTGCTTGACGGGAAAGATGGCGTTGCCGGTAGCCCTTCAGAATGGCATGGCCGCGCCGATTATCGGCGGCTGGACCAGCAGCTGACCGCGATGATGCGGCGGCCCGAAACGTTAGGGCTGGCGGTGGCTGGAAAGAATGTCGTTGATATGATCATCACCGATTTAGCTGTGTTTCAGCGGGCGGATCACAGTTCGCCTTTCAAACTGATCGGACTCGCTCCAGGCGTGAGCGCGGAGGAAGTTGCCTCCAAGACAACGGCGGAATATGTTGGTTGATGGGAATCACCGCCGCACGCAAATGGCGCGAACCGGTGTCTTATAGGGCAACTGCTAAGCTGATCGGTTGTAATATTACGTTTTTTGGGATTGCTATAGGATAATTAACTATAGGCTAATGCCCTACCGCGCTTATCCTGCCTTTCCCCAAACAGACCTGATGATATTGTAAAGATGCGAGGTTTCAAGAGAGTTTGACAGATCACGAATAGACGACCGCGTTTATCGTTTATCAGGACCAAAAGTGGAACCCGCTAATCAAGCTGGAGGATACTTATGGATATCATTACTGGGGCGCAGTATTCGCTCGTTTACAATGCTTTTTCTTTTACTTTTGCAACCATGGCCGCGACTACGATATTTTTGTGGTTGGGCCGATCTCAAGTCGGGCCAGCCTATAAAACAGCGCTGACTATTTCAGGTTTGGTTTGCGCTATCGCTGCCTACCATTATTACCGAATATTTGAAAGCTGGCAGGACGCGTATGAATTGAAAGATGGCGTTCTGGTCGTGACCGGCATCGCGTTTAACGATGCCTATCGATATGTCGATTGGTTGCTGACCGTGCCATTATTGCTCATCGAGCTGATTTTGGTCATGCGTTTGACGCAGGCGGAAACAACATCGAAATGCCTGCGGCTCGGTTTTGCGGCTGCATTGATGATCATATTGGGTTACCCAGGCGAAATTGCGTCGGACAACACAACCCGCGCTATTTGGGGTACGTTGTCGTCCATTCCGTTCCTCTATATCGTATGGGAATTGTTTAAAGGATTGGGCGAGTCAATCGAGCGTCAGCCCGAAAGCGTTCGGAAACTGGTCAAGGATGCACGGCTGATCACCTTTGGCTCTTGGGGTTTCTATCCCATCGTATACATGATCCCATACACCAATTTGGGCGGCGGTTCCGTTGAAACAGCCGTTCAAATTGGGTATACTATAGCCGATTTGATCGCCAAGGCAGGCGTTGGCGTGTTGATTTATGTCATTGCAGTTCGGAAGAGCGCGATCGAATATCCAGACATTGATCACCAACGGGCATAACGCTTGAATGGAAAGCTTTAAGACCATGACGAAAACAAACGGGCGGCCGGTTTTTCGGTTGCCCGTTTGGTCGTTCTTTTTCCGGATCGGAGCAGTCCACAGCAATAATCAAAAACTGTTGCTTTTATGTGCAGCGGCGGCCTTAATTTTGACCAGCTGGACACAAACTGCGGATATGTTGCTGCCAGCAGTTTGCGCGCTGATGCTCGTCGTTGGCCTGCCCCACGGCATTTTTGATTATCTGACTCTGCGTAAAATCGGACACAAGATGCGCGGGCGGATAATGGGACCGTTGGCAGGTTATTGCGCGGCGGCTTTGTTGACTTGGGCAATGTGGCAAGTGGGCCCGCTTTTATCCCTCTCACTTTTTTTGATAGTCGCGGTTGTTCATTTTTCGGAAGATTGGATGAAGGAACAATCTAGGCTGGGTGCAATTGCCATGGCGATCAGCATGATTGCTTTGCCCTCTATTCTGTACCCTGCCGAATTGGCCCTATTGTTGAGCGCGGTAGCGGGTGTTGAGGCAGGCATGCTGGCCGACAGTTTACGACTGGTCGCCCCCGTTTTTGGCTTGGTCGCGGTTGCTCATGTAGTAATCGCTGTCAGTGACAATGCCATCGAAATCGCATGGCGGAACCTTACGCTATTACTCTGTGCCTTTTTTCTGCCTCCGGGGATTGGATTTGCGATATATTTTTGCGTGCATCATTCACCGATGCATTTTTCCGAGGGAAAAGCACAGCTCACAAGTTATGAGGGCAATGTAAACCAATTTTATGTCGGCATGTCAGCGGCATGTGTTTTGGCTGTTGCATTTGTATTTATATTTCAACCCCACCAAATGCTGGACAAGGCGATTGTCGCTTCGACATTTCAAACGCTGTCGATCCTCACTATTCCGCATATGTTATTGGCTTTGGTAACAGCCCGTTATGTCCCATCTTTTGGGCATTCGCAGCAATAGTTGAGTTGGATAGCGGGTTAATCAATTCATCTACGATTGTTTTATCGTACATCTCGTATTAGCGGTATTCAGCAACGCTGTAACCATCAACATTGCTGAAAGATTGATTGCCTGAATGACCTACACTCTTATCACCGCCAACCGTAATTATTCGAGTTGGAGCCTGCGTCCTTGGCTGCTGATGAAAGCGCTCGGTATTGGTTTTGAGGAGCGGTTTGAACCCTTTACCAAAGACAGCAATTACGATGAATTTCGCTCATTCTCGCCGACGGGCCAAGTCCCGGTACTGATTGACCAAGACAAGACAATATACGATTCGCTGGGAATCACGCTCTATCTGGCGGACCGGCATGAAGGTATTTGGCCAACCGCTGAATCGGCAAGGGCGTGGGCGCAATGTGCTGTCGCCGAAATGCATGGCGGTTTTACAGCTTTACGGAACGAATGCACAATGAATGTCGGCGTGCGAGCAAAGCTGCGTGCCCAATCGCCTGCTCTAACGCGCGATGTCGCTCGTATAAAAGAGCTGTGGAGTGAGGGGCTGAATCGCTTTGGTGGGCCCTATTTGGCGGGTAGTGATTTCAGCGCAGTCGACGCTTTTTTCGCGCCTGTTGCTTATCGTGTTCGGACCTATGATCTGGATGTCGGTGACGGAGGCGCGGCTTGGGCAGATCAGATTATTGCCCATCCCGCGATGCAGGATTGGGAGGCGCAAGCGCTCGCCGAAACTTGGCGCGAAGTTGGTCATGAAGAAGAATTAGCCGCCTTTGCCGACGTCACGGCGGATTATCGTACGGCATCAGTTTAAGCTGCGCGTCAACAGGCCAGTCATGGCTGACTATGTTGAGTTGAGACCTGTTCGTGCCACGGCATGGGGTGAGATAACATCCGCCAGTGATAGCGGGCGGCTTGTCATTAGTTTGCTATATGCAGACCTTGGCTGGCGCACGATCCGGAAGCGCGGCGACTTGACCGAGCGCGGTGCATCGAAAACCGGTGAAGGCCTGGCCACAGCTGCAGCTTTGCTGACCACAGGATTATTCAAAGGTAAGAATGCCAAGATACCGGCGGGAACGCAGGCTGTTGGCCGGATAATGAAAGATGTGGTGCTGACGCCGCGTTAGGTTCTGGCTGGCGCTTTATTTTTCAGCCATAGCGATAATCTCTACCCACTGTGCCGCGCTAACTGGGCTAACGGAAAGGCGGGATTGTTTGACTAGGGCCATATCTGATAATTTCGGATTGGCTTTTATCTCCTGCAATGGCACGGGCCGCACCAATGCTTTCACCGGGCGGACATCGACGAGCACAAATTTGTCATTATCCGCCGATGGGTCGGGGTAATGGCTGCGCGTTATCTCCATGATGCCAACCACCGCCAATCCGGTGCGGGAATGATAGAAAAAGGCAAGGTCGCCCTTTTCCATGGCGCGCATATTTTTGGCGGCGGCGAAATTGCGCACCCCGCTCCATTTGGTTTCGCCGTCGCGGGTTAAGTCATCCCAGCCATATTCATCGGGTTCAGATTTCATCAACCAATATTGCGTCATGGCTTGCTCCGTTCATTTGACCATAAATGACTAGCCCGGAATTAAGCCTGTTGTTATGACCTTGTCCATGACACAAATGCCGATCATTTCGCTCGCCAGTGACGACCCCGCCGCTTTGGGACAGGCGCTGGGTGACAGTTTCAAACAATATGGTTTTGCCACCGTTACCAATCATGGACTCGATGCTGGATTGGTAAAGCGGGCATGGGAATTGACGGCTCAGCTGTTCGCCCGGGAGGAAGCCTATAAACGGCGCGGCTATAAAGAGGGTATTGCCGGAGCGCGGGGGTATACGCCGTTTAAGACGGAAATTGCCAAAGGTGCCGCGCATCGTGATCTGAAGGAATTTTGGCATATCGGTAGGACATTGCCTACAAACAGCCCGCTGCGTGCATCGATGCCGGACAATATCTGGCCCGAGGATATGCCGGAATTTGAGCAGGTTTTCACGCAGCTTTACGCCGATATGGACCGCGTTGGGGCAAAAATATTGTCGTCTATCGCGCTCTATCTAGGCCTGGAGGCCCATTGGTTTGATCCGGCGATCGAAGATGGCAATAGCGTGCTTCGCCTGCTGCACTATCCGCCGATTGAGGGCGAGGACACGGGCGGCGCGATCCGGGCAGGCGCGCATGAAGACATCAACCTGATCACGTTATTGCTGGGCGCGGAAGAGGCGGGTCTTGAGATATTGCGCCCCGATGGCAGCTGGCAAAGCGTTTCGCCGCCCGAAGGAGGCCTCGCCGTCAATGTGGGGGATATGTTGCAGCGGCTGACCAACCATGTCCTGCCGTCCACAACGCACAGAGTAGTCAACCCCGCCGGCGACCGCGCACAGCATAGCCGCTATTCGATGCCCTATTTCCTGCATTTGCGCAGCGATTTCCCGATAGCGACTCTGCCTGGCTGTATCAGCGCAGACAATCCCAACCGCTATCCGCAGCCGATTTTGGCCGACGATTATCTGCGCGAACGGTTGATCGAAATCGGCTTGTTGAAGGCATAGGACCGCCCATCGCAATGACCGCACCCGATATTTGCATCGCCGTTTTGGCGCATAATGAAGCAGGCCGGATCGCGACTTGCCTCAATAGCCTGCCACTGGGCCACGCCGATGTGGACATCCATGTCGTGATTAACGGGTCAACCGACGACACGGCGCAGATTGCCCGTTCCATTGCGGCGGCAACGCATAACTTGACCGTGCATGAATATGAGCAAGGCGGCAAATCGCGCAGTTGGAACCGTTTCGTTTTTGACGAGCTAAACGGTTTCAGCACCTATCACATTTTTGTCGACGGCGATGCCCAATTGCGGCCCGGTTCGGTGGAGGCATTATGTAGCGCGCTGCAAAACGATCCCAGCGCCAATGCGGCATCCGCATTACCCATGAACGGCCGCCGCGCCGGATATTATGCCGATGCGATGCGCCGCGATCACGGGCTGTTCGGCGACCTTTATGCGTTAAGCGGCCAATTTCTGTCGCGGATGAAAGCGCAGAATATCCGCCTGCCCGAAGATTTAATAGGCGATGACGGCTTGATCGCCGCGATGGCAAAAACGGATTTGGGGAATGAGGATAATTGGCGCGACGACAGAATCGCCGTGTGCGACAATGCGGGTTTTTTATGTGAACCGGTGTCCTTGCTGCAAATTAACAGCTGGCAAATGCAGTATAAACGCATGATAAATTACAGCGTCCGGCATTTCCAAAACCGGATGATCACCGATATTATGCGCGGACCGGGTCCCGCCGGATTGCCGCCGACATTATCCAGCCTATATCCGCAGCAGCTTCCCCAATATCGCCCGAGGGCCCGTTTTCCCGAATTTTGGTTTGACCGGATTGCGTTGAAACGCATGGCGGCCAGCGCGGGGTAAAGGCGGCGCACCGCCCCGTCACTTTCCGGCAAGCAGAGCTTCTGCCAGAGCGTTAGGCAGAATCGGTTTGCGCTGCACCGGGGGTAATGGGTTCGGGGGCGCGTCGCCGTAACACGCGCAGCACCTCCAAACAGGTTTCGCGTGAAAAGAACCAGCATAGACCAATATATACGCCAGCGCCCACGGCCGATAATATCGCAAGATGCAGTGGCGGCCATATATGACCGGCGAAGTTGCCGATGACGACCCGGTCGAATAATGTCACCGCGAGCCCCATGATGATGGCTGCACCAAGACCAGGCATGACCGCCTTGGCCAGCTCACGTAATTCAAAGCCGACATGCCCGCGCGCGTTATATATCGTGAACGTGAGCAACAAGGGCAGGGCGATCAGCCAGCCCACCGAAAGCCCCATCGCGCCATAGGGCACCGCAAATATCCAGATGACCGGCATGATGATGGCGCCAGCAATAGGCGTGCGGATTGAGATATGGGGCAGGCCAATCGCATTGAGTATCGGGTGAAACAAAATCTGCAACGTCATGATCGGCATGGCCAGCGCCATAACCATGATCAGCGGCGCTGCCTCTGTCCACTTTGGCCCGAGCAGCGTGTCAACAAACGGATGGGCGGTTGCCGCCATGCCGATATAGAGCGGGCAGGTGATCAGCATAATCAGCCGGACCGCTTTGATGAAGCTATAGGATAGCGCGCTGCGATCATTTTGCAGCCGGGCATAAGCGGGAAAAGCCACTTCATTTAAGGGCGGGACGAATTTCGTTGCGAATAGCTGCGTCAGGAATAGCGCCTGCGCATATATGCCCATTTGGTGATTGTCGAAAAACCGGCCAGCGATGAAAATGTCCGATTGGCTTTGCACGATGAAAAATCCCTGGCTGAGCAGCATCAGGCCGCCAAAGCTGAATACGCTCCATGCGCCTTTGAAATTGAAACTGGGAATCACCCAAAAACGGGTAACGATCATCAGGACGATGGCCCGAGCCCAAAATCCAGCAATGGGCGCAAATACCAATGTCCATACGCCCCAGCCCGCCAGCGCGAGGCCAAGCGCGACTGCGGCGGAGAATATGGCGACCGACAAATTGACGATGGCGGGCTTTTTGAATTCCAGCTTCCTGCTCATCATTGCTTCGGGCAGGACCAGAAAGGGCGTGGACAGATAGATGAGCGATTGCCAGCGCAGCATATCGGCCACCATCGATTCGCGGTAATAAGCCGCCGCCGCTGGCGCCACGATGGTCAATTGGATCAATGCCAGCGCCGCATTGACGAGAATCAGCATGCCAAAAGCCTGCCTTATCCGAATCGGTTCCAGCTTTTCCTGCTGGATTAACGCGCTGGCAAAGCCATATCCGTTCAGGAAATTGAGGAATGTGAGGACAACCGATGTCATCGCATAGAGGCCATAGTCACTTGGATCGAGAATGCGGACGACGGCCAATGTGACGCCCCAGCTTATAACCTGAGCCAATATTTGTGTGCCAGAGCGCCAGAAAACCGCGCTTTTGACGCGGCTTCCGAAATCGCCCGTGGGGGATATGTCATGTTGTCCGCTTTGATCCATGGCCATGGCATATATATGCAAAAGCTTACCAAAGCCTCGCCAAACGGGGGCGCGGAGAAATAAAATCACTTTTTTGAAATAAAATTGCAAAAGGCTGTTGACCGAATCAAAAGCCCCCCATATATGCCCTCTCACCGGAGCGAACGAGACGCTGTTTCGCCGCACTGGTCGCCAACATAACGGTCACCTTAATCCCCTGGGAGTAATTTCAGGGAACCATAGGTGTCCGCTTTTGTGTCGGTGTAAGCCTACGAAAGTTGGCTGGCTCTTTGACATTGTGATAATAAGATGAAGGGACATGTGGGCGACGGCGCCTAGTCCAAGGGCTTTCAGGCCTTGGGTGCTAGGTTAAAAAATTACGTCGTTCAGCACATATGTCCTATACCATGTATAGTAATTTGTGCAGGAACAACGCCTGAAAAGTTCGAGCATGGGTGGTTAGCGGATTTATCCGTGCCATTCAATGTTTTGGATACAAACTTGAGAGTTTGATCCTGGCTCAGAACGAACGCTGGCGGCAGGCTTAACACATGCAAGTCGAACGAAACCAAGGCTTCGGCCTGAAGTTTAGTGGCGCACGGGTGCGTAACGCGTGGGAATCTGCCCTTAGGTACGGAATAACTCAGAGAAATTTGTGCTAATACCGTATGATGTCGAAAGACCAAAGATTTATCGCCTAGGGATGAGCCCGCGTAAGATTAGCTAGTTGGTGAGGTAAAAGCTCACCAAGGCGACGATCTTTAGCTGGTCTGAGAGGATGATCAGCCACACTGGGACTGAGACACGGCCCAGACTCCTACGGGAGGCAGCAGTGGGGAATATTGGACAATGGGCGAAAGCCTGATCCAGCCATGCCGCGTGAGTGATGAAGGCCTTAGGGTTGTAAAGCTCTTTTACCAGGGATGATAATGACAGTACCTGGAGAATAAGCTCCGGCTAACTCCGTGCCAGCAGCCGCGGTAATACGGAGGGAGCTAGCGTTGTTCGGAATTACTGGGCGTAAAGCGTGCGTAGGCGGCTTTTTAAGTCAGAGGTGAAATCCCGGGGCTCAACCCCGGAACTGCCTTTGAAACTGGAAAGCTAGAATCACGGAGAGGTTAGTGGAATTCCGAGTGTAGAGGTGAAATTCGTAGATATTCGGAAGAACACCAGTGGCGAAGGCGACTGACTGGACGTGTATTGACGCTGAGGTACGAAAGCGTGGGGAGCAAACAGGATTAGATACCCTGGTAGTCCACGCCGTAAACGATGATAACTAGTTGTTCGAGTCCAACGGATTTGAGTGACGCAGCTAACGCATTAAGTTATCCGCCTGGGGAGTACGGTCGCAAGATTAAAACTCAAAGGAATTGACGGGGGCCTGCACAAGCGGTGGAGCATGTGGTTTAATTCGAAGCAACGCGCAGAACCTTACCAGCGTTTGACATCCTTGTCGCGGATTTCAGAGATGATTTCCTTCAGTTCGGCTGGACAAGTGACAGGTGCTGCATGGCTGTCGTCAGCTCGTGTCGTGAGATGTTGGGTTAAGTCCCGCAACGAGCGCAACCCTCATCCTTAGTTGCCAGCATTTAGTTGGGCACTCTAAGGAAACTGCCGGTGATAAGCCGGAGGAAGGTGGGGATGACGTCAAGTCCTCATGGCCCTTACACGCTGGGCTACACACGTGCTACAATGGCGGTGACAGTGGGCAGCAACCGGGCGACCGGTAGCTAATCTCCAAAAGCCGTCTCAGTTCGGATTGTTCTCTGCAACTCGAGAGCATGAAGGCGGAATCGCTAGTAATCGCGGATCAGCATGCCGCGGTGAATACGTTCCCAGGCCTTGTACACACCGCCCGTCACACCATGGGAGTTGGATTCACCCGAAGGCGTTGCGCTAACCTGTTTACAGGAGGCAGGCGACCACGGTGGGTTTAGCGACTGGGGTGAAGTCGTAACAAGGTAGCCGTAGGGGAACCTGCGGCTGGATCACCTCCTTTCTAAGGATATCGGCGGAAAGCGCTGGAACTTGTTTCCAGAAGAGCTTCCTCCATTCCAAAGAACATTGCCGTCGTCCTCATGTCCCTTCATTCTGGAAAACAAGCCAAGCGGCTTGTATATCTGAGCTGGCCTTATCACGCCTCGCGGTCCGATGGGCCTGCATTGGTGGGGGCCGGTAGCTCAGGTGGTTAGAGCGCACGCCTGATAAGCGTGAGGTCGGAGGTTCAAGTCCTCCTCGGCCCACCATTGCGGCAGCTCGATTTGGTGACGGGGCCTTAGCTCAGCTGGTAGAGCACCTGCTTTGCAAGCAGGGGGTCAACGGTTCGAACCCGTTAGGCTCCACCAATTTTTATTCCAGAATGTAGGAAATACAGTTTTCTGATCCTTTGTGATCAGGCGTTTACCTCGGTAAACAATCATCTTTGACATTGTGAATGGGTTTTTTAATCGATACCGCGACGGTATATTGGGTGCTTGCATCTGATATAGCGTTGCAATCAAAAACAATTATCTGGCTGAGATAATTATCCAGATCATCCGACATAGTTGGGGTGCCTATCTTCAGGCATCGCAGTTCCAACCTTGTCATTGGTGGTGTGGACTCTCAAGCGTGAGGTAAGAGCATTTGGTGGATGCCTTGGCATATACAGGCGATGAAGGACGTGGCACGCTGCGATAAGCGTGGGGGAGCCGTGAGCAGGCTTTGATCCCGCGATCTCCGAATGGGGCAACCCATCTATCCTATTTAATTTCACCGTTGTTTCGGCAATGTTGGAGTTAAATAGGCAGGATATCTCTTTACTGAATAAAATAGGTTTAGAGAAGCAAACCCGGACAACTGAAACATCTAAGTAGCCGGAGGAAAAGACATCAACCGAGATTCCGTTAGTAGTGGCGAGCGAACGCGGACCAGGCCAGTGCCTTGTTGTTAATTAGCAAAACATTCTGGAAAGGATGACCATAGTGGGTGACAGTCCCGTATGCGAAAATGATCAACAAGGACTCGAGTAGGGCGGAACACGTGAAATTCTGTCTGAACATGGGGGGACCACCCTCCAAGCCTAAATACTCGTATATGACCGATAGCGAACTAGTACCGTGAGGGAAAGGTGAAAAGCACCCCGATAAGGGGAGTGAAACAGTA
>NZ_JBHSDH010000006.1:75000-98877 GCF_042651485.1 Sphingorhabdus arenilitoris
GTTGTTACCATCGGCGCAAAGGGTTTTTCGGAACAATTTATCCTAGCGCAGTTGATCGGGAACCGTTTGGAGGAAGCGGGATATCAGGTTGAATATAAAAGCAATCTGGGCAGTGCAGTGGTGTTTGAGGCGCTGACCGCCGATGATGTCGATGTCTATGTCGATTATTCGGGGACGCTGTGGACCAATGCGATGAAGCGGACCGACAAGATTTCAAAGGCCGATATGCGGCGCGAAGTGGCGCGCTGGGCAAAAGCGGAGCACCGGGTGACGAGCCTGGGCGGGCTGGGCTTTGAAAATAGCTATGCGATGGCGGTCAGCACCGATTTGGCGAACAAGCTGCGCCTCAAATCAATCGCCGACCTGTCACGGGAGGCACCGTCACTGACATTGGGCAGCGATGTTGAATTTTTGGACCGGCCCGAATGGGCGGCGCTGCGCGATGCTTATGGGTTGAGGTTTCAAGAAGCCAAATCGTTCAATCCGACATTCATGTATGATGCGATCCGCAGCGGCGATGCAGATGTCATTTCCGCTTTTTCATCCGATGGCCGGATTGCGGCCTATGGCATGACCGTGCTGACCGACACAAAAGGCGCGATACCGGGATATGACGCGCTGCTGCTGGTCGGTCCCCGTGCGAGCAAGGATACGAAGCTGCTGACAGCGCTGCGCCCATTGGTGGGGGCGATCCCCGTTGAAAAAATGCGCCGCGCAAACATGATGGTTGATGGCGGAGAAAAAGCCAGCGCTACCGCTGCCGCCAAATGGCTGGATGGGCAGATAAAATAGCGCGGAGCCGCGGCGCTGCATAATGCCGGGCCGCATACTACCGGACCAGACAGTGCCTTACCGGGCTTTGCGGCCTTCGATCAAACCATCGACCAAGGACGGATCAGCCAACGTCGATGTGTCGCCCAGCGAGCCGAAATCATTCTCCGCAATTTTGCGCAATATCCGCCGCATGATTTTGCCCGACCGGGTTTTGGGCAGCGCCGGAGCGAAATGGATATGGTCGGGGGTGGCGATCGGACCAATCTCGCGGCGCACCTGCGCGCGCAATTCGGCCTCCAATGCTTCGCTTGGTTCAATCCCAGCATTCAGCGTCACATAGCAATAAATGCCCTGGCCCTTTATATCATGGGGGAAGCCGACAACGGCGGCCTCGGCGACTTTGTCATGCAGCACGAGCGCGCTTTCGACCTCCGCTGTGCCCATGCGGTGGCCCGACACGTTGATGACATCATCGACGCGGCCCGTGATCCAATAATAGCCATCCTCATCACGGCGGCATCCATCGCCCGTGAAATATTTGCCCTTATAGGTTGCAAAATAGGTTTGGACGAAGCGGTCATGGTCGCCATACAGCGTCCGCGCCTGCCCCGGCCAGCTATGCGTGATACATAAATTGCCCGATGTCGCGCCGGTTAAGACCGCCCCGTCATTATCCACCAGCTGCGGCTGAATCCCGAAAAAGGGACGGCCGGCGCTGCCCGGTTTCATATCATGCGCGCCGGGCAGGGTGGTAATCATCACCCCGCCGGTTTCGGTTTGCCACCATGTGTCGATGATCGGCAGCGCGCCTTTGCCCACGGTGTCATGATACCAGCGCCATGCCTCTGGATTGATCGGTTCGCCAACGCTGCCCAGCAGGCGGAGGGAGGATAAGTCATGGCGGGTGACATAGTCATCGCCTTCGCGCATCAACGCGCGGATTGCGGTCGGCGCTGTGTAGAAAATATTGACCTTATGCTTGTCCACGACTTGCCAGAACCGGTCATGCCCGGGATAATTGGGCACGCCTTCGAACATCAGCACGCTCGCCCCATTTTGCAGCGGGCCATATATGACGTAGCTATGTCCAGTGACCCAGCCAATATCGGCGGTGCACCAGAATATTTCCCCCTCGCGGTAATCAAATGCATAATGAAATGTCGCTGCGGTCCAGACCGCATAGCCGCCGGTGGTGTGCAGAACGCCCTTTGGTTTTCCTGTTGAACCCGATGTGTAGAGGATGAATAAAGGATCCTCGGCATTCATTGGTTCGCACGGACATTCGCTCACCACGTCCTGACTGACCTCATGATACCAATGGTCGCGGCCATCGGTCATGGTAACGTCTGCGCCGCTATGGCGGATGACGAGCACGCTGCGCACCGGCGTTTTGTTGAGCGCTGCATCGACATTGGCCTTTAACGGTATGTGTTTCCCCCCGCGCAGGCCGCCATCGGCGCAGATGACAAAATCGCTGCTGCAATCCTCGATCCGTCCGGCAATCGCATCGGGCGAAAATCCGCCGAAAATCACGCTATGGATTGCGCCAATCCGGGCGCAGGCGAGCATGGCCACCGCGCCTTCGATAATCATCGGCATATAAATGGTGACCCGGTCGCCTTTTGTGACCCCCATTTTTTTCAGCGTTCCGGCCATGCGGATCACTTCGGTTAATAATTCGGCATAGCTGAGGCTGCGGACCTCGCCGTCCGGGCTATCGGGTTCGAAAATCAACGCCGTGCTCTCGCCCTTGCCCGCCGCGACATGGCGGTCCACCGCATTGTGGCAGATATTCAACAGGCCATCTTCATACCATTTGATGTCCACCGGATCATAGGACCAGTTGCTGATCTTTGTGGGCGGCGTGATCCAGTCGATCCGCGTTGCCTGGTCCGCCCAAAAGGCGTCCGGCGCGTCAATGCTTTGTTGGTAAAGCGCATCATATTGGCTGGCCGTGCAATGGGTTCGGGCGATTGCAGCGGCGGGGGCCTTCACCAACAGGTCATCAGGGGCGGTCACGGGGGGTCTCCTCATTCTTATCCATCCCTTCCACCATATTTCGGCCACGCGGGCAAGCGGGGTGATGCGGCCGCCTGCACAATATCTGCACATATATACCGCCGCAATTTCACGCATCGCACCATCTGCGCTCGACAATGCCGCGTCATAAGCTTTGCAGTTTCAATAGGGGATTTTTTATGACGACTGCAGCATTTACAACGCCGCGATATAGCTTTTTGATGAAGCTGTTGGTGGCGGCGTTGCTGGTCACGATGGGTGACATATTTTTTTATCAAGGCATATTGGACGGCGCAGGCGGCGGGATATTCGCCGCTGTATGGACCGCCGGCGCGTTTGTGACGCAGCGGTCCATCTGGCGCGATAAACGGGCGCTTGCCGCGCTGTTTATGGCGATGCTGTTCGCAGGCGCACAGATCATCGACCCGTCATTTCTGACGTGGATATTATTCTGGTGCGCGATCAGCATGGCCATTTTGCTGCCGTCTACCGCGGCATTTGACGATGGCTGGCGCTGGTTTCAGCGGTTAATGTTTCACGCGATCAACCAATATGTCCGGCCATTCACCGACTGGACCAAATTGCGCAGCGCAAATCGGCGCGGACATCGCCGGTCGCTTCTGTCGGCCTGGCGCATATTGGTTTTGCCGGTGATCGGCAGCGGTATTTTCCTGCTGCTATTTGCGCAGGCCAATCCGCTGATCTCCAAATTTGTCGATAGCATCAGCTTGCCATCTCTAGGCAGCGACTTGCATCTTCGCTTGTTGACATGGGCCTTAATATTCGCGGCCGTTTGGGCCAGTTTACGGCCGCAGGTTGCCCGTCATTTATATTCGACCTTTGACGGTACAGGCGATGTTCGGATTGCCGGGGTCAGCGTCATGTCAGTGACCATCTCGCTCTTTGCGTTTAACCTGTTATTCGCGGTGCAGAATATTTCGGACATCGCATTTCTTTGGGCCGGGCAGGGATTGCCCGATGGCGTAACCTTTGCCGAATATGCGCATAGCGGCGCGTATCCGTTAATCGCGACGGCATTGCTGGCCGGGCTGTTCGTGCTGGTGACGCTGCGCCCCGGATCGGCAACGGCCAACGCCCCATGGATCAGGCGGCTAGTGGTCATGTGGATCGTGCAGAATATTTTCCTCGTTGCCTCATCGATATTGCGCACGCTGGATTATATTGAGGTCTATTCACTGACACAGCTGCGCATTGCTGCGCTGGCATGGATGGGATTGGTGGCGATTGGCCTTGCGCTTGTCTGCATCCGCATTTTCCTGATGCGCCGCGCAAGCTGGTTGATTAACAGCAATTTGGCGGCCGCTTTGCTGCTGCTGACGGGCTATAGCTTTGTCGATACCGGCGCTACGGCGGCGCATTGGAATGTCGGCCATGCACGCGAAGTGGGCGGCAAGGGTGTCTCGCTTGACCTGTGCTATTTGCACCAATTGGGCCCATCGGCGCTGCTGGCGCTGATCACATTGGAACAATCGGATCAGCCACTGGACCCCATGTTCCGGCAACGCGTGAAAGATGTGCGTCAGGATATCATGGCCAAAATGATTATCCGCAGCAACAACGGATATTGGACCTATCGGGAGGCTGAGCGGTTAAAAACTGCGCGGATATTGTTGAAAGGCGACGGGATGGATCGAGTTTCACGGTCAAGCATAAGCTGTGACGGGCTGGTCACCGCATCAGAGGCTCCGAATGTCACTCCGGGTAATGGCGGCGAAAAAATACTGCGACCCGAAATATCGGCAGGCACGCAGGGTGACTTGCCGCCGGCTGGCGCTGGCGCTTGGCACAACGGGGCATTGACAAAGGAGCTGGAACAATGATCATGGGGCCAATGTCACGCACAATATTGGTCGTCGATGACGACGCGCATATCCGCCAGCTTTTGGTCTTCGCATTGGAAAAGGCGGGGCAGAAAGCCGTCGAGGCGGCAGACGGGGAGGCTGCGCTGATCGCTGCCGCCCGGCATGAACCCGACCTTGTCATCCTCGACATCAATATGCCGAAAATGGACGGGCTGGAGGTTTGCCGCCGCTTGCGCAGCGAAGGTGACGTGCCGATCCTGTTCCTGTCATCGCGCGATGATGAAATTGACCGGGTTCTGGGCATTGAGCTGGGCGGTGATGATTATGTCGCCAAACCCTTTAGCCCGCGTGAGGTGGTGGCCCGGGTGATGGCGATCCTGCGCCGGACGACATCCCGCCCGCCGGTATCGTCGCAGGCCGATGGGGTGGTCAAACATGGCGCATTGATGCTCGACCCGGACGGTTGGACCGCGCGGTGGGGTGATGCGGAAATCACGCTGACGGTGACCGAATTTTCCATCCTGCGCACGCTGGCCAGCTTACCCGGCAAGATATTCAGCCGCGATGCGATTATCAGCCGCCTGCACGGCCCCGGCTTTGCCATTACCGACCGAACAATTGACAGCCATGTGCGCAATTTGCGGCATAAATTTGCCGAGGCGGGCTGTGATGACCTGATCGAAACGCGCGCCGGTGTTGGTTACCGCATTGGTGCCTGCGGTGGTTAAGTGATTGCAGCCGTCAAAACGCTGATCAAACGCTTTTGGCCGGTGATGCGGCTGCGCACGATTATTTTTGGGACGTTGCTATTTGTTGCGGCGCTTCCGGGGATTAGCGCGATTGGCCTTCGTGTGTATGAAAATACGCTGGTCCGGCAAACAGAGGCGGAGCTGATTGCGCAAGGGGCGGCGCTGGTCGCGGCGACAGAGGCACGCTGGCCCGGGTCGAAAATGCTATCCGATCTGCCGCCGCCGCAGCCCAAGGATGGCTGGCTGTCAAAGGGCAAATATTCGCGTTCAGCCAAAGCGTTGCCATCGCGGTCTTTTTCCTCGCTGTCGGGGCAGGAAGAAAATTACCGGCGCGAACCAACGACGATTGATTTGAGCAGCACGCGGGTTCTGGCGGCGCGCGCGGCCGGAGTGCAGGCGGGCAGCGCAGATAAAATCGCACAGCGCGTTGCCAGCGAAATGACGCCGGTTATGCTGTCCACATCGCGCCGCACATTGGCATCGATCCAAATGATCGACCAAAATGGCATTGTCGTTGCGGGCTTTGAACGGGGCCGTAGCTACGCCCATATTGAAGAAGCAAGGTCGGCGCTCGCTGGTCAGATTAACACGAAGCTGCGCCGCAATGGCGACTATAATCCGCGCTATTCCTTCGAATGGCTCAGCCGTGCATCGGGTCTTCGGCTCCACCATGCCCGGCCGCTTCGGATCAATGGGGAGATACGCGGCGCATTGCTCATCACCCGTTCGCCCCGCGTCCTGTTTGAAGGCATTTATCAGGATATTGGCAAAATCGCGCTGGGCATCGCGGTGATATTTGCGATCCTGATCGGCATCACCGCGATCATGGCGCGCGCAATCATCCGCCCGATTGAAAGCCTAAGCCGCGCCACGCGAATGATGACGGCGGGGCGCGGACGCATTCCGGCGCGGCCCGGCCTTGGCGTGGTTGAAATCCGCGATCTATATGATGACTATCGCAGCATGGCCGAAGCGATTACCCGCCGGTCGCATTATTTGCGCGATTTTGCCGCGTCGGTCAGCCATGAATTTAAGACGCCGCTGACCGGGATACGCGGAGCGATTGAGCTCCTAGAAGATCATGGCGAACAAATGTCCGCCGAGGAACGACAGCGTTTTTATGACAATATGACCGGCGACGCCGATCGTTTATCGGCGCTGGTCGGGCGGCTGATGGAGCTGGCTAAGGCCGATATGCAAATCACCGATGCGGATGCAAAGGCCGATGTGGCCGAGGTAATCGCCGGGATTGCCGACGGATTTCGCAGTGATGATTTTACCGTGCTGCAGCAGACCTCTCCCGCGTTACCGCCCGCACTCGCCCCGCCCGCAACCATCGAAGCGGTGACGACCACGATGTTGGAAAATAGTCAGCAGGCGGGGGCAAGTCAGATTTCGATCGCCGCCTATGCTGACCAGGGACGGATCATCGTCGATTATCACGACAATGGTCCGGGTATCGCAGACGGCGACCGCGACCGGATTTTCGATGCCTTTTTCACCAGCAAACGCGGCGAAGGCGGAACGGGCCTGGGCCTTGCTATCGCCCGTTCGCTGGTTGAGGCGAGCAATGGCGAATTGATTTTTGTGCCATCGGATGAGGGCGCGCATTTCCGGTTAGTTTTGCAGGCGTCCTGAAACAAGTTCAGGATGACGATCTTCGTTATGGGGCGGCGGTGGAACTGCTTTACGGGCAAAGCGATGCGCCCGCTGCGGCTTTTTCCACCATGATTTCGGGCGGTGTTCCAGCGGGCGTGGTATAGTGCTCCCGAACGCTCGCGCATACTGCTTCTGCTTGGTCAGCGCGGACCAGCGCTACTGCTGCGCCGCCAAATCCGCCGCCGGTCATCCGGGCGCCGCCATATTTTCCCGCCGCCCGCTGCATGATTTCGGCCAAGCGGTCTATGCCCGGCACGGTGATTTCAAAATCATCGCGCATGGAGCTATGCGATTCAGCCATCAGCATGCTCATTGCCTGTATGTCGGCTTCGGCCAGTGCGCGTGCCATGTCGAACGTCCGCTGATTTTCAGTAACAATGTGCCGAGCGCGGCGATAGACGACATCGTCCATTTGCCCCCGTTTGGCCTCCAGCATGGGCATATCGGCATCGCGCAGCGCGGCAACGTCCAACATCCTTGCCGCTTCCTCGCATTGCCGCCGCCGGTCATTATAATGACCGCCAACATTGTCATGGGTGATGCCGCTTTGTGCGATGATGATTGCAAGGTCATCGGGGATAGGAACCGGCGATAAAGCAAGGCTGCGGCAATCAATCGCCAGCGCATGACCGGCTTGTCCTGCGGCGGAGATCATCTGATCCATGATCCCGCATTGGCATCCGACAAAGTCATTTTCCGCCTTTTGCCCCAGCAGCGCGATTTGTGCAGGATCAAGGCCCGGTAACACCCACAAATGCTGCATCATCGTGCCCAAAGCGACCTCCAGTGAAGCAGACGAGGACAGGCCGGACCCTAACGGGATATTCCCCGAAATGGCGATGTCGGTGCCGCCTATTCCATGTCCGGCATCGCGCATAATTTTCACCATGCCGCGCACATAATTTTGCCATGCCGAACCGGGCAGCGCTTCGATCGTCTGGTCGATTGCGAATTGATCCTGCACGTCGCCAAAATCCGCTGCGATAACGCGGACGGTCTGATCACTGCGCCGTGATGCGGCCACCACCGTTTCGCGGCCAATGGCGCAGGGCAGGACAAAGCCGTCATTATAGTCGGTATGCTCGCCTATCAAATTCACGCGCCCGGGCGCACGCACGCAAATTTCGGGCGGCTGTCCCGTCATCAGATGAAAGGCATTACGCGCGGATTTTTCGGGGGTCATCATGGCGTTATCTGTTCCTGTAATGCGGGCCAGCTGCATCGCGCAGCAAGGCGGCGGCCTGTTCCGGCGTCAGGTCGCGCTGCGCCTCGGCCATCATTTCATAGCCGACCATAAATTTGCGAATTTCGGCAGAGCGCAGCAACGGCGGGTAAAAATGCGCGTGTAGTTGCCAATGCGCGTCGTCTGCTTGGCCAAATGGTGCGCTATGCCAGCCCATCGAATAAGGGAAGGAGCATTGGAATAAATTATCATAGGCACAGGTTAGCTGTTGTAATGCATCCGCCAAATCATCGCGCTGCGTTTCGGTGAGCTCGGTAATCCGGCGCACGGCAAAACGCGGCAATAGCAATGTTTCAAACGGCCATGAGGCCCAGAATGGAACGACCGCGATCCAATGGTTTGTTTGAACGACGGTGCGCGACCCATCGGCGCTCTCCCGCTGGGCCGTATCGAGCAGCATCGGCGAGCCATATTCGTCCATCCACATCCGCTGGTTCCGGTCTTCGGCAGCGGGCAAGCTGGGCACGGCAGATTGCGCCCATATTTGGCCATGCGGATGCGGACTGGAACATCCCATCATCGCGCCCTTATTTTCGAAAACTTGCACCCATGGATAGGCCTGTCCCAACTCAGCCGATTGATCGGCCCAGCAATCGATCACCTTGCGTATTTGGCTGGTGGTTAATTCGGGCAGCGTTTTGCTATGGTCGGGGGAGAAACAAATGACACGGCATTCGCCTGTCACGGCATCATGGCGGAATAACGGGTCAGTTGGCAGCGTTTCCGTTTCCTGTTGGGTCAGCGCCGCAAAGTCATTGCCGAACACAAATATATCTTCGTAATTCGGGTTTACATCACCGCCGACCCTTTCATTGCCGGGGCACAGATAACACGTAGGGTCATGGCTTTGTGACGGCAGTATATCCGGGCTGTCGACCTGTCCCTGCCATGGACGCTTTCCGCGCTGCGGTGATACGAGCACCCATTCCCCCGATAGCGGATTATACCGCCGGTGCGGATTTTCGGGGTGATTGCTCGTCATGCGTTACGGCTTTCCAATGGTGATAAGGACCAGCGGGAGGGCGGCTATCCTCGCGCTCTGGCGCTATGTAACAGCAGCGCTGCTTTTGGCAAAGCCCTGTGATCGTCCTGTGATCGTCCTGTGACCGGTGGGTGATCGCCTTATCACCTCTCTACCATCGCCGCCTTGAATTGCACCATTGCAAGAAAGGCCGGAAAGCGGCTATCAGTAGGCCATGAGAAAATTATTCATCAGCGCATTAGTCACATTGACCGCCCTTCCCACAGCGGCGATGGCCGAAGTGAAAGACAGCAGCGAAAATGGCTTTGTCATCATTCACAATGCGGAGGTTGATGCGACCCCGGATGAAATATGGAAAAGGTTAATTTCGCCCAAGGATTGGTGGAACAAAGCGCATAGCTGGTCGGGCAGCAGTGCCGGTTTTTACATTGATGCCCAGGCCAATGGCTGTTTTTGCGAGCTGTTTCAGGAAAAGGGCGCGGATGGAAAGATGAAAACCGTGGGCAGCGTGGAACATATGCGGGTGATTTTTGCGCAGCCCGGCAATGTGCTACGAATGCAGGGCGCACTGGGGCCGCTGCAATCGGAGGCAGTGACCGGAACCCTAACCGTGGCGATGGCCGCCAATAAGGGTAAGGCCGGAACGAAGCTCAGCTTCTCTTATGTTGTTGGCGGTTATATGCGCTACAAGGTGGGTGAAATCGCGCCTGCGGTAGACAAGGTGCTTGGCGAACAGATGGCCGGATTGGTGAAGCCGTTTAAGAGCTTGGCTGCGGTTGAGAATAAACCGTCCAATTGGTCGCTTGATTTGGATGGTCTTGGCATTGGTGAAGGCAAGAATAGCGATCAGGATGATTCCGATGCAGAGGGCAAGGGCACAGACGCGGCGATAAGGGATAAGGCCAAAGCCGCAGTGGATAAAAAACCACCGGCAACGGTCAAAAAACCACAGCCTGCCACCTCCGGCGTGACGAAAGAGAGATAATTGGCGCAGCGAAGCAGGCCTGCCGGTTCCTTGGGCAAGAAAAAGATCATCCGCAAGATGACGGAAATCGGCTGGTGCGAGCTGGTGGATATAACCAGTCTTGGTTTGACCCAGGTTCATGCGAAAATGGACAGCGGAGCGGCAACCTCCTCAATCCACGCGACAAGGATTAAACCGTTTGACGAAGAGGGGGCACCGTGGGTAGAATTCTCTTTTCACGCAAGCGCCAAAGATCATGTTATACGGCTGCGAGCGCCAGTTGTTGACCGGCGTATGGTGCGCAGTTCGAACGGCAAAGAACAATTACGTTATGTCATCGCCGCGCAATTGAAATTGGGTAGTTTGATATGGGATGGCCAACTGACCCTGGCAAATCGCGGGTCGATGGCATTCCCCGTGCTGATTGGGCGGCGCGGATTAAAAAGGGGCTTTTTGGTCAATAGCGGCAAGAAATGGATGCTGGGTAAGCCCGAGTAAAGATATAAGAAAAAAGGATATTTATGAAAATTGCAATGCTGGCCCGGAATCCGAAACTTTATTCGCACCGCAGGCTGAAAGAAGCGGCGGAGCAGCGCGGGCATGAGTTGGATATTATCAATACGCTGCGCTGCACGATGAATATTACTTCGCACCGGCCCACGGTTTTGTATAATGGAGAGACATTGAAAGGGTATGATGCGGTTATTCCGCGTATCGGCGCATCGATCACTCATTATGGCCTCGCCGTTCTGCGTCAGTTTGAAATGTCCGGCGTATGGCCGCTGAATGAAAGCGTGGCCATTGGCCGGTCGCGTGACAAGCTGCGTTCGATGCAGATATTTGCGAAGCATGGCCTTGGCCTGCCCGTCACGGCCTTTGCCCACGATCCCAAGCAAACCGAAGAGGTGATTAAAATTGTTGGCGGTGCGCCTTGCGTCATCAAACTTTTGGAGGGAACGCAGGGGATTGGGGTGGTTCTGGGCGATACAGAACGGTCGGCAAAATCTGTGGTTGAGGCTTTTCGCGGGGCCAATGTAAACATTCTGGTGCAGGAATTCATCAAAGAAGCCGGTAGCAGTGACATTCGCGTTTTCGTCGTTGGCGGTAAAGTAGTGGCGTCCATGATGCGCACCGGAGCCGAGGGCGATTTCCGTTCCAATCTGCACCGCGGCGGCAGCGCCAAGACAATCAAAATTACCCCCGAAGAACGCTCGACCGCGATCCGCGCCGCGAAAGTAATGGGGCTGAATGTAGCGGGCGTCGATTTGCTGCGCTCCAATCATGGCCCAGTGATTATGGAAGTGAATAGCTCACCCGGATTGGAGGGGCTGGAAGGCGCAACTGGCCTTGATGTAGCTGGCACGATCATCGAATTTATGGAGAAAAATGCCAAAACCGGTTCCACCAAAACCAAGGGTAAAGGCTGATTTTCCTATTCGCCGCAATCCACCGAATAGCCAATAATGTTATATTCCTCACCCACGGATGTCATGCCTAAGGTCATTTTGCCCTTACGGTAGGCATAGGTGCAAAAACCATAGCCCGTGCCGGAGCAGCCGTCGACTTCGGGCACGCTTTTGCGCAGGTGGGTGACGGTGCCGCCATAGCCCTCGTCGGGGCTGCTATTGGGCCGCCATCCCGCAGAGCGCAGCGGTTTTCGTGCATCAAAAATTTGTTTGCCGTAAATATTGGGAATGACTGCCTTCCCGCCGCAATAGCTTTCCTGCGCGGGTAGGGGGGTGATCGCTGATATACCACCGCGCACCGTCATTTTTGCAATAGGCGCATAGGGGCCCGTGCCATCGCCAATGTAAAACTCGCCCGGCTTCTGGTCCAGCGGATCGAGCGATCCAATGACCAGATCATCGGGCCTTGCCGAATAAGCGATGGCGAGCAGCTTGCCATCGCCAAA
This sequence comes from Sphingorhabdus arenilitoris, assembly GCF_042651485.1. NCBI lineage: Bacteria > Pseudomonadati > Pseudomonadota > Alphaproteobacteria > Sphingomonadales > Sphingorhabdaceae > Sphingorhabdus > Sphingorhabdus arenilitoris. The sequence goes on from NZ_JBHSDH010000006.1 coordinate 87,126, forward strand.
CATCGCCAAATTCCCATTCCGGCCAAAACACACGCCGCTGGTGCCGGGGTCCAAAGCCGAGGAAAAACTGACAAAATGCAGGCCGCCCTCTTGATGCTCGCTTGTGACGAGCCAGCCTGCCTTTTGGACCATTTCACCATAAGCGCTCACGTCTTGGGTCAGATAATGGCTGCAAAATCCATCCAGTTCCGATTGGTCTGGATTTTGCGGTAGAACATGGGTTTCGCTGACCCGAATATCGGGAATAGTAGATGACAATTTCGCGATATGTGCGCCGTCTGTGTCGCGGGTGGTGTCTGCGCCGGTGGTTTGGTTAGCGACCAGTGCGCTGCCGATCAATGCGCTGCCTATCAATGCGGTCATGGCAATCGCGGTCATTCGAATATAGCTGCTCATATCGCTTTCCTAACCCATTATTTTAAGCCTGAATGCTCACTGCCTAAATAAGCTCATCCTCGTCGAGCATTTCATTGCCCATCATAGCATCATTTATTGCGTCCATTCTTTCTTCGACATTGGCGAAGATGCGGACTTCGGCAATATGCAAGATGGCATCGCCTTGGTTGACAATGGGCAAGGTTGCATGGCCGATGATGATGCCGTCGGCAGAGGCGGTTATAATTTCTTCATCATCGCCGAAAATATCGCTAATAATCGCGAGGGTTTGCCCGTTTTTAACCGCGTCGCCGGACACAGCCTGCAACCGGCATACCCCGCCCCGGCTGGCGCGCAGCCACGCGGTTTTTGTGGTTTGGGCGGGCGGCGCAGGAATTTTGCCAAGCCGTTTTGCGGTTATCATCCCCAATTGCCGCATCACGCGCAATATGCCGTTTACGCCGGTCAGCACCGACAATTCGTCAAAGCGCAGCCCTTCGCCCGCCTCCAGCAAGAGCATATCGACGCCGTCACTTTTTGCAATTTCGCGCAGGGACCCATCGCGCAACGGCGCTTCAATCACCGCAGGTGCGCCAAATTCAATCGCCAATTTTTTCAGCTTCGCATTACCCGATGCAATCCGTATCTGGGGCAGGTTATAGCGGTGGATGGCGGCGCTATGGATATCGATACCCAATTCGCATTTGGTGACGATTTCGGTGTAGAAGATATTGGCAAGCTGCGATGCCAATGACCCCCGTTCCGACCCCGGGAAGCTGCGGTTCAGATCGCGGCGATCGGGCAGATAGCGGCTGTGGCTGATAAAGCCATACATGTTGACGACGGGCACAAATATCACCGTGCCGGCCATTCGGCGCGGGTTCAGCTTTTTCATCACCCGGCGGATGATTTCGGTGCCGATGATCTCATCACCATGTATGGCGGCGCTAACGAAGATGACCGGACCGTCTTTTGCGCCATGATACACCCGCGCTTCCAATTGCGCCTGCATCCCTGCGGACAGGTCGCTGACGGGCAGGGCGATTTGGGTGGCTTGTCCTGCGGGGGCAGATTTTCCGGCCAGATTGAATGCGGTCCTACGTGCCATAATATCCCCTGAAACGTCACTATTTTTATGGTTTTCGCTATGCTAAGCATTTGACGCGGCGGCAAGCGAAATTGCATTGTCTGGCACTGGCCGCACTGCGCTTGACAATTTTACCGACTCACACTAAGGCCCGCCTATTCCAAATAACTGGTCAGGCCAGCAGCGCTTTTTTTGCGTCCGCTGGTTTTGTGCGTTTTTGGAAAGTTCAGCGATGAGATAAGGCCCCAATCCCGGGCGCCTTGTGGAGCTAAGGAGTATAGATAAGTGGCACGTATTGCCGGAGTTAACCTCCCAACAAATAAGCGCGTGATCATCGCGCTGACTTATATCCACGGTATTGGCCGGACCAAAGCCGTTGAGATTGCCGACAAGTTGAAAATTGATCATGCCCGCCGTATTCAGGATCTTTCGGATGCCGAAGTCCTGCAAATCCGTGAAACCATCGATGCGGATCACACCGTAGAAGGTGATCTTCGCCGTAACACGTCTATGAATATTAAGCGCTTGATGGATCTGGCCTGCTATCGCGGCCTGCGCCATCGCAAAGGCCTTCCTGTTCGTGGCCAGCGTACGCATACCAATGCGCGCACCCGCAAGGGCAAGCCAAAGGCGATTGCAGGCAAGAAGAAGTAAGCAGCCCATTATGGCTGTTTACGCCGCTTGATATTTGCAAGCGGTTATCACCCAAGAATTTATACAGGAAATCTGAATCATGGCACGTGAACCACAAAGAATTAAGCGGCGCGAGAGGAAAAATATCTCCGCCGGTGTTGCCCATGTCAACGCCAGCTTCAACAACACAATGGTCACCATCACCGATGCACAAGGCAACGCAATCAGCTGGTCTTCGGCTGGTATGATGGGTTTCAAAGGCTCGCGTAAATCGACGCCTTATGCAGCGCAGGTCGCAGCAGAAGATGCCGGCAAAAAAGCCGCCGAACATGGTGTCCGCACTTTGGAAGTCGAAGTGAAAGGCCCAGGATCAGGCCGCGAGTCGGCATTGCGCGCTTTGCAGGCTGTTGGGTTTAACATCACCTCTATCCGCGATGTGACGCCGATACCGCATAATGGTGTTCGCCCATCGAAACGCCGCCGCGTTTAACATAAGTTTTTTGCATCCGGGGGCAGCGATAGCTGCGCCTTCTTATACCACGGCCGGACCGGAAAAGTGCACAAATCCGCTCCCGCCCATAAAGACTAGGGGATATCCATGACAGTCAACCTTAAGAACTGGCAGGAACTGAAAAAGCCCACCGCGCTCGACCTGAAAACAGGCGGCGATCCGGCGCGCAAGGCAACCTTTGTTGCCGAACCATTGGAGCGCGGCTTTGGCCTTACGCTTGGCAATGCGCTGCGCCGAGTTTTGTTGTCATCGTTGCAAGGTGCGGCGATTACCTCAATCAAGATTGAAAATGTCTTGCATGAATTTTCTTCGCTCGCCGGTGTTCGCGAAGATATTACCGACATTGTTTTGAACATGAAACAAGTCGCGCTGAAAATGGAAGGCGAAGGTCCAAAGCGGCTGCAACTTTCCGCAACTGGCCCTGCCGAAGTTAAGGCAGGCGATATTGCCGTTTCAGGCGATATCGAAGTGATGAATAAAAATCTCGTCATCTGCCATTTGGACGAAGGCGCGACGTTGAACATGGAAATTACCGCAGATACCGGTAAAGGCTATGTTCCTGCGGTTGCCAATCGCCCCGCCGATGCGCCGATCGGTTTGATCCCGATTGACTCGCTTTATTCGCCTATTCGCCAAGTGTCGTACAAGGTCGATAATGCGCGTATTGGTCAAGAACTGGATTATGACAAGCTGAGCCTGACCGTTGAAACCGACGGCACGGTTACGCCCGAAGATGCGGTTGCCTATGCCGCGCGTATCCTTCAGGATCAGCTGCAAGTATTCGTCCACTTCGAAGACAGCATGGCCGCATCGTCGCCGATGATTGGCCAAGCTGCGCAATCGAGCGAGCAGGATGATGCGAACCAACTGAACCGCTATCTGCTGAAGAAAGTCGACGAGCTGGAATTGTCAGTGCGCAGCGCAAACTGCCTCAAAAACGACAATATCATCTATATCGGCGATCTGGTGCAAAAGAGCGAAGCCGAAATGCTGCGCACCCCCAATTTTGGTCGCAAGTCGCTTAACGAGATTAAGGAAGTCTTGTCGTCCATGGGTCTGCGCCTCGGCATGGACATCCCCGGATGGCCGCCAGAAAATATCGAAGAAATGGCGAAGAAGCTGGAACAAGAGCTTCTCGGCTAAACAGTTAAGGGAAGGCGTTTGCTAGGGCGTCTTCCCTTAAATTGATATCTGTAACGGGACGGCGGCACCCGATTTGTCGCCAGCTACGGACTACCTGATACGGGTCCATAACGAACGAAGGAAAATACCATGCGCCACAAAATTGGCCTCAAAAAATTGCAGCGCCCTACCGCGCACCGTAACGCGATGCTCCGCAACCTTGCCGCATCACTGATTAAACACGAACAGATTTTGACCACTTTGCCCAAAGCAAAGGCGCTGCGTCCTTATGTTGAAAAGCTGGTGACGCTGGCGAAAAAAGGCGGATTGTCGAACCGCCGTTTGGCACAAAGCCGGTTGATGAATGACGAACAGTTGAAAAAGCTGTTTGACGAGCTGGCCACGCGCTATGCCGACCGCAATGGCGGCTATACCCGCGTTGTAAAAGCCGGTTTCCGCGGCAGCGACGCTGCGCCTATGGGTGTAATCGAGCTGGTTGACCGCAATGTCGATGCCAAGGGCCAAGATAGCGGCCCTGTCGAAGCGGATGATGACGGCTTGACCGAAGACTAATCCGTCTTTTCCAAGATACGAATAACAAAAAGGCGGGACCGTTCGGTTCCGCCTTTTTTGGTATGCGCAGAAGGCACCGCGATTTGCCGAGCAGCAGGTTGACGCCTTGAGTCTGTGCTCCACCTTCAAAAACCATCATCCAAAATTGTTTCGGGGTACATATGTGCCAAGCATCAGGTCATAGCCGAAAGTCCTTGCAATGCCGTATATTTCTGTATAAACAGAAATTACAGAATAAAGGTGAGTCGCAAAAATAGGAGTGCGGCAAGATGAAACAGAGGGCAGATATTGCAAACATTGTAGCTATGCAGGTGGCCAATGACATAGGCCCGGCCAGCGCAGACGATAGCTTAGGCGATATTGCGCAGAACCAGGTGCAGGGTGCCGCATTGCTCGACCTTCGTTTCCGCGCTTTGCTGCCCCGCGCCGATTGGGACGCGCTTCCGCTACGGGTGCAGCAGCGTTTCAGCAAACGGCTCGCCGGTGACCGCGTTGCGCTCTATGCCGGACGCATTGAAGAAGCGCGGTTCAGCAAAATAGGCTGGTTTTTGGCGCAGGCGCTCCGCCTGATCGGGGCGCCGTTACCGCTCAGCCGGGATGCTGGTGTGCCCGCCGCCGTCTGTGTGGCCGAAGACCCGCAGGGCGGCGGACAATTATGGACCAGAATTTATCATCATCGGCGCGGCTTCCCGCAAATGATTAATAGCGCGAAACGCTTTGCCGGACCCAGCGGGCTGGAGGAATATATTGGCAAAGGCATCGGCATGGCGCTGCGCGTGCGGGCGGTGGAGGGCGGGCTGGCCTTTGAAAGCGACCATTATTTCCTGAAGCTAGGCCGCATCCGTATTCGCATTCCGCATTTTTGCGGACCGGGCCGCACCGAGGTTCGCCATATTGACAAGGGCGAAGGCCGCTTTGATTTTAGCCTGATATTGGTCCACCCTTTATTGGGCGAGCTGGTTTATCAACGCGCGGAGTTTTGCGACCAATGACCGATGCCCCCGCGCATATTATGATCATCGGCGCGAGCGGCGTATTTGGCAGCCGTCTTGTGCAGTTGATGCAGAAAGAACCGGGCTGGCGCGTGACGCTGGTGGGGCGGCGGACCGCACCGTTGGAGCGGCTGGCGGCGGGACATGACGGATATTCTGTCCGGGCTCTCGACCGCAACCTGATCTGTGCCGATGATTTGGCGGGTGTCGATTTGGTGATTGATGCATCCGGCCCGTTCCAAAACTCCCATAGCGCAGTGATTGACGCAGCGATTGACGCGCGTTGCCACTATGCAGATTTGGCCGATGGGCGCGATTTTGTCGGTGCGATTGGCCGTTTTGATGTCCGTGCAAAGGCCGCGAATATAGCGGTGATAACAGGGGCCAGCTCGGTGCCTGCGCTATCCCACGCGGTCCTCGATCATCTAACCGCCGGATGGCGAGAGGTTGAGGCGATTCAGGTTGGCATTTATCCCGGCAACCGTGCGCCGCGCGGACGAGCGGTGGTTGAGGCGATATTATCCTATAGCGGCAAGCCGGTTCGGGTGTTTCGTGATGGCAGATGGCAGCAGCTGCCCGGATGGGGGATGCTGCACCGCGCCGATATTGCGGGCGTTGGCAAAAGATGGGCGAGCATTTGTGATACGCCCGATCAGGATCTGCTCGTTGCCCGGTATGCGCCTACAAAATCAGCGGAGTTTTTTGCGGGGCTGGAACTGCCCATCTTGCATCTGGGCCTGTGGGGGCTCAGCCTGCCTGTGCGCTGGGGCTTGATCCCGTCGCTGCGCCCGGCGGCCGGTATAATGCTTTGGATGGCGCAGCGTTTCCTTCGCTTTGGCAGTGACAAGGGCGCGATGGAAGTGGTGGTTAGCGGCACTGATGCCGCTGGTCAGCGCGCACGGCGCCGCTGGACGCTTGCGGCGGACGCCAATCGCGGGCCGTTTACGCCGACCCTTGCCGCGTTGGCATTGGCGCGGCGGCTGCGGGATGGCCGCTTTGATTTTCGCGGCGCAATGCCCTGTGCCGGGATGCTCAGTCTGGCCGAATTTGACCGCGATTTTGACGCGCTTGATATGCAGCGGCGGATCGACAGCTTGCCGCCCGCCTCATAAAATTACGCTGAAACGAAATAATCCGCGCTCGCCAATTGCGTGAGCGGCGAAGGAGCGCTAGCCTGCTGCCGAAGCCAATTTAGGGGAGCCGTTCATGCGCCGTAATTTCACCGAAAAATCATTCCTGCTCTGTGCCGCCGGCGCGCTTGCCATGACCAGCAGCGCAGCGATTGCCGCTGATGATGCGCCAGACAGCGGGCCTACCGCCGCCGTGAGCGCGGCCACCGCCGACATGACGGCGCCGCTTGCCTATCCCGATACGAAAAAGGTCGATGTGACCGAGGAGCAATTTGGCGTGCAGGTCGCCGACCCCTATCGCTGGTTGGAGGATGACGTGCGGGGCAGCAAGGAAGTGGCCGATTGGGTCGCGTCGCAAAAGGCGGTGGCGGATGGTTATCTGGACAGCCTGCCGGGGAAGGACGCGCTGGCCGCAAAGATGAAGGCCTTGTTCAATTATGAGCGCTATAGCTTGCCCGACGAAGCAGGGAGCACTTATTTTTTCACCAAGAATGACGGCCTGCAAAATCAATCGGTGCTCTACGCGCGCAAGGGGCTAAAGGGTAAGGACCGCGTCCTGATTGATCCGAACACATGGGCAACCGACGGCGCTACCGCGCTGGACGCCTGGGTGCCATCCAAAAATGGCAAGCTGCTGGCTTATTCGGTCCAGGATGGCGGATCGGATTGGCGCACGATCCGCGTGCTGGATGTGGTGACGGGCAAGGTGCTGACGGACGAAATTAAATGGGCCAAATTCACCAACATCGCCTGGGTCGGAAATGAAGGTTTCCTCTATTCGCGATTTGCCGAGCCGAAGGAGGGTGAGGCGTTTCAGGAATTGAACTTCAATCAAACGGTCTATTTCCATAAGATCGGCACGCCGCAGAGCGCCGATGAAGTGGTCTATGCAACCCCGGACCGAAAGGAGCTCGGTCACACAGCTGAGGTGACGCAGGATGGCCGCTGGGTAGTGCTGACCAGCTCGTCGGGGACGGATGAGAAATATGAGCTGAATGTGATTCCGTTGGGCAAGAAGCGGGCTTGGAAGGTGCAGCCTTTGGTGCAGGGCCTCGATTATGACTGGCAACTGGTCGAAGGGATTGGTGACACACTCTATTTTGTAACCAACAAAAATGCGCCGAAGCTGAAAGTTCTCAGCGTCGATTTGAAAGCTATAAGAACTTTCAGAGGGCCATGTGGTTTTGATCCCAGCAAAGAATGCAATCTGTGGGATTATGTTTTCACCGACATCATCCCCGAACGCGAAGAGACCCTCGCTCGCGCGCAGATTGTCGGCGACCGGTTGGTGCTGTCCTATCTGAAGGACGCGGCGTCGATGGCGATGATGACCGACCTTCAGGGCGAGCCGGTGCAGCAGATCAGCCTGAACAGCATCGGCACCGCGTCGGGCTTTGGCGGCAGACCGGGCGATCCGGAAACTTTCTACAGCTTCTCAAGCTTCAATCAGCCCGGCGCCGTCTACCGCTTTGACTCGCGCACCGGAAAATCCACGCCCTTCGCGCAGCCGCAGCTTAGTTTTCGGCCAGAGGATATAGCGCTATCTCAAATCTTCTATCCATCGAAGGATGGCACAAAAATCCCCATGTTCATTGTCCACCGAAAGGATTTGGACCTGTCGAGCGGCGCGCCCACGATCCTTTATGGCTATGGCGGCTTTAACCTGCCGCAGCTTCCCAGCTATAGCGCGGTCAGGATGGCGTGGATACAATCGGGCGGGGTGTTTGCGCTCGCCAATATCCGGGGCGGCAGCGAATATGGCAAGCCTTGGCACGATGCGGGGCGTTTGTTGAACAAGCAGAATGTGTTCGACGATTTCATCGCGGCGGGTGAGTATCTGATCGCTCAGGGGATTACCACAAAGGACAAGCTGGCCATCGAAGGCCGGTCGAACGGCGGCTTGCTGGTGGGTGCGGTGGTGAACCAAAGGCCAGACCTGTTCGCGGCGGGCCATGCGGCTGTTGGAGTGATGGATATGCTGCGTTTCGACCGGTTTACCGCCGGGCGTTACTGGGTGGACGATTATGGCTATCCGAACAAGGAGGAGGATTTCAGAAACCTGCTATCCTACTCGCCCTATCACAATATCAAATCGGGCAGCAAATATCCGGCGGTGATTGTTTCGACCGCCGACACCGACGACCGCGTGGTGCCGGGCCATAGCTTCAAATATATCAGCGCGCTGCAAGCCGCAGACACAGGCGACAAGCCCAAAATCATCCGCATTGAAAGCCGCGCAGGCCATGGGTCCGGCAAACCCACCGACAAGCTCATCGAAGAATATTCCGACATCTATGCCTTTTTAGCGAAATGGACGGGGCTTAACTTGACGCAGCAATAACCAATAGGGACAGCAAAATGACGCAGCAACAATGGCAACCCCGACCCGTTGGCTGGTGGGAACGGCATATGGTCCCGCGCTTGATAAGCTGTGCCTGTTCGCAAGGGCAGTTTATGAAAGCGCGCAGCCGCATCGTGCCGTGTGCGTCGGGGGATGTCCTTGAACTGGGCTGCGGCGGCGGAATCAATATGGAATTTTACGATCCCGCCCGGATCAAAAGCTTTTCCGGGATTGATCCATCGCCGGCCCTGTTGGAGCAGTCGCGCAGCGCGGCGCAGGCATTGGGTATTTCCGCCAATATATTAGGCGGCGTGGGCGAGGCGATGCCGTTTGATGATGACAGCTTCGACACATTGGTCTGCACATTCACCTTATGCTCGGTGGACGCACAGCAACAGGTATTGTCCGAAATGTGCCGCGTGCTGCGTCCCGGCGGCCAAGTGTTGTTCCTTGAACATGGCAGCGCGCCCGATGCGAATGTGCAGAAATGGCAACGGCGCATTGAACCTGTTTGGAAACGCATTGGCGGCAATTGCCATTTAACGCGGCCCATATCCGCCGCCTATCAAAATGCAGGCTTTACCGTGTCGCACGGCGATAAAGGCTATATGCCAAAGACCCCCAAGCCATTTGGATGGCTCGAATGGGGTGAGGCGCGGATGTAAATAACCCATCTGAAATGAAAAATAGTGATGTTCATAAAAATAGAGTTTTATATGAACATTTCCTGACAGCATGGTTCAGTCTTGGGTCAAATCGCTTGTCCTAAAAAGTCTCCAACAGCCGGGAACAGCCCGCTGGTATTACAGGAGACATGTCATGAAAAATATGACCAAAGCAATAATGGGGACTGCTGCTGCTGCGGCAATGGCTGTCTCTGCCAATCCAGCACTCGCCAAACATGGCGACCGAGATGATGGCATAAGCACCAGCGAAGTGATTGCTGGCGTCGCTATATTGGGCGGCATTGCGGCGATATTGTCGTCGAATGATAATGACCGATATGACCGCGACTATCATCGCGGAGGCCGTGATGGCTTTTACCGCGGACGTGGCTATGACGGCGAACGCGCGGCGATTAACCGCTGCATCCGCACTGTCGAGCGCGGCAATCGCTATGGCTATGCCAAGGTTACCGACATCAGAGACATCGACCGCACCCGCTATGGCTATGCAGTCAAAGGCCGTTTGACGGTGAATAGCGGCTATCGCGACCGGTATGACCGTTATGGCCGGGGTGGTTATCGTAATTATGACAGCGGCAAATTCACCTGTTACGTAGAACGCGGCCGGGTGGTTGATATCGATTATCGCGGGATCAGGGGTTATTGATCCGGATATAGAAAAATGGGGTTCAGCTTCGAGACAGGCTGAACCCACTATCTATGCGGCGCAGGGCAAAATGCCTGCGCATTTTATGGGGGCAATTTAATGTATATATTCAAGAAAATAGCTCTGGGCAGCGCATCTGTGGCGATGATCCTTACACCCGCTGCGCCGATAATGGCGGCGGATATGGGCACAACAGACCATGCACCACTCAGCGCCTATGACGGCGCGGCGAGTTATGATGATGACGCATCCTCTTATCACCGGCGGGGCCGTTATCACCGGCACCGCGACCGAGTGGATGCAGGTGATGTGATTGCGGGCATTGGAATATTGGCGGGGATCGCGATTTTGGCCGACGCCGCCAGCAAATCTAAGAAGCGCGACCGGGATGACCGGAATTATCCACAGGATTATCCGCGAGGTTATCCCCAAAACTACCCACAGGACAATCGGCAAAATTTCCCGCAAAACGGAACCGAGGGCGGATATGGCAGCGGCAATGATATTGGCGATGCGGTAGAGGCTTGTTCTGTCGCAGCAGAAAGCCGTGCAGGCGGCAATGCGCAGGTGGAACAGATTAGTTCGGTTACCCGTGACGGCGACGGCTGGCGGGTGGAGGGCGATCTGTCGGGTGCGCGCGTATCAAGCTTTAGCTGCGGCGTCACCGGCGGGCAGGTGGATTTTATCCAATTTAACGACTGATCCATGATCGGGGTGAGGCGGCGGATGGTTCGCCACCTCACCTGATTATCTATGCCTTTGCCTTTAACGTGGCAGCGACATTAAACCCATGGCGTTCCAAAGCCTCCACGATTTTCTTGGCGCCTTCCAGATCGCCCCAGAACATCGGTCCGCCGCGATATACCGGCCAACCATAGCCATAAATCCATACCACATCGATGTCGGATGCGCGCTGTGCCTTGCCTTCCTCCAATATCAAATAACCTTCATTGACCATGGGATATAGGGTGCGTTCGATGATCTCCTGATCGCTGATCTCGCGCTTTTGCATATTGGACGTGGCGCGAAATTCTTCGATAATCTCGGCAACCTCGGCGCTGGGTGTGGGCTGGCGCTTTTCATCATAATCGTAAAAGCCCTTCCCCGTTTTCTGACCCCAGCGCCCTTTGGCACATAGCGCGTCGCGGATATTTTCGATCCGGCTTTCATCGCGGTGCCAGCCGATATCGACACCGGCGAGGTCGCTCATTTGGAATGGCCCCATGGGCATACCAAAATCGGTATGCACTTTGTCAATCTGCTGCGGCGTCGCTCCTTCCATCAATAGTTTGTTGGCTTCCAACTGGCGCGGTTTCAGCATCCGGTTGCCGATAAATCCGTCGCAGACACCGGCAACTACCGCGACCTTGCCGATTTTCTTGCCAATCGCCATCGCCGTGGCCAGCGCATCATCCGCGGTTTTTTCGGCGCGGACAACTTCTAGCAATTTCATAACATTAGCCGGGGAAAAGAAATGCATACCCAGCACATCCTGCGGCCGCGATGTTGCGGCGGCGATTTCGTCAATGTCGAGGAAGCTGGTGTTGGACGCTAGGTCACCGACTCATTAAAGCGCAACCAGATGCGGATTGAGGCGAGTTGTACCGAGGCGAGATAATTGTCATCGCGCTTGTCGTATCGTGTTGCAACGGCACG
>NZ_JBHSDH010000007.1:0-21470 GCF_042651485.1 Sphingorhabdus arenilitoris
CGCTGCCCCGATAATATTACCAGAACCCCGCGTATAACCCGCACCCAAACCCGCAAAAATCGATACCATCGGACATTTTCCCCAAATGCAGACCAAACAAAACAGTCCGCCTCACGACAAAATAATCCAACCATCCAAAATTAAGTTTAGACCTTTCTTGAAAAAAATCCCCATAAACACAGCAATATACTGATTATAAAGACTTATTTATCTAGGCCAAATCCAACCCAAAATTATATCACATGAAATATATGCGCCGCAGTCCATCTCCCCGCAGCTTACACCCCGCGCCTAACCTCAGATACTATATTACCAAACAGCGCCATTGTTTAAAGCATCACGAACCATCAATCAGTTGCCGGTCTTTTGTGTTGGCGCAAACATTATTACATGTTTATAGCGTGTTCGCGCGTAGGGCACGTAATGGTTTCTACAATTCTGAAATACGGTAACTTTTAAAGGTAGAGGATGTATGAGTTCATCACAGCGATCATCAGAACGACCCGCAGATGATGGACAAGGTGCACCAAGCGAAGCTGCACTCCATTTCGCGCAGCTACTTGGATTTCTGGAACTTGACCCGGAAAATATTCCGTTGCTGAAAGATGCGATCGCTGCGGCGCTGTCGGTGTCTGACTTTGACAATTTTGATTTGTTGTTGTCCCGTCACAACAAATTGGCTGAACCCACCAATCCGATTCGTAATTTAGAGGGCATCGCTGCGCTCCGCAGGCAGCGCTTTGACGAAGCTATTTCCATTTTTGAGAGGTTGCGCTCGGATGGAGAGGATGTTCCTGCGGTTCGGTTTAATTTGGCCTGGATTGCGGCCTTGCAAATGCGCCATGAGGATGTCCTATCCTTGACAGATGAAGCCGTGATTGCTGGCATACCGCGTGCAGCGGCATTGCGGGTGCAGGCGCTCCATCACCTTGGGCAGTTCGATGAAGCCTTGGCTGCCGGCCAAAAAATGGCTGAAATTCATCCACACGATAATTATCTGCTCGGCGCGATGTCGGTTGCGGCTATGGATGTGGATGATTACGAATTGGCAAAATATTATGCGTCCAAAGCAACCGGCGGATCCGACGCCTTAACAACGCAAGGACTGGTCAGCCTCTATGAAAATGGCGCGCTTGAGGCCAATGGCTTATTCGACCGCGCGCTGGCGGAACATCCCGATGCGCCTCGGGCTTGGTTGGGCAAAGGATTGTGCTTCCTTGCCGAAGGCGATGTCGATGCAGCGATACCCTGCCTGCAAAAAGGGGCGGAAATTTTTGAGGATCATTTGGGCAGCTGGATTGCATTAGGATGGACACATTTTATTCGCAAAGATTTGGCTGAAGCGCGAAAAAGTTTCGATATAGCTTTGTCGCATGATGACAATTTTGCCGAAACACATGGCGGCCTAGCGGTGCTCGACGTGGCCGAAGGGCATTTGGACAGCGCCAAGCGCAGAGCTGAAATCGCCATCCGCCTGGACCGGCAATGTTTCGGCGGTATGCTTGCGAACGTTATGTTGGCAGAGGCTCGTGGCAATCCAGAATTAGCCAAAAAAATTGCTGACCGGGCGATGAATACATCGATGGGGGTCGACGGAAAAACACTGGCTGAGGCTATGATCGGGCTCGGCGTTAAAGGCGATGCGCGGCATTAAGGGGGGATAAGATAATGACCGAGGGGCAAGCGCTTGACATTATGAATCAACTCATGTGGCAAGCGATGATTGTAGCGGGGCCAATATTGGCTGCAATTTTGCTAACTGGTTTAATCGTAAGCCTGATCCAAGCGACAACGCAGCTCCAAGAAATTACTCTTAGTTACGTGCCAAAAATGCTGGTCGCGGCTTTAATGCTGATTTTTCTTGGACCTTGGATGGTTGGCCGAATGATGCAATTCGCATTGACGGCAATCCGTATGATCCCAAATTTGGGTTGAAACATGGAAGCCGCCGGGTTGCTGGAAAATTATATCGTCGCTTGCTTGCTACTTAGCCTTAGATTTTTGCCGCTATTCCTTTTTGCACCGCCATTTTCCCTGATGCGTATCCCCCGCATGGCTACTGTCATCATCACATTCGGCTTTGCCGCAGCGATGGTGGGCGCAAATCCGCAACTTACGCAGCTGGAGGAATTGTCGAGAAGCTGGATCGTTATTTCAGCGGCAAAGGAAATTTTTTTCGGCTTCATTCCCGTCATTGTTCTTCAGATCATGTTTGGGTCATTATATATGGTAGGCCGGACGATTGACATTCAGGCAGGATTTGGCCTCGCTTTGCTGATTGATCCAACGAGCAGAGGGCAACGGCCGTTATTCGGCACCATTTTTGCCTATGGCGCGGCAGCGATTTTCTTTGCGGTGAATGGGCATCATGACTTACTGCGGTTTTTTGCGCTCTCCATAGACCTTGTACCCTTAGGCAGCGGTACACTGGGCAGCTCGATTACGCCGCTGCTCAATTACATTTTCATATGCTTTTTTCTTGCGTTGGGGATCGGCGGAGCAGTTATCTTTGCACTATTCATAACCGATTTATTGGTGGCCATGTTGTCGCGTACCGTACCGCAAATGAATGCTTTGTTGCTGGGCATTCAAGTGAAAGCTATTCTGGTGCTTTTTGTAACCCCGATTAGCCTCGGTTTATCCGGCGCCGTATTCTTACGTTTAATATCAAATGCCATTGGCGTCATGCCGAAGTTAATGTGACCTAATGGAAGAAAATGAACTCGATAAGTCCGAAGAGGCCACACCATTTAAGCTGAAAAAGGCGAGGGAAAAAGGCAATGTAGCTCGAAGCTTAGACCTTGGATTTTTTGCCGCGCTGGCGGCTGCGTTTGCATTTTTCTGGATTGGCGGAATTTCGCTTTTCTTTGCTGTCGCACAAATTTCAACAAAGCTATTCATATCGGCCGGGCAAATTGATTTAGGTCCATCTAACTACCCCCACCTTATCGGCACATTATTTGCGGTGATCGCATTCCCACTTTTGGCTTTTGGGGGCAGTTTATTTCTTGTCGCGCTGTTTCTGGATTTTATGCAGGTTGGACCGCTATTTTCGACGACGCCGTTAAAGCCAGATTTTAACCGGATCAATCCAGCAAAGGGATTGAAGCGGATATTTTCAAAACGAGCGCTGATCGAAGCATTTAAAGCGCTAATGAAACTGTTAATTTATAGCTGCATCGGTGGTTTTATTATCTACGATGCGCTGTCTGGTCCGATTGCTGCGATCACCGATGCCCGAAATCTGGGAACTGTGATGATGCAACAAATGATACGCACATTAGCCTATTGCGCATTGGCCGCGCTTGCAATAGCGGCGATTGATCAGATTTTGGTTCGGCGAGAATTTTCGAAAAAGATGCGCATGAGCCGCCGAGAAGTAAAAAGGGAATATCGGGAGCGTGAGGGCGAGCCTCGGATGAAACAAAAGCGCAAGGAATTACATCAGGAGTTTACCAAAACAGCTGAAGGTCTTTCGAATGTTAAATCGGCGGACGTTATCATCATTAACCCGGAACATTTTGCTGTGGCGATCAGATACAGACGCGAAGACATCGACGCTCCAGTAGTGGTTGCAAGGGGCAAAGATCATTTTGCGCAGCAAATTAAAGATATAGCGTTTCGCTATGGCGTTCTAACAATTAGGAAACCGGAATTGGCCAGAGCCCTTTTTTCCGCGGCCAAAATAGGCTCTCCGGTTCCCGAACAATATTTTCAGCAAGTAGCCGATGTTTACATAGAAAATAATCTGATTGAATAGAATTCAATATGTTCAAAAAAATAATTCAGAATAACAATGACCTTTTCTTAGTGATCGGTATGGTCACTATCCTATTGGTCTTGTTTGCACCGATTCCAACTACTATTTTAGACTTTTTGATTATATTGAATTTTTCATTCGGTATGACCGTATTGATGTTGACATTTTATGTTAACCGACCGGTTGAGTTTTCCACTTTTCCTTCATTGTTGCTAGTGGCAACTTTATTCAGGCTTTCGTTAAACGTCGCGGCAACCCGGCTGATTTTGACCGATGGTTATGCCGGCGAGGTCATCGATTCAATCGGTTCTTTCGCCATACAGGGCAATTATGTCATTGGCCTTGTTATATTTTTCATCCTGGTAATCGTACAATATGTCGTGGTAACCGCCGGCGCACAACGCGTGTCGGAAGTGGCGGCGAGATTTACGCTAGACTCGGTCCCCGGCCAACAAATGAGCATCGACGCTGATCTGAATATGGGCATGATTACCCAAGAAGAGGCAAAGCAACGGCGAAAGATGTTGGAGAAGGAAGCCTCTTTTTACGGCGCGATGGACGGTGCAAGTAAATTTGTAAAAGGCGATGCGATTGCGGGCATCATTATTGTGCTCATCAATATCATCGCGGGCTGGGTTATTGGCATTGCTCAACGAGGTTTGAGCTGGGACGCTGCGCTTCAGCAATATACGCTGCTGACAATCGGTGATGGCATCGTCACCCAAGTACCTGCGCTCATTATATCTGTTGCCACAGGCATTATCGTGACCAGGTCGGCGTCAGACCGGCAGTTGAGCACAGAGGTATTATCGCAATTGGGGTCTGTGCCCAAAATACCTTTGATTGTGATGGCAACGTTATTTTGCTTGTTGTTGTTGCCGGGCATGCCCAAATGGCCGATCGTTATTCTTATCCTGATTTTTGCGGCGACTTGGTTTGCTGCACGAACTACAGCTGCGTTGAAAAAAGCATCCGAGTTTGACGATATATCCGCCGATCAAGATGTTGCCGCCGAAGGTGATAAAAAAGGGCCGCCGGTTGTATCAATCAGTTTGGGAGAGGATTTGGGCGAAGCATGGGTTTCGATGAAACCCGTCATTTCTGATCGTATTATGGCGTTAAGGAATGACCTATCCCGAGATCTGGGGTTAAATTTGCCATCTGTGGTCATAGAGGATGGTTATGGCCTTGGCGCTTTGGAATATCGCATTTCGCTGTTTGGTGCCACTTACGGCCAATCTGAAATCAAACCGCATCTAACCTTAGCTATTAGGTCAGAGACATCCAAAGACGGTCTGCCTGGTATTGAAGCACGCGACCCTGCCTTTGGGCTTCCGGCAATTTGGGTAGATGACGAGCATAAGGATTTGGCGAGAAGCCTAGATTACACCTTGGTCGATCCAATCACCGTATTGATGACCCACTTTACCGAGATTATGAAGGCAGAGGCAGCCTTGCTATTAACCCGAAATGAAGTGGTGTCGTTACTTGATGCGGTCAGAAATCGGCAAGTAGGTTTGATCGAAGAGCTCATTCCAAACATCATGTCAGTTTCCGACATTCAGCGTGTGCTGCAAAATCTTGTCAGTGAAAATGTCTCTATTAGAAATATTGACTATATCTGTGAGGCGTTAGTCGATTTGGGCCGGACGACCAAAGACGTGCACGAGTTAACCGAGCTTGTGCGGCAGCGTATTGGTCATATAATCTGTAATAGCTTACGCAGTAGCAGCGGCGAACTGGCAGTTTTGAGTCTTGATCCACGCGCCGAGGCGTTAATTAGCGAAGCGGTCGCCCGCAGCCATGACACAGGGCCTCTCATAATTGATCCGAATGTCGCAGAGGCTATCATGCGCAAGGCGCTCCCGATGGTTGAAGCGATGGTGCAGCAAGGCATAAATCCCGTTTTGCTATGTGGCCCGACCATTAGACGCCAATTGAGAGCATTTTTAAAACGCACCGCGCCGCGTCTTTCGGTTATTTCAGTTAACGAAGTACCACAGTCGATCGATTTACGGTCATTCGATGTAATCAAGACAGGATGATTGTGCTCATCCCTTTCGGAGCCCTAAATTATTGAGTTGATAATTCCATTTTAGCTGATATTCCATCCGACATGGGGTATATAGTTGACTTAGCGGCAGTGATTCTGGGGCAGTCGGAGCGCCGAGCTGAAACGATAGCGCAAAATCTATCAAACTCGGTAACGCCTGGGTTCAAACGGTCTATTCCTTTTTCTTCACTAGTTGATCGCGCAGCTATTTCTTCGCAGGACGCTTCAAATATTTCTGTGGCAACAGATACCCGTCCCGGAAAACTTGTGAAAACCGGAAATCCAGTCGATATGGCAATTTCGGGCAGCGGATATTTTGCCGTGTCGAAGGACGGCGTAATCGGTTATACCCGTGATGGCCGCTTTTCGTTAGCTGAAGATGGTAGCCTGATAAATTCGCAAGGCGGCACGCTTCAAGGTGAAGATGGTGCCGATATTACCATTTTATCATCCACTTTTTCCGTAAAAGAAGATGGCGTGATTTATGAGAATGGTATTCGTACGGCGAAGATCGGAATTTTCAACCCCTTGCGCGATCAAAATCAGTTGAGCAATAACGCAGCGGTTGGTCAGTTTGCGGCTTCCGATCCTAAGGAATATACGGTTCAGCAGGGCTGGTATGAGGCATCCAATGTCACTTCAGGTGACGAAATGGTGATGTTGATGGAAACCTTACGCCGAGCGGAATCCGGCCAACGGATTATGAATGTATATGATGATTTGATGGGCAGAGCGATCTCCGCCTTTGGGGAGTCTGGACGATGAACGGAGCGTTTTACATAGGAGCTACTGGCTTGAATGCGCAGCAGCGGGGCCTAGACGTGATCGCAAACAATGTCGCGAATGTTAACACATCGGGGTTTAAGCGCGCAGAAATGAGGTTTTCGGAGTTGCTGACGCCGCCGGTGGATGCCAATCAACCTACGCAACCCATTCGCGCTGCGACGAATTTTTTAAATGGTGTCAAGTCATCTGAGGTTTCGCGGGTTTATGAACAAGGTGATTTGCGACAAACTGGCAATCCCCTTGATCTGGCTATTGAAGGTGATGGTTTTGTTGAAATTTTGGGACCAAATGGTGTCAGCTGGCTATGGCGCGGTGGGACGTTAGCTATTAATGAAGATGGGATGTTGCAGACCGAAGATGGGCTGCTTTTGCGCGGTTTGATTCAGATACCCGAAGATGCAACCGACATTCGTATTGACCGTGAAGGACGAGTTTTGGCGATCACATCGCAAGAAAATGGCCCAGTTGAATTGGGTGCGATAGACTTAGTGATGCCATCGGACAGGACGGCATTGGCGCCAAGCGGTAGTGGTTATTACGCAGTGGAAGGTGACAGTGGCATCCGCAGCTTTGTTCCGGGTGAAGACGGCAAAGGTGTGTTTGTCCAAGGTTCGATCGAAACATCAAATGTTGAGTTAACGGAAGAGATGGTCGCGCTATTATTGATGCAACGGGCGTACGCCGCGAATGCGCAAGTTGTGCAAGCCGGCGACCAGTTGATGTCAATTGCTAACGGCTTGCGGCGATGATCAGCGCCTTGCTGTTTTTGTCAGCCGCTATCAATGCGGAACCTGAACATGGTGCGCTGGCCGATAAAGCGCAGATAATTTATATCCAAAATAATGATCTATTGCTCTCTGACATATTAGATGTTGGCACCTTGCCCAGCAACTTGCAGGAAAAGGCCCGGGAAATGGTAGTGGCGCGCATCGCGAGCGAGTCATCCCCAGTTTATTATAAAAAGTCTGCCTTATTTAGCCGAGCGCGGTCTTTGCTTCCGGCTTTGTCCGCGCATCTCTACGATGAAAATGGCTTGATCCAAATTCGTTCTCTACAAAAAGATGCGCGGGTTTTTGAGGCTGTTGTTCCTTCTACTTCGGCCAAGGACGATCACGCCGTCAGTATTGGTCAAAAAGTGATTATCCGTCTGGCTTGGGGGGCAGTTAAGATCGAACAGCTAGCCGATGCGTTGCAGCCAGCAAATCCGGGTCAGCGTTTTTTTGCTCGAACACCCAGTAATGAAGTAATTGTCGTGGAGTGCTGTAATGATGATTAGACGGATCGCAGTTGGAGCGCTCTTGGTTTTAATGTCGTCGAATGTCGCAGCAGACGATCTTTACAATGGATCGTCTTTTTCCTCTTTGTCTGCCGATCAAAGGGCCGGTCAAGTTGGTGATATAGTCACGGTCATCGTTTCTGAAAATAACACCGCGTCGAACCGGGTGGGTTCAGGAAGCCGCAAACGGCAGTCGCTGAACGGTCAAATTAGCGCAGGTGATAGCTTAAACGAAACAGGCGGATTGTCTTTTGGCGGCGAATATAGCGGTGAAGGAACAAATAGCCGCAATGATCGGATGTTGGCGAGATTGAGTGTGACCGTAACCGAGGTGCTGCCGAACGGGGATTTGCTTATTTCAGGCACCCAAAATCTAAACATCAACGGCGAAACGACACATATTAAGGTGAGCGGACGCATCCGCCCATATGACATTGATGGCCAAAATGCCGTGTTATCCTCCCGAATAGCCGATGCCGTGATTGACTATAATGGTAAAGGCTTCGCGACGCGGGGGGCACGCCCAGGTATCATAACGCGTATCTTCAATTGGCTGGGACTTTCATGATACGCTATATTTTGACCATCGCGGCGATGGTTGCTTTTTCTCTACTGAATGTATCCGCTGCTGTTGCAAATCCGGTCCGGTTGAAGGATTTGGGACGATTTGACGGATGGCGAGACAATCCCGTTGTTGGTTATGGGATAGTAACCGGTTTATCGAGCTCTGGCGATTCCCCGCGCAGTCAAGTAACCAAGATAGCTCTAAAAAATGCGCTCGCCCGATTGGGTATGGAAATTGATTCTTCTCAAATTCAGAGCCGCAATGTCGCGGTCGTGATGGTCACCGCAACCTTGCCGCCTTCGGCCAATGTCGGCGACCGGCTTGATGTGACAGTTAACTCCATAGGTGACGCCCGAAGCCTTGCCGGTGGTACGTTGTTGATGACCCCGTTAAAAGGACCGGATGGTCAGGTTTACGCGCTGGCGCAAGGACCATTGGTGATTGGGGCCTATAGTTTCCAAGCTGACCAGAATGTAAGCCAGAAAAACTATCCTGCAGCGGGTACCCTACCGAACGGCGCAACTGTGGAGCGATCAGTTTCCGCGAATTTGGAAAATATCCCTGGCAGTATCCGTTACATTCTACGCGACCCAGATTTTTCTACAGCCGAGGCTGTCGCTCGGTCGATCAATTTCGAATTTTCTGCGCCAATCGCTTCGGTTGTTTCGGCCGACTTAGTCAGTATATCCACCGAAAATTGGAAAGCGGCGATCAATTCTTTGCTGGTTCGAATTGAAAATGTCCGCGTTACGCCGCAGTCCGTTTCGCGGATCGTGATAAATGAACGCACAGGCACTGTCGTTGCCGGCGGTAATGTTACAATATCAGATGTCGTGATCGCGCAGGGCGACATTAAAGTTACAGTTGAGATCGATAACTCTGCTTCTCAACCCAATATATTTGGCGGCTTTGTAAGGGATGGTAGCGGTTTTGTCGTAACCAATACCAAGTTGAGCGTGTCAGAAGAAAAAGACATTGTCTATCGCGCCCCGGGCAGCACGGTTGCCGACCTCGTTCAAGGCTTATCGAAAGCAAAAGTATCGACGAGGACGATGATCGCAATTTTGCAGGCCATGAAAGCTGCTGGTGCGGTTCATGCAGATATAGTTGTACAGTAGAGTGTGAGGAAGCGGATATGGATTCAATCTCATCTATCGTTATTCTGAAGGCTATGGATGGGCTGTCGATGCGAGCTAAGGCGACGGCGCAGAATATTGCGAACGCCAATTCTCCCGGTTACCGCCCCGTGAAGGTCAGCTTTGAAGAATCCCTAAAAGCTGCATCTAAGCGGTCAGCGCAGGATATTCAAAATGTACAGCCTCAAATGTTCACTGTAACGAGCGATAACCGCGATGGTGATTTACGGATCGACTTAGAAATGGCAGCAGCCACCCGGACAGCGGGCCGTTACGGCACTCTGGCTGAATTATTAAATCGCAGATTGCAGCTTGAGGCTCTGTCGGTAACGGGGAGCCGGTAAATGAACGCGATGGAAATTAGCCTGACAGGCATGGATGTAGAATGGCAGCGATTAGAAGTTATTGCCCAAAATCTTGCCAATGCAAATACCGTAGTGGATCGGCTTGGTGACGCGTATCAGCCATTAAGGCTATTGTCCGGCCCTGCACCCGCCAGCTTTTCCGCAGCGCTGGATAACGCTAAAAACCCCGATTTGCGCGGTGTTTCCGTCTATTCGGTGGAACCGCAAAATTTGGCGCTGCGCCGGGTTTATGAACCGGAACATCCACAGGCCGATAGCGAAGGTTATGTTAATTATCCTGGACTAAGCCACTCAGCCGAAATGACGTTGATGGTCAAAACAGCGAGAAGTTACGAAGCCAATATTGTCGCTTTCAACACAGCTCGGCAAATGTATTCAAAGGCCCTTGATATTGGAAGGCGGTCCGCATGACTTTCGAAATTGATCCGGTTGCAGCTCAAGCTGTGGCCCAATTGCAGCCCGCCGCAAAACCGGTGGAAATAAAGCCGGATATGGCATTTTCCGATTTGCTCATTTCCGGCGTTGAAAAAACGAGCCAGAAAGTTGCAGCTGCAGATAATATGCTACTGCAATTCGCGGCCGGCGACGATATTCCTATCCATCAGGTCACTTTTGCATTGGAACAAGCTCGTCTATCATTTGAAATGATGATCCAATTGCGCAACAAATTGGTGGAATCGACTCAGCAACTTATGAATATGCAAGTCTGAACGCTTAAATGCCCGATAAAATCAACTCACCTGCCATGAGGCAGATACTGTTCGCATTCGTCGCCGCTATTGGCGCCGCAATAGTGTTATTTGCGATATGGTATTTCGTGATCAGAACACCGTATGTAGAAGCTTTTTCAAACCTGAAATCTACCGATGCTTCCATTATTGTGCAGGAGCTGGAAAAGAACAAAGTGCCGTATAAATTGGCCGATCAAGGGCAAAGTATATTGGTTCCTGAAGACCAAGTTGATGCCACTCGAGTAAGCATATTGGGCGGCGATTTACCTTTAAAAGGCATTGTCGGTTTTGAGCTTTTTAACGAGAGCGATATGGGGCTGACCGAATTTGCGCAGCGGATCAATTATCAGCGTGCCTTACAGGGGGAATTGGCCAGGACGCTGATGTCATTTAGCAACATTGAATCGGCGAGGGTGCATTTGTCACTGCCGGAAAGCGGCATATTTGATCGCCAAAAAAGAACCGCGAAAGCGTCCGCCACCTTGCAAGCCAAGATCGGAATGGACATCGATGCCGAAACTGTTTCAGCGGTTCAGCGGTTGATCGTATCCGCAGTGCCGGATTTGGAAGTCAGCAATGTTGCCGTGCTGGATGCAAATGGTCAGTTGCTGACATCCGCTCAAGATCCGGCAGGTGGTAATTTTGACGATGGGTTTTTGCCCAGCCCTGAAGAACAAGATTTGATTGACCGCGCCACCAACGCGCTGGCCCCTATTTTCAATGATGACCAGCTGCGGGTTGTGGTGCAGGTTACCGAAGATCAGAAACCGGCGGCGTCTGACACCAGCTCATCTGGGGTCGAACAAGGAGATACCCCTCCTGATGCTGGCATTGATACGCCGGCAGGTGACGCTGCTTATCGGCTGGATATTAAAGTGGGAAGTTCACAGCCGGCAACCGCAGCGGAGCGAGCAGAGGCCATATCTGCGCTCCAACAGTCCATTGGCTTTGATCCTGACAGAGGGGACCGGTTGATGATTATCCCGATAGGGCAACCTCCTGTGTCCGCACAAGCCGGGACATATGACAAGGCCAACCAAGCCGCAGAAAACCTGAGCCCACAAGACGAGCCGGCATCGACATTCCAAATACCTAATGGCATTTATTGGGCTATCGGTATTTTGTTGATCGTGATGCTGTCGTTATTTGTGATCGGCCGGTTTCGCAACCCCAAAACCTTGACGCTCGATAAGCGTTTGAATTTTTCGAGCCAGTTGCAACAACTTTTGGCCGACCAACAACGAGATAAAGATGGCGTCGCACGATAAAAAACTACAGCGAATGGTTGAGAAATTTAGCAAATTTTCTCATGAAGACCAAAATCTCATTCTCAGCGAGCTCGATGAAAAGCAACAAGGTCAGCTGACAGAAATGATTAAAATGCAAGCCGCCGGTACGGCAACCGAGCGGCATTATTCGGAAGATAACAAAACGACTGGACATGATCCAGATTTTGTCGAAACCGGAAACCTATCGGGATGGATAGTCGAACGGCTGAATGGTGAACGTAACGGAGAGAGTAGCCAATCCAAAAAATTCAAATTGACGGATCATGCAAGAAGAGAATTGCGACAATTAGTGGCAAAATCAATACCGCAACCCGCCGTGACAACGCATTCTTTGTCATCAAAGATTTTTGGCTGGATGCGCAGGGTTAAATCATAACTCATGGACTATATCATCAAATCCGGCGATCAACGCGGCTTGGTAGCGACTGCGTCAATTGTAACTGGGCAGTCAATAGCCAATGGTTCTGAAACATCCCTGGCGCAGCCCGAGCCTTCCCCGCAAGAAATGCATATCCGTCGATTAGAAGCACAATTAGCCGCTTTAGAAACTCAGTTGCACGAGGGTAAAGAGGCTTTACAACAAAGGTATGATCAGGGCTTTGAAGAAGGTCAGCTGGCCAAAGAAGAAGAGATCGAAGAGGATCGCACTAAAGCTCTTGCCGCACTGCATAGCTCATTGGAAAATGCTTTGGCGGATTTTGAACGTGAATTATCTGTCATGCATCATTTTGCAGTCACGGTTGCCCAAACGGCAATTACTAAAATTTTGGGTGATGACAGCCATCGGCAACAGATAATGAAATCAATCATCGCCCGGCAATTTGCGGGCCTTGAGAAGCAAAATATATTGAAGGTAACCCTCTCAAAGATTGATTTCCCGAATAGCACTGACATTTCCGATTTGGCCGCGCAGTTATCGATATCGGCAGACTGCATAAATACGTCCGCCGAACATGATGCAGGTGCGTGTTTTATCGAGCTGAATCTGGGAACAATTGATGCCAGTCTGGATAGGCAGTTGCATAATTTGAATATGATGTTTGATGGCGGAAAAGATACCGGATCAGCCATAATTGATCCGGGTGACTGAGCGTTATATGCTGCAAGAAGCCATTATCAACAGGATCGAAAAAACGACGCTGGTTCAGCATTTCGGCATATTGCAAAAAATACAATCCGGTTGGGTTGAGGCGAGCGGTCCCAATGTACCCATCGGCACCATCTGCAACATTATTCCAGAAAATGGCGATGCCGAAATGGCTGTAACGGCGGAGGTTGTGAAAGTGGACCGCGATCATATTGCGCTGGTTCCGTTTGAGGATAACAGCAAGCTTACTGTAGGTGCCCGGATTTATGCGACTGCATTGGATGCGCAGGTTCCGGTAGGCGATGATTTTCAAGGTAGAGCAGTTGACGCTCTGGCTCAGGCGATGGATCAGCGACGGCTTACGCCATCTGATTTCGTTCCCTTGCACCCTGTGCTGCCATCACCGATGGATCGGTGCTCACCGCGAGATATTCTCGCCACGGGGATGCGGTCGATAGATGGTTTGCTGTCGTTGGGCGTTGGCCAACGCATTGGTGTTTTTGCGGCTAGCGGCGTTGGAAAAACCAGTCTGATGACGCAATTGTCAAAACAAATTGATTGCGATCATATCATATATTGCTTGATAGGAGAGCGCGGCCGTGAAGTGGAGCATTTGTGGCAGACTGAACTGACCGAAGAATTGCGCAAAAAGGCAACGATAGTTGCGGCAACATCAGACAAAAGCGCGGCATTGCGCGTGCGGGCTGTTTATCAAGCACTTGCCCTTGCCAACTATTGGCGATCAAATGGCCGCCACGTTGTTTTAATAATAGATTCGGTCACACGGTTAGCCATGGCAATGCGGGAAACAGGTTTGGCGGCAGGAGAGCCGCCAACGGTACGCGCATATACTCCAGGCGTATTTACTGCTATCCCAAAGATCGTTGAAAGTTGCGGCGCGTTAAAATCCGGCGGTGCCATCACAGCCATAATGACCATATTGAGTGAAACCGATGACACCGAGGATCCAATTTCAGAGATGATGAAGTCCTTGCTAGACGGACATATTATTCTATCACGAAAATATGCCGAAAAAGGTCATTTTCCCGCCATCGACATTTGCAAAAGTATCAGCCGCAACATGGCTTCGGTGGCAGAGCCGAACCATATGAAAAATGCCCGTGAGTTTTTATCACATTTTGCATTATATGATGCGTCGCAAACGATGATTGATGCAGGCCTTTATGAATCTGGAAACAATCCTGATCTCGACAAAGCCATTAAGATGCGATCAGCCATGATTTCGTTCTTGCAACAAGGTCAGGCCGAACAATGCGATATCGATGACAGCTTGGCAAAATTGCAACAGATAGTCCGGCGGTGATAATGTGTCATGAGCGAGCTTAAAGCAAAACATCAGCTGTTGCAGAATATGCACAAGATCCGCGTGCTTCAGCAGGAACGTGACGAAAAAATCTTGGTGCACCGCAGGCAGGATGTTGAGAACAGAAAAGACACGCTCCACATCAAAAAAGAAATAGTGGAAAATGGCATTGCCGAATGGGAGAGGCAATTGAGCGCAGGATCATTTCAAGCTGAATCATTACTTCAATTTCAATATTGGTTGGGGCATTCCACAGAAGATGTGCATGAAGCCGAAACGGATCTTGAAGCAGCGATCGATGATTATCGCGTTGCTGCAAAGACATTGGCGAGGTCAATCGGCTATCAAAATTCAGCTAAGGAATTAGTAGCAATATCAGCATGCAACATCAAAAAGCATTCAGAGCGCAAGCTCGAAACCCGATTTGAAGATTTGACGAGTTACCGGCATTGGTCCAATGAAAATCATCAATAGCCTTGCAATAAATCAAAATAGCTCGCCTCGTTTGAAAAGCGGCGAACCCTCCCCATCGTTTGCGAAGCTATTGGAAAATGGGCTATCCGCTAAAGATATAGGAAATATAAGGGCGCGCAGTTTTAGCGAGAGCGGTATATTGGGGCAACATTATGCGGTCGCCGATAAAAATTATCCTTTGCAAGCTTCCGGCAGTATTGCCAATCGCTCTCGAAATGTTAGCCGCGAAGCCGCTCAATTTTCAGTTGCTCCGGAAAAGCAACTCGTGGCAGCAAATGTGCTATCTTCATCTCGCTTGTCGAACCAAAGCACGGGCGGTCCTATGCTTGGCCGCGTAAAAGCAGTTCCAGTGCATGATATGATATTGGGTGTAGCTGATAGTTTCAGTTTCAGCCCTATTTCGCCGCAGCCTGATTTGAACAAAAGCTCAGCTAGAAAAAATACGTTGATGCAAGCCTTTGACCATCAGAGCTCCTCAAGCGCGAGTTTTGTTACATCATTTTACCACAAAAAGTTGGACAAGCCGAGAATGTCGTTATGGGGAAAAAATGATGCTTTGACGGTTGTATTCGACGAACATGTGGACAATTCGCGTGGGTCAAGTGAGATAAAACAATTGGCGCGACAGATTTTATTCGAATTTGGAGTGACAAATTATCAACTACTAGATATTTACAGAGAATCTTTTTAAGCAGGGGACTTAAGATGCAAGTTGGTTCTGTCACTCCAAACGTTCAGGCTTCGAATGGCCAAGGAACAAATGTCTCGCAAACTGCGCAAAATGCTTTTGGGCTGGAATTCCAGTCTCTGCTGAGAATTATTCTGACGCAGCTTACCTACCAAGATCCGCTAAAGCCGCTCGATAACACGGAATTTGTGTCGCAGCTTGCGCAATTTTCGCAATTACAACAGTCTCAAAATCTCAACGACCAAGTCACCAGCTTATTAACCGCGCAATCTGCAACCCAGGCGACGTCATTGTTAGGGCGCACCGTCGATGTGAATGTGGGCGGTAATTTGCTCAGCGGGACTGTGAAGTCAGTGTCGTTCACGACGGGTAGCCCGACCATAACGTTGGAGACGCCTGGTGGCCAAACAATATCGAGCTTGTCCATTGCCAATGTCGCTCAAATAAGGGAGTAAAAAATGCTTGGAGCTATTTACACTGGTTTGAGTGGTCTGAATGCGTTCAGTCGGGGTCTGCAAACAATAAGCAACAATGTCGCGAATTTGAATTCGCCCGGCTTTAAGGCAACGACAGCGAGCTTTGGAGACGTGTTCAACTCTGGCGGCGGCGGGCTCACATTCTTTCGAGGTGTAGATGAAAACCAGCTTGGCAATGGCGTCAAATTTGGTCCTGCCAATACCGATTTCAGCCAAGGTGACCTTCGGCAATCTGATGGTGACCTGGACCTTGCTATACAGGGTAGCGGGTTTTTGGTTCTTCTGAACCAAGATAAAGTCTTATACGCTCGTACTGGCCAATTCGTCGTTGATGCGGATGGTTTTCTCTCGCTCCAAGGTAACAGCGAGTATCGTTTAGGCATATTGGACAGCGCTGGCCGTCCGGTCGCTTTGAATGTCGATGGTCGCCGGACGAGTAGTCCGGTAGCGTCGACCAAAGTTGTTTTTGCCGATAATTTATCGTCAACGGCAACAACGGCGACCGTTTCCGATGTGATCATTTACGACTCTCTCGGCGGGCGGCAGACTTGGCAAGTCGCTTTCACAAAAGACGCTGCTAATGCTAATAATTGGAACATTAGAGTTACGAACCAAGATGGCACTGAAATAGGCACATCTGTTTTGACATTCGCCAATGGACAGGTCACTCCTGCGACGCAAAAGCTGACCTTCACAAATGCTCCTGCGGGCGCGGCACTCCTGTCGGTAGAATTTGACTTTTCGAGCGGCGTAACGTCATTTTCATCAGGCACCGTATCGACGTTACGGGCATCCTCCGTCGACGGAAACGGGGTTGGTTCACTCACCGGCGTGACGTTGAACGATGAGGGTAAGATTTCTCTGGCCTATAGTAACAGCGAAACCGAAGAACTGGGTTCCGTGGCGATTGCCGACTTCCGTAATCCTCAACAGCTGACGCGGATAGGTAATGGTCTGTTCGAAAATACCGGAAAAGCTCCAACGCGGCTGCTGTCAAGCAATTCAGACGGCATCGGGCGGCTCGTATCGCGGCAGTTGGAGGCATCCAATGTTGATTTGTCCCAACAATTTGGTGATTTGATTTTAATTCAGCGCGGTTTTCAGGCATCTTCACAGGTTATCAGTGCTTCTAACGATATGATCCAACAGCTGTTCGGTATTCGAGGACAAGGTTGACGCAAGTTTTTAAGCATTGGCTGCCGCCGTCGGCTCTAAAATCGTCCATTTGCCCGTCAGCCCTGACTGCAGCAATATCCAGCTGGTCAGATCATTGGTTTGCGGCCGGGCGAGCTGCGAGGATTGACGCGGTCGAGCCCCGGAATGACAATATCCGTGCAGCAAACGCAGTTGATAAATTTAGATCAATTGGCCCCGGAATTTGGGCGGAATGGGATGATGCGGCGATTGATTTAATGTTGTCGCATTGTCTTGACCATAAACTTACGCGGTCCAAAATGGCTGCGGACGAACGGCGATTGATGGATGATTTCGCCGAAAAAATATTGATCAGCCTCGCGGGCCATATATTGGATAATGTCCCAACGGTTGGTTCAACACGATCAGATGTATCGTCACATTATCGTCATGATGGTTGTATTTTTGATATCAGCATGACGGACAAACAAAAAGCAGTTCGATTGATTTTGGACCAAGACTTAACGATTGCAATTCGTAAGTCCGAGTGCCCCCCTGTGGATGCAGAGGGCACCTTCGATGAGATTAGCTGGGCGGACGCAATCGCAGAGATTGAAATTGCGTTCGATGTGTCGGTAGGAAACGTAAATTTGTCTGCGGCCGATATCCAAAATTTGGAAGGCGGAGATATCATTGTTCTTGATAAAGCATCTGATACTCCGTTGGAGTTGAAAGACGCGGCAGGACGATTGCTATGCCACGTTAAAACCGCGCAAGTTGGCGGCAACATCAGCTTAAAAGCTATCAATGCTGGAGATTGATTTGTGAGTGATGAAGATATCGTCGTAAATACTGAAGAAAAAAACGTGAGCGAAGTGCCGACGGAAAAACCAAAGAAAAAGATAATGAAGGAAATCGACCCTGAAATATTTTCGGATTTGCCTGTTCAAATCAGCGCAATTTTAGGGCGAGGCAGCATGAATTTTCGTCAGCTCGCTGCTTTATCCGAAGAGGATGTGATCGAATTGGACACCCCGCTAAATGGTGAGGTCCAGCTGCTGCTTGGCGAACGCGTGGTTGCTAAGGGAGAAATCGTATCCGTTGATAATCGCTTTGCAGTCCGCATCACGCAGACTTTCATCCGCAAATAATAAATCAATGCTCTTGCCACCCCGCATAAAATTATTCCTGCTTGCTATTTTTTGGTGGCCGCACAGCGCTTGGGCGCAGCAATTGGGACAGCGGGGCGACACGGACATTTCTTTGTTGCGTGTATTTGGATCATTAGTTTTTTGTTTATTACTCGCGATTGCCATTATATTTTTGATTAAGAAAAAATATCCCGCAATCAATTTCAGGTCATTCTATGACAAACAAAACAGTTCCAGACTAATCCTTGTCGATCAGATTTCTTTGGCTCCGCAACGAAGTATCTATCTGATCGCTTTGGATGGTCAGGAATATCTAACGGTATTTTCAGGATCTTCAGCAACCATTCTGGCCGTTTCAAATGATGCGGCATCCAAATTGGATATAGATGATGCGGTTTAAGCTATATCCAATATCGGCGCTGACGTTCGTAGGGGCGGCGTTGGCCATATCCAGCCCAGCTTTTGCCAATGCAAATGCGGTAAACCTTGCGCTGCCAGGCGAATCTGAATCTTTGGTCCGTACGGCCCTGCTTCTAGGCTTGATGGCTTTTTTACCGGCGTTGGTTATCTCGATGACTTCTTTTGTTCGCATAGTGATCGTGCTTTCGATGATCCGCCACGCCTTAGGCATGCCGGAAACGCCGCCAAACACCGTTTTGGTTAGCTTGGCATTGTTTATGACCGCGGCATCTATGGGCCCGACGTTGCAGCAATCTACTGATGCCGGGCTTGGACCATTTTTGGATGGCAGCAAACCAATCGCAACTGCGATGGCCGATGGCAGCGCGCCGTTAAAGGCATTCATGCTGAAGCAAGTTCGCGACAGTGATTTAAAAACTGTCTACGAAATAGCCAAAAAACCACTGCCAAAAAATGAAGAAGAAGTCGAGTTGATGCAGCTTGTACCCGCATTTATGCTGAACGAGCTCAGAACGGCTTTTACGATCGGCTTTGTTATTCTGCTTCCGTTTTTATTAATTGATCTAGTGGTGTCAGCGATTTTATTATCGCTGGGTATGTTGATGGTGCCGCCAGCGACCATTTCGTTACCGCTGAAAATATTGATGTTTGTTCTGATCGACGGTTGGGGCCTGATCCTCGAAGGGGTCATGGGCAGTTTCAGGTGACTGACACGGAGCAGACATATCACGCTGCTCACCTTGTTCGTGAAACAGATGAAGAGCGGCTGTTATGGGCACGACATCAAAATAATGGATCGGTCGAAGCATATCATGATTTGTTCAAGCTGTACCACCCCCTAGCCGTCAAAGTTGCACAACGTTTTTGGGGTAATTACTATAAATCCGGCGTTGAATTTGCTGAAATATTGCAGATGGCAAATGAGGGGCTCTTGGGATGCTTACATCGCTACCGGCCAGATATGGGCGTCCCTTTTCGGTATTTTTGTAACCGGCGGATTTACGGATCTATCCTTAACGGCATAGAAAAGCACAATGAGCTGCACGAGTATCTGGGTTACCGCGCCCGCGTGAAACGCGACCGCATAACTTCGTTAAAGAAAAAAATGGCCGGGGCAGCGACTTTGGAAGAGCAACTCCAAATCCTGGCCGATATTGCAAGCGGACTTGCTCTCGGTTTTATGCTGGAGCAATTTTCACCTGAAAAGCATGATCGTCCCGACGCGTCTCCTAGCGCGTATCATAGTTTGGCTTGGAAGCAGGCAATCACGTCTG
Organism: Sphingorhabdus arenilitoris; assembly: GCF_042651485.1. Classification (NCBI taxonomy): domain Bacteria; kingdom Pseudomonadati; phylum Pseudomonadota; class Alphaproteobacteria; order Sphingomonadales; family Sphingorhabdaceae; genus Sphingorhabdus; species Sphingorhabdus arenilitoris. The sequence goes on from NZ_JBHSDH010000007.1 coordinate 19,990, forward strand.
TATTCAAAGAGATATCGGCTTTACCCGACCGGGAACGAGACATCATCGAACTTCATTACATTCAGGAATTATCATTTCGTCAGATTGCAGCAATGTATAAAATTAGCTTTGGCCGAGTGTCGCAGCTACACCAGTCATCGCTATCCTTGCTGCGCAAAAGATTACAGCGTAAGGGACAATTTAAGCTTGAGGGATAAAATATGAGTGATAGCGAAAACCAACTATTGTGCCCAGATGAAGAGCTTTCATCAATATTGGAAGTTGCGGGCCGAGACGATGAAGCTGGTCTCGACAGGTTAGATAACAGCTTAACAAGTTACCCACTTGATCCACGCCTTCATTTTCTGCGCGGTTCGGTCCTTGCTGGTTTGCAACGTTACGAAGATGGCCGCCACGCGATGGCTCGGGCGATTGAAATTCACCCGGACTATGCACTTGCGCGGTTTCAACTCGGCTTTTTGGATTTTACATCAGGAAACGTAGTGGAAGCGATAGGCGTGTGGAAAATGCTTTTCGATTTGGCTGATGATGAACCGCTGAAACTTTTTGCACAGGGATTGATCAATCTGTCTCAAGATCAATTTTCTGAATGCCGCCGCTGTCTGGAAAAAGGGATTTCGCTCAATAATGCAAATCCCGCGATGAATAATGATATGATGCTTATTCTGGATGAGATAGCAGGCTTAACAGAAACGGATGTGCAATCTCCAACGCAAAGCAGCAAGGCTGCAGAGGAGCATGAGAGTGCCGAAGAAACCGTATCGGCGACATCAATGCTCCTGAAACAATTTGCGGTCAAACGCGGCGATGGAGAAACCCGCCACTAAAGGTCTCCAGCGATAAAGGCCCTAATTTATGGACCCAATTTCTCAAGCTGATCGTTTTGTCATTTTGCTTCGACAGCAATTGGCAGAACGGTTGCGCGGACAAAAAGCAGACAGTGTTAAGAAAGTCCGAAACAGGACACGGCAAGAAGGTCAAATTGGACCAGTTTCAGCCGCTGTGGCTCGGTCAGGCGGCGATGACAGGCAGTTACGACGGATCATTATAGAGCAATTGTTGACCGAACGATTTGGTCGAAATTTGGTTAATGAAGCTGGGTTTCAAGCTGTGCTTGATCAGGTGGTTGAACAGATGGAAAGCGATCAAGAGATGATGGCGCTGTTTGGTAATATAGTATCTGAGGTTAGGCGCGGGGTGTAAGCTGCGGGGAGATGGACTGCGGCGCATATATTTCATGTGATATAATTTTGGGTTGGATTTGGCCCAGATAAATAAGTCTTTATAATCAGTATATTGCTGTGTTGGTGGGGATTTTTTTCAAGAAAGGTCTAAACTAAATTTTGGATGGTTGGATTATTTTGTCGTGAGGCGGGCTGTTTTGTTTGGTCTGCATTTGGGGAAAATGTCCGATGGTATCGATTTTTGCGGGTTTGGGTGCGGGTTATACGCGGGGTTCTGGTAATATTATCGGGGCAGCG
>NZ_JBHSDH010000008.1:0-569 GCF_042651485.1 Sphingorhabdus arenilitoris
TGGGCAAATTTGATGAAGGTAAACTGCCCACCGATCCACACCTGATGCTCCGACTGGCCATTGAAACTGTTGCTCATGACTATGATGTCATAGTTATTGACAGCGCGCCTAACCTGGGTATCGGCACGATTAATGTCGTATGTGCTGCTGATGTGCTGATTGTTCCCACGCCTGCTGAGTTGTTTGACTACACCTCCGCACTGCAGTTTTTCGATATGCTTCGTGATCTGCTCAAGAACGTTGATCTTAAAGGGTTCGAGCCTGATGTACGTATTTTGCTTACCAAATACAGCAATAGTAATGGCTCTCAGTCCCCGTGGATGGAGGNTCGGGATGCCTGGGGAAGCATGGTTCTAAAAAATGTTGTACGTGAAACGGATGAAGTTGGTAAAGGTCAGATCCGGATGAGAACTGTTTTTGAACAGGCCATTGATCAACGCTCTTCAACTGGTGCCTGGAGAAATGCTCTTTCTATTTGGGAACCTGTCTGCAATGAAATTTTCGATCGTCTGATTAAACCACGCTGGGAGATTAGATAATGAAGCGTGCGCCTGTTATTCCAAAACATA
>NZ_JBHSDH010000009.1:0-697 GCF_042651485.1 Sphingorhabdus arenilitoris
ATCAAATTTGCCCATTAACTCAGTTTCAATACGGTGCAGAGCCAGACAGGAAGGAATAATGTCAAGCCCCGGCCAGCAAGTGGGCTTTATTGCATAAGTGACATCGTCCTTTTCCCCAAGATAGAAAGGCAGGAGAGTGTCTTCTGCATGAATATGAAGATCTGGTACCCATCCGTGATACATTGAGGCTGTTCCCTGGGGGTCGTTACCTTCCACGAGCAAAACACGTAGCCCCTTCAGAGCCAGATCCTGAGCAAGATGAACAGAAACTGAGGTTTTGTAAACGCCACCTTTATGGGCAGCAACCCCGATCACCGGTGGAAATACGTCTTCAGCACGTCGCAATCGCGTACCAAACACATCACGCATATGATTAATTTGTTCAATTGTATNCTCAACCCGTCCTCGAATTTCCATATCCGGGTGCGGTAGTCGCCCTGCTTTCTCGGCATCTCTGATAGCCTGAGAAGAAACCCCAACTAAATCCGCTGCTTCACCTATTCTCCAGCGCCGGGTTATTTTCCTCGCTTCCGGGCTGTCATCATTAAACTGTGCAATGGCGATAGCCTTCGTCATTTCATGACCAGCGTTTATGCACTGGTTAAGTGTTTCCATGAGTTTCATTCTGAACATCCTTTAATCATTGCTTTGCGTTTTTTTATTAAATCTTGCAATTTACTGCAAAGCAACAACAAAA
>NZ_JBHSDH010000010.1:0-274344 GCF_042651485.1 Sphingorhabdus arenilitoris
ACACCAAAGGCTCCAATGCCGTTCGCAGACCTCGAAGACAACCATCGGTAATCGGGCAAAAAAACGTCACGAAAGCAGAACAATGCGAATATCAATTAGACAACACAATACTAAATAGGATCGACGAGAACAGGTTTTCAACGGATGCCAACTGCCAGAATGATGTTATGCTTGGCATAAAACTTTGGCGATTGTATACTTTGCTACCCATCTCGTTAGCATTGTCGTCAATTGCATAACACTTTTCATTCTTGCTTTAGACAAATCAAACCCATCTTTTGTTTTGAAATTTTTCAATCTATAGCAGAGTCGAATGGGCTTGTGCAGCATTCTTCTTAAAGAAAATTTCCGACTTGAGTTATGACAGTCTTATGATCTACCGATGTCCCAGACCTCTGAAAAAATGATATTTTTCCAAAATTTTTACATCGCGTATGAGGCTGGTTTTAATAACGGTGAGTGACATAGCGATTTTACCCCCCCCTTCCCCCTAGGGGGTGGCCGCCTGAATTTTGCAAAAATCACCGTCGCCTCAACCCGCTGGGAGGTTTGTGCGGTAAGCGCTTAGGCTGGAAAATATAAGGTATTTAGTCAAGCATTCAGTCGGGTGCAAATTAGCACCCCTCTTGCAATCGACCTGTAAGTGCTTGAAAAACTGGAGCGGGCGAAGGGATTCGAACCCTCGACCCCAACCTTGGCAAGGTTGTGCTCTACCCCTGAGCTACGCCCGCTCTGGCGGTCGGGAGATGCTTGATTCCCGACAGGTGAGGCGCGCGGTTAGCATGGGTTTTTGGGGGCTGCAAGCGCAAATTACCGCGAACTGTGATATTGTGACGATAATCGTGCATTTCCCTTGTTTATCGCTTCATTGGCACAAGCACGGGCATGACAAATTGTAACCAGCGCGTTATCGAGGCCGAACCGCACTTTTATGATAACGAATATGATAACAGACCGATGGGAAAGAGGCACGATATGGCGAGCCCCGCATTGAATGATCAGCAAAAACACGAAGTGATGACGTTTCGGGAGCAGGTGGTTGCGCCGTCGATGGACAAAATTGTCATACTCGATTTTTTTGCCGAATGGTGCGGTCCGTGCAAGCAGCTTATGCCTGTGCTCGAAAAAACATCGCGGGCCTATGCGGCAAAGGGTGTTGAGCTCGTCAAAATAGATGTCGACAAAAATGAGTTTATCGCGTCCCAATTTCAGGTGCGATCCATTCCCACCGTTTATGCGGTGCATAAAGGAAAGCCTGTCGCCGATATGACCGGCGCGCGCACAGAATCGCAAATTGCCGAGTTGATCGAAAAACTAATCGCCCAATATCAGGTAAATCCGGTAGCGACTTCGTGAACCTATCGCGCTATCAAGGCTCCTTGATTCCTTTTATCCGGATTTTGACAGGAGAGTAATTTTGGCGACCATGGGTCTGACCACTGAAGAACAAAAGGCCGTAGACGCGTTTCGCAAGGATATTGTCGAACCGTCGATGGACAAGCTGGTTATCGTTGATTTCTGGGCCGATTGGTGCGGTCCGTGCAAGGAATTGACCCCTATCTTGGAAAAAGTGGCCGCCGACTATGCCGACAAGGGCGTATTGTTGGCCAAGGTCGATGTGGATGAGAATAAGTTTATCGCCTCTCAATTTCAGATCCGGTCGATCCCGACCGTCTATGCCATGTTTCAAGGGCAGCCGGTTGCCGATTTGTCGCCTGCACGGACCGAACCGCAAATCACCGAAATGCTCGACCGCCTGCTGGAACAATTTCCAGTCCAAGGGGCGCCTTTGGACCCGATGGCGGATGTGGAACCGTTAATTGCCGCCGGTGAGGAATTGCTGTCGGCTGACGGCGGGGCGGAAAAAGCCTATGCGTTGTTCACCGATGCGATTGCCGTGGTTCCCGAACATCCAGGGGCGCTATCCGGATTGATCCGCGCTTTGGTATTGCTGGACCGGTTGGAGGAAGCCGCGGCTATTTACGATCACCTGAGCGATGAAGTGAAACGCGAACCGGCGCTGGAACGTGCGCGCGCGGCGGTCACGATTGCGGCAGAAGCAGTTGACCCAAGCGAGCTTGCGGCGATGCAGCACGCGGTCGATACCAATCCCGATGACCATCAAGCGCGGTTTGATCTGGCCAATGCGCATATGGCGGCCGGTAACAGAGATGCCGCCGCTGATGGCCTGTTGCATATCATTGCGTCCGACCGCGAATGGAATGGCGGCGCGGCGCGGGCGAGATTGCTTGAAATATTCGAAATGATTGGCTTGTCCGATCCGTGGGTGTCGGCGACGCGGCGCAAATTATCGGCCATATTGTTCGGATGAGCGCGAAACGCATCTCGATCTTTCCGCTATCTGGCGCGATCCTTTTTCCCGGCATGCAATTGCCGCTGCATATATTTGAACCGCGATACCGCGCTTTGGTCAGCGACGCTATGGCACGGGACCGAAAAATCGGGATGATACAGCCGGTAACGGGCGGCCATGAGCTTTTCAAAATTGGCTGTTTGGGCCGGATAGATGAAGTCGAAGCATTGGAAGATGGCCGCTATAACCTGATATTGGAAGGTCTGCAGCGGTTTGAAATCATCCGTGAGCTGGAAGTGACAACAGAGTTTCGGCAAGTCGAGGCGAATTTGTGGGAAGAAGATGAGCTGGGCGAAGCTTTATCCATTGCAGAGCGCGCCTCATTGGAGATGGAAGCACGCAAATTCGCCGATGCGCAAGGCTATGCCGTTGATTGGAATTCGGTCAGCCAGCTGGATGATTATTCGCTGGTCAACGCCATCGCGCAAATCGCACCATTCGATTTTGCCGCCAAACAAGCCCTGTTAGAAGCAAAAGGTCTGGATCACAGAGCGGACCTGATCGTGCAGATGATGGCATTTTTCGGGCGGCATGACGGTGACGATAACCGGGTTACCTTGCAATAATATAGCAAGGGTGAGCGCATGACCTTTTTACCAGCAACCGCGATCATCGCCGGCGGAACCGGCAGCCGCTTGGGCGGTAATAAGCTGGCAACAAAGCTGGGCAATGTCACGTTATTTGACCATGCCGTCCATTTGGCGCGGGGCTATACGGATATTGTCATAGTGGTGGTTCGCGATGAACAGGCGGATATTCCCGTAAATCCGTTGGAGCGCGTTTATGATGACCCGGCAATTGCAGGACCGCTGGCCGGTATCGCTGCTGCGCTGAATTGGGGGCAGGCCAATGGCAGGACGCATATATTGGCGCTTGCCAGCGATACGCCTTTTTTGCCGGCAAATCTGCTGGACCGATTGCGTCACCATATCAACGGCGACAATATTATTTTCGGTGATTATGACGGCCGCCTGCAGCCTTTGGCCTCGCTATGGCCGGTATCGGCGCTCCGCCATTTGCCCGGCTATTTGGCGAGCGGTAAAAAGTCGGTCATCGGCTTTGGTGAATATATCGGCCTCGTTACCGTGTCATGGCCACTTGGCGAGATAAATCCCTTTTTCAACATCAACGATCCCGGCGACCTGTCTGAAGCGGAGCAGATGTTTATGTTGCACCTGCGAAATAAATCGGTTTAGACGAACAGGCATATACTCTCGTTTCGGAGTCGCCATTTGCGTATCGCTGTCATCGACGAAAATGCTGCTCGTGCGGCCATCATCGAGCAAGGCCTTGCCGAGGCCGGCGAAACCGAAGTCTTTGTGATTTCGGAGCGGCATGGTCTTGCCCGCGCAATCGAAGCGCTCGACCCGGATGTGGTGTTGATCGATCTGGGCAATCCGTCGCGCGATATGTTGGAAGAATATTTTGCGGTCAGCCGCGCCGTGGCCCGCCCGGTGGCGATGTTTGTCGACCAGTCGGATGACGAATCCATCGGTAATGCAATCGAAGCAGGCGTGTCGGCTTATATAGTGGATGGCATGACTTCGGCGCGGATCAAACCGATACTCAATCTGGCCGTTCGGCGTTTTAAGGCTTTTTCGCGACTGCAAAATGAACTGCAACAGGCGCGCAGCGCGCTGGCCGACCGCGATATTATCGAAAAGGCGAAACGGATATTGATGGAAAAACGCGGCATGAGCGAGCCCGATGCCCATAGCATGCTGCGCAAATATGCAATGAACAGTAACAAAAGGCTGGCCGATGTTGCCGATGCTATTGTGATGGCGGAAACCATGTTGGGGGGCGAATGACGATGAATGACCGGCTGACGATCGGATTTTTGCCGCTGGTTGATGCTGCCCTGCCAATATTGGCGCAGGAGCTGGGCTTTGCAGAAGAGCAAGGGCTGACTCTCGAATTTATCCGCGATGTCAGCTGGGCATCGGTACTGGACCGGTTGCTGTATGGGCATAGCGACTTGGCGCATATGCTGGCGCCGCTCGCTATTGCGACGACATTGGGCCGGGGACGTCCGGCAAAGCCGCTCGCTGTGCCCTTTGTGCTCGGGCTGAATGGCAATGCGGTTACGATGTCACTGTCGCTGGCCGATAAGGTGGTAACGGGGGATGGGCTGGGGCAACCCTATCCGGTCGGGGCGAAGCTGAAAGACGAAGCGCTCGCCCGTAAGGCTGCGGGACGCAAGCTGCGCTTTGGCGTGGTTCACCGCTATTCCAGTCATAATTACAAGCTGCGCTATTGGCTTGCCGAATGCGGTATTCACCCGGACGCGGACGTTGAAATAGTTACCATAGCGCCGCCCTTTGCCGCCGATGCGCTGGGCGGGGGAGAGGTGGATGCAATTTGCGTGGGCGAACCGTGGAACAGCGTGGCGGTTGAACGCGGTGCGGGACGAATTGTGCTGGTTACGGCGCAGATATGGCGGCGCGGCGTTGAAAAAGTGCTGGCGACCCCTGCGGAGAAACTAACGGAAAAGCAGGATCAGGTTGAACGGCTTATCCGTGCGTTGCATTATGCCGGGCGCGATTTTATCAATCCCGATCATTTCGACCGCAATGCCGCCATTCTGGCCCGCAGCGAATATTTGGACGGGTCCGGCGCGCTAATCCGCAGGGCCATTTCCGACCATATCATGCTGCGCAGCGCCACAGAGCCATTGCATATTCCCGATTTCATGTTCCAATATCGCGAGGCTGCGAATTTTCCCTGGGTGAGCCAAGCAGCATGGCTTTATTCGCAAATGCTGCGCTGGGATGATTTGCCCTATGATGCGCAGCAGCAAAAACAGGCGGAGGCGGTGTTCCGGCCCGATATATACCGCATGGCACTTGCCGGGCTCGATGCGCCCATGCCATCGGCCAATTCAAAGGTTGAGGGCGGTGTTGATGGCCCGTTGGCGGTTGGCGCATCGCAAGGGACTTTAACGCTAAGCTCCGATCCATTTTTCGACGGCCGGGCTTTTGATCCTGACCAGATGGAGCAATATCTGGTATCGCTGCCCGGTTAAATTGCCTAAAAAATAGGCATTGTGCGATGCAAAAAATCTCTTGCCTTATTTTTAAGCAAAGCTATATCTGATTCGGCAGGGGCAATAGCTCCTCAAATATATCACTGAACTGTCCAATGGGGGGCAGAGGCGGTGGAAAGCAATAGCATGAATAGGCAATGGCGCCGCCCGACAGGTCGATAAGACTGATTGTCGAGGCGGTTTTTTGCGTTTTCACTTGCCTTGTTCTTCCCCGCTTTTGTCACGGCAAAAAAGGAATTTGAGTCATGAAAAGCAACCGGCGTAATTTTCTACTTTTGGCAGCCTGCAGCTTGGCTATTGCAGCTTGCGGCAGCGGCAGTGACAAGCCCGCCGGTGAAAAAGTAACCGCGGCGAAAGTGGATGGTGCCATTGAAAAACCAGCTTTGAAGCTTGGTTTTATCAAACTGACCGATATGGCACCGCTTGCCATTGCCAAAGAAAAAGGATTTTTTGCCGAAGAAGGCTTGAATGTTACGCTGGAGCCGCAAGCCAACTGGAAAGTATTGCTCGACGGCGTGATCGGCGGACAGCTTGATGGCGCGCATATGCTTGCAGGACAGCCGCTGGCGGCGACCATTGGTTATGGCACAAAAGCGGATTTGATTGCACCTTTGTCGCTCGACCTGAACGGCAATGCGATCACGCTGTCTAACGCGGTTTATTCGAAAATTGAGCCGACTTTGAAAAAAGGTGCCGATGGGAAAGTCGAACATCCGATCAGCGCTGCCGCGCTGAAACCAGTCATCGCCGAGTATAAAGCGTCGGGCAAGACATTTAAAATGGGCATGGTATTTCCCGTTTCCACGCACAATTACGAACTGCGCTACTGGCTGGCGGCTGGCGGCGTTAACCCTGGCTATTATACCCCCGGCGATGTCGGCGGCACAGTGGGGGCAGAGGCGCAGTTGTCGGTAACGCCGCCGCCGCAAATGCCCGCCACGATGGAGGCGGGGACGATTGACGGCTACTGCGTGGGCGAACCATGGAATCAGGCCGCAGTGCAAAAGAAAATCGGTGTGCCAGTCATCACCGACGATCAAATCTGGAAGAAGAATCCGGAAAAAGTATTGGGCCTGAAAAAAGAATTTGCCGACAAATATCCGGCGACCACGGCTGCCTTGCTGCGCGCTATTATCAAGGCACAGCAATGGCTTGATGCGGATAACGGCAAAAACCGGGCCGAAGCGGTGAAGATATTGGCGCAGCCAAACTATGTTGGCGCTGATCCTGCAGTAATTGGCGCATCAATGACCGGCAAGTTCACCTTTGCCCCCGGCGATACCCGCGATGCACCGGATTTCAACATCTTCTTCCGCGATTTTGCGGGCTATCCTTACTATTCGGATGCTGTTTGGTATCTGACGCAAATGCGCCGCTGGGGCCAAATCGCCGAGGATAAGGACGATCAGTGGTATTTCGATACTGCAAAGTCAGTATATCGTCCGGACCTGTATCTCGCGGCTGCAAATAAGCTGGCGGCAGATGGCGTTATTCCCAAGGAATCAATCCCTGACACCGATGGATATAAGGGCGAACAGTCCGGCTTTATCGACGGCGTGACCTATAACGGCAAAGCCCCCAACGCCTATCTCGCCAAATTCACCATCGGCCTGAAAAAAGGCCAAACCGTCAGCGCCGCTGGCGTCAAGTAAGCATAAAGATTGAAAAGGAGCGATGGCATGGCAACGGCCATTTTGAAAAATATCGAAGACAGCACAGCGGCGACGTCCGAACCCAATTCGGCCAAAAGCATCGCTGCTGAAGCAGAAGCAAGCAGCAGCGATGCTGCCGAGCCTAGCAAACCATCGTTCCTTCAATCAAAATTTGTCGAAGAATTGGGCCCCCGCATGAAGGCATTTTTAGTGCCCGTGTTCGGGATACTCGCCTTCCTCGCGCTATGGGCAGCGCTTGCCCCTACTGTCGATACCTCGCTCGGCAATTTGCCGGGACCGGTGCAAGTGGGTGAGCAAGGCGTGGCGTTGTATCAGGAATGGTCCGCGACACAGGCCGATAAAGCGGCTTTCTACGAGGCGCAGGAAGCGCGCAATGCCGCCGCAATTGCCGCAGGAACGCCCGTTCAGGAATTTGAATATGCCGGCGCGCCGACTTTTCTGGATCAGATTTGGACATCGCTTAAAACCGTTGCTTTGGGCTTTTTCCTCGCGACATTATTCGCGGTGCCCATCGGCCTCATTTGCGGCCTGTCGAAAACTGTCAACGCAGCGATTAATCCGCTGGTTCAGATTATGAAGCCGGTGAGCCCGCTCGCTTGGCTGCCGATTGTGACGATGGTTATTTCCGCCACGATTACCAGTCCCGATCCCACCTTGCCCAAGGCTTTTGTGATCTCTGCCATCGTGGTGATGCTCTGCTCACTATGGCCAACGCTCATCAATACCACGGTGGGTGCGGCCTCCATCGACCGTGATTTGCTCAATGTCGGCCGCGTTCTTCGCCTTGGCTGGTTTGCGAAGTTGACCCGTTTGATCCTGCCATCGGCGCTACCCTATATTTTCACCGGCATGCGCCTGTCGCTGGGTGTGGGCTGGATGGTGTTGATCGCGGCAGAAATGTTGGCGCAAAATCCCGGCCTTGGCAAATTTGTCTGGGATGAATTTCAAAATGGATCTTCACAGTCGCTTGCCCGGATCATGTTTGCGGTGATCGTGATCGGCCTGATCGGCTTCATGCTCGACCGGATCATGATGTATCTGCAAACGCTGGTCGCCAAGAACCGCACGATTTGATGGAGGCGGCAATGGGTACGAATAACATCCTCTCCCTTTCCAATGTGTCGAAAAGCTTTAACGACGGCAAGTCGGTCAGCCATGTGCTTGACCGGGTGAGCCTTGATGTCGAAGAAGGCGAATTCATTGCGATACTCGGCTTTTCGGGCGCAGGCAAAACCACCTTGATCAATTGCATCGCCGGATTGGAAGAAGCGGACAGCGGAGAGGTGCGGGTGAAGGGTGAGGTCTGCACCGGGCCGGGCAAAGACCGGGGCCTAGTGTTCCAAAGCTATTCGTTATTCCCATGGCTATCGGTTGAGGCAAATGTCGCCATGGCGGTGGAATCTGTCCATAAGGATAAGAGCAAGGACGAACAGGCCGCGCTGATTAAGCAGAAGATTGAACTGGTAGGATTAAGCCATGCCATGGACCGCAAACCGGCACAGCTGTCGGGCGGAATGCGGCAACGTGTGTCTGTGGCACGGGCGCTTGCGATGGAACCCGAAATCCTGTTGATGGATGAGCCTTTGTCGGCATTGGATGCATTGACCCGCGCCAAATTGCAGGATGAGATTGATCGCATCCGGGAAGAGGAAAAACGCACAATCGTTCTGGTGACCAACGACGTCGATGAGGCGCTTTTGCTGGCGGACCGAGTGGCGGTGATGACACCAGCTCCGGCGGCCACAATAGGACAGATTTTTGATGTTAATCTGGCCCGGCCGCGCAGCCGTGCGATGTTCAACGAAAGCGAAGACTATAAAGCGCTGCGCAATAAGATTGTCGGTTATCTTGATGCGCTGAATCAGGGCCAAAAGGCCGAGGCGAGCGACTTTGGCGATTTGCCCAATGTTACCCCGCTGGACCTGTCCGCTGCGCGTAAGTCGAAGCCGAGCGAGAAGCAATTGCCGCAGGCCTATCTGGATGCAGCGCATAGCCCGATTGAGCGCCGCTATCTCGAATTTTTCAACCTGAAGAAAATATATCCCACCCCCAAAGGTCCGCTGACCGTGGTGGAAGACGTGAATATATTGATGGACCGGGGCGAGTTTATATCGCTGATCGGCCATTCGGGTTGCGGCAAATCCACGGTGCTGACGATGGCGGCGGGTTTGAACGAAATTTCCGGCGGCGGCATCGTATTGGATGGCCGTGAAATTGATGTCGCTGGTCCGGACAAAGCCGTTGTATTTCAGGCTCCCTCGCTGATGCCTTGGCTCACCGCACGGGAAAATGTAAGCTTGGGTGTGGAGCGGGTTTATCCGCATGCCAGCCGGGCCGAGCGGCGCGATATTGTCGAATATTATCTCGACCGCGTTGGCCTTGGCGATGCGATGGACAAGCGTGCGGCGGATATGTCGAATGGTATGCGGCAGCGTGTCGGCATCGCCCGCGCCTTTGCCCTATCGCCAAAGCTGCTGCTGCTTGATGAACCTTTTGGCATGCTCGACAGCCTGACCCGTTGGGATTTGCAGGATGTATTGATCGAGGTTTGGAACCGAACGAAGGTGACGGCGGTTATGGTCACGCATGACGTCGATGAGGCGATTTTGCTGGCCGATAAAGTGGTGATGATGACCAACGGCCCGCACGCCACGATTGGTAAAGTGCTGGAGGTCGATCTACCGCGTCCGCGCGACCGCAAGGCGTTGCTCGAACATCCGAAATTTTATGCATATCGGCAGGAAGTGCTCAATTTCCTTGAGGAATATGAACATGGCCATGCTGGCAAAAGCTCTCAAAAGGAGACCGAGGCGGCCTGATGATAATGGCATGAGGGAGGGGAACCACTGCCAAAATGAGGAATAAGCATATGAAAAAAGGGTTTCAGGGAAAAATTCGCGTCATGCTGCTGTCGGGCGTTGTTCTGCTAGTGCCGCAATTGGCTCATGCAAAAACAGGCGACCCGGTCACAATCGGTAAGGGCGTGACGCTGGACCCGATTTTTGACGCAACCTTGCGTTATGAAGCGGTGGACCAACCCACCGTTGATGCCGATGCGTTGACGATCCGCTTGCGGTCGGGATTAGAGATAGCAGCAAGCGGCTTTTCTTTCCTAGCGGAAGCTGAAGGCACGCTGGCTTTGGTGGATGACTATAATGACACCATCCCCGGCAATGGCACGGAACCTTTCGCGGTGGTGGCTGATCCGGAATCAATCGAACTCAACCGGATACAGGTGCAATATGCGAATAAGAATTTCGGCCGCATAACGGTTGGGCGTCAAAAGTTAAACTTGGACGATCAACGCTTTGTTGGCTCGGTCAGTTGGCGTCAGAATGAACAGACATTCGATGCGGTAACCGCGCAAATAACGGCGCTCAAGCCGGTCACATTGGAAGGCACCTATGCGATTTCGCAGCGCACTATTTTTGGCAGCGAAGCCGGACCGCGCGCCGCGTTTGACGGCGACTTTGTCTTTTTGGGCGCATCAGCGGATGTCGGCCCGATTAAGCTCAAGGGCTTTTCCTATCTGATCGATTATGATTTGAGCGAACCGGTGGCAACTTCATCGACGCAAACCTATGGCGCGATGGCATCAGGTAAGATTAAACTGGGCGGCAAAGCTTCACTCGACCTGCGTGCACGTTATGCGATCCAAAAAGATTATGGCGGCAACCCCGGCAACTATTCGGTAGACTATGTTGACGGCAGCATCGGCACCAGCATCGCTGGATTCAGCCTGAGCGTGAATTATGAAAATCTGGGATCGAATGGCGCAGGTGCGCGGTTCCAAACGCCGCTGGCAACGCTGCATAAATTCAATGGCTTTGCCGATTTGTTCCTGTCCACCCCGCCGCAGGGGCTGGAGGATAAATATGCAACCATCGGGTATAAAATCCCGCTGCTGGGCGGCATAACCACGGCAGTGACCTACCATAATTTTGACAGCGACAAAGGCGGCATTTCCTATGGCGACGAATGGAATGCCAGCGCCGCGTTCAAATTGGGGCCGCTAAACGCCCTCGTCAAATATGCCGATTACAATGCCGACCTGTTCGGCGTGGATACCAAGAAGCTGTGGCTGCAATTGGGCTATAGTTTCTAAAAGAAAGTGGACTGACAGCATGAATGCGATCGTAAACATTGATCCGAAAGCCGGTGACAGCAAGACCGAACATCTGGTGGTGATCGGCAATGGTATGGCCGGATGCCGCGCCGTGGAGGAAATCCTTGCGCGGAACCCGGATCGTTATCGGATCACCATTTTCGGGGCCGAACCCCGGGTCAATTATGACCGTATCATGCTGTCCCCCGTCCTTGCCGGGGAAAAGAAATTTGAAGACATCATTATCAATGATCAGGCCTGGTATGATGATAATCAAATCGAACTGGTCAGCGGCGATGCCATAATCGCGATTAAGCGCGGTGCCAAAGAGGTGGTTAGCGCATCGGGGCGCGTCACGCCTTACGATAAATTGTTAATTGCGACTGGATCTGATCCGTTCATCATTCCGGTGCCCGGCAAGGATTTGGATGGCGTGGTAACCTTCCGTGACCTGGACGACGTGGATAAAATGCTCGCTGCGGCCGATGCAGGACAGGCACGGGGCGGCGGACGCGCGGTGGTGATTGGTGGCGGTCTCTTGGGGCTGGAGGCGGCGCATGGATTGAACCTGCGCGGTATGGACGTCACCGTCATCCATTTGATGCCGACATTGATGGAGCGGCAGCTGGACGAAGCGGCTGGGTTCCTTTTGAAAAGCGAATTGGAAAGGCGCGGGCAGACGATCCTGACCGAGGCCAATACCGCTGCGATCATTGATGCAGGCGACGGCAGGGTGGAATCGGTGCAATTGTCCGATGGCCGCGTCATTGCCGCCGATATTGTCGTTATGGCGGTTGGTATCCGGCCCAATGTGCGGTTGGCGCAAGAGGCAGGGCTGGATGTCGAACGCGGTATTTTGGTTGATGATTACATGGTCACCAGCGACCCGTCGATTTTGGCGGTTGGCGAATGCGTACAGCATCGCGGGGCTTGCTATGGACTGGTCGCGCCGCTGTGGGATATGTGCCGGGCGCTGGCCGATGCGGCGACCGGAACCGAAACGGCGGGTTATCAGGGATCGGTAACCTCCACCAAGTTGAAAGTATCGGGCATAAACCTGTTTAGCGCCGGGGATTTTTCGGGCGGCGACGAATGCGAGGATATCGTCATGCGCGATGCGTCGCGCGGCGTCTATAAACGGGTGGTGGTGAAGGATAATAAGCTTATCGGCGCGGTGCTATATGGCGATGTCGCCGATGGTGGTTGGTATTTTGATTTGCTCAAAAAAGAAGAGGATGTTTCCGACATAAGGGAGGCGCTGATATTCGGGCAAGCCTTCGCGTCTGGGGGTGCGCTTGCGGACCCTAATATGGCCGTTGCGGCGCTTTCCGATGATGCGGAAATTTGCGGCTGCAACGGCGTATCCAAAGGACAGGTTGTAGCGTGCATCAATAGCGGCGCAGGAGACTTGGACGCCGTGCGCGCGGGATGCAAGGCATCGGCCAGCTGCGGCCAATGCACCAATTTGGTCGAAAGCCTGCTGGCGATCACGCTGGGCGATGAATTCGCCCGTGAGCGCAAGGTAAAAACCATGTGTAAATGCACCAGCTTTGGCCATAGTGATGTGCGCCGCTTGATCCTTGAAAAGCAGCTGACCAGCATTCCCCATGTGATGCAGGAGCTGCATTGGACGACGCCCGATGGCTGTTCCTCCTGCCGTCCGGCGCTCAATTATTATTTGCTCTGCGCGCTGCCCGGCAAATATGTCGACGATCAGCAAAGCCGGTTCGTGAATGAACGGCTCCACGCCAATATCCAAAAGGACGGCACCTATTCGGTAGTGCCGCGTATGTGGGGCGGCGTCACAAATCCGCGCGAGTTGCGCGCCATTGCCGATGCAGCCGAAAAATATAATGCTGGCATGGTGAAAGTAACCGGCGGACAGCGGCTTGATATATTCGGTATCAAGAAAGAGGATTTGCCCTCCATCTGGGCGGATTTGAATGCGGCTGGCATGGTATCGGGTCATGCCTATGGCAAGTCTTTGCGCACCGTCAAAACCTGTGTTGGTAGTGAATGGTGCCGCTTTGGCACGCAAGATTCAACAGGGCTCGGGATCAAGCTCGAACGGATGAGTTGGGGGAGCTGGATGCCGCATAAATTTAAGATGGCGGTATCGGGATGCCCGCGCAATTGTGCAGAGGCCACGATCAAGGATTTCGGAGTGATCTGCGTCGATAGCGGCTATGAACTGCATATTGGCGGCAATGGCGGCATCCATTTGCGCGGCACAGATTTGCTGTGCAAGGTGGAGACCGAGCGCGAGGCGCTGGAATATGCGGCGGCCTTTGTCCAATATTACCGCGAAGACGCATGGTATCTGGAACGCACCGCGCCCTGGGTCGAACGGGTCGGGCTCGACCTGATCAAACAGAAAATTGTTGAGGATGCGGATAACCGCGCTGATTTGGCGCAGCGTTTCTATTTCAGCCAAAATTATAGCCAGCATGATCCTTGGGAAAAACGGGCGAAAGGCGAAGACGCGCATCTCCATGCCCCCTTATTGGCCGAAGTGGATTGAGTATTATGGAAGATAATTGGATCGAAATCGGCCGGATCACCGATATCCCTCGCCAAGGTGCGCGTACGGTGGGCCGCAAAAATGGACCTGATATCGGCGTGTTCCGCACCTTGGATGACCGGATATTTGCGCTGGAAAACCGCTGCCCACATAAACATGGCCCGCTGAGCCAGGGTATCGTCCACGGCAATGCTGTGGCCTGTCCGCTGCATAATTGGCGGATCAGTCTGGAAACCGGACAGGCGCTGGGCGAAGATAAGGGCTGCACGCCTGTCATTCCTGTTAAAATCGTCGGCGACATCATCCACATCAACCTGCCCAAAGCGGATGCCGCCGGGGCGAAAGCCGCCGCATGACAGTTGTACGCACAACCTGCCCCTATTGCGGGGTCGGCTGTGGTATTAAGGCGCAGGTCACCGGCCCGCGCGATGTCACCATAAAAGGCGACGATGCGCATCCGGCTAATGCCGGGCGTCTGTGTTCCAAAGGCACACATTTGGGCGAAACGGTCGGGCTGGAGGGCCGCTTGCTCTATCCCCAAATTGGGAATGAACAGGCAGAATGGGATGAAGCGCTAACGCTTATCGCTTCTCGTTTTTCAGATGCGGTGCGGGACCACGGACCGGATAGCGTCGCTTTCTATGTGTCGGGGCAGATCCTGACTGAAGATTATTATGTCGCCAACAAGCTGATGAAAGGTTTCATCGGCAGCGCCAATATCGACACCAATAGCCGCCTGTGTATGGCGAGCGCCGTGGCCGCCCATAACAGAGCCTTTGGCGAAGATGTTGTGCCGGTAAGTTACGGCGACTTGGAACAGGCAGAGCTCATCCTTCTGGTCGGCTCCAACACCGCATGGTGCCATCCGGTGATTTGGCAGCGGATTGAGGCAGCGCGTACGAAAACAGGCGCGAAGCTGGTCGTTATCGATCCGCGCCGCACGGAAACGGCGGAGTGCGCGGACCTGCATGTGCCGGTGGCAGCGGACGGCGATGTGGCTTTGTTCAACGCGTTGCTGATGGATATGCAGACACGGGGTTTAGTGGATGCCAATTATCTGGCGCAGCATGTCGACGTCCCAGAGGGATTTTGGAATAGTTTGAGCGGAAGCGCAGCGGCTGCCGGGATTTCAGAAGCTGACTTCGCCGCCCTTACAGACTTAGTCGCCGCCCATCCTAAAATGGTCACGCTATTCTCTATGGGTGTGAACCAATCAACGTCTGGCACAGACAAAGCAAACGCCATCATTAACCTGCATCTCGCCACCGGACGCATTGGCAAGGTGGGTGCTGGTCCTTTCAGCATGACGGGGCAGCCCAATGCGATGGGTGGGCGCGAAGTGGGCGGGCTTGCCTCCATGCTCGCGGTCCATATGGGCTTCAGCGATGAAGAATGCGCCGCTGCGCAGCATTATTGGCAAAGCCCCACGATCGCGCGCGCGCCGGGTTTGAAAGCGGTCGATATGTTCCGCGCGGTGCATGATGGCCGGATCAAGGCGCTATGGGTGATGGGCACCAACCCCGCAGTATCAATGCCCGATGCAGGCTTTGTACGTGAGGCGCTGGATAAATGCGAATTTCTGGTGGTGAGCGAAGTGATGGCCGAAGGTGATACCGCAGCTTATGCCGATGTCAAACTCCCTGCTCTGGCCTGGGGCGAAAAAGCCGGGATGGTCACCAACAGCGAACGCTTGATGAGCCGCCAGCGCAGCCTGTTTGACGCGCCGGGTGAAGCAAAGCCCGATTGGTGGGCGCTGGCTGAAGTTGGGAAGCGTATGGGCTATCGCGCCGCCTTTGACTTTGATGGTCCCGCAGCGGTCTTTCGCGAATATGCCGGGCAAACCGCCTTTCGCAATGATGGACGGCGCAAATTGGATCTGGGCGCATGGGCAGAGATCAGCGATGGCGAATATCACGAGTGGCAACCTGCGCAATGGGGCGGTGCCTCCCCTTTTGCAGATGCCACGTTCACGCATAACGGCGGCAAGGCCAAATTGGTGGCTGTGCGCCCGCCAGAGACGCGGCCAATGAATGCAGCGCAGCCGCTCACCCTCAACACGGGACGTTACCGCGACCAATGGCATACGATGACGCGCACCGGCCTAAGCCCGCGTTTGTCGCAGCACCGGCGGGAGGCTCTGATCGAGATACATCCCGCTGACGCCGCGATTTACGGTGTTACTGATGGCGGTCTTGCCCGCGTCCATTCGGCGGCAGGAGAAGCGGTTTTCCGTGTCTATATTACGGACGCTCAGCGGCGCGGCGAGATATTTGCACCGATGCATTGGACCGACCAATTTGCAGGCGGCGGACGCTGCAACCGCATAGTGGACAGCGCCATTGACCCGGTATCGCACCAACCTGGTTTTAAAAATAATGCTGCGGCCATTGCGCCTGTGGCACCTGAATGGCGCGCTTTCCTCGTCAGCCGCGAAGCGCCGATTTTACCCGCCTTGCTCTATTGGAGCAAATCGCGCGTTGCCGGCGGCTGGCTTACCGAAATGGCGGGCGCAGACAATATCGATCTGGACCGGATGTTGCCAGTAGGTGAGCGAATGGAAGCGGTCGATATGAAGCGCGGGATGCGCCGGATCGCTGTTCAAGACGCCGACGGGCGGTTGAGCGCAGCGCTATTTTTGACGCGCAGCGGCAGCCTGCCGCCGCGTGACTGGATCGCAGCGCAATTGGTGAGCGGCGATGACAGCGATGCGCCCTCATTGCTTGCGGCGCGTCCGCGAACCCCCGCGCCGGACAAAGGCCCGATTGTCTGCGTATGTTTCGACGTCGGCACGAAACAGATTTTGCAGGCCGTGACGCAGCAGCAGGCTTGCACGGTCGAGGCCGTCGGCCGGGCGCTCAATGCCGGGACAAATTGCGGCAGCTGCCGTCCGGCAATCGCCAAGCTGATTGCCTCATGCGAGGCTGAGATTCAGGAGGCAGCTGAATGAGTGACATGACGATAGCGCCGGGAACCGTCTGGCTCGTAGGTGCTGGCCCCGGCGATCCTGATTTATTGACGCGCAAAGCCGAAAAGCTGATCCGCGCTGCCAGCGTGGTTTTTTACGATGCCTTGGTAGGCGAAGGCGTGCTGGATTTAATCCCGCCGCATATTGCTCGGATTAGCGTGGGCAAGCGTTCGGGCCGCCATAGCAAGGATCAAGGAAGCATCAACAATCTGCTGGTCGAAGCGGCGCTGGGAGGCGAGCGAGTGGTGCGGTTAAAGGGCGGCGATCCATCTATTTTTGGCCGTATGGCAGAGGAAATAGACAGCTGCCGTGAACAGGGTATACCGGTTTACATCTGTCCCGGCATTACCGCTGCATCGGCGGCGGCGGCCAGTATCGGCAAATCGCTGACCTTACGCGGCATGGCCCGCAAGCTCAGCCTCGTGACCGCCCACGCGAAGGCGAATGAGGCTCTGTCCATCGACTGGTCGGCGCTGGCCGATCCCGAGGCGACGTTGGCGGTCTATATGGGTAAATCCTCGGCAGATATGGTTGCCCGCAAATTGATCGCCGCTGGGCTGGCCGCTGACACGCCGGTATGCCTCGTGGAAAATGCCAGCTTGCCCAGCGAACAGCAATTTTTTACGCGGCTGGACCTGTTGCCGTTGACCGCCAAAACTGCTTTGGGAAGCGGCCCGGCATTGCTGCTGATCGGGCAAGCCATGGCCCACCGGGACGCGCAGCCGGCGCAGGCAAAGCTAGCCCGTAAAACTCGCGCGTAAGCCGTCGATCACAAATTGAGCGGCCAGCGCAGCGAGCAGCACGCCCAATACCCGGGTTATCACCGCCTCAATTTTTGCGCCCAGCAATTTCATCAGCGGTCCTGCAGCCAGCAACGCGGTGAGCGTCAATAACAATACCAATCCCAACGCGCCAAAAATGACCAACGACCGGTCGAGCCCGTCGTTTTTGCTCATCAACAGCATGAGCGTGGCGATGGACCCCGGACCTGCAATCATCGGCATCGCCATTGGAAAGACGGATACATCCTCAACCTCTGGCGTTTCGATAATCTCTTGCGCCCGCGCTTCACGCCGTTCGGTGCGTTTTTCAAATACCATTTCCAGCGCGATGAGGAACAGCATGATCCCGCCAGCGATACGGAAGCTGTCCAAACTAATCCCCAGCGCTTTCAGCAATTGTTCGCCGAACAAACCAAAAATCAGCAGGATAACCGTCGCCACGAAAACCGCGCGCAATGCCATGGACCGGCGCTGCGCCTTGTCCGCATCGCTGGTCAAGCTGGCATAAATCGGGGCGCAGCCAGGCGGGTCAATCACCACAAAAAAAGTGATAAAAGCAGAGAGAAATAGCTCCATCATTTTGCCGCGACTTCATCCTGCAAAACGGTGTTATTTTTCTCCCCGTCCCAAGTCGCGATAGTCAGGCTGCGTGATTTATCGGGCCGATATTGCCAGGTCCAGCTGAGCGACTGGTCACGCGACAGGCCTTGCTTCATCTGCACGCCTTCGGGCGGAGCGACCAGATTGGCGGGCGCTTTCCCCTTGCAGCTCGCGGTTTCGGTCTGGATAAAATCAGGCACCTTGCGCGGTTTTTTCAGCCGGTCATCATGTGTCAGAACCCAGCGCCATTCGCCGCTGCCATCGCGCTTTTCGTATCTTTGCCATACGGTGGTGAAATAGCCATAATGGTCATCCGAAGCCGTCCATGCCCCCGTTGTAACGCCGGTTTTACCGTCGCAGGACATAATCACGCGGTGCACGTCCCAGTCAATCGGGGGCAGGTTTTTGTTCGATTTCAACCAGACTGGCGCGACAACCAAATCGGGCACAAATAGCACTGCATCAGGCGCGGCATAATATCGCAGGCCTTCGCTTCGGCCTTTTTCATTGCCCAATTGTTCCATGGCAATTTCGAGGGCCAATAAGGCGCTTGGATTGGCATCGAGCTTTAACGGTCTTTTGGGTCCGCGTTGCTGCGGTCCGGCGCAGGCCGATAACATCATCGAAGACAGCAGTGCTACTACGAGCAGTTTTTTCATTCAAACCCCCTTGGGATCGGGCAGGCCCGCACGGCGGTGCGCCGCAACGAGTGTGTTGCGCAAAAGGCAGGCGATTGTCATCGGCCCGACGCCGCCGGGCACTGGCGTGATTGCACGGACATGGGGTTCAGCGCTGCCATAATCGACATCGCCGACCAACCGGCCCTTTGTTTCTTCCCCTGCAGGAGCCAGCCGGTTAATGCCGACGTCAATCACGACTGCGCCGGGTTTCAACCAATCACCCTTCACCATTTCTGCTCGGCCAACTGCCGCCACCACAATATCGGCGCGGCGCACAATATCGGGCAAATCGCGGGTCCGGCTATGCGCCAACGTCACCGTGCAATTGGCGCCAAGCAGCAGCTGCGCCATCGGTTTACCGACCAAGATTGACCGGCCAATCACCACGGCCTCCAGGCCCGACAAATCGCCAAGCTGGTCCTGAAGCAACATCAAGCTGCCGAGCGGGGTGCAGGGGACGAGCCCGTCGATGCCCAATGCCAGCCTGCCTGTGCTCACTGGCGTCAATCCGTCCACATCCTTATTGGGATCAATGGTGCCGACGGCGGCTTGTTCGTCCAAATGCGATGGCAAAGGCAATTGCAGCAATATGCCATCAACCTTTTCATCGGCATTTAATTGTTTCAGCAACGCTTCGACGTCCTCTTGGGCGGCATCAGCGGGCAAGCGATATTCGAAGCTTTCCATACCCGCCGCAATCGTTGCTTTGCCTTTTGACCCCACATAGACGGCGCTCGCCGGATCATCGCCGACAAGGACAACCGCAAGGCCGGGCGCACGTCCGGTCGCCGCTTGATAATCGGGGACCGCCGCCGCGATCCGGTCGCGCAAGGCCGCAGCAAAGGCTTTGCCGTCAATAACCGCAGCTGCTGTCATATGCCCGCCTGCGCCATATCCATTGCTAAACCGCTCAGCAGCATCTGTAGCACGCGCAAGGCGACGATCAGCACTATCGGCGAAAAGTCAATCATACCGGTATCGGGCAATATCTTGCGGATAGGATTCAACAGCGGGTCCAATATCATATTCAGACTTTGATATATGGCCGCAACATAGGGGTTTGTCATGCTTACAATGTTGAAGGTAATGGCCAGGCTGAGGACGAATTGAACGATCACTACCGTAACCACAATCATTGAAAGATAGCTGATAATATTGATGAGCGCGAAAAGCATTATATTCTCCAAATGAGCGTTGCCGTTGGATTAGCTTAGCTGCTAAGCTGTATCAACCCAATATAACAGTAAATGACCTGCTGCGTAAATGCCGCCTCATTTGTGGATCAGCGTGCCCGCGCCGCTATTCGTGAACATTTCGATCAGCATGGCATGCGGCACGCGCCCGTCCAAAATAACGGCGGCGTCGACCTTCGCCTGGACTGCCGCAACACAGGTCTCCAGCTTGGGGATCATCCCGCCGCTGATCGTGCCGTCATCTTGCAGCGCGGCGATCTTTGCCGGGTCCAAATCGGTGAGCAGCTGACCCGACTTGTCGAGTACCCCGGCCACATCGGTGAGCAGCAACAGCCGCGCCGCGCCAAGCGCCGCCGCAACCGCGCCTGCCATGGTATCGGCGTTGATATTATAGGTATGGCCATCCTCGCCCACGCCAATCGGTGCGATAACGGGGATCATTCCCGATGCGCTGATGGTGTCGATGATGGTGCGGTCAACGGTTTCGGGTTCGCCAACAAAGCCCAGATCGATGATCCGTTCGATATTGCTGTCGGGGTCTTTCTTTGTGCGGCGCAGTTTGGCTGCTTTGACAAAGCCGCCATCCTTACCCGAAATGCCCACGGCCCGTCCGCCCGCGGCATTGATCCATCCGACCAGTTCCTTGTTAATCGCGCCGGACAGGACCATTTCGGCTATCTCAGCGGTCTCTTTGGTGGTGACGCGCAGGCCGTCGATAAAATCGCTCTCCACGCCCACACGTTTCAACATCGCGCCAATTTGCGGGCCGCCGCCATGGACGACAACGGGATTGATGCCCACTGCTTTTAACAGCACAATATCAGCGGCAAAATCCCGCGCCAGTGCGGCATCCCCCATGGCATGACCGCCATATTTAACAACAAAGGTTTTGCCCGCGTAACGCTGCAAATAAGGCAAGGCTTCGGTTAGCGTTTCGGCTTTGGCGAGCATAGCGGGATCGATGGCATGGCCGGTCATGCGGTATCTCCATCCAGCCAGCGGCCGAGCTTTACGAAAATCACAATCATCAATGGCACGATAATGACTGCCAAGACGACCTTGGCCAGCATCTGCCCCAACAGCAGATCAGTGATCGGGAAAACGCCGTAAAAAGACACGGTGATGAAAATGAGCGTATCAACAATTTGCGAGAGTACCCCGGCAATCACGCCGCGAACTGCCACGAATTTGCCGGTCGCGGCGGTCAGTTTTGAAAAGATATAGACATTCAAAAACTGACCCACGCCGTAAGCTAATATGCCCGCGGCCCAGATACGCGGCGTAGCCCACATCATAATATTAAATGCATCCAACCGAGCCGCTTGTTCTGCGGGCATATTGGCAGGCGCTGGTAAGATCAGCACAAATAACGTCAAAAATATCGAAAAAATCAGCGGCGCAAAACCAAAAGCCACGAGCCGGTTCGCGACCGCCCGGCCATGCAATTCGGCCACCGCGCTTGATAGCATGACCAGCAGGATGAAGGCAAAAATCCCAGCCTCCACCTCCAGCCCGAAAAAGGCGACCTGTTTATTGGCGAGTATGCCAGCAAGGCATACCATGCCGCCATAAAAGACGGAAAAGGCGAATAGTGAGCGCGGAATGCGGGACGCAGGGCTGTTATCGGTCATGCCCATTCTGTTAGCGTCTATTTTTATTGGCGCAAGAGCCGCGATGACGCTACCAATGGCAAAAGCCGCAATTGCCCAGGGGAATCTAAACCATGTCTATCCTAATGAGCCTTTTGGGCATGGCGTTGATCGTCCTGATTGCCTTGGCGCTATCTTCGAACCGCCGCGCCATTCGGCCGCGCGTGGTGCTGGCCGCTTTTGGCTTACAAGCCGGTTTGGCCGCGCTTGTCCTGTATGTGCCCTGGGGCAAAGCGATATTGAACGGGGCGTCGCAGGGCGTCTCTAGCCTGCTGGGCTATAGCAAGGCGGGGACTGATTTCATCTTTGGCCCGCTGGCCAGTCCAGAGGTTGGCGGTAACAGTTTTGCCATCGCGGCCTTGCCGGTCATCATATTCTTCGCAGCGCTTATTTCGATCCTCTATTATCTCGGCATTATGCAATATGTGATCCGCTGGGTTGGCGGCGGATTGCAGAAAATCACCGGCATTTCAAAGGTGGAAAGCCTATGCGCGGCGGCGAATATTTTTGTCGGCCAATCGGAATCGCCTTTGGTGATCCGGCCTTATTTGGCGGCATTGAAGCCCTCGCAGCTATTTTGTGTGATGAGCGTTGGTATGGCGGGCGTCGCGGGTACAATATTGGCGGCTTATGCCAGCATGGGTATACGCATCGACTATCTGCTTGCTGCTGCTTTCATGTCGGCGCCGGGCGGGATATTGATGGCTAAGCTGATCATGCCCGACGATCCGCCACCCCCCGCCGGGGAGAGCGACCCCGCGCTCACCAACCCACATCCTGATAGCGGCGCAGGCGAGCCGGAATTGGCCTTTGAAGATGGCGAACGGCCAGCCAATGTCATTATGGCGGCGGCGCAAGGGGCGCAAACAGGTGTGAAGCTCGCGGTCATGGTCGGGGCGATGCTGCTGGCTTTTGTTGCATTGGTGGCCATGGCCAATGGCATATTGGGCGGCATTGGCGGTTGGCTTGGCGTGCCCGAGCTTAGCTTCCAACAAATTGTCGGCTATATTTTTGCGCCAGTTATGTTCTTGCTCGGTGTGCCATGGGATCAGGCATTGGAAGCAGGCGGTTTGTTCGGCACCAAAGTGGTACTCAACGAATTTGTCGCCTTCATCGGCTTGGGCGCATCGACGACATTATCGCCAGCGAGCGTTGCGATTGTCACCTTCGCACTATGCGGCTTTGCCAATTTTGCATCGATTGCCATCCAGTTAGCGGTAACGGGCAGCCTAGCCCCAAACCAAAAGCCAATGATTGCCAAATTGGGGTTGAAAGCATTGGCCGCCGGGTCACTCTCCAACCTCATGAGCGCGGCGCTAGCCGGACTGTTTTTGAGCATCTAGGTCCTGACTCTCTGTCCTGAGTCTGGGCCCAGCGCCACTTTTACAGCTGCAATGGCCCATGGTTGATATGCGGCAGGACATGACGTGCAAACAGGTCGCATTCTGCGGCATGCGGATATCCAGATAGGATGAATGCATCCATTCCCGCATCTTGATAGGCGCGGATTTTCGCCAGTACCTGATCGGGATCACCCACAATCGCTGCGCCGCATCCGGATCGTGCGCGGCCAATGCCCGTCCATAGATTATCCTCGACAAAACCGTCATCCTGCGCCGATGCGCGCAACTCATTTTGTCGGCCCACACCGGCTGTATTGGTATCAAGCGATTTGTTGCGGATCGCCTCGCCAGCGCCTTCGTCCAATTTCGACAATAGCCGCTGTGCGTAGGCGCGGGCCTCTGCCTCGGTTTCGCGGACGATCACATGGGCGCGATATCCGAACTTCAACTTGCGCCCCTTGGCCTCGGCGCGCGCGGTCAAATCGGATACCACCTCGCGCACCTTGTCCATTGTATCGGGCCACATCAGATAGACATCAGCGGCTTCCGCTGCCGCATCCCGCGCCGCCGGGCTCAATCCCCCGAAATATAGCGGCGGACATTTGCCCGACACGGTTTTCATGCGCGGCGGATCAAGCTGCAATTGATAAAACTCACCCTGATGGTCCAGCGGATCACCGTTCAGCATGGTCTTCAGTATCTTCATCACTTCGACCGTACGGGCATAGCGCGGTTCGCTGTCCATTTGCTGCCCAGGCAAATCAGAGGATATGATATTCACCGTCATTCGTCCGCCCAAAATCTGGTCCAGCGTGGCGATGCGCCGGGCAAGCTGTGGCGGCCAATCTTCGCCAATCCGCACAGCCATCAACAAACGCATCCGTTCCAAAAATGGCGCAATAGCGGCGGCGAAAACGGTGGTGTCTAATCCCAGCTGATACCCAGAGGGCAGGAGTATATTGTCAAATCCACCTTTTTCCGCAGTCAACACGATATTGCGGCAATGTTCCCAGCTGGATTGCAGCATCGGATCGGGCCGCCCCAAAAATTCGTAATCATCATCGCACAAAGCAGAAAACCAGCTCACCTCGCATGGTTTTCCAGCGGCGTTGGGGGCGTCGGTCATGGTAAATCCTCTCCTCTTGCCGCGACCAGAACGGCGTACCAATCCTGACGGCTCCATTTTATATTATAGACTTCGGCGGCTTCGGCGATGCGGGCCGGATTTTGCGTGCCGACGATCGGGATTGCGCCCGCCGGATGCGCCATGATCCAGCTATAAGCCGCCGATGCCCTTGCCACGCCCTGTTCCTGCGCCACTTTGTCTAGCGCTGCAGCAACGGCCTTGTCTCGCGCGCTTTCGGGCTTGGCAATGCGCCCTCCGCCCAGCGGCGACCATGCAAAGACGGTGCGGCGATGCTGTATCGCATGGTCCAGCTGTCCATCGTTAATTGTATCAATACATAGCGGCGAAAATTCTGGCTGAGTGCTGACAATCGGCACGGATAAATAACTTTGCAATGCGTCTATTTGCGCAGGAGTGAAATTGGATACGCCAATCGCACGCACCTTACCTGCGGCAATCGCTTTTTCCAGCGTCGCGGCTATTTCCTGCGGATGCGTCAAAATATCGGGACGGTGGATTTGCCACAGGTCCAGATGGTCCGTGTTCAAGCGCCGCAGCGACGCATCAATCGCGCCGGTCAGATATGCAGCGCTGCTGTCATACGGGGTTGGCGGGGTAATTCCGCCCTTGGATGCCAAAACAATTTTGCCGCGCAAGCCAGGTTCGGCGGCAAAAACCTGCCCCAATAAGCTTTCGGCATCACCAAAACCGTCAGGGCCGCTATATCCGTAAATATCCGCCGTATCGAGCAAGGTGATACCGCTATCAATTGCGGCATGCACAAGATCCGCATGACCATCGGTCACATCGGTAAAGCGCCACATTCCCCATGCGAGAGAGGAAATTTCGATGTCGGTCCCGCCCAATTTGCGGGAACGGGGAGGCTGGGGAAGAATGCTCATATTATTTCCAATATACAGGTTAATCAGTTTCCGATGCCGCGCCAATTTTGGCTACGGAATCGCGTTCAATCAATTTATGTTCCAACCGTTTATGAACCAGCGTTTGACCGCTCAGCAGCAGATCGGTCGCGGTTTTGGCAAGTTCAAATGTCGGTTGGCGGATGGTGGTGAGGGGCGGCCAAACCATCCGCGCCAATGTTGTATCGTCAAAACCAGCAACCGAAATTTCTTCCGGAATGTCGAGCCCCGCTTTATGTACGGCGGCCTGCACTCCGGCGGCCATATCGTCGTTGCTCGCAAAAATCGCTGTTGGCCGTTCAGGCAGCGCAAGAAATTTTTCGGCAGCGGCAAATCCGCTGTCAAAATCAAATTCCCCATCAGCATACCAGCGCGGGTCGAAAGGCAGGCCGGCCCGGTCCAAAGCGCGGCGGTATCCATATAAGCGCTCATCCGACGCCATATGATTGGGGTGCCCCTTAATGAAGGCGATGCGCCGGTGCCCGCAATTGATCAAATGGGTGGTCATGTCATCGGCGGCCTGTGCATCGTCCATATAAACTGACGAGGTCATTGCGTGATTGGTACCGGGCGAAATACGGACAAAGGGAATGCCCATACTTTCCAACGTCCGCAGGACCGGATCGCAATCGGTCACTGGAGAGGATAGCACGATACCGTCGACATGGGTTTCATTGATCAACCCGCGCACTTGCTCTCCAATATCGGGGTCCGCCACATCGACGGGCTGCCCCAATAAACGCACGCCATCTTGGTGGCAGCGCTCCCAACAACCTGATTGAATCAGGTTGATATAATAGGGAGAGTGATTGTCATAAATCAGGGCAATCTGAGCCGATTTGGTGCCTGCCAAAATCCGGGCCGCGACGCTGGGCCGGAAATCCAGCTCTTTCATGGCAGCGTTGACCTTTGCCCGCATGGCGTCGCTGACATAGGGGTGGTTGTTTAACACCCGGCTGACGGTCTTTACGGAAACGCCTGCGCGTTTGGACACATCGCTGATATTGCTCCTTTGGCTCATGGGGTTACGTTGCCCCTAATGCCCGGCGCAACGATATCGGGGCCAATGAAATCCGGCAATGTCCGGAATAATGGTGCGAAGGCGCTGTCTGCACGGAAGAATACCGGCGGCGCGCCAATGGGTGCGGCGATGTTGTTCATTCCGGGCGGCACCGGCATTCCTGTCCACATGTTAATCCAGTCATTGTCCTGCGGTATCATAACATGCCGGCTTATTGAACCTTCCTCTATCACTGGCGCGATAATCATGTCAGCGCCCAGCATATATTGGTCCTGACAATCGGCAAATTCAGGCTCAACGGGATAATGCAAGAACATGGGCCGTTGCAGGGGCAGGCCATTTTGCTGCGCCTCATCTGCGAGGCTGCGGAAATAAGGGGCGAGTGCGGCATGCAGCTGGCTCATGGCGGCGAAGTGGCGCAATATTTCGGGGCTGCTATCAACCTGTAAATTGTCATCAGGACGATTGCCTTCATGCGTCCGCATGACCGGCGAAAAAGCCGCCATTTCGGCCCAGCGCATGAACAGCTCCGATGTCCTGACCACGCCATGCAGCGACGTATATCCGCCGGTATCACTATGGCTGACGGCATTGCCCACAAGGCCGGCTGACAAAGCGGCGGTGATCACTGTGCCGATGCCGTCATGGCGCGAAAAATCGACGCATTGGTCGCCCGCCCATAATAACGGGCAATGCGCTTGGACGCCCGAAAAACCAGCGCGCATGAAGAACATGGCTTCATCGGTTTGGCCACGCCCCGCAATCGCGTCGGCATTTACCTTCGCCCACAGGACGGGCCATAAATTATGCGCATCCATACCATCTGTGCCGTCAGATAATCGCACATCGGTGGGCAGATATTCACCAAAATCCGCCATCCAGCCCGATAGGCCAAAATCCAGCATTTCCTGCCCAATGATCCGGTCGGCAAACCACCGTGCTGCGCCGGCGTTGGTGAAGTCAACAATGCCGCAGTCAAATTCGCCAAAATCCACCACATAGGGTTCATCACTATCGAGGCGTAATGCGAGATACCCTAGCTGCGCCGCTTCCTGATATTGACTGCCATCAACCGCCAAATAAGGGTTAACATAGCCCAAAAAGCGGATGCCTTTTTCTTTCAACGCAGTTATCTGTGCGGGCAAATTGGGGTAGCGATCGGCCGACCAGCGCCAGTCCCAGAATAATCGGCGGCCAAAGGTGGTCTGCCGGATGCCAACCCAATCTTCGCACCATAGGCCCGTGACCGCCGTGCCCGCCGCGAGGATGTTATTCAGCCTGTCAAAGCTGCGCTCCCCATCTTTTAACCCAATGATTGCGCCGTCAAAAACCCAATCGGGCAAGCGCGCAGGCTTGCCAAAATGATCCGATAATGTGCCAACAAGCTGGGGTAAATTATCGGCGAAAAAGAAATGGAAGCAGGCCTTGTTTTGCCATATTTCAAAGCCATGCTGCTGCGGGTCGGAAAAATCCATAACGCTATAGCATGTGCCATCAAAATGGCAGGCATAATGGTGGGAGGAGACAAAAGTGGGCTGCGGATAGTTGGTGGTCCAATAATCGCCGCCTGCCATGCCCTCTGCGTCCATAATTTGCGTCAATTTGCGGCTCTTGTCGCGGCCAACGCCTGGCTCGCTGGTCCATATGGGAAAACGGCGGCCATTGAGCTTCAAATAACTCATCTGCTCACCGCCGCCCCAAATATGCTCATCTACCTGCGCCGCAAGCTTTAGGAATATCCGGTCGCAGGGCGCGGATGCCGACAGCTTCAAGGTGAAGCCCTGCGGTGTATGCTCCAATTGGACGAGCAATTGAACTAAGCCATCATCGCCGCGAAACTCGATTCGGGTGGGCGTTATAATTGACGCGGCGGCAAGACTGATGGGCGTGCAACTGTCCTCAATCCGGTAATTTCCGCGGTACATTTCTATTGCCGGATCCCCCCGGCCAAGCGCAAACGCAGGCTGATCGGTGCGGTGGCGGATCAGTGCCAAGCCATTCACAATCAGATCAAATCCGTCTTTGCTGGCGGTAAATTGCACCTAAATCCCCAAGCTTATTGTCGATAATCCCATACAAAGAATGCTATATGACAGCGCTTGACAATGCAATTATTTTATTTAACTGTTGGGGAGATAATAGGCCGGAAAACGCGCGGAAAATGCCGCCACATGGTTTGTCTATTTTGGGAGGAAATCTTTATGAAACAATCTATTAAAGCAGTCATTTCAACGCGCCCTTTGCTCGCGGGAAGCAGCCTTGCCATGCTGGCTTTGGCGATGGCGACCCCGGCCCATGCGCAGGTTGAGGAAATTGTTGTTACCGCGCAAAAGGTTGAAGAAAATGTGCAGGATATTCCCATCGCGATAACCGCGATCACGGGTGATAAGCTTGCTGAAACCGGCACCGTCAGCCTTGAAAATATCGGCAAGCTGGTGCCATCAGTTACATTCCGTAAGGGTACGACCAGCGCAAACAGTGCCATTATCATGCGCGGCGTTGGCACCATCACTTTCTCCGTAGCAGCCGAGCCCAGCGTATCGACGGTGGTTGACGGTATCGTGCTGAGCCGTTCCGGGCAGGCTTTCTCCGATCTGCTCGATCTGGAACGCATTGAGGTGCTGCGCGGACCACAAGGCACATTGTTCGGCAAAAACGCGTCTGCAGGCCTAGTCAACATGGTGTCAAAGGGCGGCACAGACAGTTTGGAAGCAGACTTGCGCGCCGAATATTATGAAGGCGATGAATATCGTGCCAAGGCGTCGATTTCCGGACCAATCGCCCAGGACCTATCAGCGCGTTTGACCGGTTTTTATGGCAGCTATGATGGTAATATCAATAACACCTTCTTCGATACGCAGGTCAATGGCTATGAACATTATGGCGCACGCGGCATCGTGGATTATGACGGTGATGGCGCGCGGCTGCGGATCATCGCCGACTTTTTCAAAGCCAATGATGATTGCTGCGCCGACGTAACGGGTGTCAGCCGGGGTGCGGTGCTCGACGCTGAACTGGGCTTTCCAGTCGCATTGGGCATTGAACAGCGGACTGTGAACCACAATTTGATCACCGAAACCCGCGACCGGCAATGGAGCCTGACCAGCAATTTGGACGTGGATATTTTGAACGACCACGTGCTGAGCGTCATTTTGGGTTATCGCAATTGGCAAAATACCGAAATTCGGGAAGGCGATTTCCTGCCTCGGGCGATTGTCGGGACGGCACAGCTGCATGACGAAGGCTTTGTTACAACCGACCAAATGTCGGCAGAAATCCGCTTGGCATCGGATCAGGCAAAACCGTTTTTCTATCAGGTGGGCGCCTTTATCTGGCATTCCGATAACAAGCAGGATTTCACCCGCCGCGACATCGTTTGCGCCTCGTCTACGCTACCCCTTGCGGCATCGGGCGCACGGCCATGCAATTTAGCGGACAATGTGAACACGACCCGCCCAACCGCTACTTCGGCCAGCGATGTGAACAGCTCCAACCTCGCCTTTTTTGGTCAGGCGACTTATCGCTTCACCGATCAGCTTAGTGTAACAGGCGGCCTGCGCTGGACTCGTGATGTGCTCAGCTACACCCACACGCGGGCACCAGGCGTGAATGCTGTTACAGGCTTGCCGCTGTCTGGTCCCGGTGTTTCGGGCAACCCGGCGGGCGGCACTATCGCCAATGGCGGCAACGGCACCAACACTTCGTTTGGCAACAGCAGCAACAATAATATTTCCGGCAAAGTATCGGCGCAATTTGAACCCAATGATGACCTGCTATTCTATGGCAGCTTCACCCGGGGTTATAAGGGGCCGGCATTCAACGTATTCTTTAACCATACGGCGCCCAACAATGCCGTTCCGATTGATGAGGAGCTGTCCGACGCATTTGAGGTCGGCATGAAATCTCAATTTTGGGACCGTAAAATTCAAGTGAACACCGCGTTGTTCCAAGCGACATATGATGGTTTTCAGGCGAATAACTTTATCTTGTTGAACAATCAGCTCATCACCAATTTGACAAATGCTGGAACCGTGCGGACCAAAGGTTTTGAAGTCGACGCACTTTTTGCGCCGATCGAAGGGCTGAGCCTGAACGGCAGCGTCGCTTATGCTGATGCACGCGTGCTGCGTTTCAATCCTAATCCGCGCAATAACGATCCCGATGCCCGAAATGGAACGCGGCTACCGCTGGCGCCGAAATGGAGTTGGAATGTCGGCGGAGAATATGAGGCTGATCTCGGCGCATTGAAGCTATATCTGGCATCTGCGTTCAACCATGTGGGTTCGCAATTTTCCGACCTAGGTGAAGGCGGCCCGCTGCCCAGCTATGGCATTTGGAATGCCAGCGTGGGCGTCGGCGATGCTGACGACAAATATCGGCTGACCTTCCACGCACGGAACATTGGAGACACCAGCTATGCCTTGCTGAATGTCAGCAATGGGCAGCGGTATCAAATTCCCCGCGATGCCGACCGTTATTTCGGTGTCACGTTGAGCGCAAAAATTCGCTAATCCCCAAAGGGTCGCAAGCGGCAATGGGCGTGGGTGCTATACGGCACCTACGCCCCTTTTTTTGGGCCGCGCCCAATAGGCGGGGCAGGATGGCGCGTATGTTTGCCTCGCTCTGTCAAGGCGCGCCTTAATCCTCACCATCGGTGTTGACGACAACCAGCTGCGGCTGCATCGTATGTATCCATGCCAGCGCGAGCAGATAGGCGCTGGCGGACATCAGGAACATGGGCGTATAGCCAAGCCCGCTGTCGAGCGCCCATCCGGTAAATTCCAGCATGGCCGCGCCAGACAAATTACCTGCCAGCGCACCCATGGCGATCACACTGCCCACTTGGCGGGCGGGTACAATGTCGGCGGTCATGCCGAATATGTTGGTGGAAAAACCCTGATGCGCGAATAATGCCAAACCGATGACCAGCGCCGCCACCCATTGATCGGGCGCATAGAGCGCGAGCGGCAGCGGCAAAATCAGCAGGGCATAGGCAAACATCGAGGTTTTGCGGGCTTTGTTTGCGGTAAAGCCCCGGCCCAGCAGCGCCGGGAATAAAAATCCGCTGGATAATGCGCCGACCGCCGCCATCACATATACGATGGCGGTGGGGTAGCCAATATCGGCTTGGCCCAGATTATATTGCCGCGCGAAGAAATCCGGAGCCCAAAATAGCACAAACCACCAAACCAGATCGGTCAGCGTTTTTGCGCCAATGACCGCCAAGGTCCGCCGGTCCTTAATCAATTCCCCCCATGGCGGCGACCCTTCGGCCTTTTGTGCGCTTGCCGCCGCTTCAATGGATTTGACCGGCTCCAATTTGGCGGTCCCCCACCACCAGAAAGCGAGCCAAACAAAACCCAATGCACCGGTAATCAGAAAGGCCGCGTGCCAGCCGAGTGCCAGCGCGATCGCGGGCACGGCAAGCGGCGCCAATATTGCGCCAATATTGGATGCGCTGTTGATGACGCCCAGGCCAACCGAGCGTTCCTTCACCGGCAGATAGGTTGCCGCTGCCTTAATCGCAGCAGGCGTGTTGACCGCCTCGGCTACTGCTAAAGAGACGCGGGCCATGACAAATTGCTGCACCGTTGTTGCGGCGGCGTGGGCCATGCCGGCAAGGCTCCAAACCGCAACGGCGAGGCCATAGCCAAAGCGCACGCCCACCTTGTCGATGAACCAGCCAACACCCAGTAAGGCAAAGGCGGCGGCCAATTGAAACGAGCTGCCAAAATGAGCAAATTCTCGGTCGGTCCATTGGAAATCCGCCTGCAACATCGGTTTGAGCAGGGCCAGTACCTGCCGATCGAGATAATTGAGAGCGGTGCCAAAAAAGATCAGCGCGATCAACCCGTATCTGATCCATTTTTGCGAACGCGCTGCGCCGCTGCTTTCTGCCTGTGCCATGCTCCAACTCCCTCTCTCTCGCCTCTATCTGCCTTGCGCGATACGAATTGGCAATTGATTAGAATTTTGCCCTTGCCAATGGCGAAGCCGATCGCGTAATCATAATTATGACAGCGCTAGACATAAACCGTGCGAGATATAATGCAAGAGGTTGAAGCTTCTGCCTCGCTGATATTACTACTGGGAGAATGAGCAATGACATTGATCGTCGCATTGGGCGGCACGCCGCGACCCAATTCATCGACGGAAAAGGCGCTTGCTATTTCCTGCCGCTCCGCAGAAGAGCTGGGCGCAGAAATCCGCCGGTATGATGGAAGCTATATGGCAAACCTGCCTTTTTATGGCGGTCCAGGCCATAGCAAAGAGGCGGGGGCCGATATGGTGGAGGATCTGCGGCGGGCCGATGGGATATTGATTGCATCGCCCGGCTATCATGGCAGCATATCCGGTTTGGTCAAAAATGCGCTCGATTATGCCGAGGATTTGGCCAACGATGAACGCCCTTATTTCCATGGCCGTCCGGTCGGCTTGATCGCGACGGCATTCGGGCATCAAGCGACGATGAGCACATTATTGACGCTGCGCACAATTACCCATGCGCTGCGCGGATGGCCAACCCCTATTGGTGCGGCCATTCGCACGACGCCGGAAACCTTTGACGAGCAGGGCGAGATACGCGATGTTGGCGCGCGGATGCAATTGGAGCTCGTCGGTCAACAAGTGCTTGGCGCAGCAGGGATATTCAAATGACGGAAAATTCCGTGACCTCATCTTCCCCCAAATGGCGGGGTGATTTGGCGGCCCATTTGCGGGAGGGCGGCATGATTATCCTGTCGGGCGATCAATATCGGGACGGCGACCTTGATTTTGCCATGGCGGCGAGCAAGGTCACGCCCCAAGCGATAAATTTTATGGCGCAGCATGGTCGCGGGCTTATCTGTTTGGGGATCAGCCAACAGCGCGCTTGGCATTTGGGCATCGGTCGTCAGGATGCGGGCAGCCACGCCAGCAGCGGCCGCCCTTTCGGCGTATCCATCGAAGCGCGGCACGGTGTTGATACCGGCATTTCCGCTTATGACCGGGCGCACACAATTTCCGTCGCTGTTGCGCCCGATGCGCGCGCCGCTGATTTAGTTACCCCCGGCCATGTCTTTCCCTTGATCGCTGATCCCGGCGGGCTTGCGGCGCGTAAATCGACGCTAGAGGCAGGGCTGGAGCTTTGCCGCCGCTATGATCTGGGCGAGGGAATAATATTATGCGCGATCATGCGGAGCGATGGCAGCATGGCCCGGGCAGAGGATATGCAGGAATTTGCCGCCACTCATAATGTGCCGGTGATCGATATCGGCGATATTACAAATGGTTGAACGGGGGCCAAGCCTCAACGCCATTGTTCAGGGCGATTTATATGGCGAGATATGGCTTGCCGAACAGGATAAAAGCCCAGTTAAGGCGCGGACCCGGATCAGTGCCTACTTCCCCGGCCTTGCCATATGCGGTGTTGTCGCAGCCGCGGCGACATGGCTGTCAGAACATTATGGTATACCGGCCATTGTTGCCGGTCTGTTGCTTGGTCTTGCGCTCAACTTTATTTCGGCCAGTGACAAAACGGTAAAGGGTTTCCATCTCTGCAGCACCAGCTTGCTGCGGTGGGGTATCGTGCTGCTCGGAACGCAGATAACGCTGTGGCAGATAGCGGCCATGGGGCCAATTTCCCTGCTCGGATTGATCGGCATCATGGCGTTGGTGATAATGGCCGGGATATTGGCCGCGAAATGGAGCGGACAGGGCAGTCTGATCGGCCTGCTGGCGGGCGGCGCGACGGCGATATGCGGGGCGTCTGCGGCGCTGGCCATTTATGCTATTATCGGCCGGGAACGGCTGGAATATGACCGTTTCACATTCACTTTGGTGGGCATCACCGTGGCGAGCGCGACGGCGCTTTCCGTATATCCGATTATTGCCGACTATCTGCATTTCACCGACCGTCAGGCGGGGTTTTTGATGGGCGCAGCGATCCATGATGTGGCGCAATCGCTGGGCGCGGGCTTTGGCTATTCGCAGGAGGCGGGGCAAACGGCGACGATTGTGAAGCTGACGCGGGTGGCGTTGCTGGCCCCGGTGGTGGCGATTATCGGTATCACCATCAGCGCATCGGCATCAGCCGCCGACGGCGGTGCAGCTGGTAAAAAACGCATCCGTGACTATTTGCATTTCCCATGGTTCATCATCGCCTTTTTCGCGGTCGTTGCGGTCAATTCGCTATTCGCTGCGCCCACCATTATCGCGGAAACCGGGCTTATCATTTCAAAGACATTTTTGCTGCTGGCGGTGATTGCAACGGCGATGAATTCTAGACTCGATGCGATTATGTCCTATCGGTGGCGCGCATTGATGCCCGTCGCCGCTGCCACACTAACCGCATTTGCGGCGAGTATAAGCTTCGCCTATTTCATATTATAAGGGGTTAGCGGCTTACTCCCTAACAGTAGGTCGCCGATTCGTTAAAAGGCCTATCAATACGATCTTGCGGCAGATACCGATGGGTGGCGCGGCGGCGTAAACGCAAACTAGGTTACATCAAAATCCGGCAGCTGCGGCATGGTTCGCGCTTTGGTGTCGTTTTCGAATTTTGCTTTGTGGTGGTTTCTTTGCGTTTTTCAACAGGCTGACTATCGTCATCGCTATTGTTTTCGGTTGACGCTTTGGAATTCCCACTGGAAGTTATTGCAAATGCCGGCGCTGCGGAAATACCAAAACAAAATGCTGCTACGACAACAGATTTTTTCAACAAACGCATATACGGCCTCACCCTCTATCGCTCTCAACAGCGCCGCATAACGCTGCGCTTCATCCCCGACAAAGCACGCAATATCAGTAAAGTCAAGCAAAACAGGGATTTCGAGGGAGGTCATGGTGGGCGCTAACGGGCTCGAACCGCTGACCCTCTCGGTGTAAACGAGATGCTCTACCAACTGAGCTAAGCGCCCTAAAAAGGCCATGACGCGCAGAATCAATCTGCGATGCTGGGGCCAATGCCAAAGCCGTTCGGAATTGGCAAGCCTTTTCGCGTTTGTAACCGCTAAATAACCGAACCTCTCGCCAATTGAACCTCGTCAAAATATTTCATCATCTTATCTGCGGTGTCGTCTGATAGCTCGATGAAAACACGCCGCGCATCTTTGGGATCCATCCGGCGCAGCAAGAGCCCGGTTTCGGTCATCCCGGTAATCCACCTCAGCGCGGTTGTTGCAGGGACAGCAGCGGCGATACATAGGCTCGATACCGAAACCGATTTGCCTTCAATTCTTGCGACCAGCAAATCGAGCAATATGTCCCATGCCGGATCAGCAAATAGCTCGCTATCAAAATAAGCGTCGCGGCGCCGTCGATATCGGATGATTTCACGGATATAGGATGCCTTCACCGGCGAGGCGGTCTCATCAGCTGCCGCCCTTTTTGTTTCTATAAAAGGTTGGATGATGCTGCTGGGCGCGGGCCGGAATGACATCGGCTTTTCGGCCAACTGGTTGCTGCTTTTCACATCGCCTTGATCGGCCAATCGCGCCAGAGTGCGCGCAAAATCGGCAAGCTCATCGCTTATTTTATGCAGCGCGCCAATACCTGCATCGCGGCTGTTATCATGCAGCTGTTCCATCTTACTTCCCCGCCTGATTGCCCCAGACATAATGAGTAAAGCTTCAAGGTCGCTTCCTTGGATCAGGAAATGGCATTGGGAAATTGGCATATCGGCATATGCCCGGTCCAAACTCTCCATATCCGTCCAAATCAGCGCCTCCCCGCCATTGCTTGTTAAGTATCGAGATATGTTGGAGATTTCTTGCAAAGGCCGCTCCGAAATGGAGGTAAAATCTGCGATTAGCAGATCAAATTCTGGGAAATCATCGGGCTGGGGTCCGATTTGGGCGATATCGCAGCGGTCGATAATCAGACATCCTGCGCGCTGTGCTATCGCCGCCAGTTTCGCCCGTTCGGCTTGGTTTGGGCTGCAAATCGCGGCCGTGCGCTGCGGCAATTGTGCGCTTGTCAGGTCGTTGTAGGTCGGCATGCACCTCATCCTCTGTTTTTTAGGCGGGCATAAAAACCAGTGCCAGTTGTTCACGGCAAGTCTGGGCCCTTGGAGTGTTTTCAAATAGCCTCCAAAATGGATTCAACCATGCCCAGCGTTTCTTGTATGAGCCGCTAGTATATAAAATTTGGCTAGATGCTGGTCTTTTTGGTCAGCGCAACCTATCTATTGTCCATGATATTTAAGAGAGGAATGATAGGTCGTGCGAAAAATGAAGATGATATTGGCGTTAACCGCCTTGCCGATGATTGCGACGCCAATGGTTGAAATTGCTCAGGCTGCACCCGCGCCCAAAACAGTGCCTATGCTGCTACAAAAATGGCAGGGTCCCTATGATGGTGTGCCGGCATGGGATAAGGTGAAGCCAACGGATTTTCCCGCCGCTTTTGAAGCCGGTATGAAGGTGACGAAAGCCGAATATGAGCGCATATTAAACAATCCCGAACCAATCACCTTTGAAAATACTATCACCGCGACGGAACTGGCTGGTAAAGAATTGAGCCGCCTGTTTCCGGTTTGGGGCGTGCACACCTCCAATTTGTCGAATGATCAAATCCGTCAATATGAAGCAGAATATGGCCCAAAGCTGAGCCAGTTTTTCACCGAACTGACCTTGGACGCTCGCTATTTTCAGCGGATCCAATATCTGTATCAACAACGCGATAAGCTGGGGCTTGATGCGAAGCAGATGCGTCTTTTGACGCAAACCTACGATAACCTTGTTCGCGATGGTGCGTTGCTCAATGCCGAACAGCAGAAACGGGCGATTGCAATCGAATCTGAGCTTGCGAAAAGCTTTTCGACTTTTTCATCGAAAGTATTGGCCGACGAAGAAACCTATATTTTGATCGAAAATGAGGCTGATCTGGCGGGGCTTCCGGATAGTTACATTGCCTCGATTGCCGATGCGGCGAAGGATAAGGGCAAAAAAGGCTGGGCCGTGGCCAACACGCGCAGCGCCGTTCAACCTTTTTTGGAAAATAGCACCAACCGCGCCTTGCGGCAGAAAGTGTGGACCGCCTTCACTAAGCGCGGCGATAATGGCGATGGCAATGATACGAATGAAGTCATCGCACAAATATTGAAATTGCGGCAGGAGCGTGCGGAATTACTGGGCTTTGAAACTCATGCCCATTACCGGATGGCCAATACGATGGCGAAAGACCCGGAACGCGCGATGGATTTGATGATGAAAGTGTGGCCGGCCGCTGTTGCCCGCGTGGGTGAAGAGGTCGCCGATATGCAAGCCATAGCGGATGCCGACGGAATTACCATCGAGCCATGGGACTACCGTTTTTACGCCGAAAAAGTGCGGAAGGCTAAATATGATCTCGACCAGAATGAGATTAAACCTTATTTCCAACTTGATAATATGATGGCCGCCATGTTTGATGCGGCGGGCCGGTTATATGATTTTAAATTTATGGAAAACACAGGCACTGTTCCTGTCTTCCACCCCGATATCCGCACATTTGAAGTGACCCGCAATGGGCAGATTGTCGGCCTGTTTTATCTCGACAATTTTGCGCGGCCGGGCAAACGGTCGGGCGCGTGGATGACCACTTACCGCGATCAGCATAAGCTGGGCGGTGAGAATAACATTGTACTGGCGTCGAATAACAATAATTTTGTGAAGGGTGCGGGCGGTGAACCGACATTGATCAGCATTGATGATGCCTCGACGCTGTTCCACGAATTTGGCCATGCGCTGCATTATCTGAATTATGATATCACATGGCCTGGTCTGGCCGGAACGCCGCGCGATTTCGTGGAATATCCAAGCCAAGTGAATGAAAATTGGCTGCTGACCCCGTATATCCTGAACACCTATGCCAAGCATTATAAAACCGGCGAACCCATTCCCAAAGAGCTGGTAGAAAAGATAGAAAAGAGCAGCAGCTTTAACGAAGGTTTTGCCACGGTGGAATATCTGTCCAGCGCGATATTGGACATGAAACTGCATAACCGGACCGACCCAGTGGCAGACCCGGCGGCATTTGAAAAAGCCACGCTGGCGCAAATTGGGATGCCAAAGGAAATGGTGATGCGGCACCGGTTGCCGCAATTTAATCACCTCTTCTCCTCCGACGCTTATTCTGCAGGCTATTATAGCTATTTGTGGTCGGAAACGATGGATGCCGACACTTGGGCGGCGTTCGAAGAATCGGGTGATGTGTGGAATAAGGAAATAGCCGATAAATTCCGCAAGATATTGCTATCCACGGGCGGCGAAACCGACCGGATTGAGGCTTACCGCGAATTTCGTGGCCGCGATCCCGACGTGAATGCCTTGCTGAAACGGCGCGGATTTCCGGTTGCGTCCAAAGGTCCGGGCGACGCACCACCCATCATGGAGGAAGCTGCATCCGGCGGTATCGGTAATTAACACCCGGGGGCTGGGTCACGGCACGTTGCGGGTCAATGGCGGTGCGCCTATCACCGCCGGTTGATATGCGCGGTTTGCGCGATGATTGGTCCGCCGGTGGCCGCTTTCATGCTGCCGCCAATATCTGAGCCGTTCGATTTAGGCAGAGGCCAACGTCTCGCTGCCCCGGAACCAGAATAACGGTTCGGCGGGCTGCTGTGACGAGGACGCCAACGGCAGTGCGGTTTCGCAAAAGGCGCATTCCGCCGTTGTCCGTCCAATATGCCAATGGGTCCGGGTGCAGGACGGACAATGATTGACCGATTCGGCGTAATAAAGCGGGATAAATGTCCGCTGTTGCGCCGAACCCCGGAAATCCTTTATATTCATATACATCGACTTCTCCTTCGCTATCGTGAGCCCCCACATTTGCGACCAGCCGTTTTATACTATCGATAAACTGCATCCTATCATATGAATAGCTTATGAACAATGCGGCGAAGCGATTACGGCTCGTCGCGCCTCGTGCACGGGTCGGTTGACCTATTTTGGCACATGACTTTGCGGCCCACTTGGGCCCGCAAAATGGTCTCAAAACTCCAAGACGGATTGAATAGGTCCTGACCCTAAAACCGATACTCCTGCCGATCAACCAGTTGGCTTATCAGCTTTTATTCCTAACGGCCGAGCATCGGTTTCAAATACCCACCCGTGTAACTGGCCGCAACTTTTGCCACTTGTTCCGGTGTGCCTTGCGCCACGATCTCTCCGCCTTTTACACCGCCTTCGGGGCCGAGGTCGATGACCCAGTCGGCGGTTTTTATGACGTCGAGATTATGTTCGATCACCACCACGCTATTACCCTGTTCGACGAGCCGGTGGAGCACTTCGAGCAATTTTCGCACATCTTCAAAATGCAAGCCGGTCGTCGGTTCATCAAGGATATAGAGCGTTTGCCCGGTGGAACGTTTGCTCAGCTCCTTGGCGAGCTTTACCCGCTGCGCCTCCCCGCCCGACAGGGTGGTGGCCTGCTGCCCCACCTTGATATAGCCCAGACCCACTTCGGCCAGCATCGCCATTTTATCCCGGATCGGCGGCACGGCCTTAAATGTTTCGACTGCATCCTCTATTGTCATGTCCAGGACATCGGCGATCGACAGGCCTTTCCACTTCACCTCCAATGTCTCGCGGTTGTAACGCCGTCCATTGCACTCCTCACAGGTGACATAGACATCGGGCAGGAAATGCATTTCAATCTTGATCAGGCCATCACCGCTACATTTTTCGCAGCGCCCGCCCTTTACATTGAAACTGAAGCGCCCGGGCTTATATCCCCTTGCCTCGCTTTCGGGCAGGCCCGCGAACCAATCGCGGATATTGGTAAAGGCTCCGGTGTAAGTGGCGGGGTTGCTGCGCGGTGTCCGGCCAATCGGGCTTTGATCAATATCGATCACCTTGTCGCAATGTTGTAAGCCGGTAATTTTGTCATGCGGACCGGCGATCACGCGGGCACCATTCAATGACCGAGCGGCGGCGGCATAAAGCGTGTCGATAGTGAAGCTGGATTTGCCAGATCCCGAAACACCAGTGATGCAGGTGAAGGTGCCGAGCGGAATCGATGCGGTGACATCGCGCAAATTATTGGCCCGCGCCCCGTGCACGGTTAACTTCTTGCCATTGCCCTTGCGCCGTTTTTTGGGCACCGCGATTTCCCGCGTGCCGTTGAGATAATCGGCGGTCAGCGACCCTTTTGCCTTTATGATTTTTTTCAGCGGCCCTTCGGCCATCACGCGCCCGCCATGCACGCCCGCACCCGGACCAAGATCGACCACCCAATCTGCGGTGCGGATCGCATCTTCATCATGCTCGACAACGATCACCGTATTGCCCAAATCGCGCAGCCGCCGCAACGTAGCGAGCAGGCGGTCATTGTCTTTTTGATGCAGGCCGATGCTCGGTTCATCGAGCACG
Source organism: Sphingorhabdus arenilitoris (assembly GCF_042651485.1). NCBI lineage: Bacteria > Pseudomonadati > Pseudomonadota > Alphaproteobacteria > Sphingomonadales > Sphingorhabdaceae > Sphingorhabdus > Sphingorhabdus arenilitoris. The sequence goes on from NZ_JBHSDH010000010.1 coordinate 40,332, forward strand.
TAAAGCACACCGGACAGGCCGGAGCCAATTTGACTGGCAAGGCGGATACGCTGGCTTTCTCCGCCTGATAATGTGCCGGATGTACGGTCAAGGTTCAAATAATCGAGCCCGACATTGTTCAGGAAGCCCAGCCTTTCGTTGATTTCCTTCAATATCGCTTTGGCAATCTGACTCTGCTGCTTGGTCAGGCTTTGGTCTACTTCGGCAAACCAGACCAAGGCGTCGCTCACGCTCATCCGGGTCGGCGTGGCAATATCGGCGCCCGCAATTTTGACGCAGAGCGCCTCAGGCCGCAGCCGCGCCCCATGACAGGTTTCACAAGGCTGCGATGTTTGAAATTTGCCGAGCTCTTCGCGCATCCACGCACTGTCGGTTTGCAGCAGACGGCGGTGGAGATTGCCGACCACGCCTTCAAAGGCTTTGGTCACCGTATATTCTTTACGCCCATCCTTGAAAGTCAGCTGCACCGGCATCCCATTTGTGCCGTGCAGGATGATCATCCGCTGATCGGGCTCCAATTGATTCCAAGGAGTCTCCAGGCTGAAATCATACGCCCGCGCGAGGCTGGATAATACCTGCATATAATAAGGGCTCGGCGGGTTGGATTTGGCCCATGGCACGACCGCGCCTTGCTTCAAAGTCAAAGCCTCATTGGGTACCACCAGCTGTTCATCAAATTCCAACCGTTCGCCAAGGCCATCGCAATCGGGGCAAGCCCCTTGCGGCGCGTTGAACGAGAATAGCCGGGGCGCGATTTCGGCGATGGTAAAACCCGATACGGGACAGGCAAATTTTTCACTAAACACAATGCGATTGGGCGGCAGGCCAGTGCCCTTCATCGACCCACTGGTGATGTTTGCTAGAGCCCTCTCCCCTTCAGGGCGGAGGTTTGGGATGGGGGGCTGTATTTGAAACTCAGCCCTAACCTCGCGGACAGTCGGCTCCCCCTCTCGTAACTGCTCCCCTGAAGGGGAGAGGGACTGAGCCATCGCTTCTGCCACCGTCCCATCCGCCAAATCCACGAAGGCCAGCCCATCGGCCAGCTTCAGCGCGGTTTCGAAACTATCGGCCAGCCTTGTTTCAATGCCCGGTTTGATGACGATACGGTCGACCACAACCTCAATGTCATGCTTATATTTTTTATCCAGCGCTGGCGCTTCTTCAATCGGGTAAAAATCGCCATCGATGCGCACGCGGGTAAATCCATCCTTTTGCCATTGCGCGAGTTCTTTGCGATATTCGCCCTTGCGCCCCTGCACCACCGGCGCGAGCAGATAGGCCCGCGTCCCTTCTGCCAAGGCCATGGTTCGGTCCACCATTTGCGTGACCGTCTGCGCAGTGATGGGCAAGCCGGTTGCGGGCGAATAAGGCACGCCCACCCGCGCCCATAATAACCGCATATAATCATAAATTTCGGTGACCGTCGCCACGGTGGAGCGCGGATTGCGTGACGTGGTTTTCTGCTCAATGGAAATGGCGGGCGATAGACCTTCGATATGTTCCACATCCGGCTTTTGCATCATCTCCAAAAACTGCCGCGCATAGGCCGACAGGCTTTCCACATACCGCCTTTGTCCCTCGGCATAGATGGTGTCAAAGGCGAGCGACGATTTGCCGCTGCCCGACAAGCCGGTGATAACGATCAGCTTGTCACGCGGCAGGTCGATATCAATGCCCTGCAAATTATGTTCGCGCGCACCGCGCACCTTGATGTGGGTCAGGCTCATGAGAATAATTGTTCCATTTTTGTTCTATATACGCAAGTGCGAATTTTCACTCAGACCGGCGATGCGGCACCGCAGACCGAATTGAAATACAGGCTTTACAAGGCATATTTTTTCCTGTCATCTGCCCAAGTGGGTCAAAACTAAATCTATTCGTATAGATGGGAAATTTATGTCCAAATGTTTTGTCCGCGCGCGCCCGGCCCGCATCGCTGCCACTGCGTCCGGATGGCGCGCTTCTCTTTCAAATCACATGCGTGTTGTTAAAACCGCTTCTGCGCTGATCGGGGTTGCCATCGCCTCTACTTATGGCGGTGCCCCGGTATGGGCGCAGGGCGCTTCAAACGAAGCAATGGCTTGCACCGCACAGAAGACATTCAGCGGGCAAGAGCTTGGCATCGCGGATCCGGCCCAAATGCAAATGATGATGAGCGCGTCAGCCATTGGCGACAAAAATAGCAAGCTGCTGCGTACCAGCGGGCGAATGAATTTCTCTCGGCCAGTGGACCCGTCGCTGGGCAGTGCCAGCCCAATATTCCGCTTCGTCATTGAATATTTTGATGCAGGCTATGGTGCGTCCTCAGAATATTACCAACCGCCGCTCGTTGAAAATATCATTGCCGCGCTGCAGGTTAAAACCCCCGAACTTCCCAATGAAGAACGGCCCGTCAAAATGCTGTTCAAAACACAAAATTCGGATGGCAGCGGAAGGGTGTTCCAAATGCCCGGGAAATTGCAGAAACAATATGGCGAAAATCCGCTGCGAACGGCGTTTTTCAATCCGAAATTCACGCCCTTACCCGGTAAAAATGGAGATCAGACGATCGATTATTTGGAATCGCTGTCAAACGCCATTCGCGAAGCAGAGAAAATTGAGGTGAGCTTCATTGACGAGAAAAGCGGTCTAACTATCGGCTATTCATCAATGCCAATCCCGCTGATGGTGGTCGAGAATTTCAATCTCTCCCCCATGGCGGATCAGCTGCGCGAACAATTGGCGGCGCGTAAATGCCCCCCATTGGTCCCGGTTTCGCCGCTATGGATGCTCGGCGGATAGCCTGCCTGACCCTAAGCCTGTTTTTTCGGAAAAAATTTGCGATATTTGCGGTAGGCCCAGCTCAGCAGCCATATCGTAAGCAGCAGCAAGATGACCGCGATCACCGCCGCCGCGACCGGATTGGCAAAGATCAGGAATAACAACCCGCCCGCCGCGACATCCTCGCCCGTGGACAGCATGATGTTGCTGACCGGTTCGGGTGATGTGTTCACCACCGCCCGCGCCGACGCCTTCGTCGCATGGCTGGCAAAGGCCGCGCCGCCGCCCAATAGGAAGATGATAACCTGCCACGCCGGATCACCGCTGTCGACGAGCGCGAGCGCAAGCATCGCCCCGCCCAGCGGCCGGATGATGGTATGCAGCCCATCCCATATGCTATCGAGCCACATTACCTTGTCAGCGAAAAATTCGGCCAGCGCGCCCAATGCTGCAATCCCGATCACCCACGGATTGCCCAGCGCCTCCAACATGACAAGATTTTCCGGCAGCGGCACAATGTCAAAACGCATGGCAAGCCCGGTTGCAAATATCGTCAAATAAAGCCGCCATCCCGACAGCAGGCTGACACTGGCCGCAAGGCCCAACAATTCCACAATCCCCATACCCGCCTCTCCCCGCCTGCAATGGGCGAAACATGGCACGAAAAGCCCGGTGGCGCAATTGCGCGGATTTGCGGCGGTGTCGCTTAACTGATTTTTAGTTATACTTGCGCCAATGGATATTATGATAAGATATATTTGACCGGTTGGCTGATATAGGGGGTAATATATGTTGCATTTTATGATGTCGTTGATGATGGTTTGCGCGCTAGCCAGCTGCAAGACCGCTGATCGCAGTGATGACGGTGCAGGGGCTGCGGGGACACGGCAAAGCAGCAGCATCTATTACAAATCGCAATCCGCCGCCGATGCCGCGCTAGCGGCCTTTGATAAGGATAACCCCACGTGCCAGCTCTGGACCAACTGGCAGAAAATGTGCTCGCGTGCAAATCCCGATGCTCGTTCATTGTGTGTTACGCAAAAGCATAATTCGGTTGCTCCTTCTGCGCCGTTTTGCGTAGCCTCTGTTTACAAGGATAGTAAAGTAACAAATATATCGTCATCAGACACTCGGACGCTTTTATCGATAGCGAGATTCTGCGACGGAAAGACGTCGCTTGAGACCAACCCCGAATGGGATATTCATACCGCTGTTGGGTTTTGTGCGTATCAAGAAAATCGTCCGTTCGTATTGAAACAACCATTCACGATGAATGAATTAGCGAGCCAATGGATAATTGACAACTTCGATGAAAGTCAGATGTCTGAACATTCTATATTGGAAAGTTACGATGAACATAGAAGTAACTGGTGTAATGATTTTGACGTTCTAGGAATGTACGAGCAGGAAGAGTTCGGGGGAGATGGTGTCATTATGCCCACGCTCCGTATAAAAAACATTGAACCCGTATTTGGAATTTTCTGTAGATCACAGAAACGCATTTCAGCAGCACCATAATAATTGGTAATGCCTTCGAATATTTTGCCGTCATTCGAAATAACCCGTTCCAGTTGCAAAAACCCATCATCCCCTTCTGTCCATCGCCAGTGATTTAGCGGTGGCGCTTTACGCTTATCCATGCTTGATATAGCGCATGACATCCGATCAGAATGAGCGCGTTTCTGAACGCGGGGGCGGGAGTGAAAATCCGCTTGCTGTGCCTGCGGCGACTATGGTGATTATGCACCGCGATCCGGCGGGCGGTGCGCCGAAAATATTGATGATGGAGCGGGTCAAAAGCATGGCTTTTGCCGGCGGTGCAGCGGTTTTCCCCGGCGGCAAGGTGGATCAGGCGGATTTTGACTTTGCCGCCGCATTGCCGCGCGATGTGACATTGGGGCTGGACGTGCCAGAGGTGGCGGCGCGGCTGGCGGTGATCCGCGAAACGATTGAGGAGGCGGGGTTGGCGCTCGGCCTGCATGGTGTGGAGGATCCCGCCAATTGCGATGAAGCGCGCCGCGCGCTGCATGATGGCGAGATATTGGGGGAGGTTCTGTCGGCGCAGGGTTGGACCCCCGACCTTCAAAAACTGGTCCCTTGGGCGCGGTGGCGTCCGCCCACGTTTGAGCGCGTGTCGCGGGTATTTGATACGCGTTTCTATCTGGTTGATGCCGGCGGGGCGCAGTTAAATGCAGTCGTTGATGCGACCGAGAATAAACGGTTATTCTGGGCCAGCGCCGCCGAAACGCTGCGGCTGGCGGATGAGGGTAAGGTAAAAATCATATTCCCCACCCGCCGCAATTTGGAACGGCTGGCGCAATTTGACAGCTTTGACCGCGCCGCCGCCCATGCCGCCGAATATCCCGTCGAAACCGTCCTCACATTTATCGACGAACGGCCCGATGGGCGCTATTTATGTATCGAAGGTCGGCATGGCTATCCGGTAACCGAAGAAGCGCTTGATACCGCTCTTCGGGGATAGGTATCAATCCTCTTGCGCGATGGTGACAATCAATCCGTCGAGATCATCGGTAACCGGTATCTGACACGATAGCCGCGATTGGGCGGTGCGGTGGTCGGTGCTTTCGAGCAGGTCATTTTCATCTTCGCCCATTGCGGGCAATTTATCGGCATAGGCCGGGTCGATATGGACATGGCAAGTCGCGCAGGAACAGCATCCACCGCATAGCGCCAGCAATTCGTCAAAGCCATTGTCACGGATCACCTCCATCAGGCTTAGGTCATTATCCGCGTCAACATCGCGGGATTCGCCAGTGCGGGTGATAACGGTAATCTTCGGCATGAACGGCTCCAATAGTAGGATATATTTGGCCTGTGACATAATCGGCGCCTGACGGGGAAGGCAAGCCCCTATTTTGACTGTATGTTTATACGGGTAAAGACAAGATGCTTGGACATCGGCTTGTTGGTCCTTATGTCACCATCCAACAGATTCGTTCATTTACAGGAATTACCATGCCGCACGATCGCCACGCCCCCGTCATCATCATCGGTTCCGGCCCCGCTGGTTACAGCGCCGCTGTCTATGCCGCGCGCGCCAATTTGTCGCCAATGATCGTGACTGGCGTTGAAATTGGCGGGCAGTTGATGACCACCACCGATGTTGATAATTGGCCCGGCGATGATCAAGGTGTGCTTGGCCCCGAGCTGATGGACCGGATGCGCAAACATGCCGAACGGTTCGGCACGCGTATCGAAAATGACCATATTGAGCGCGTCGATTTCAGACAGCGTCCGTTCCGCCTGTATGGCGGCGCGGGTGAATATAGCGCCGATGCGGTGATTATCGCAACCGGTGCCAGCGCACAATATCTGGGCCTGCCGTCGGAACAGGCTTTTATGGGAAAGGGCGTATCGGCCTGCGCCACATGTGACGGCTTTTTCTACCGCAATAAACCGGTCGCAGTGATTGGCGGCGGCAATACAGCGGTGGAGGAGGCGCTTTACCTCGCCAATATCGCCAGCCACGTGACGCTGGTTCACCGCCGCGACAGCCTGCGCGCGGAAAAGATTTTGCAGGACCGATTATTCGCCAAGGAAAAAGAAGGCAAGATCACGATCAAATGGCATCATACGCTGGATGAAGTGCTGGGCGATGCCACGGGCGTCACGGGAATGCGGATCAAGGCCACGGACAATTCCCCCAATCCCGGCGCGACCGAGGATATTGAGCTGCACGGGGTATTCATTGCGATTGGCCACAAACCCAATACTGGCCTGTTTGAAGGCCATTTGGACATGGCAGGCGGCTATATCAAAGTCCGCTCCGGCCTAGAAGGACAAGCGACAGAGACCAGCGTGCCCGGCGTCTTTGCCTGCGGCGATGTTATGGACCATATTTACCGGCAGGCAATAACGAGCGCAGGCACAGGCTGTATGGCGGCGCTGGACGCGGAACGCTTTATCGATGCGGGCGGCGCATAACGCCCGCCTGCGACCTTAACCGACCAAAGGGGTTACCATGAATAATTTCGCAAAAGCCGCCATATTGGCGGGCCTTTCGGCCGCGTCACCCGCGCTTGCCCAAGCTTCGGCAGAACAGGCGCTAGACGCCGCCATCGCGGCCGATGATACCGCCGCCGTCGAAGCGATTGCCAAATATGCGCTGCAAGCAGATCCGGAAAATGCCGCGAATATCACCCGAAAAACGGAGGCCTATAAAACCAAAATTGCCGCCGCCGATGCTGCTGCAAAGGCTGCACAGATCGAGGAGCAGCGCAACGCGAGTCTCTTTGATAATTGGTCCGGCCGGGGGGAATTGGGCGCATTTCGGTCAAGCGGGAATAGCAGCAATACGGGATTGACCGCTGGCTTGGCTCTCGAACGGGACGGGATTAAATGGCGGTATAAACTCAGCGCCTTGGCCGATTATCAACGCAGCGGCGGGACCACCACGCGCGAACAATTTACAGGCGGGTTCGAGGCCAATTATAAAATCAATAAACGGCTCTTTGGCTATGGCCTCGGCCAATATGAGCGCGACCGGTTTCAAGGCTATTCGGCGCGATATTCCGTGTCCGCTGGCCTGGGCTATCAGGTGATTGATACCGATAAGATGAAGCTGGATGTTAAGGGCGGGCCAGCGTGGCGGCAAACCGAATTTGTGGCTGGCGGATCGCAGTCCAGTTTGGCTGGTCTCACCAATGCCAATTTCGCTTGGAATATATCGCCCACCATCACATTGCGCCAAAATGCATCGGCCTATCTGGAATCGGCCAACAGCAGCCTGACGTCGCTTACCGCGCTTGAGGCGAAGATAAACAGCGCTCTGACCGCACGGCTTTCGTATCAGGTGGAACGCGACAGCAATCCACCAGCGGGCCTTGAAAATACTGATACGCTGTCACGCGTCACGATCATTTATGACTTTTAAGTCAATGATTTTTCGACATATTTAGCCAAAAACACTTACCTAGATCAAGATTATTACCGCGGGCGGTTGCCTTTCGCTTTATGCTTTACGCCATGTTTGGAAGGTACGCCTTCTTTTTTGCGAAAGGGACGCTTGCCGTCTTTCTTGAAATCGCCTTGCGGTTTGTCACCGCCAAAGTTGGCGCCCAGCGTTGGGCGGGCCTTGTTGCCGCCTTCGCCTGAAGCACCCTCTTTTTTGCCGCGATATCCGCCGCCTTTTCCGCCGCGATATTCGCCACCTTTTCCGCCGCCGCCTCGGCCCTGATAACCCGATTTGCCGCGCTTCTTATTCTCTCGCGCCATATCACGAGGCGGGCCATCGGACGGAACAATTTCGACATCGGCATCTTCATCGCGGCCCGGTTTTTGGGCCGCTTTGGCAAATGCTTTAGCACTATTTGCGGCGATACCGACAAAGCTTTCATTGGCGGCAATACGGATCGCGCCGACATCATTTTTGGTTACCCCGCCCCGGCGGCAGATCAGCGGCAGCAGCCATTTGGGATCGGCGTTATTCTTGCGCCCGACATTGATCCGGAACCAGACGGCATCGTCAAATCCATCACGGTGGGATTCCTGCGCCCGTTCGGCTCGTTGTCCATCGTCCAGCAATTCTTCGGCCACTGGCATTTCGGCGCGGTGCATCGCCACCAGCTTTGCCGCAATATCTTCGGGGCTCATTGTTTCGAGCAAGGTCGCACCCAGCACGCGGTCGCCATCGTCAATATCGGTTGGCGCAAGCAGCTTTTCGAGCAGCCGTTCATGGTCCTTCGCCTTAATTTCTTCGGCGGTCGGGACCTTCATCCACTCGGCGTTGATCTTCGCACCGCGCAGCATGGATTCGACCCGCTTGCGCCGTTGATAGGGAACAACCAGAACCGCCGTGCCCTTTTTACCTGCCCGTCCGGTCCGGCCGGAACGATGCTGCAATGCTTCGGCATCGCGGGGAATTTCGACATGGATAACCAGCGTCACGGTGGGCAAGTCAATGCCCCGCGCCGCGACATCGGTGGCAACACAAATGCGGGCGCGTTTGTTACGCAGCGATTGCAGCGCGGCATTGCGTTCCTGTTGGCTATGCTCACCCGACAGGGCCACGGCGTTAAATCCGCGATTATTCAGCTTTGCGTGCAAATGGCGCACGCTTTCCCGCGTCGCGCAAAATAGGATCGCGGTTTCCGCTTCATGCAGGCGGAGCAAATTCACGACGGCATTTTCAATGTCCGGCGGCGCGACGGTTACCGCCTGATAGGCAATATCGCCGTGACCGCGATCTTCGCCCACCGTGCTGATCCGCAGCGCATCATTTTGATAGCGTTTGGCGAGCGCGACAATCTGTTTCGGCATGGTCGCCGAAAACATCAATGTCCGGCGTTCTTTGGGGCTAGCGTTCAGCAATTCTTCCAGCTCTTCACGAAAGCCCATGTCGAGCATTTCATCGGCTTCATCCAGAATAGCGACTTTCAGTTCCGACAGATCGAGCGCGCCGCGTTCCAAATGGTCGCGCAAACGGCCCGGCGTGCCGACAACAATCTGCGCCCCGTTTTTTAGGTTCCGGCGTTCTTTACTGGCATCCATACCGCCGACGCAGGTGGCTATACGCACCTGCGCTCCGGCATAGAGCCAGCTAAGTTCGCGTGCGACCTGTAGCGCCAATTCGCGGGTCGGCGCGATAATCAGCGCAGCCGGAAGCCCGGCCAGGCTGACCAATCCGCCGTCCAAAATTTGCGGTGCCATGGCAAGACCAAAAGCAACGGTCTTGCCCGATCCGGTTTGCGCCGAAACCACGAGGTCACGTCCTGCCGCTTCGGGAACGATAACTGCCGATTGAACAGGGGTAAGCGTGCTATATTCACGCGCGGTAAGCGCCTCGCCAAGCAGCGGAGGGATATTGTCAAATGCCATGATGATTCCTTGGATAAGCGCGCCCTTTGCGCCTTATTTGCGGCAATGTCCATGCTGCGCCGCAAAATAGTGATTTTTGCCCTTCGACATCAGCGCCGCTTAACGCTATTCGTGGGGCTATGACCGACTCTCCAAAATTTCCGCCCTTCCTCGATCCTGAAGTGATGAAAGCCTTTACGGCGCAAATGGATGGCGGCGGCCTTCCCGATGGGGCCGATCCTATGACGGGGTATAAGCATGCAATGGATGCATGGGGTCAAGTGCTGGAACCGCTGGCCAAGGCGGGGCGCAGCAAGGTAGACCCTGCCGACCGCCGGTTTAAGGGCGAGCAATGGGACCATCCGGTTTTTGACCTGATGCGTCAGGGTTATAGCGTGATGAGCGAATATATGACCCAAGCCGCGCAGCAGGTTGCCGGCATTGACGACGCGCAAAAGGCAAAGCTGAATTTCGCGGTCAAACAAGTGGTCGATGCGATGAGCCCGGCCAATAATGCCTTCACCAATCCCATGGCATTGGAAAAAGCGATTGAGACAAAGGGTGCCAGCCTGATGAAGGGTATGGCCCATATGATGGCCGATTTACAGCGCGGACAAATGACGCATACCGACCCGGCGGCATTCCGGCTCGGCGAAAATATTGCCGCCACGCCTGGTAAAGTGGTGCATGAAACGCCGCTTTATCAACTTGTTCAATATGCGCCGACGACCGACAAGGTCCTAAAAACGCCGCTGGTGATATTCCCGCCCTGGATCAACCGTTTCTATATACTCGACCTAACCGCCGAAAAAAGCTTTATCAAATGGTGCGCGGATCAGGGTATTACCGTTTTCATCGCCAGCTGGAAATCAGCCGACAGCAGCATGAAAAATGTGGTGTGGGATGATTATATCGCCGCCGAAATTGATGCGATCGACACCATCCGCGACCTGCTGGACGTAAAATCGGTCCACGCCATCGGCTATTGCGTTGCCGGCACCACGCTTGCTGCGGCGCTTGCCGTGTTGGCGGCGAAAGGCGAGGCAGCGAAAGTCAAGTCCGCCACCTTCTTCACCGCGCAAGTGGATTTTAGCGAGGCTGGCGAATTGCTCAGCTTCATCGACGATCATCAGCTCAAAATGATTGAGGCGCTGTCGGGTGAAGGATATTTGGATGGCCGTTTCCTTGCGCTGACCTTCAACCTGCTGCGCGGCAATGACCTGATTTGGTCAACGGTGGTGAAAAACTATCTGCTCGGCGATGATTATCCGGCCTTTGACCTGCTGCATTGGAATGGCGATGTCACCAACCTGCCGGCGCGCTGGCACAAGGATTATCTATGCGATCTGTACCGTGACAATATGCTGGTAGAACCGGGCCGCTTATCGGCGCTGGGCGTACCGATTGATCTGAGCAAAGTTGAAACGCCAAGCTATATTCAGGCCGGGCGAGAAGATCATATTGCGCCTGCCAAAAGTGTATGGAAAATCCGCGATCATTTTAAAGGGCCTTTGAAATTTGTCCTCGCCGGAAGCGGGCATATAGCGGGCGTAGTGAATCCGCCGGTCCTGCAAAAATATCAATATTGGCTGAATAACGACCCACAAGTGAATACGCTGGAAGCGTTTATCGAAGGCGCGACAGAGATTAAGGGTAGCTGGTGGCCGGACTGGATAGAGTGGCTGCAAACTCATGGCGACAAAATGGTGAAAGCCGAAGGCGCGCGTATTCCGGGCGAGGGCAAGCTGAAAGCCATAGAGGATGCGCCGGGCCGTTATGTGAAGTCACGATAACAGGTTCGGGGTTCTACCGGACACCATCTTCGCGGCGCTCCGCAAACCATTCGCGTAGCGCCTTTGCCTGACATCCGGTAAAGCCATTACTGCCGACCGCAGAACAGCTGCTGGGGCGGGCCAGACGTGCTACGTCGTCCAAGCTCTCGGTCGCAGCGGCAAGGCTTCTGTCGCCGGTATGCGGCAATTTTGGCTTCTGATAGACATTGGCCGGTATGCGGTAGCGTTCGGCTTCGGGCCGCTCTGCGCAGACAACAATTTCGTCGTCGGCTGCTTGCGGGCAATTTTCATCGCCATAAGTGATTAAAAAGGACCAGCGCTCTGTCGCCCTTTCTGGCTCTGCTTTTGACTTTGCATCCGCCTGCGCCGCGATTGCCGATATAGCGCATAACCCCGATAGCGCGGAAAGCTTCAATAATCTGGTCATATGCTGTCCTTCGTCATTTAAGGCCATGGGGTTACACTGGTCCGCGATTACCGCCTATCGGCGCCGTCTATCGTCCACATACACTGTCTAGCGACAAAAGATGGAGCAAAAATCGATGCGGATATTTTTTCACGGGGTTAGGGAAAAAACCTACCCTTTACGTAAACGTAAACTATCGCTATAACCAAGTGATACAATTTGAGGAGAATCGCCATGGATATGGAATTTAGCGCCGAAAACATTGCTTTCCGCGAAGAAGTGCGCAGCTTCATTCAGGACAATTACCCCGACTCGCTGCGCGCCGCGCAAGAAGAAGGAGAGGAAATGTCGAAGGAGAATTTCCTCACTTGGCACCGTATATTGGCGAAAAAAGGTTGGGTCGCGCCCGCATGGCCGGTGGAATATGGCGGCCCCGGCTGGACTCCGACACAGCGCTTCATCTTTTCAGAAGAGATCGCTGCGGCTGATTGCGTAGCGATCATGCCCTTTGGCATCAATATGGTCGGTCCCGTGATTTATACCTTCGGCACGCCGGAGCAGAAAGCGCAATTCCTACCCCGGATATTATCGGGCGAGGATTGGTGGTGTCAGGGTTATTCCGAACCAGGCGCGGGCAGCGACCTTGCATCGCTGCGCACCACGGCGGTTCGCGACGGCGATGATTATATTGTCAACGGGCAAAAAACATGGACCACCATGGCGCAGCATGCCGATTGGGGTTTCTTCCTCGTCAAAACCGATAAGGAAGCAAAGGCGCAGGAGTCTATTTCCTTTCTGCTAATTGATATGAAGTCGCCCGGCGTCACCGTGCGCCCCATCATCACGTTGGGCGGCGAGCATGAAGTGAATGAAGTTTGGCTGGAGGATGTCCGCGTTCCCGTATCAAACCGGGTTTATGAGGAAAATAAAGGCTGGACCTGCGCCAAATTTCTGCTTGCACATGAACGCACGGGGATTGCGGGTGTCGCCCGTTCAAAGCGCGGCGTGGAGAAGATCAAGTCGATCGCGCGCAGCGAAGTGGACGGCGACCGGCCCTTGCTGCAAAATCCCTTTTTCAAACGCAAAGTGTCGGAGCTGGAGATTGACCTCACGGCGCTCGAATTTACCGAACTACGCTCGCTGGCGGGCGAAGCAGCGGGCAAAGGGCCGGGGCCCGAATCCAGCCTCCTGAAAATTAAAGGGTCGGAAATACAGCAGCGGATCACCGAGCTCGCGCTGGAAGCGGTTGGCCATTATGGCGCGCCTTATTTCCGGGGATTTGGTGAAGGCGACAATGCCCATCCCATCGGCCCTGATTATGCACACCGCGCCGCGCCAACTTACTTCAACACGCGCAAGACCACCATTTATGGCGGATCGAATGAAATACAGCGCAACATTATCGCCAAAATGGTGCTGGGACTATAACATAAAATATAACGTCAAACGGGCGGCCAATGGCAAGCGGAGCAGCAACTAGCCGCAACCGATACCGCCGCCGCCATATTGACGGATAAGAGGGTAAGGAACAACAGATGGATTTCACCTATACTGAAACGCAGGACATGATCCGCGATACGCTGGCCCGCTTTTTGGCCGATACATATGATTTCGACAAACGCCGTGCGATGATCGACAGCGATTTGGGCCGCGATCCTGGCATCTGGACCGCATTGGCACAGGAGCTGGGGATGCTGGGCGCAGCCTTTAGCGAGGATCATGGCGGTTTGGGCGGCGGCCATTTGGAAAATGCCATCATTATGGAAGAATTGGGCAAGGTCATGGCGATCGAGCCCTATTTGCAAACTGTGGTGCTCGGCGGCGGCGCATTGAAAGCGGTGGGCGGCGCGGCCGCTGATGCAGTTATCCCCGAAATTATCGGCGGCAATGTGATTATCGGATTTGCCTATGCCGAACCGCAAGGGCGCTATAACCTCGCCAATTTGCAGACGAGCGCGAAAAAAGATGGCGCCGGCTATGTGCTGAACGGTCATAAATCGGTCGTCTATGCCGCGCCATGGGCCACTCATTTGCTGGTCACAGCACGCACCGGCGGCGGGCAGAGCGAGCGCGAGGGCATCTCCTTATTCCTGATCGAGGCGAACACGCCGGGCGTCGTACGCCGCGATTATCCCACGGTGGACGGTTTTCGCGCGTCGGAAATCTATTTTGAAAATGCCAGCATCCCAGCCGATGCGCTGCTCGGTGAAGAGGGCGGCGCATTGCCGGTCATCGAACAGATAGTCGATGAAGCAACCGTCGCCATATGTTCAGAAGCCGTTGGCGTGACGGCCAAGCTGCATGAAGGCACGCTGGATTATGCGAAACAACGCAAACAATTTGGTCAGGAAATTGCCCGGTTCCAAGTGCTGCAACACCGCATGGTGGATATGTTCATGGAAGTGGAGCAGGCCAAATCAATGACGATTATGGCGACGCTGCATCTCGATAAACCAGCTGAGCAGCGGATGGCAGCGGTCAGCGCGGCCAAGGCGCGGATTAGCCGGGGCGCAAATTTCGTAGGCCAAAATGCGATCCAGACACATGGCGGTATCGGTATCACGCAGGAGCTTGCCATCGGCCATTATTTCAAACGCGCGACCATGATTGAAAATCAATTTGGTAGTGCGGATCATCATTTTGATCGTTATGAGGCATTGACCCTGGCCGCGTAAAAACGGCGCAGATAGCCCTGAAGAGACGTTCATGCCGATATTTTACCGATCACCTGTTGCCGCCGATGTGGAAGCTTTGGCGGCGCTGGGCCGTGAAACATTTTGCGATACATTCGCCCATCTTTATGCCGCCGAAGATTTGACCGCTTTCTTGGAGCAGGCTTATTCTGTGCCTTCGGTGCAAGCGGATTTTGACAATCCCCGGCTCTATTATCAAGTGGCAGAGGATAATGGGCAGCTGGTTGGCTATTGCAAAATTGGCGACGGTGTCACGCTTGACTATGATCCGCAGGGCCGCCGCGTGGTGGAGTTGAAACAGCTCTATCTGCGGGCCGATTATTTTGGCCAGGCAGTGGCCGGTCGCCTGATGGATTGGGCGCTGGAAAAAGCAGCCGCGCTCAATGCAGATGATATGTTGTTAAGCGTATTTAGCGAAAATCCCCGGGCGCAGCGCTTCTATCAAAAATATGGCTTCGCACATGTAGCAGACACTATTTTCATGGTTGGCAACCATGAGGACCATGAATTTCTGTATCTTAAAAAATTGAAATAAAGCGATAAATTTGAAATCCCTAAAAATTATTGTGCGCCGCACAAAAAACCCTTGACGCTGCGCTGCAGCATATATATATTGCACTGCAACACAACAATGATGGTGCAATTTAATGACTGACGTAAAAACCACAGCAGCAAAGCCGGTAGCCAAAACAGCCGCCCCTAAAACTGCGAAAGGTGCAAAGCCAGCTGTTAAAGCAAAATCGGCCCCGAAAAAGCCTGCTCCTGCAAAAGTAGCGGTTGAAGCCCCGGCGGCTGTGGTTCCTGCAAAAGCTGTTGAGGCAGCTCCTAAGGCCGCAGTAGCTCAGGTGGCGAAGGATCAGCTGGTTAGCAAAATTGTCACTGTTGAAGAAACATCGATTATCAAGAGTGGAGTAGAAAAAATGACTAAGACCGCAGAAACAACAGCCGAAAAAGTAACCGCAACCGCGAAAGGCTTTTTTGCCGACATGCAAGTTCGTGCCGCTGAAGCAGCCGAAAAAGGTAAGAAATTGGCAATGGACACTGTTGAGTTCCAAAAAGCCAACTTTGCCGCAATCGTGGAAGCTGGCAAGATTGTTGCCAAGGGCGCACAAGACATGGGCAAAACCAATGTTGAATTTGCCAAAGCGAATTTCGCCGACATGCAAGCAGCTGTAAAAGAAATGATTGCTGTTCGCACGCCAACCGATTTCGTAAAAGTTCAAACCGAACTGACGAAAAAAGCTTTCGACACTGCCGTATCGCAGGGTTCGAAGAACACCGAAGCTGTCGTTAAACTCGCCAGCGAAATGTTCCAGCCGATTTCGAACCGCATCGCGGTTACGACTGACCTTTTCAAAAAAGCCGCCTAAGCCGCTTTTTTTGAACACGCTGACCGGCGTGTAGCTAGCACCTGCCGCCTCTCTCTCTCCTCCTCCCAGCGGCAGGAAGCAGTGGCACCCCGGTTATGCTGATAGAGAAGCCGTCCTTTTGCATCATGCGAAAGGGCGGCTTTCCTTTTTGTCCGCGAAGTGAATTTCACGTTGCGGGGCGTTCGCCGATTTTATGTTATACGCTCTTGCGGGGCGGCACGGCTTATCCTATTTTGGACAGATGATCGTTCCAACCAATCAGAATGAAGATGACGGCAATAGCGGCCGCCCCGGCGTTGGCCTTGCCACGCGCACCCGGCCCAAAACGAAAAAGCCGAGCCTGTATAAAGTATTGCTGCTCAACGACGATTATACGCCCATGGAATTTGTCGTTCATGTGCTGAAAGCTTTCTTTCAGATGGATACCGATCAAGCGACCCAGGTGATGCTGCATGTGCATCAAAAGGGCGTCGGGGTCTGCGGCATATTCCCCTATGAGGTCGCCGAGACAAAAGTGACGCAGGTAATGGATTTCGCCAAAAAGGCGCAGCATCCGCTGCAATGCACATTGGAAAAAGCGTAGCCGTTATGCCGGGCTGTGATCCGGCCGGTTCAATCGTTGCCGCACTAGTTAGCGGCTGAACCCGACCGGACCGCTATATTCGCTTTGTCTCCGCGCCAGGGGAAGTTGATGGTCAATGTCCTACCGGATGCTGAGTAAGCAACACCCGCCTTGTCCCCGCCATTCAAACCGCCTTTGTTCACGACCATTTTTTTGCCATCGACCATAACCCGGCGCGGCGCTTTATCGATATTGTGAACAATCACCTGCATCTGGCGCTGTGCAGGCTGCCCGGCATAGGCTTTATGGCGTTCGCGGGTCAGGCCGATCAGCAAGGTGTCTTTGACATAGGCCGATTGGAAATTGAGCAATTCATACAAGCCCTTTTCCTGCGAAGCGGGCGTTATGCCATCATCATCATATATTTGGCTGGTCGACGCGGTCACGCTGCCATCATGATAATAATGAAGCTTCAGCCTATCGGTCCGATAATCGCGCAATGTATCAATATCGCCGATGGCCGGGATGAAGGCACCGGCGCGAACGAAGACCGGTATGTCTTTGATTGCAACGGGCACAGATACGGTTTGCCCTCCGAAAAATTTCGCGCCCGTCCAATAATCAAACCATATCCCGGCGGGTAAGGGCACCGATTTACTGGTCGCGGCTTTTTGCGTTACCGGCGCAACCAACAGGTCATTGCCCCACAAAAAAGCAGACTGGTCGGTAAACATCGCCGGATCGTCGCTGGCAAAGGCGAGCGGGCGGGTCATTGGCATGCCCGTGCGGCTATTTTGCCAAGCGGCGGTGTAGAGATATGGCATCAAGCGGTAGCGGGTGCGAATATAGCGGCGGACAATATCCTTTGTCTGCTCATCCTGAAACACCGGTTCAGCCGGAATTTGCTCTTGGCTATGCGGACGGAAAACGGGCTGAAAAGCTCCAAATTGGAGCCAGCGTATATACAGCTCCTTGTCAAACGCCACCGCCGTCTTGCCGTCATCCACCGCCGAATCCAGCGCGACAAATCCGCCCAGATCCGAATGACTATAGGCAAGACCGACGACGCTCATTTGCAGGGCAATTTCAATTTGCGCCTGTAATGCGGGCCATGTTTTACTGACATCGCCGGACCAAGGGATGATGCCGAAACGCTGTGTCCCGGCAAAGCCGGAGCGCATCATCAAAAATGGCCGTTGGTTTGGAAAATCCTGTGCCCATTTTTCCGACATCATCCGCGCCCATTGGTGGCCATAGGCATTATGCACCTCGTCCGCACCCCAATTGGGCGTATGCACTATGTCCGATGGATGCGCCTCCGGTTCGCCCAGATCGCCCCAAATTCCGGCGACACCTTGATTTAACAAATCGCGATTTTTTGCCCAAAACCAATCGCTCGCCTTAGGATCGAACATATCGATCAGGCCGCCATTGCCGAAATAAAAATCAAATGTCTTGGGCTGCCCCGCTGCATCCCGCGCCAGAGCTTGATTGGCCAGCGCCTCCTCCCACCGTTTCGATGTGCTCAGGATGAAAGGTTCGGTTATCAATATGGTGTTGACGCCCTTCTTCTTGAAATCGGCGATCATGCCTTCGGGATTGGGAAAAGCGCTGCGGTTCCAATCCAGATTGCCCATATGCCCCTTAATATCCGGACCGAACCAAAATAGGTCCAAAATCACCGCGTCGAGCGGGAAATCCTCCGCGAAATGCTTATCGACAACGCTGCGCGTTTCCGCTTCGGTGCGATAGCCAAAACGCGATGCCATATTGCCAAGGGCCCAGCGCGGGGGGAGTGGCTGCTTCCCGGTAATAGCGGTATAATTTTGGACGATATCAGCATAGCTTTGACCCGCAACCACAACATAGGCGGCCCGCCCGCCCGACGCTTTTACCTGAAGGATATTGGCCTCGCTTTTGCCCAAATCCATTTCGCCGCGCGCGCTATTGTCGAATAGCAGCATATATTTCCGGTCTGATATGACCGCCGGAACGCCATAATACATGGCATCGGAACGGTCGGAATAGCCATAGGCCCCGCGATTATCGAGCGGTAATATTTCGCCGCGCCGGTCCATGCCCAGCACGCGCTGCCCCCCGCCCCAAAGCCTTTCGGAGGCCGTTAAGTCGAAGCGGAAACCACGGCTTTTGTCATCGGTGAAGAATCCCTTTTCTTCGGATAATAAAGCCGCGCCTTGCCGGTCATAGCGCATCCGCAGCGGGGATTTTTCAATCGTCGCCGTCATTGCCGGTGTGCGCAGTAGGATACTGTCTTCATTTTCCTCCACCTGCACATCGGTCTGCTGCGTCTCACCTGACAAGGCAAAGGATGGGAATTGCTTGTCTTCGTTGATGTCATAGACAATTTCAAAGGCATCGGCGCTGACCGCGCGGACGGTCACATTGCCTTCATCTGTGGCAATGGATAAAGTTTGCCCTTCCAATTTATGACTGACATATTCGCGTGCGCCGGCAAATGATGGCAGGGCCGCGAGCAGGCATATCGCCCCATATATAATCAAGCCGGGATAACGCATATTCTCTCCTCCGCCATCGCCCTCCAAATGGCGATGGTTGGCGTCTAGGCCTAAAGAGCGGGCAATGGCCGTGCAACACGCATTCGTATACATGGTTGCAATATGCTGCCACCTTCGCACTATCGTATCGGAGAACCGTTAAAACGGCGAGGTGGAGGGAATATTGAAAAAGCATCGCGCAATCGCGGCCATGTTGGTGATGGCGGGCACGGCCTATCCGGCATATTCAGCGGCACCCCAAGATGAACCGAAACAACAGCTCGGCCTTGGCCAAACTGCCGTGGCGGATGTGTGCGCGGGTAACGGCGCGCTGCATGTGGCATCGCCCGAATGGCGTGACCAGATAATCTATTTCCTGATGCTTGACCGTTTTGCCGACGGTGATCCGTCCAATAATGATCAGGGCATGGGCGAATATAATCCCGCCGATCCAAGCCGTTATAGCGGCGGCGATATAAAGGGAGTGACGTCCCGGCTGGATTATATAAAGTCGCTGGGCGCAACGACAGTTTGGACTACCCCGCCCATTGCAAATCAGTGGTGGTCGCAGGTCGCGGGCTATGGCGGCTATCACGGCTATTGGGCGCGCGATTTTACTAAGATCGACGAACATTATGGGGACATAAGCGATTATCAGCAATTATCCTGCGGCTTGCATCGCCGCGACATGTATTTGGTCATGGATATTGTGGTCAATCATACCGGTGATTTTTTCAATTATGATCAGGCGAGCGGTACGGCCGATCCTGCGGCTGGATACCGGCCGGCCAATCCGAATAGTCCGAGCAGCGCGCCTTTATCCTATCCATTTAACCTGAACGATCCGCGCCGGGAAAAAGATCGCGAAGCCGCCATTTACAATTGGACTGGCGAGCTGTCCAATTATGGCAATCGGGAGGCAGAAACCACGCAGCAGCTTTCGAAACTCGATGATATTAACACCAAAAATCCCGCTGTTCGAAAAGCATTTAAGGATATTTTTGGCGACTGGATATCCAATGCCGGTGTCGATGGGTTCCGGGTCGATACGGTGAAATATGTCGAACCGGAATTTTTCGAAGATTTTTTATATGCCCCCGACGGCATCCTGAAACGGGCAGAGAACACCGGGCGAAAGGATTTCTTTGTCTTTGGCGAAGTGAAGGAAAATGCCCCTGCATTCTCTTTAATCAGCGAAGCGAAAATGCAGGAATATTTCGGTCCTCGTCCGCTCTTCCCCTCGCTGATCAACTTTCCCTTGCAAGAAGAAATGCTGCGCGTTTTTGCGCAAGGCCTGCCGACCTCAGCGATGACATATCGGTTGGAGGCGATGAAAAGGACCAATCCTGATCCAACTTTGGCCGCCAATTTCGTGGATAATCACGATATGCCCCGTTTCCTGTCACAGGGAAGCATAGCGGGGTTCAAACAGGCTTTGGCGATGATCTTCACCTTGCCCGGTGTCCCGATGATCTATCAGGGCAATGAACAAGGCGAAGCAGATACGCGGGCGGCGATGTTTAAGGGCGGATATGGAGCAGACAAAGACCGGTTCGACACCCAATCCGACCTGTTCCAATTCATCCAAAAAATGGCCGAAATACGAAAGGCCCATACCGCCTTGCGCCGGGGCGAGCTGACCGTGCTGGCGGATAATAAAAATATGGCGGGCGCGTTTGCATTTCGCCGCGATGGGGAAGACGGGAGTATCCTCGTCATTATCAACAGCGCCGATCATCCCAGCTTGCTCACCACCATGCCGGCGGGGCTGGTGCCCTTTGCTGAATTGACGCCCGTTTTCGGCCCCACCGGGCCAGCGGTCACAGCCGGTGACGGGTCGTTGACAATGGAATTGGCACCGCGCGAGATACGGATATTAAAGCTTCCCAATGACGCAAGCGCTGGGGAGGCAATTGGAGCCACCGCGCCGCGCGATGCCCCGCATATCATTATCGACACGCCGCTGCCAAATGCGCCGTTGGACGCGGATTATCAGCTATCGGGCCGCTGGACTGGCAGCGACAAAATGCTGCAGCTCGTTATTGATGGCGATTTGAGCAATGCACAAAACATTCCCGTTGCGCCCGGCGGGAAATGGGCCGCGACGCTGAGCGCGGGCGACATTGGAACGCATGACCATCTGGCCCAAATTTATGCGCCCCAATCGGGCATAGTTGGCCCTGAAATTCCCTATGAGACACAGCGAAACAGCGCCGATTGGGAAGCGCAATTTTCCGATCCTAAATATGATGATAAAGGACCGGATGGCGATTATGCGCCGCCGACCGATCCCGGCTTTCGCGGACAGCAGGATTTTGTTGGCGCCCATGTGCGCACCGGCGGCGATATATTGGAGGTGGAATTACAGATGCGGGCGACGGGGGCCGATTGGAGCCCGGCAAATGGTTTTGATCATGTGTCCTTCACCAATTTCTTTGAACTACCTGGACGGCGGGGGCTTACCCGCTCGGTGGATATCGATGGCCCGATGCCGCGCGGATTTAGCTGGTCGGCGATGCATAGTATTTTCGGTTGGGGCAATAGCATGAAAATGCAGGATGGTCAGAAAATCGGCCGCGCCCCGTCCGTGTCGGTCAATCATGCCAAACGGACCATCACCCTATCCTATCGTGCCAGCAGCCTAGGCCTGAAAAGCTGGAAAGGCGTGCGGATATATTTCACGAGTTTTGACCGAGAGGGCGAAGGTGCCACCCGCAAAATCACCCGGGAGGGCGGCCCAATGGTTTTTCGCGGCGATCCCGCTGGGCCTAAGGTGATGGACGATATGCTGATTGAAATTCCTTAGGCCGGATACATGCCTAACCGATAGCCTGTCCCTCCTCCAATATCACGTGGGGGATATATAAAGCGCTGTCGCGGGTAATCGGCCCGCCGTCCTCGCGCACCGAAAGGCCGACTGCATCTTCGCCGACGATCCAGCTGCCGATGACGGCATACCGGTCCCCAAATTGCGCCAGCGGGGCATAGTCCTGCACGATATAGCCTTCGGCGCCATAGCCGCCCACTGGGCCTTGTGCGCTTATGCCATCGCCGCGCAATTCAATATCCCAACCTTCGCGGGAAAAAAGGGGCTTGCGGACATGACGCGGCCCAAGCGCTGCCTTTGCCCGGTCGTCATCATCGAAAGCGGCAGGTAGCAAATTGGGATGCCCCGGATATTCCGCCCATAACATGGGCAAAATGCCCTTGTTACTGAGCAATGCTTTCCATGCAGGTTCGATGAATTGCGTCCCCGATCCGGCAACATTGGCCGCAAATTCTTCGCGCAGCATATCCTCCCATGGATAGAGTTTGAATATCCGGTCGATCAGCATTTCGTCCTGATCCACAAAGCGTCCATCGGCATTGATGCCGATCGCGTTTATCGGAACAAAATGCGGCTCTAACCCTGCTTGCCGGGCCAGATCCTCTAAATAGGCGACAGTTTGCCGGTCCTCCACATGATCCGCCACGCTGGCAAAATGAATGACCGATTCGGATGGCACAATTTCGTCAAAACGCTTCACCAATGCCTCGTGGAGCGAATTAAACTGATCGGCATCTTCGGGCAGGCGGCCTTGATCGATCAATTGTTCCAACCAGTGCCATTGGAAAAATGCAGTTTCATAAATGCTGGTCGGGGTATCGGCATTATATTCGAGCATTTTGGCCGGGCCTGTGCCGTCATAGGCAAAATCAAACCGGCCATAAAGCGACGGATCGCGATTTTTCCAAGAGTTCGCGACAAGGTCATAATAGCGCGCCGGAATGGCGAGCTTAGCCATCAATTCCTCGCTGCGCACGATCTTGTCTACGAGCCGCAGGCACATGGCGTTTAATTCGGCCGACGGGTCCTCTATATCCTCCTCAATCTGCTGCAGCGTAAAGGCATAGGCATAGCGTTCATCCCAATAACGCTCCCCATCAATATGGTGGAAGGTAAAACCAAATGCCCTTGCGGTATCCTGCCAGTCGGGCCGTTCGGCGATGCTTAATCTGCGCATATATGGGGGCGTCCCTATTGAAGATGGCGGAGCGAAAACCGCCGGATAAACCGAATATTATCTTTTCCCCTGTAACGCGTTAAAGTTAAATTTTGAATGGGGAAGCAGTAAAAATGGCGGGTAAATCAACTTTATATCGCAAAAAGACAAAGCGGTCCTTGGCCGCCGGATTCACGGCGCTGGGATCGGCAACGATGCTGGCGGGATGCGGTTCATCCGCGCCGACCGATGAACAGCCCGCCGCTGCCGCCCCGCAAAGCCAAGAAAGCGATAAGGTTTACGCTTATCGCTCGGTCGGTGAATGTACGGCAGCGAAAATCTATTCCGAGCAAAAATGCGAAGAGGCTTACGATGCCGCGCGCGAAGAAAATGAGAAGACCGCTAAGGTATATGATCAAAAACAAGCCTGCGAAGCGGAATATGGCGAAGGCAATTGTGAAAAGCGCAGGTCCGGTTTTTCGGGGGTCTTAATGGGCTATATCATCGCCCGGTCCATGGACGGCAATCGCTATTCCTATGGCGGGCTATATAATAACAAAAAAAGCGGCTTACTCTCAACGGCCAGCCCCGCCGTCATGCAAAATGGCACAAAAACCGCCTACAGCATTTCAAGCGGCGGATTTGCGGGGCAAAATACGGTCGATAAAATGCAGGATCAGCGCCGCCGCAGCGGCAGCAGCCTCGCGGCAACCGGTGGATTTGGAGGACGCAGCGTCGCATCTGCGGCCAAAGCGTCGGTCGGGTCCAAAGGCGGATAAACGGTTCCGCCTGACCGGCTTTTCCCTATCATCAAATACAGAGCCCGCGTATCTGCGCGGCCTTAATGCTGCCCTTTAATTGCCGGGCGTTGCCGCCTGCGCATTTTGGCCGTCACCTTCGGGGGCAGCGATAATATCGCGGGTCACGCTGCCTTTATTGACGGTGTTGGTATCGGGATCGCCGACCGAGCTGCGGATACCGGTGTCTGCACTGCCGGCATTGCTCGTCACTGCTTGCTGTGTTGCCGAACGCGGCGCTGGGCCGCCAAACAGCGCTTCTAAAACTTGATCCTGCGTCGATTCGCCTTGCGGGCGAGGTGCGCCAGGTTGCGGCGGGGTTAACGCGAAATCAGGCGGCACTACCAAAGGAGCGGCGCGCGAAACGGCAAATTCATCGGGACGGTTGCGATCAAAAATCCCGCTCGATCCGCAGCCCGATAGCGCCAAAGCCGATGCGGCGGCGGCCGATGCCAAAATATATTTACGCATAAAACTCACTCCATCATGATGTCGGATCGCGGGATAATCCGCGCGACATGAACTTAATCTGAAACGCTGTCGCTCGTTTCATTCGCTTCTTTTTCCTTCTTGCCCATCAGGAACGCGCGGGCAAGCAATATCAACACGCCGATGCTAATGCAGGCATCGGCCAGGTTGAAGATATAAAAGGGCCGGAATGCGCCAAAATGCAAATCGGCATAATCGACGACATAGCCATAGCGGACCCGGTCAACAATATTGCCCAGTGCGCCGCCCAGCACCAATGCCAGCGCCAGCACATCACCGCGCAGCTTTTCCCGGAACATCCAAATGCTGACAACAATAGCGATCACCGCGGTCAAACCAACGAGCAGCCAGCGCTCCATTTCGCTACCCGCCTCCAAAAAGCCCATCGAAACCCCCCGATTTTCGGCCCAGCGCAGATCGAAAAAGGGGATGATGTGAATGACCGACCGGCTTTTAAGCGCCAGCGGCCCGATCATCAGATATTTGACAAATTGGTCGGCAATGAAAATCAGGCTGGCGAGCATGATGCCCTGTA
Organism: Sphingorhabdus arenilitoris; assembly: GCF_042651485.1. Taxonomy (NCBI): domain Bacteria; kingdom Pseudomonadati; phylum Pseudomonadota; class Alphaproteobacteria; order Sphingomonadales; family Sphingorhabdaceae; genus Sphingorhabdus; species Sphingorhabdus arenilitoris. Next base: position 65,052 of record NZ_JBHSDH010000010.1, read on the forward strand.
AGTGAAAACGCCGCGCGGGATTCATCTGGCTCATCCGTTCAAAACTCCATCACAGCGCCCACACAGCGCGCCATCCTCGGTCACTTCGGGCAAATGCCGCCAGCAACGGCCGCATTTATGGTGGGTGGTGGGCTTGGCGTGAACGAAGACTTTTAGATTAGCTGCGGCAGATTTGCCATTAAGCTCAAAATCACCCTTCTCGTTGGCAGTGATTTTCACGCCAGCAGCAATTAACAATTCGGCAAAATCAACAGACGTCAGAAGATTTTGGCTGGGCTCCCCATCCACATCAAGCCATACATCGGCTTGCAAGCTCGAACCAATAGTCTTTTCCCGACGCAGTGGTTCGATGGCTTCGTTTGCGGCAGATCGGAATTCGCGAATTTTTGCCCACCGCTCCACCAACTCGTCACCCCCGCGAAGGCGGGGGTCCATCTCCGGACCTGTCGAAAATTCACCCGCAGGTGATGGATTCCCGCCTTCGCGGGAATGACGAAGGTCGGGTAGAGGAGGCCATTCCAGCAAATGCACGCTATCGGCATCGGGGAAACGGGTTTTCCAAATTTCCTCCGCCGTAAATACCAGCACGGGCGCAGCATACCGCACCATTGCGTGGAACAGGATGTCCAGCACCGTGCGGCAGGCGCGGCGTTTGTCGGTTTGATATCCGCTCGCCGGGTTTGCATCGCAATAGAGGCAGTCTTTGCGGATATCGAAGAAGAAGGCGCTCAAATCTTCATTGGCAAATTCGCTGAGCAGTCGGACATAGCTGTTAAAGTCAAAGTCATCCACCGCCTTGCGCAGCTTCGCGTCCAATTCGGAGAGCAGATGCAGGACATAGCGCTCCAGCTCCGGCATGTCCTCCACCGCAACCTTCTCAGCATCCGAAAAACCTTGCAGCGCGCCGAGCATATAGCGGAATGTATTGCGCAATTTGCGGTATTGATCGCCCACCCCGCGCAGGATTTCATCGCCGATCCGGTGGTCTTCGGTAAAGTCCACCGACAGCGCCCACAGCCGGATGATATCCGCGCCGCTATTTTGCATGATCTTCAGCGGGTCGACGGTGTTGCCGACCGATTTCGACATTTTCAGGCCCTTTTGGTCCATGGTGAAACCGTGGGTCAGCACCGCATCATAAGGCGCGCGGCCACGCGTGCCGCAGCTTTGCAGGAGCGAGCTCTGGAACCAGCCGCGATGCTGATCGCTGCCCTCCAGATAGAGGTCGGCGGGCCAGCTGAGCTCGGGCCATTTGCCCGATTCCAGCGTGAAGACATGCGTGCAGCCCGAATCAAACCAGACGTCCAGAATGTCGAACACCTGCTCATAATCGTCGGCGTTATATTCACTGCCCAGATATTCCTGTGCGCGGGCGGCTTCCCAGGCATCGACGCCCTCAGCTTTGATGGCGTCCACAATGCGCGCGTTGACGCTCACGTCATTAAGATACTGCCCGGTCTTGCGGTCGACAAACAGCGTGATCGGCACGCCCCATGCGCGCTGGCGGCTGAGCACCCAATCGGGGCGGCCCTCAACCATTGCGCCGATGCGGTTGCGGCCCTTTTCGGGCACCCAGCGGGTTTCGGCGATGGCCTGCGTTGCGCGTTGGCGGAGAGTGCTTTCCCCTCCACCACCGCCTGCAGCGGCGGTCCCCCTCCCCATCGCAAGTCGATGGGGAGGATTGGCCGAAACTTCCTCCCCATCGACCTGCGATGGGGAGGTGGCAGCGCGAAGCGCTGACGGAGGGGCAATTTGCCGGTCCATCGGCACAAACCACTGGGGCGTGCAGCGATAGATGACCTTGGCTTTGGAGCGCCAGCTGTGCGGATAGCTGTGTTGGTAATCCGCGCTCGCCGCAAGCAAACCGCCAGCCTTTTTCAGATCTTCACAGATCGGGCCCCCAGTGCCGTCAGCATTAGGGGGCGCGTTGAATTTGGGGTTGATGACGCTCCCCTGCCCGCCAAGCCAGCCCCAGTCGGCGCGATATTTGCCGTCGCCTTCCACTGCGAATACCGGCTCCAGCCCGTGCGCCTTGCACAGGTCAAAATCATCCTCGCCATGATCCGGCGCCATATGGACAAGCCCGGTGCCGCTGTCGGTGGTGACAAAATCGCCGGGCAGGAAGGGGCGGGGGCGCAGGAAAAATTCAGCGAGTGGCGAAGCTGGATTGACGCTGTCCCCCTCCCGCTCGCGGGAGGGGTTAGGGGTGGGCAAATCCCCACCATCAGTAGGCCCACCCCCGGCCCCTCCCGCAGGCGGGAGGGGCGATTCGAACAGCTTCGCCATCGGGTGGCGGGCGATGGTTCCGGCTAGGTCGGAGCCTTTGAATGTTTTGATTACACCATCGCCCGGCTCAGCTTGTGTCAACGTGGCCTGACCATCAGATGTCATTCTCACCCAGAAATCGAATTGACGTTCCGCTGCAATTAAAATGTTCCGTTCTATAGATCGGATCAACACATACTCCACATCCGGCCCATAAGCGATCGCCTGATTGACCGGGATCGTCCAGGGCGTCGTTGTCCAGATCACCGCATGTGCGCCGACCAACTCCGGGATGGGCGACTCTACAATCTCAAACGCCACATCAATCTGCGTCGAGACAATATTCTCATATTCCACTTCAGCCTCAGCCAGCGCAGTCTTCTCCACCGGTGACCACATCACCGGCTTGGCCCCGCGATATAATTGACCCGACTCCGCAAATTTCAGCAGTTCGGACACAATCGTTGCTTCGCTGTCGAAATCCATCGTGAGGTAAGGCTTGTCCCAATTGCCGAGTATGCCCAGCCGCTTCACCTGCTCGCGCTGCACATTCACCCAATGCTGCGCGTATGCCCGGCATTCGGCACGGAATTCCTTGACGGGAACTTCGTCCTTGTTGAGCTTTTTCTTGCGATATTGCTCCTCAACCTTCCATTCAATGGGCAGGCCGTGGCAATCCCAGCCGGGCACATAAGGCGCGTCTTTACCGAGCAGGCTTTGCGTGCGGCAGACCATGTCTTTCAGGATATGGTTCAGCGCATGGCCGATATGCATGTCGCCATTGGCATAAGGCGGGCCATCATGCAGGATGAATTTTTCGCGGCCAGCCCGCGCCTCGCGTAGCTTAGCATAGAGGCCGTCTGCCTCCCATTGCTCCAGGATCGCCGGTTCCTTCTGCGGCAAGCCTGCCTTCATCGGAAAATCGGTTTTGGGTAAGAAGACAGTGTCTTTAAAATCGCGTGCGTCGGTCATATCGGATGCGGCCTTAGAAGAGCGCAGGCTTTACTGCAAGAACTTGCGGCATCACCGCTTCAATGCGGGGCCAAGCTCCGCAATATTATCGACCCAAATATAGCCATTATAGCTGTTGGCAATGTCGTTATATTGGGTTAGCTGCGTCAGGCCGGTTAGCTTTCCGTCCTTTTCATCTGCCGCTATAATCAACCGGACATTATGCGCCGCCATCCGTGCCATAAACCGGTCGGGCCAGCCCCATAATGTCATGCCCAGATCATCGAGCGTCAGGATCATGGTCCCGCCAACGCAGCTGGACGGCACAATGCCCGCCATGCCGCTGGTCCGGTAATCGCCGGCGCATTGCCGCGCCTTTGCAACCGAAAAAGCGGCGGCTTTGTCAAAGCGCTGTATATCGGCGTCTTTGGCCGCGAAAAATATGCGCTTTGGTCCGTCCGGTTCGGCGGGGGCGGTTTGAGCGGAGACGGCGGCCTGTATAGCGGCGGCGTCGCTCGCACTATTCACATGGATAAACTGGTCGGGCTTCGACAATGCTGTCATGGCTTCGGCTATCGGGGTGCGCGGCGTTACTGCCTTGCAATCCTTACCAAAAATGCGGGGAACTACGGGGGTGCCGTCCACCATTTCGCTGTTAATGACAATGCCGTCCGCGCCGCTGCCGGCCGCGCTTTGCAGCATTTGGGTGTCCTGCGATACGCTGGCCGCACCGTAACCCGCCGCCGCATCAATCGCGCATCCGCCCGCATCACGCGGCAGGTCAATGGGGCCCGATGCCACCAGCTTGGGCCGCCCGGTAGGATCAGGCGCAAGCCAGCTAGCGTGGAAAAGCGTGAATCCAAAAATCAGCAGCGCGACCGCCAATAGCAGCCTTTTCCCCCATTTTGGCGACATATTTCCCCCTATCGTCCGTTTTTATTTATCGCAGCAGCGTGCGCGCCGTATCACAATCCTGTGCCATCTGTATCTTTAATGCGTCCAGATCATCAAACTTCGCCTCCCCGCGAATGAAGGCATGAAATTCAACCTCAATCATTTGCCCATATAAGTCCTCGTTAAAATCGAAAATATACGCTTCGAGCAATTCTTTGGGCGGATCAAAGCTGGGGCGGATGCCGATATTGGCTGCGCCGTCCAGCACACGGCCATCGGGCAAGCGCACCTTCACCGCATATATGCCATAGCGGGGGCGCAGATATTGGCCCATATCGACATTGGCGGTGGGATAACCCAGTAGCCGGCCATTCTTGTCGCCATGCTGCACTTTGCCCTCTACCGCGAAAGGCCGGGTCAGCAAGGCAGCGGCACCATCCGGATCCCCATTTTTCAAAGCATCGCGAATCCGGCTGGAGCTGATAATCTCTGCGCCTGCCTGCACCGGACCAATGGCGATATTATCGAGCCCGCAGCCAGCCCCTATTTCGCGCAGCACATCGACATTGCCGCCGCGCCGCGCGCCAAAGGTGAAATCTTCCCCGGTCACCACGGTTTTGATGCCCAATTGGCGGACTAGCAATTCGGTAACAAAATCCTCTGCGCTGGTAGCAGCAAGCGGCGCGCCAAAATCGAATATCAGCATCGCGTCGGCCCCGGCGTCAGCAAACAGACGCTGCCGCTGATCCAGGCTGGTGAGGCGGAATGGCGGGGTGTCTGGTACAAAATGACGCACCGGATGCGGATCAAAAGTGGCGATTATCGCTGGGCGTCCCTCCGCTTTTGCTTTGGTGATGGCGGCACCTGCGACCGCCTGATGCCCCAAATGGAAACCGTCAAAATTGCCGAGTGCCGCGACCGATCCGCGTAGGTCGGCGGGCATGGGCTCGCCATGGTGCAACCGCCGGATCGTCACGATGCCCGCCCCGATTGCGGGATTATTCCGGCGGACAGCACGCGCAGGGCATTGAGCCCCATGACCGCGCGAATGTCTTGTTCGCTAAACCCCGCATCCATCAACGCCTGCGTCACCTGAACCAATTTTGACGTATCGAACCGCACGGTGACCGCGCCGTCATAATCGCTGCCCAGCGCGGCATATTCGATACCGACCAGATCGCGGACATGTTTGATGGCTTTTGCAATGGCGGCAGGCGAAGTGTTGCAGACTGCTCCCTCCCAATAACCGACACCGATCACGCCGCCGGTCGCCGCAACTCCCTTAATCTCCGCATCTGTAAGGTTGCGGTTTTCGCTGCAGGTCGCTTGCACGCCGCCATGGCTGGACACAATAGGACGTTTTGCGATTGCAATCACCTCTGCCACGCATTGATGACTGCAATGGGCAATATCGACGATGATCCCCTTGGCCTCCATATCGGCGATAATCTGTTTGCCAAATGGGGTCAGGCCGCCTTTTTTGAAGCCATGCATCGACCCTGCTAGCTCATTGTCGAAGAAGTGCGTCAGCCCCGCCATACGCACGCCGCCATCATATAGGCGCTGCAAATTTGTTCTTTTACCCTCCAGATTATGCAGCCCTTCGACCGACATCATCGCGCCCATGGGCCAATTGCGAGTCCCGCGTTCGGATATAAGCTTGGCGATTTGCGGAGCCGCCGTAATGACCGTCAACTCGCCCTTCGACGCCGCACTTGCTTGGGTTAGTTTCTGCGCATGATAAAGCGACCGTTCGAGCAGCGAGCTCCAGGTTCGCAATGGTTGCAGCTGAGCCATCACCAAAGGCGTTATATTATCGGTTTTATCGCTATTACTGTCATAATTTTGGCCGCGCGGTGTTTTGGTGACCGAACTGAAAATCTGTAAGGCGACGTTTCCCGTTTTCATGCGCGGCACGTCCATCTGCCCACGCGCGGCTTGCTTCGTAATGTCGCGGTCCCACATCAAACTGTCGCTATGCAAATCAACAATGGTCAGCGTTTTATGCAGCGCAGCCGCTTCATCGCTGACTTTGAGCAGCGGTTTGCCATCGACAATATTCATGCTGCGTTCGGTATAGCCCGGACCGAACAGCAGGAGCCCGCAAGCGGCGGCGATGATCAGGATCAGTAACGCAAAAACCAATTTGCGGATCATACCGCCGCAGTCCGCTTCAACGTAACGAAGCTATAGGCCGGAATTTTGTCGGTGGCCGGATGATCGGTCCGTCCGGTTTCGGTCCAGATTTCTGGATCAAACGGCGGAATGACCGTATCACCGTCTGGTGCACTGTGAATTTCGGTCAGCTCCACTCGGTCGGCGCGGTCCAAAAACAGGGCATAAATTTCGGCGCCGCCGATGATGCAGACATGGCCGGACCGCGCTTTTTTCAATGCCTCTTCGGGACTATACGCGATCTCGACGTCATCGTCCTCGCTATCCTCATCCACTTCCCATTCTGTGTCGCGGGTCAGGATAATATGCCGCCGCCCTTCCAAAATACCGGGCAGGCTTTCGAATGTTTTGCGTCCCATAATCATGGGGCGGCCTTTGGTTATTTGTTTGAAATGGCGCAAGTCAGCGGGAATATGCCAAGGCATATCGCCATCCTTCCCAATTACACCATTATCGGCTCTGGCAACAACAAGGATGATTTCAGGATGGTTCATATTATCCGGTTAGCGATTACCGTCTAACGATACAAGCGGGTAACATGGCCCATTTTGCGCCCCGGCTTTGCTTGGCCCTTGCCATAGAGATGCACATGCGCCTCATCATCGGATAGCAGCTTGGCTATGTCCGGTATTTTGGTGCCGATCAAATTATGCATTTCCACCCGTTCGGCGGTGCTGCTGGTATCGCCCAGCGGCAGGCCGCAAATCGCTCTGATATGATTTTCAAACTGGCTGGTTGTCGCGCCTTCGATTGTCCAATGACCGGTGTTATGCACGCGCGGCGCCATTTCGTTGAATATCGGCCCTGCGCTGGAGGCAAAAAATTCGCAGGTCATTACGCCCACATAATCCAGTGCCTCTGCGATTTTGGATGCCAATATCCGCGCCTTTGCAACCTGGCTTTCCACCATCGGTCCGGCAGGAACCGTTGATTGTGCCAATATGCCGCCTTCATGGCTGTTGCGGGCGCTGTCCCAGAAACGGATTTCGCCATCTGCGCCGCGAACCAATATCACCGAAAATTCGGCGTCAAATTCGACCAGCGCTTCTACCACTATCGGTTGGCGCCCCAAATCATGCCAGATATGCTCCAAATTGCTGCCTTTGCGCAGCCGGGCCTGTCCCTTACCATCATAACCCATGCGAATGGTTTTGGCGATTGCGGGCGTCCCGATTTTGTCAATTGCGTCGGCCAGCTGGTTGAAATTTTTCACTGGCATAAATGCCGCTGCCTTCCCGCCATGGCTTTCGGCGAAATTTTTTTCGGCAACCCGGTCCTGCGAAATTTCGAGCGGCGCAACCCCAGGACGCAGCGCCGCTTTTCCGATGATTTTCTTCAGCGGCTGTGCCGGGACATTTTCAAATTCATATGTCACAATGTCACAGCTTTTCGCGAAAGCTTCTAATGCGGTAAGGTCGTCATAGGCGGCGCATGTGAAAGCGGCGGACAGCTCGGCAGCAACGCTATCTGCCTCTGGTGCGTATATATGGCAGCGATAGCCCAGCTGCGCCGCAGCGGCGGCCATCATCCGGCCCAATTGCCCGCCGCCCAATATGCCAATGGTCGAACCGGGGGACAGCGCCGTCATTCGGGCGTCTCCGCCACAGAAGCCGTTTGCGCGCTGCGCCACTCGTCAAGCCGCGCCGCCAGCGCGTCATCATGTGTCGCCAGCATCGCCGCAGCCAGCAGGGCAGCATTGGCCGCACCCGCTTTACCAATTGCCAACGTGCCAACGGGAATGCCCGCTGGCATTTGTGCGATGGATAGCAGGCTGTCCATCCCGTCCAGCGCTTTGGACTGAACCGGCACGCCCAGAACCGGGATACGGGTCATGGATGCGACCATTCCGGGCAAATGCGCTGCGCCGCCTGCGCCCGCAATGATGCATTTTAATCCGCGTCCCGCTGCGCCTTTGGCAAATTCGTAAAGCCGGTCGGGGGTGCGGTGGGCCGATACGACTTTACATTCATGCGCAATGCCGAGTTCGGCCAAAATCGCGGCCGCAGCCTGCATGGTTTCCCAATCCGACCGGCTCCCCATTATGACGCTGACCACTATATTCGCTTCGCTCACCCAAATTTCCTGTTTTATTTCAACTGGCAGACATTTTTGCCTACACATCACGCTCCGCCTTGTAGCGATAGGGCGGCAACCGCGCAATTCCCGATTCATTGCGCCTACCGACAGCAAAAGTTACATGTTGTATCGTTAAAAAATGTTGCAAATTAAAACGGTTTCGGCTTCTAGCCAAAGCATAAACGAACCCCGGGTCGCAAAGGGGTATGATGATGAATAATATTGCAAAGCCAGGCGATGTGCATGGTAAGGGCGGGGACCAATTGACCGCGTTGGAAAAAGAAAACCGGCAATTGCTCTCCCGCATTGCGGAATTGGAGCGTCTTGTCCGTCGTGACACTCTGACTCCGCTTTACAATCGGCGGCATTTTATCGAAACGCTTGATCAGTGGATCTGGCGGGCGCACCGTTATGGCGGCGATTTTGGATTGATGTTTATCGACGTTGATCAGCTCAAAGCGATCAACGACCAGCACGGCCATGATGCCGGTGACAAGATGCTGATCACGATTGCCAAAGCCCTGCAAAATAGCGTTCGCCGCTCCGACATTGTGGCGCGCATGGGCGGCGATGAATTCGGCATGTTGCTGGAAAATATCAACGTCACCGCCTTGCCGGATAAAGCAGACAAAATCAGCAAGGCAATTTCAAAACAATGGTTCGATTATGAAGGCCATAGTTTGAAACCGGCTATATCCATAGGCTTTACCGCCATCGAAGGCGGGGTCGCCGCCGCCGAGCATCTGACACGCGCCGACAAATCCATGTATGAAGCGAAACAGGCTAAGCAGCGGTGATCTGAAGCCGTGCCGATATTGCGCTTAGCGATATTTGCCTTAGCTGTCGGCCAGATAATAGCGTTCGCCCGGCGCCAGATCACCGGCCATATCATACACAATCGGCTGTCCGGTTGGAATTTCCAGTCCCGTAATATCCTCATCCGATATGCCCGACAAATGCTTCACGAGCGCCCGCAAACTATTACCGTGGGCAGAGATCAGCACATCCTTTCCGGCCTTTAACTCCGGCACAATCGCGCTTTCCCAATAAGGCAGCACGCGCTCAATCGTGTCTTTCAGGCTCTCCGCGCGCGGCACCTTGATCCCGGCATAGCGTGGGTCATTTGCCATTTCAAAGGGCGACCCTTCCTCCATCGGCGGCGGCGGCACGTCGAAACTGCGGCGCCAGATATGCACTTGTTCATCGCCATGCTTGTCTCGTGTCTGCTGCTTATCAAGCCCGGTGAGGCCGCCATAATGGCGCTCATTCAACTGCCAGTTTTTGGTCACGGGTAGCCACAACATCCCCATTTCCTCCAGCGCGATATTCATGGTCTTGATCGCCCGGGTCTGCACGCTGGTAAATCCAATGGCGGGATGAATGCCCTTCTCCTTCATCAACGCGCCCGCCGCCTTTGCCTCTGCTGCACCTTTTTCGGTGACATCCACATCCCACCACCCGGTGAAGCGGTTTTCCAGATTCCATTGCGACTGGCCATGGCGGATGAGGATGAGTTTGGGCATTGGGCTTCCTTATAGATGAAATGATGGCTCGCTATTAGCGCGCCGTTTTGCGCCTTGCAATTGCCCGATCGCCAAAAGGCTATTTGACCGCAAAGGGACATGAAAAAAGACAGCGCATTTGGGCCGAGGCGACGGTTATATGATTGTCACACGGAGACGCGCTTGATGAGATTGCGATCCTTGTAGATTGTGGCATCAAAGCTGCGCCATGAGGCAGTCGTGGTTCGGCGCGGCACGGCGGGTTTTGCGCTGGATGCAGCGATGGCATGCAAGGCGCGCTGGCCGCCGATCAGAATGAAGCGAACGGGGTTGCCCAGCGCGTCGGTGGCGGCATTAACTTTGGTGCTCAAACCGCCTTTTGACATCAGTTCCAGCCAGCATAATTATTGACGGAATTACCGCATAAAACTGCGTGTAAAACAAGCCAGAGGCTTATCTGTCAGATAGCAAATAAATATTTGCAGCAAATGGATAATACGGCGCGCCATGACAGGTTGGAACAGCTTGTAGACAATAATGCGGCGTTTTATAGCATCTCCCCAACTCCTTGCTAGACGTATTACAAAGAAATGATATGTAGCACCAAAAATGTGAGTCAAACGCTAAGGATTAATAATGAAAACAGTCATTCTAGCTGGCGGATTAGGCAGTCGGCTTGGTGAAGAAACCTCTACACGGCCAAAACCTATGGTCGAAATCGGCGGCATGCCGATTTTGTGGCATATCATGAAAATATATTCTGCCGCTGGCCTGAAAGATTTTGTTATCTGCCTTGGCTATAAAGGATACATGATTAAAGAGTTTTTTGCCAATTATGTGCTGCACACATCTGATGTAACAATTGATTTGCAAAATAATTCCATGGAAATTCATGAAAAATGGAGCGAGCCGTGGCGGGTGACTCTGGTCGAAACCGGGGCGGATACGATGACAGGCGGGCGGCTGAAAGCTGTGCAGGCTTACCTGAAAGAAGGCGAGCCTTTTTGCTTTACATATGGGGACGGCGTAGCTGATATTGATATTGCCAAACTTGTTGCCTTTCATAAAGCGCATGGCGCGCGTGCCACGGTAACATCGGTGACGCCTCCGGGACGTTTTGGTGCGCTGGAATTTGACGGTGACAAGGTCGTGAACTTCGTTGAAAAACCGGCTGGTGATGGGGGGCAGATTAATGGCGGTTTTTTCGTTGCCGACCCCAGCGTGTTGGACCTGATCGACGGACCGGCATCGGTATGGGAGCAAAAACCCTTGGAAACGCTTGCCCATAGCGGCGACCTAATGGCGTATCGCCATAAAGGTTTCTGGCAACCTATGGACACGTTGCGCGACAAAATTCATCTGGAAGAATTGTGGCAGTCGGGTAACGCGCCTTGGAAAATCTGGTGAGCGAGGTAGCCTGCTGGAAGGGCCGCAATGTATTGATTTCCGGTCATACCGGTTTCAAGGGAAGCTGGCTGACATTGTGGCTGCATTCGCTTGGCGCCAATATAACCGGTTTTTCACTGCCGCCGCCAACAAAGCCCAGTCTTTTCGAAGAGGCAAATATTGCCGAGCTAATCAACCATATAGAAGGCGATGTACGCGATCTGGCTGCGGTAGATGCTGCTTTTAAAGCCTCCCAGCCGTCGGTGGTTTTCCATCTTGCGGCACAGCCGCTGGTACGCCTGTCTTATGATGAACCTGTCGAAACCTATTCGACCAATGTCATGGGCACAGTGAATTTTCTGGACGCGGCTAGGCGCTGTAAAACAGTTGACGCGGTTGTGTCCGTGACAAGCGATAAATGTTATGAAAATCGCGAATGGATATGGCCCTATCGCGAAAATGATCCGATGGGTGGGCACGATCCCTACAGCAGCTCGAAAGGCTGCGCGGAGCTGGTCATATCGGCGTATCGCAATTCATTTTTTCCGGCATCTTCGATAAAAAATGGCGGCGTAGCAGTGGCATCGGTCAGGGCGGGTAATGTTATTGGCGGAGGAGACTGGGCCACAGACCGTCTGATCCCTGATATTATCCGCGCATTTCAAAAAAACGAAAGTCCGGTTATCCGCTCACCAAATTCGGTGCGCCCTTGGCAGCATGTGCTTGAAGCTCTGGGCGGATATATCCAGATAGCCGAGCGCCTGATCGCCGATGAAGCCGAATTTGCGGATGGTTGGAATTTTGGCCCCGCAGATGATGACGCCAAGCCTGTTTCTTGGATAGTGGAACAACTCCAGTCATTATGGTCCGGAGCAAATGAAGCCATCCCCTTTACCGGCGAAATGCCGCACGAGGCAGGCCTGCTCAGGCTTGATTGCTCAAAAGCATATAGCGCGCTCGGATGGCGTCCGCGCCTTCCCCTAAAAGATGCTTTACAGTGGATTGTTGATTGGAGCAGCGAAGTCGGCGGGGTCACGAATGCCCGTGAAGCGACAATGCAGCAGATAGAAAAATATCGCCAGCTATAGCATATTATCTGTAATTTTTCTGGTCCGCTGGCCTAGCGTGATGTGCGAAATTCAAAGATAATAACCGAATTAAGGACAATATAAATGACCGAAGAACTCAAAAAAATAGATGGCGAATTTACGCAACGCGGGAATGCGGAAGCTGAAAATGACACGAAACTCCATCAGTTTGCAAAGCAACGTTATGTTGACGGCGGCTTTGGTTCGCAGTGGAATTATCACAGCCTAGTCTATATGAAGCGGCAAGTTCTGTCGCGCGTACTGTATCAGGATCAACTGTATCGCCGTATCGTAAATGTACCGGGCGTAATTTGCGAATTCGGTGTGCATTGGGGTGCGACTATCGCTAATCTTGTTAATCTGCGCGGCATTTATGAGCCGTATAATCATTCGCGGCATATTTTCGGGTTTGATACTTTTAGCGGATTTGCAGGTGTCGATGAAGCTGACGGCGGCTTTTCTGCTGAGGGGGATTATTCGACATCTGAGGGCTATGAGACCGAGCTCAACGAGATTCTAGCGCTGCATGAGAGTTTTTCTCCGGTTTCCCAGCTCAAGAAATTTGACCTTATCAAAGGCGATGTCACGCAAACGCTGCCGAACTGGATGGAAGCAAATCCGCATGCCATTATATCCATGGCAATATTCGACATGGATATTTATAAACCCACAAAAGAAGCATTGGAGATGATTATCCCGCGCCTAACAAAAGGCTCAATGCTGGTTTTTGACGAACTAAACTGCAAGCACTTTCCGGGAGAAACACAAGCGTTAAACGAGGTTCTTGGCCTGAACAACCTGCGTCTTGAGAGATTCCCGCATCAGCCATATTGCGCATATGCCGAATTCGGCGCGTGACGATTATTATTGTATATAAAGCATGACTAAAAAAATTCTCATCACTGGCGGCAAAGGAATGCTGGGCAGATCGGCAGCGAAAATGGCTGGATTATTTCCGCGCTTTGACGTGCGTGCTTTGGGGCATGATGAATTGGATGTGACAGATGAAAAAGCTGTCATGTCTCATGCTGACTGGGTGGCGGGTGGATGGATTTTCCACTGTGCGGCAAAAGTAAATGTTGAAGGGTGCGCGCAAGATCCGGAAGGTGCCCGCAATACTATCGTCGGCGGCACCCGCAATGCGGCAAAGCTTGCCTTAGAATCAGGCGCTCGGTTGCTCTATCCACAATCTTTTCTGGTTTATGATGCCAAAACCTGTCCGATTGCCGAAGATGCGCAGCCAAGTCCGCTGTCATTATATGGCGAGTTGAAATATGAAGCCGAGAATATCGTTGCTGAAATGCTGCCCGATCCGCTAATGATCCGCATGGCCGGTTTTTTTGGCGGTGAGGCGGCGGATAAAAATTTTGTCGGGCGCATTATTCCTGTAATACATAAAGCGATGATGGATGGTGCGAAAAGTTTCGATGTCGGGGACCGGGTATGGCAGCCGACATGGACAGACGATCTGGCCTATAACGCACTGCACATGATGGATCGCGGCGCAAGCGGATATTATCAGATGGCCTGTCTGGGCAGTGCCAGTTTCGCGGAGCTTGCGCATGAAATCACTGTTGCGCTTGGCTGGAGCGCGCAAATTTCCATCAACACTGTCAGCGCTTCTGCTGTGTCCGGTGACGAACTTGGCAAACGCCCCGATGCGGCCATATTGAGTTGCAAAAGACTTGCTGATGACCGCATGAACCTACAACGTTCATGGCAAGCCAGCCTGCATGCCTATTTACGGCATCCCTATTTTGACACTTACCGTCTGGAGAACCAAATTTAATGTCATCCTTATTAAAAAAACTCGACAGCGAACATTTCATCCCATTGCGCAACAGAGTCGTCATGTCGGCGATGAGCCGCGGATTTGCAACGCCGGACCATCATGCAACCGATGATATGCGCGCCTATTATGCGCGCCGTGCCAAAGGAGGTGCGGGGCTGATATTGACCGAAGGAACGCTTATTCACAAAAGCGGTGATGGCTGGAACAACGCGCCTTATATTGCCAGTGATGCGCATGCCGAAAGCTGGAAACCGGTGGTTGATGCTGTGCACGAAGCGGGCGGAGCCATTGCGTGTCAGCTATGGCACTGTGGACGCATTTCGCATTCGGATTATACAGGCGACGCGCCAGTTAGTTCCACCAATCAGGCCGCAGCAGGGATAAACCGTCAAAATGGCAAACCTTACGGTGAGCCGCGTGCGCTCGATGCCAGTGAAATGCCAACGATCTATGGCTATTATGCGGATGCAGCAAAACGGGCAATAGGTGCAGGCTTTGACGCTATCGAACTTCATATTGGCCACGGATATCTTGCTGACCAGTTTTTGGACTCGCGAGTCAATGACAGAACCGACGAATATGGCGGCTCTGTTGAAAATCGCTGCCGCTTTGCCCTTGAACTTGTTGCCGAGATTCTGAAACATGTTCCGGCGAACCGTATACTTGCGCGGATATCGCCATCGCGTTTTATGGGCGGCATTTATGAATGGCCTGATCTTGATGAAATGCTGGACTATTTCATTCCGCAATTATGGAAGCTAGGCTTGCGCGCTATTGATGTAAGCTGTGCAAATTCCGACTATTTTGAGACATCGGGTAAGATAATCCGCAAAATCCGTCCAAATTGGCCCGGTGTAATCATGGGCGGTGCATCATTAACGCAGGAACAGGCCGAGGCGGAAATAGATGCGGGATATCTTGATCTGGTAACATGGGGCCGCCTTTTCATGGCCAATCCTGACCTTGCTAATAAGATTGCAAAAGGCGAGCCATGGACCCCGTATGAAGATGCGATGAGGGAAGTTCTGGCATAGCCGCTTGGTAAATCTGATGCGCGCCGCCAAAAGACACATCGATATGTGTCGCGGTTAAATGCCGAGTGATGAATGTGGCGGGCTCTATCTCTTTGCTTGACGGCAAGAGCCCACCAATTTAGGCCGTTAAGCGACGGGCAATGCAATTGCTTCTAGAGAAAACTCCGATTATTCCATACTTGGATAATGCAGTTATTTTGGGCACTATTTGCAGGTTCAGTAAATAAACCGAGTAAATTAAAACAATGATATACTGGCAAAATTTAAAGCAAAACACATTGGTGCTCGCAAAGCTGACCTCGTTGGTTATTTTTCTGACTGCTTTGTGCCTTACTAATATAGCATATGCCCAATCTTCGGATGAACAGGACGAACAGTCACAATCGCAGCAAAGCGACGAGAGATCAGATAGCCAGCCTCCAGCATCATCAGGGTTTGAACCACAAACGATAGAAGGTCGTAATTCGCCTACCTCTGTCAGACAATCCGTACCCGAAGATGTTCGCAATGAAATCAGTAGCCGTGCAATTGCGAACAGTCGCCCGGCTGTTGTCAGCGAATATGAACGCTATGTTTCCTCTCTTGCCGGAGAGGAACTGCGCCGGTTTGGCTCAAATCTCATTGTGCCCGATGGCCGGGATTTCACAACGCCGCCTAATACGACCGTTCCGCTTGATTACCGCATCAACAGCGGCGATACCATAATTCTCGGCCTCACCGGATCAATAAAAGCGAATGATGTTAAGCTTTTAGTTGATTCAGAAGGCATGGTATTTGTGCCGAACATCGGCAGTATTCGTGTTGGCGGGGTGCGATATGGTGATTTGCGATCTGTAATTGCACGCCAAGTGGCGCGTTTCTATCGCGGGTTTGATATCAGTGTGTCGATGGGCGAATTGCGCGGTTTGACGATATATGTGACCGGCTTTGCCCGTTCGCCTGGTGCTTATACGATTAGCAGCCTTTCGACTTTGGTAAATGCTGTGTTGGCGGCGGGCGGGCCATCTGCTGGCGGCAGCTTTCGTTCAATCCAACTCCGCCGCAATGGGGCGACTATTTCCGACTTTGACCTGTATGATCTTTTGCTAAAAGGTGACAAAAGCGGGGATATGCTGTTGCAAAATGGCGATGTGATTTACGTGTCCCCTGTTGGCGATCAAATTGCCATCACCGGCAGCGTGAACAACAGCGCGATTTTTGAATATGCGCCAGGTGAAACGATACAGGATATTTTGTTTTATGCGGGCGGTGTGAGCACAGTTGCCGACGATACCAGGCTCTTCATTTACAACCCGCTGCAAAACAATACTGGCGGATGGCAGGAAGTGCCGCCGCAAGAGGTCGCATCAAGGCCAGCTGGACGCAGCGAAATTTTAAGAGTTCTTTCCGGTGTCGGCTATGTTCGTCCCGTGCGCACCCAGCCTGTGCTTGTTACAATTAATGGTGAGGTGGCACGACCGGGCCAATATTATCTGCAGCCCGGTGCCAGTATTGGAGATCTCGTGCGTGAAGCTGGCGGGCTGACCGACGAAGCATATCTCTATGCATCCGTTTTTTCGCGGCAAAGTGTAAAGGTGCAACAACAGGAGAGCTATGATCGCGCTTTGCAAGACATGCGGATCTTGCTGACATCCTATCCTCTCGTCAATGACCGCCAGAGAAATATTTCACGCGGCGATCAACTCGCTTTGATTGAATCGCTGGTTGCGCAGTTGGAAGCGCGCACACCGGATGGGCGGGTCGTATTCAATATTGAACCCGGC
The DNA here is from genome assembly GCF_042651485.1 of Sphingorhabdus arenilitoris. Classification (NCBI taxonomy): domain Bacteria; kingdom Pseudomonadati; phylum Pseudomonadota; class Alphaproteobacteria; order Sphingomonadales; family Sphingorhabdaceae; genus Sphingorhabdus; species Sphingorhabdus arenilitoris. The sequence goes on from NZ_JBHSDH010000010.1 coordinate 81,978, forward strand.
TCTGGCACTCTTCCCTATGAACTGGCGCTGCAAGATAATGATAGCCTGCTTATACCTGTAAAACCCGCTATAATCGGCATATTCGGCGCTGTTACAAGTCCTGCTACCGTGGAATATAAGAGCGGTCGGACTGTTGGCGATTATCTCAAGCTGGCGGGGGGCGTTCAGGAGCTTGGCGACAAATCAGGAATATTTGTGGTCCGCGCCAATGGTTCCATTGAATCTGGCACCGGCGGGCTGTTTGGCAAAAGTGTGCTTAAAGAACCAGCTTATCCAGGTGACTTGATCTTTGTTCCGGTGGACGCAAATCGAGGTGAGTTTTGGGCTAAAATCCGCGATATCAGCCAGATATTATTTAGTGCAACTCTGTCAGCTGCCGTCATTGACGGCCTGTCCTCAAATTGACGGAGCGCGATGTGAAACGCAAACTGCCTGAATTCGTGACGCGGCCCAGAAACCGTTGGATTGTGTATACTATCGCCGCGATAACACTGGCCATATTATGCGTATTTCCACAACCTTATTTAGCTCGCGCAAAAATTCTTCCGCAAGATAATAGCAGTACAGGTATTAATGCTGTTCTCAATTCTCTTGCAGGGCAAGACGGTGTTTTCGCAACTTTTTTGAGCAACAGGCAGGCCATTGATCTCTATCTTGCAATTGCGCGCAGCAGTGAAATTCAAGACAGTGTCATCAAACAACTTAAACTGGTTGGGCCTGGTCAGCCCTATTCCAACGCATATGATGCAAAGCAGGACCTACAAGACAAAGTCACAATCAATTCGCTGACCGGCGGTCTAATTCAGATTGAAGTTCTGTCGCACGATCGTAATGAAACAGAAAAACTGGCCCAAATATATGCTAGCGCAATTAGCGACCGTATTCGCAGTCTTGGGCGCGAGCAGCTTTCTATAAAGCAAAATATTGTCAGGGAACGCTTTGGTGAGGCCACAAAACGTATCAGTGATGCTGAAACAGCTTTGGAAAATTTTCGGCAACGAAACAAGCTATCATCAAACCCTGATGCCGAACTAGGTGCAGCTCTCTCTGCACGCGCCGGCGTAGAAGCGCAGATTAAAGCAACGCAGGTCAAGATACAAACGCTGCAACAGTTCGCTGGACCAGAAAATATTGATCTTATTTCTGCACAGGAAGAATTGAAGGCATTGCAACAACAGCTGGCCGGCCTAGGCAAGCCATCAGTGTCGGCCGGCATACCAAATGCAGTTGCTCTTACACGCACATCGAACGAATATCTTGCGCTGTTCCGGGACTATAAATATGCGCAAGCTCTGTACGACATTTATTCGCGGTTTGCAGAGCAGATAGAAGTGGAAGAATTATCCTCAACCACTGTCGCCAACGTGCAGGTCGTTGAAAAAGCACATCTACAGCCGGGGAGGCAATATAATTTGCCGGCTATAGTCCTACTACTCACACTTTTTCTATTTGTCTTTTTTGTAGAAATATACGGCCCGGCGACAGGGTTGTGGCGCAATACAAAAAAGCATGAACCACACGATACTCATGCCTGATATAGTCCAGGATACCATTCAATCACCGGAGCTTGAAGTGCGTCCTGTTCTGTCGTTCGTAATACCCTGTTACAATGAGGAAGATAATGTTGCTGCCATCTGCGCAGCTGTAACTGCAGAGGCCGAGCGTCACGTTGCTTCTCATGAAATTATTTTGATTGATAACGGGTCAACTGATGCCACACGACAAATAATACGTCAGTTGTGTGAAGAAGATAGGCGTATAAAGGCTATCTTTAATAGCCGAAACTTCGGGCAAATGCGCTCTCCTACTCATGCCATTTTCCAAACTACCGGGCAGGCTGTCATTGGCCTATGTGCGGATTTTCAGGATCCGCCCAACATGATCGGCCAATTTGTGCAGCATTGGAAAGAGGGAAAGCGGATTGTTCTGGCACAGCGCAGAAGTGAAAAAACCTCTTTCATCATGCGCATTGTCCGGGACAGTTGCTACAATCTTTTGGCAAAATATGCGGACTATCCCGCTATTCCTAATGTCACCGGTTTTGGTCTGTATGACCGTAAAGTAGTAGATGCCGTTGCCGCTTGGAATGAGCCGGAGCCGTTTTTTCGCGGCATGATTATTGAGACTGGCTACAGCGTTCAACTCATACCATATGATCGGCCTGACCGGATAGCTGGCAAGACCAAAAACAACTTCAGAACATTACTGGATTTCGCGCTTGCCAGTATGGCGAGCTCCACTAGAAATCTGCTACGACTGCCGTTGTTATGGGCGCCATTTTTTGGCCTAATTGGGGCAATATTGATGGTGTGTTCTGGTTTGTCGTTATTTTGGAATGGCCCGGCAATATTAATTGCTATTGTCGCTTTGCAATTTGGCTTTTTCTCAGTTTTGCTCGGTTTTTTAGGGCTGCTGGGCATTCAGATACGAACTATATCCGATCGTAGCCGGCAGACACCACTCGTAATTGAAGAAGAACGCCTGAATTTTACAGAAAAAAACATGCTGCGGACTGAGCATGGAGCATGAGACGTTTAAAAATCAGAAATTTTTGAACCTGATCAGAGCGGTTCCGGAATTTCTATTATGTATTGCCGTTTTAACAAGCCTTGGTTGGATAGCTTATCGTTTTTACAATGATGGCTATCTCCCGCAGCCGTTTCTGTTCATCCCGAATGATACTCTGATGGATTGGTTCAACCCCGGCTTCTGGAGCAAAAGGTCGGGAATCTATGACGTTTGGAAAAGCGTATACCCACCTTTATCATTTGCACTACTTGATATTTTTACCTTGGATAAATGTTACGCAAGCGGCTCGCCGCCAGCGCGCGATTGCGATTGGTACGCCCATATTATAATTATGCTATCCTATGTTTCGTGCGTTGTTTTGGCGTGGATGGCGTTTCACAAAAATGATCCCAAAACTTCACTTTTTAGAGGTTTGGCATTTGGTTTGGGATTTCCGCTGTTATTTACATTGGAGCGCGGTAATCTACTTTTACTGGCTTTGCCGATTTTTATTCTGGCGCATGGGCCACTTACGATCCCCGCATTTATGCGACATATTTGCATAGGCGCAACGGTAAATATAAAGCCATACCTGATTGTTCCTGTGTTGGCGGCGGGCCTGAAAAGACAATGGCGGTTTGCAGAGATAGCGGCAATTTCAACTGTCATTATTTACCTTTTATCACTTGCCTATGTGGGTGAGGGCACTCCCGCGCAAATTGCTAAAAACACTAGTGATTTTTTACAATTTGCTGCATCAGAGGCATTCGGGCAAATGTATTATGCAACAAGTTACTCGCCGTTTCTTGGAATAGATGCTTCCGGATTCCCAATAAGACAATTTATAGGCTCACGAACTTTGGACGCTATCGCATATTGGATTCCCATAGCGATCACATCGAGCATTATTGTATCATCTCTGGCACTCGCATCATGCTGGTTGCAACCAAATGCAGTGCCTAAGTTTAGGATAGCAACTATTCTAATTCTTGTTTATTTGATCTATCAATCTCCTGGTGGATATGCCTTCATATTCCCAACATTCCTTGTTTTCCTTGAAAAATGGGATCGTCCTGGGCCGATTATAGCTATTATATCATGCTACATATTGATGCTCTCTTTCGATTACATTCTAGCTCCTGTTGGCAGTTTCTACGAAATATCTTGGCTGTCAGGATATGGTGTTAGAAACAGTTTTGGCGTAAGCGTTGGGCAATTTCTTCGCCCTGGTCTTGCCATTATAATCTTATGGGCATTGTGCTTCGACACAATTACGCAGGTCATACGGGCGCATAAGCGCTATATGCCCAATCTGGGTTTGGCAGCACAGACGACCCCTGCTCTCGGCTATATCCCTCAAACAGAGAAAAACAGCAATATATGACAAAATGGTCTCTGCAGCATGATGTGGAAAAAGCGTCCCTGTCCCTTGATGACAATTGGTCAAGGCTAAGGGGCAAGCGCATATTTATGACTGGCGGAACCGGCTATATTGGCCGGTGGATGCTGGAAGTTTTGCGCGACGCTGATGCGCGATTAAACCTTGGCACGCAATTGGTGGTGCTCACCAGAGACCCTGAAAGCTTTGCTGATAAAGCTCCACATCTCGCGCATTATAAAGGGTTTTCCTTTGTCAAAGGCAATGTGCGCGGTGAAGGCTGGCCAGACGGGCAATTTGATTATGTTATCCATGCCGCCACAGATGCCAGTGCCGATCTAAACGAAAATAATCCTTTGCTGATGATGGATACAATTATCGAAGGAACCCGCAAAGCACTTGATTTCACAAAAGCGCAGGAAAAGGCGCGGTTTGTGTTTTTAAGCTCTGGCGCGGTTTACGGGGCGCAGCCATGGGATGTTACGCACGTTGATGAACAGTATAATGGAGGACCGGACTGCCAAAATCCTCGGTCGGCTTATGGCGAGGGAAAGCGCGCGGCAGAAATGCTGTGCGCGATATACGCCAAACAGTTCGGGCTGGATGTTGTAACTGCGCGGATATTTGCGGCGCTGGGGCCAATGCTGTCGCTCGATATCCATTTTGCGGCCGGCAATTTTATCCGTGATGTTCTTAACGGAGAGAGGATAATTGTGCAGGGGGCGGGTGATGCCGTGCGGTCATTGCTGTATATTGCTGATCTGACTTGCTGGTTGTGGAAAATGTTGATAGCGGCACAGCCTGGCTCGGTTTACAATATGGGCAGCGAGGATGCTATTACAATTGCCGATTTGGCGCGCAGGATATCGTCTGTGCTAAATGGTCAGGAAATTGAAATATTGGGTAAACCGGATCCCGGTTGGAATCCGGGACGCTATGTACCATCGACACAGCTGGCCCGCAAAGAGCTTGGCCTGCATGAAACCGTTGGCTTGGACGATATGATCCGACGCACTGCAATATGGAATGGCTGGAAAGCATGACGAAAATAAAAGTATCGGACTGGATCGCACAAAAGTTAAGCGACAATGGCGTCGAGGACGTATTCATGATTACGGGCGGCGGAGCCATGCATTTGAACCATTCGCTTGGCACACATCCGAAAATGAAATGCCTGTTTGCCCATCATGAACAAGCTTTGGCGATGGCAGCAGAAGCTTACTACCGGCTCAGCAACCGATTGCCGGTTGTCAACGTAACATCCGGGCCGGGCGGAACGAACACGATCACGGGCGTCTATGGCGCATACACCGATTCGATCGGTATGTTGATAATTTCCGGACAGGTGAAAACAGAAACCACGGTGCGTGCCAGCGGATTGCCACTCCGTCAGCTTGGCGATCAGGAGCTGGATATTGAAGAACTGGTTCGGCCTATCACCAAATATGTCACCATGGTGACTGATCCATTGTCGATCAAATATCATTTGGAAAAAGCTTTATATCTCGCCAAAACGGGTCGTCCCGGACCATGTTGGTTGGATATTCCGCTCGACGTGCAGGCCGCACAGATCGAAACAGATGAATTGCAGCCGGGCTTTGATCCAGCGGAGCTTGATGAACCGTGGAAAAAAACAGACCTTGATAAAACCGCCAAAGACATATTGGAGCGTATAGCAAAAGCGGAAAGACCGGTGCTTTTTGCAGGCGGCGGCGTTCGGTTGAGCGGTGCCCATGCCGAGTTTATAGAGCTTGCGGAAAAACTCGGCATACCGGTTGTTACTGGATGGAACGCGCATGATGTAATGTGGTCGGATCACTCGTTATATTGCGGCAGGCCGGGAAGTGTGGGCGACCGAGGCGGCAATATGGTCACGCAGTCGGCCGATTTGTTGCTGGTATTGGGGAGCCGACTGAATATCCGGCAGGTCAGCTATAGCTGGCAGAGCTTTGCCCGGGAAGCATATAAGATTTGGGTAGATATTGATCCATTAGAGCTAAAAAAACCAACTGTAACCCCGGATATGCCGGTTGTCGCGGACTTATCCGACCTCATTCCAGCGCTTTTGCAAAGCGAATATGCGGGGCCGAGCGAAAAACATCGGGAGTGGACGGAATGGGCGCGTGAGCGTGGCAAACGTTTTCCGGTACTGCTGCCCGAATATAGCGAACAGAAATCGGACACAATGCATCCATATGTTGCGATGGATGCGCTGTTCAAGAACCTGAACGGTGATGATGTCGTCGTTACGGGCAATGGTTCGGCTTGTGTTGTCAGCTTTCAGGCCGCTTACATAGCCAAGGGCCTACGTTTGTGGACCAACAGCGGATGCGCAACCATGGGTTATGACCTGCCCGCTGCTGTCGGCGCCAGTGCCGCAATGGGTCATAACAAGCGCGTTATCTGTATTGCCGGCGATGGAAGTATTATGATGAATATACAGGAGCTACAAACAATTGCCGGCATGAAAATGCCAATCAAGATTTTCCTGATTAACAATAGCGGCTATTTGTCCATTTTTCAGGTTCAACGAAATTACTTCAACGGCGTTGAAGTGGGTGGCGGACCTAAGAGCAATGTTAGCTTTCCCGATTTCCGCAAAGTTGCGACCGCATTCGATCTCGAATATATGTCTGTCACCGACCATGATAAGCTGGATGAGACAATTGCTGCTGCTCTTGCGACAGATGGCCCCGTTATTTGCGAAATGGCCATTGATGATACAATCGGATTCGCGCCGAAGCTCAGTTCTAAACAATTGCCAGATGGCCGGATGACATCGCCGCCATTGGAGGATTTGTCGCCATTTCTGCCGCGTGAGATATTGCGGGAAAATATGCGCATCGACCTTATCGAAGAATGACAAGGCTGCTTACATTATTATTTGCATGGGCCAGCCGCTACAGCGGGATAGAGGAGAAAAAGCTCCGCTTTTTGGCCGCTGGTGGGTTTAATGTCGTATTTGGTATCTCGATATATCCATTTCTAATCTGGACATTGCCTTATACAACGCAGCGTTACCTTATTGCCTTGTTAATTAGCCAATTTGTGTGCGTGATTATTGCATTTTTCATGCATAAAATCATTGTATTCCAAACCCGTAATACAAATATTTTAGCCGAATTTTGGCGATTTTCCAGTTTCTATCTGGGCGTTTATGTTATCAACTGGGCTGTTTTGCCGATACTTGTTGAACTCGCACATATCCCGCCGATAATCGCTCAGACGGCATTCACAATTGTAACAATTATACTGAGTTATGTATGGCACAATAATATCAGTTTTCGCGATCAATCTGCGGGCAATATCACTGATGCATAATTGCAAATAACGCAATAAAATCGCACGTAAAAATCACACGTATTTTTTCTACATTCAGTTGCAACTTGAAAGATGACCTGCCATAGCGTGGCAAATTTTAATCCGGAGTAAAAATTCATGGAACTTAGTGCGGTAGCCGATGCGAGAGGCGCAGATAAATCGCGTTCGGGCGAAGCAGAAATGCGCTCTCAAATACTTGATCTTGTTGCTGAATATGCTCGCACCTACCATGCGCCGAAAACATTCATCCCCGGCGAAAGCCCTGTTCCGGTTTCCGGCAAGGTTTATGATGAAAACGATATGCGGATGCTTGTCGATTCATCGCTTGATTTCTGGCTGACAACAGGGCGCTTTAACGCCGCTTTTGAAGAGCGCCTCAGCAAGCGTGTCGGCGTAAATCATTTGCTCACGACCAATTCAGGTTCTTCGGCAAATCTGCTCGCGCTTTCGTCGCTGACCTCGCACTATCTGCGCGGTGATGCGTTAAAGCCGGGCGATGAGGTTTTGACTGTTGCGACAGGTTTCCCAACAACAGTGAACCCCAGCGTGCAATATGGCCTGAAACCAGTATTTATCGACGTTGATATACCGACCTATAATTTCCGTTCAGACATGCTTGAAGAAGCGGTGTCCGATAAAACCCGCGCAATTATGATTGCACATACGTTAGGCAACCCCTTTGATCTTGGTGAAGTCATGCGGGTAGCCGAAAAATATAATCTTTTTGTTGTCGAAGATTGCTGCGATGCGTTGGGCGCGACTTATGATGGCAAAGGTGTTGGAACATTTGGTGATATCGGCACGCTCAGCTTTTATCCAGCACATCATATTACCATGGGCGAAGGCGGAGCAGTCTTTACAGATAAGCCGCGCCTGAAACGCGTTATCGAATCAATGCGTGACTGGGGGCGCGACTGCTGGTGCGCGCCGGGGATGGACAATACCTGCGGCAAGCGTTTCTGCCGTCGGCTTGGCACATTGCCGATGGGTTACGACCATAAATATACCTATAGCCATGCTGGATATAACCTGAAAATTACGGATATGCAGGCTGCTGTGGGTCTTGCGCAAATGGACCATCTTGAGGATTTTATAGCCGCACGCCGCCGCAATTTCGATTTGATAACTCAATTGCTTAAACCCTTGGAAGACGTGTTTATTCTTCCCGAAGCCACGCCAAATAGCGAACCTTCATGGTTCGGTTACCCCATCACAATACGCGGCGGCATGTCATTTGCGCGAGAGGATCTGACACAATATCTGGATGCCAACCGTATTGGTACGCGCCTGTTATTCGGCGGCAACCTGATCCGTCAGCCTTATTTCCAGGGCCGTGACTACCGCGTTGTGGGCGATCTCACCAATGCTGATATTGTTACGGAGCGGACTTTCTGGGTCGGTGTTTACCCAGGTCTTACCGAAGATCACATTGGCTATATGGTCGAAACCATTAAGAAGTTTTTGGACGGAAAACGTTAAATACATATCGTACCCGCAAGAACTCCGCAGAATATCGTCAGTGGGTTTAGCGCAGCGATGCGTCCTGATTGTCCGGAATTTTCCCGCTAACTTTGCGGGAAAATTCCGATTGATGTGGCTTTACCTCAGCAGCATCCGAACGAAGGCCAGAGAACGCGGGCTGGCGTCCCCCGCTTGCTAGAAACTGCGTCGGTTCCAGCGGCACCCCGTTTTGGCGTACTTCAAAATGAAGGTGATTGCCTGTCGAGCGTCCGGTTGATCCCATATAGCCGATAATCTGGCCAGACTCTACATACGTCCCTCTGCTCACCGCAATTCTGGAAAGGTGGGCATATCTGGTTTCAATATTGCTATCATGGCGAAGGCGAACGAGAAGCCCGTAAGTGCCCGCACTAGCTGCATATTCGACATAACCCGCTTCTATGGCATAAATGGGAGAGGCGTATCTTCCGGGAATATCAATCCCTGCATGCAACCGTGCGTGGCCAAGGGCCGGATCATAGCGCATCCCAAATGCCGAGGATATTCTTATGATATCGACCGGCCTCACGTATCTTCCCAATTCATAGCGCGGCGTATGTGTAATCTTGTTACCGCTTGGCAAAGCAACTTTCGGTTCTACCAACGGTGCATTTGTTTTTGGTACAAAATCTTGGTTGGATATATTGATCTCAGCCGCTTCTTTTGCATTTCTGGCGCTTGGCAAGCTGATACAGGTAAGGTTGGCGCAGTCAGAACCTTTGTCGGATGCGCGCGCCACAAATGGCATTTGCAGCAACGAAAACAAAGCCGCGGCAAATATAATTTTCAATCCACTTGCCTGTACCATGCGTTTCCTCAACATTGTGTGACTTTACGGTATCATCAGCATATTATGTGCATCGGGTTGCAATACAGAACCATTAAAACGCGCAATATTTTCATCTGACAATGCTTTGCCGTCGATGCCTGTAGCATCTATTTTAATGCGCTCCGATTGACCAGAGATTAAGACGGCATTTTGAAAAGAAGCAGGCTTCCCGCGTATGGTGGGACGCATATTTATGGCCTGACTGTCGGCAATGGCAATGGCACTGGCACTGGCAGAAAATTCAATCGTTCTATCCATTTGTATAATGGATAGTTCTGTATCAACGAAACTGCTGTTGCTTACTGTAAAGGGATGAGGGAATTGCATGATTTTTAAACCCCGTATACGGACGCCGGAACTACGCACAATGCTGGCGCCATATTGAGTATCGCTTTGGCGAAGCGGAGTGGTAGCGGCAATTTGACCGCCAGAAATATCCAGACTCCCTCTGCAATCGGCAATCTGTATCGCGGTGCCGTCCCCATGCGCTGCGGCGACATAGGGATTTGTAATATCAAGCGATGCTTTGGCGGACAGTTTTGATAAGTGCAGCCCATATTCGAAACACTGGTCGAGCACAGGTGTGTCAATATGGACATTTATCTGATGCGCAACATCAGATCTGTCCAGAGACTTTCCGTCAATTAAAATACCCGTACGCATCGCTCTGGTTTCGAAGCGCACAAGAAAACTATCGGCTATGTTACCTGATAGTCTGGCGCCAATTAAAGGTTCAAAATGCCCGTCGCCGCCCATACTAACATTGCAGTCTTTAAGGTAGAGCGATGCGTTGTCATGTATTTCAAATCCGATAAACATGTCCTGTTTGGCGGTCCCGCTGGTGATGGACCGAAAAGCGACGCAGTCCTCGGCAATTGTGCGGACCGCATTTGTAATCTCATACCCTATACTATGCTCGTTGGAGCGCAGGTTTTCAAAACGGCAGTCCAGCACATATGAAATTTTCAACCCAATCGCAGTTGAACGGCCCAATCGCGGCGCGCTTCCCGCTTTGGTTCTGGAAAACTCAATGCGGCTGATCTCAACACCTTTGACATAGTCATTAATTGATCCCGGATTTGTTTTGGTGCCGATGATAGCAACCGGTCCGTCGGGCCCCGCTTTCACCAGCCGAGTACTCCCGAAATCCTTGGTCCGTCCGGTGCCAAATATCCGCCGATTGTGCTGGTCTATTATTATTCCATCGGGGACAAAATAGTCGCCTGGTCCAAACTCCATCGCGATATGAGCATTCAGGCACGCTGCAATGGCTGGGCCGCAGTCTACGGAAAAATTATTGGCAACAGCGCCCCACCATTCTGGTTTGGCAGACCGCAAGGGGGATTGCAGCAAATCTGCCTTTCCCTCCCCTGTAAAAACACGTGATAAAGGTGCCATAAAATCGCCCTTTATTGTAAGCGTTACCCCTTGTTCAATATGGAATTGGGCACCGGGAAACAAGAACAGGTCATCCGTTATTACAGTGTCGGCCACGATATGATATAGGTTCTTTAAAACGCCCCCAACTATCCCCTCTGCTTCTGCTTTTGCATAGGCGCTATGCGATGGTCTAGCAAAAGCACCAGGTAAATAGGCCAGCGAAATAGTGCCCAGAAGCGAACGACGAGATAATGCGCGGGAACGGGTCAATTTTTTCATCGTGTTCTTAGATAATTATCTTGTAAATGCTATTGTAGAAAACTATGCATTCGCGCCACGATTCATGCAAAATGATTTTTTCGAGTTGCGTTTTTTCGTGTTAAAGCAGGGTTAATGCGAAATTTTTAGAAACATATGCTTTCATGGCATGAAAATAAGGTTCGGGGAAATACACTGGAGAAGCCTGTTCCCTTTTTTGAATAATAATAAGTAGGAAACCATATTATGTATCGCGGTGACAATAAAATGCTCGACATCCTGAAAAAAGGTCGGGATGAATTTGGTGTTGTAGCCTTGAAAGCTGAATTTGAAGCTGAAGGAACACGTAAAGATGAATTTTCCCGTTTGTTGGAGCTCGCCAATAAAGCCGGTTTGAAGGTAGCTTTGAAAATTGGCGGATGTGAAGCTGTATCCGACCTTTTGACATCACGCGTTTGCGGCGTAGACTATATCATCGCCCCGATGGTGGAAACACCATATGCATTGTCCAAATTTATCGAAGCCAAAACAAAAGTATATGGCGAAAATCCGGCGCAAACTGAATTTCTGTTCAATTTGGAAACGCAGACTACCCTTGATAACCTTGACGAAATGGTTGCCATTGCAAAGGGTAATGTTGACGGCATAGTGTTTGGCCGCGTCGATTTCACATTATCAAAAGGTCTTGGCCGTGGCGTGATTAATGACGAAGAAATAACCAGGTCAGTGCTTCAGGTCGCCAAAGCGTGCCGTGACGCTGATTTGGAACTGGTCACTGGCGGCGGTGTAGCTATCGAATCCATTCCTGCCTTGCGGGAGTTCCGCAGCGTTCGGCTTGACCGGTTTGAAACACGTAAGGTCATTTTTGACGGTGCCGCCGTGGAAAAAGATAATATAGAAGCGGGTATTGAAAATGCAGTTGCATTTGAACTGGCGTGGTTGAAAGCAAAGCGTGAATATTATCTCTCTGCCGCTAATGAAGATTTGACGCGCATCGAGATGATTGAATCCAGAACAAAAAAATCCTAAACCTGAAAGCAACGGTCCTATTTCATCTGTATCATAAAAAAGAGGCCAGATATGAAGCCCTTTGCATTGAGCAAAGCTGACTCGGCTGTCAGAGAGCTTCTGACATCGGTCGGGGACACTATTATAATGCCCGGCTTCACGAGCCTGAGGGCGTCGGATATACTGCATAAAAGCCCCGGCGAAGTTGTAACTGTGGTTGACCGCGATGCTGAAATCTTTTTGGCCGAGGGTCTCTCAAAAATAGATCCGAGTGGCAGAGTGCTGGGTGAGGAAGCTGCTTCAGAATTTCCAGAGTTGATGGAAAAGCTGGATTCAGGCCGAGTCTGGATTGTTGATCCCATTGACGGAACCGCGAATTTTGCCGCGGGAAACAAGCCTTTTGGCGTCATGATCGCTTTGGCGGTGGACGGTGTTGTTGAGGCCGGCTGGATTTATGACCCGGCCACGCGCCGACTATGCAGCGCAAAACGCGGGGCGGGCGCATTTGTTAATCAGCAATCCATTGAAGTGCGCATCGCCGATAATCCAAAACCTGTAATTTCGCTTGCCAGCCAGTTTATGCCCGAATGGCAACGCAAGGCAGTATCCGCCCATTGCGAAAACTGGGCGGAAATTGTCCCTATCCCAAGGTGCGCAGCGGCACATTACCCGCGCATCTGCCTAGAAAGGGACGATGCTGCGCTTTTCCAGCGGACTTTGCCTTGGGACCATGCCGCTGGCGCACTGTTTTTGCAGGAAGCAGGCGGATATGTGACACGCTGGGACGGTTCCGAATATCATTTTCATGATGGCAAATCAGGCATCATTGCTGCTGCAAGCAAGCAAAGCTGGGAATTGGCCATTGCCAATCTTATATGTCCAGAAACAGGGCTATCCCCCGAATGTGACCTTGCTTTGCTGCCACAAAGTTGATTGTCAAACTTTTCGAAAGTTCTAGAATTCGGTCTTTCTGATCCCGGTTTTTACGATAAAAATTTCGGGCCCACCGCGCACACCATTTTTGGGCAAAATATGTTTCACGACTTCGCCTTTTTCAATCAATGCGCGATAGTTTCGATATTCCGAACGATATAGTGCCTGATTGTCGCGGTAGCGCGCATAGTTTGTCAATATCGCATAATCACTGACGCAACTGTCCAGCTTGGTAGGCTTCACACTGCCAATGTCGACAATCGCGCTGCCCGACCTCCACTTATCAGTATCTTTAATATTCATACCTCCGCTGAGCGTAGCCATGGCGTTAACACAGCCCGCATCACCCGCCGGAAATTTTAGCTCCCATGGCTCATTTGCCAAATCAAAAGCAAAATATTCTATCAAAACGCTGCTGTTGGCAGGGACATTTTCTATGACCCAGGCCGAGGACAAAAGCCTGGTGTCGTTGCCGCGTTCGGCCGCCTGCTGATAAACTGTAAAAACCATTGGAATAGCGATAACGGCAACCAGCAATGCGCCAATACTACGCTGCGGCAAGCCGCGAAGCTTCAATTTGGCCAGCTTTATGATCTGAAACACACCAACAGCCATAAATATGGAAATAAATGGCAGTAGCGGCACTATCCAGCGCTCCCATCGCAAAGATTGCAAGGATATCAAGATCAGAAATATGGCTATAACTGCTCCTACAGTAGCAGCTGCAAGCTTATTTCGGAAAAATGCCGTGCCAATACCAATAGATGCGAAAATCAGACCGGCAATCCCAACACAGCCGTATAGAACGGTTGTAAGATACCACCATATATTGCCCCAAAACCCTGTTCCGGTTGAACCGGGGTGATTGGACCTCGCCTCACCCGCAACATCGTGCAATACGGTTTGATATTCTATAAAAATATAAGGGGAGGCTATGAAAAGCCCTGCCAAAGATACAGCCGCCAATATCAACATGCCGCGCAGCATTAGGCGCGGGCTATCACGGTAAAGCATAATAATGGCAAGCGCCGGTGCAATGCCTGCCAATGCGGCTGGCCATTTGCTTGCACATGCAAATCCCACCGATATTCCCGCCCAGAAATAGGACCAAAACGTGCCTTTGCGATATATGGCAATCGCAAATTTTACGGCAAGCAACATGAATATGGTTGCTTGAATATCGGTTCGGATAATCTGTGATTGCTGGATATGTAACGGGTTGATCACCAGAAATAACAGCGCCAAAGCAGCAATACGGTCGCTGAATAGTGTTTCTGAAACATCATAGGTCAGCCAGAGGCAAATCATGGCGCAGGCCACAATGAAAAGCCGGGCGGAGAGCACAAGACCGGTCGGATCGCGATAGGCCGCCAGTATAAATTCATCGACGCCGGCATATTGCCCGGACGCTATCCCGACAGCTGCATAAACCGCCTCGATTATGGCAAGACAATATATTGTGGTTGAACCAGGATGACCGAACCATCCCGGATTAAGCGTCCGTCCGGTCAACAGCTCAATCCCGCGCAACATAAACATGGGTTCATCCGGATCATACATGCCTGGCAAGCCTGCACCAACATGCCAGAGCCGCAGCAATAAGCCGGCCAACATCAGCAGAAAAAATACCAATAGCTTGTTGTTTGGCAGTGTAAATTCTCGCAACTTCATCGCAAGCAGACCCTTAATAATCCCGGCTTTCTGATGTGCTATTTCTGCGAGGTATCCGGGCTTTGCGCTCCTATGACAAAATCACATTATCCGCAACTGTAATGCACAAGGAAGATATCAACGGCCGGCGATTTCACCATTTGCGTGGCATTAGGTAGTGTCGAAATTCATTTGAGCCATTTGATAGTTGCAACAAGATTCAGGAAGCCGGCATAGTTTCTGGCAAGTTTGTCATATCGGGTTGCGATGCACCGGAAGTGTTTGATCTTGCTAAAGACGCGCTTGATGAGATTGCGATCCTTGTAGATTGTGGCATCAAAGCTCCGCCATGAGGCAGTTGTGGTTCGGCGCGGCACGACCGGTTTTGCGCCAGATGTGGCGATAGCATCCATGGCCCGCTGGCCGCCGTATCCCTTATCCAAATCAAATTCGCGCCATTCGGCATTGCGAAGCTCGCCGGGGCGGACGAAGATATGGGGCAGCAATTGCAGCGCAATTTTGGTCAGATAATTGCCATCATAGCCGTCAATAGTCCGCAGCAATGCGCCCGCTTCCATCGGTGTTGTGATCGCGGCGCGGTGGGTGACCTTTGGCGTTATAAGCGCGCCGCGTAAGTCGGTGCAGATGTCGCGGTTGGCTCTTGCGGTGGCGATGGCATAGCGAAACACTTGGCTGCAGCTACTGCGCACCCGTTTTGCCGTTTCATAATGTTTGCGCGCTTCAATCTTGCGCAGCACTAGCAGCATTTCGTGCGGCGTGATCTGCGTGATGGGCCGTTTGCCAAGCGTGGGGAAGGCGAAGGAAACCAACCAGCGATTTTTCTTGAGCGTTGCCGGTGCCTTTTGTTCCGCTGCCAGCTTGGCGAGCCATTCTTCGGCGACGGTTTGAAATGTATTGGCTGCGGCAACGGAGGCAGCGATCTTGTCGAGCATGGCTTGTTCCATTGGATCGATACCGTCGGCCAGAAGCCGCCGCGCATCGATGAGCCGTTCGCGTGCTTCCGCAAGCGTAAGTTCAGGCCAGCGGCCGAATGATAATGTCCGCTGTTGATTGTTAAAGCGGTAATTCATGCGCCAGTAACGGACACCGCTCGGCTTGATTAGAAGGTAAAGCCCATCTCGGTCGCTGATCTTGTAAGGCTTGTCCTTTGGCTTGGCGCGTTTCACCCAAGCTGCCGTTAATCCAGTTTTTCTATAACCACTTTCTGACATGATGGACCTCCATTGGCATAGGTAAGCCAGAGGTCCATCAATCGTACCATAAATGTTCCGAAATTGGGCGAGATGTCTCTGAACTTTTCGAGACGATCATAGCAGATATTCTGCATAAAATACAGTATGTTGGGGAGAGTTTGCGGGACGTTCCGAGACGTCCAAATGGTGACCCCTACGGGAATCGAACCCGTGTTTCAGCCGTGAAAGGGCCGCGTCCTAACCGCTAGACGAAGGGGCCATCCGGGGCATAACCGCCTGATGAAGCCGCGCGTTTACGGATTCGTTGTCATTTGGTCAAGAGCATTTGGCGGATTATTTTGTGATTATCTATCAATCGGCAAAAGCAGCGTCGTCGATATGTAATTCTGCCTTGGCGATATTGCCCCAATCATCGATCTTCGCACGGCCCGCCAGCCAATATTTACGCGCGCCGCCGCCATGGAGTAGCATTTGGCCAAGCTCGCTCTCGCCTTGCCGGAAAGCCATTGCCTTGAAAGACCGGCCATCATCACCCGCGACAATAGCGCGCACATGGTCCTTGCCCACTATGTCGCATTTAACGACGCGCAGCGGCCCGGTGACGACACGGGGTCCCGGCCAGCCCATGCCATAGGGGCCAGCAGCCTCCATCGCCTCGACAAAGCCCGGGTTCAATCCGGCTGGCGACAATAGCGCGTCGACCAAGAGCGACTTTTCTCCCGATGCGCGGGCCACCTCGCCTTCTAACCGTTCATTCAGCCATTCGGACAGGGCTTCTATTTTATCAGCCCGCACGGTTAGGCCGGCCGCCATTGCATGGCCGCCGCCTGCCTCCAATAATCCGGCATCTTTGGCCGCGATAATCGCTGCGCCTAAATCCACGCCAGCAATCGATCGGCCCGATCCTTTGCCGATACCATCTGTATCGACCGCGATGACGATGCTCGGCTTTCCGGTTTTTTCTTTTAACCGTCCGGCAACGATCCCAATCACGCCGGGATGCCAGCCTTTGCCGGACAGTAGCGCCACGGCGCGGTTATGCTGCGACGACAATAGGGCTTCGGCTTCCTCCTGCACATCTGCTTCAATTGCGCGGCGTTCTTCGTTCAAACGGTCGAGTTCGGCGGCGATGTCACGGGCTTCGCCGGGATCCTGCGTGGTCAATAGCCGCACCCCGAGATCAGATTTGCCCACTCGGCCCCCGGCATTGATCCGTGGCCCCAAGGCAAAGCCTAAATCGGAACATATGGGCGCGCGATTGAGCCGGCTCGCTTCAATCAGGGCGGCCATACCGATGTTGCGGCGCCCCGCCATAATCTTTAATCCCTGCGCTACAAAAGCGCGGTTCAGCCCCTGTAATTTAGCGACATCGGCAACAGTGCCCAGCGCGACCAGATCGAGCAATTCCATGATTTTGGGTTCGCTGCGGCTGGCAAAAAAACCGCGATGGCGCAATTCGCGAATAATGGCCGCGCCGAGCAAGAAAGCCACACCAACAGCGGCCAAATGCCCATGCGCAGCGGCCTCGTCCGCCTCATCCAGCCGGTTGGGATTTACCAGAGCAAAAGCATCGGGCAATATCGCCGCGCATTTATGATGGTCCACCACGATAACTTCCAGGCCCGCATCCTTCGCCTGTGACAATGCCTCATAAGCCATGGCCCCGCAATCGACGGTGACGATCAGGCGGCTGCCACCTTCGCCGATCCGCACCAGCGCCTCGCCAGACGGGCCATATCCCTCCATCAAACGGTCGGGTATATAATAGCCCGCCGCCAGCCCCAGCATGGCCAGTAGCCGGATCAACAACGCTGCGCTGGTCGCACCGTCCACGTCATAATCGCCATATACGGTGATTTGCTCACCCCGTTCGACGGCATCGGCAAGTCGGCGGGCGGCATCATCCATATCGCGGAAAATGGACGGGTCGGGCATGAAGGCGCGGATGGTCGGTTCCTTGTGGCGTTCCAGATCATCACGGGGAACGCCGCGCGCCAATAGCAGCTGCGTAACGAGGTCATCGGGCACAAATCCGGGGTCGCGCGCATCGACATTGCCGCTGCGCCAACGCCATGCCTGTCCGGTGATCGATGATTCAATGCCGCAAACAATATTGTTCAATTCAGGTTCCCGTTCATTTGTCCGATTTCCCCTGATCCTGATTGCGGCGGATGCAGCTGTCATCGGGTGGCCAAGCGGCAACGCCCATGCTGCGCCGGATCATGCGGGCCCAAGCGGCGGTTTTGCGATCGGATGCACTGGCATGGTCGAGATAGGATATTAACGCGCCGCTGCAACTACGAAATGTGGCTAGGTTCGACACAATGCGCGCACCCAGCCGGGGATTTGTCTCGCTGCCGGGGATTTTCACCTTCGCATCTTCGTCCAGATCTTCGTCGCTGCGCGGCTGGGGAAATGGCGAGTTCGATTTTCGCGCGGCGCGCCCGTCATTTTCTGCCGCCCCGCCGACAACTAACCTAGGTCCAGTGGGTTCTTCCACAATTTTTTCTTCATGCGCGCCGTCGCGATAGGCGACCATGATCGATGATAGCGCCCGTGCGTCATTTTCATCTCGCGCGGCGGTGACCAAGCTGCTGGCTATTTTCAACAGGCCGTCATCATTGGTCAGCGGTTGGTCTTCCTCCCATTCGTCAACGCGGACATAATTGCCCACCGGATTTTTGAACCTGTTTTCAAATAGGAATTTCTCCAATGCCGCCGCGCTCGATGCTTGCTCATTTTTTTCGATATCGCGCAGGTCAAACAGCGGCGGTTCCAGCGCCGTTATCGCCGCGAGGAATGACAGCATCGATATATGCGCGGCAATAATCATCCCTATTCCTTTATCCGCTGATGAACCGCTATGCTATCGGGTAATTTTAATATGCGGAGCGCAACTTTGAAAATCATCAATATCATCTGGCACAGCATGACCGGCGGGTCAAAGGCATTGGCGCAGGCGGCATATGATGGTGCTCAGGTAGCAGGGGAACAGGCGGTAAAGGCGCGGCTGCTCCATGCCGATGATGTAACCGTGCAGGCTATGCTGGAGGCGGACGGATATATATTTGCCTTTCCCGAAAATCTTGCGGCGATCAGCGGGGTGATGAAGGCCTGTTTTGACCGGCTCTATTACCCGTGTCTGGGGCGGATTGAGGGGCGTCCCTATGCGCTCATCATCTGTGCAGGTTCAGACGGCAGCAACGCCCTGAGGCAAGCCGAACGGATTGCGACCGGATGGCGGCTCAAGCAAATGGCCGATAGCCAGATTACCTGCACCCATGCGCAAACGCCCGAACAGATATTGGCACCAAAGACGATTGATGCGGTGGAACTTGCGAAGGCCGAAAAAACCGGCGGGGCGATGGCGGCTGGTTTGGCGATGGGAATATTCTAACGGCGCTTGCATGCCTCATCATGGTCGGGTTTTTCGCCCTTCGCATAGGGGCGCAAGCGGAAGACATAGGGCAAATGGGTCGGCTCCCGGTTTTTTGTCACGCCCGGCCCGCCTTGCAATATCGAGGCAAAGTCGCGGCATGCTGCGGCACTGCGCAGATAGTCGCTGTGACCGCTGCGCCCGACGCTGACGTCGCTGGTATCGACAATATTCAGACCGGATAGCGCCATTTCACCCGAATGCCTGAAATCCTTTGGGTAGCATCGTTCGGGCAGGCCCTGTGCTTTCAATCTTGCCGCCTCAAATGGATCAAAACAATAGGGCCTGCCGAGGCGCGGATAGCCATGCAGCGTTCGGGAAAGACCCAGTGCGCCGTCATTTTCGGATATATATAAAGTCATCCGCCGCCCGGCTTTCACCTTGTCATGCGACAATATCGACCGGCCAATATCGCGCTCAAATTCCTGCCGATCGGTATCGGGTGAGGCGAAGATAATGTTGGAGATATTGTTTGATTCTCTGGTCTCTGCATTGCGGTCGACATATTCAATCGATGGGATGACAAGCCGTGCACCCAGGGAATGCGAAATGATGACAATATCCTTCACCCATGGCTTTTCCGCCAGCTCTAAAAGAAAGCCTCGGAAATTGCGTTCGTCCCAATACATGTTGGTTTCATCGACGGCATAGCTCAAAAATTCGCCTTCGGATGGCCAGCTATATTGCACAACCGGGCCTGACCCGTTCCACATTTGCATAATCTGTATGCTGTCGCGTGCGCTGGTATCGAAGGTCTCCCGAAAACCGTGGACATAGAGCAATAGCTGTCCATCATTGGCTTTTGTCGCGGCGGCGAGGTCATCCCACCATGCGGCTTCGGCCTGAAAAGACACAGGCACGTTACGGCCATTTTTGGCGGACTCTGCGGCGGGATTGTGGATCGGCATATAACGGGCGTAGCGCAATTTATCCGCCCGAAAACCGGTTAGTTTAACCGGCGCACTGGTGCAGTCGGGCAAGCGCGAAGTAACCGCAAACATTGATTTTCCCGCAATCGCTTCCGGCTGATTTGTTTCGGGATTGCAAGCTGGACCAGCCGACAAAATGCTATGCGGCACTTTGCCATAATCAATACCTGATATGCACCCTGACAGCATCAGCATGGCGCAGGCGATGCAAAAGAGGCGCAGGCTGTTCATGTCTTATCTTTTGGGCCGATGCTCGCTTTTAACCCAGCGGACGGTGCCAGATGAGGCGCGCATCACCACGCTTTCGGTTGTGGTGCGGCCGTCGCGCAATGTTTTGACGCCTTCGAGCAAGGAACCATGGGTAACGCCGGTGGCGGCAAAAATGCAGTCCCCCTTTGCCAGTTCTTCAAGATCATAGATTTTGTCCAGATCCTCGACGCCCCATTTTTTTGCCCGCATCCGTTCATCGTCATTGCGGAACAACAAGCGGCCTTGAAACTGGCCGCCGACGCAGCGCATTGCCGCTGCGGCCAAAACGCCTTCAGGCGCGCCGCCGGTGCCCATATACATATCAACCGTGGTGTCAGGATCGCTGGTGGCAATGACGCCCGCCACATCACCATCGGGGATCAGCATGATGCCGCAGCCAATTTGGCGCAGTTCGGATATAATCTTCTCATGCCTAGGACGGTCAAGCACGCAAACAATCAAATCGCCCGGCGCTACGCCCTTTTCCTTTGCAACGGCGGTAACATTTTCGGTGACTGATTTTTCCAGCGAGATCACGCCCTTGCTATAACCCGGGCCGACCGCAATTTTTTCCATATAAACATCGGGCGCATTCAGCAGATTGCCTTCTTCTGCCACGGCCAATACGGCCAGGGCATTGGGACCGGCTTTGGCAGTAATCGTCGTGCCCTCGAGCGGGTCGAGTGCAATGTCTATTTTCGGGCCTTTGCCAATCGCCGCGCCAACCTTTTCCCCGATATAGAGCATCGGCGCTTCGTCCCGTTCACCTTCACCAATGACAACCGTGCCGTCCATATATAGCTCATTCAGCGCGCCGCGCATCGCCTCAACAGCGGCGGCATCAGCGGCTTTTTCATCGCCTCTGCCGATCAGCTTTGCGGCGGACAAGGCCGCAGCCTCCGTCACGCGGACCATTTCCAAAACAAGTACACGGTCCAATATTTGGCTTGCAGATGTCATTGATGCTTCCTAATCTGTTTCTGCGCAAAAACAGCATCTTGGGGAAGATGCGATTTTGCCGGGGGCACAGGCAATCGGGACGACGCCTTCCTGCGCGCACCGATAGGGGAGGTGGTGCGCTATGTCGAGGCTGGTTTTGGGCGTTTTCACTATGACATTGTTGTCATGGACGATAGCCGGGCTCGCGCTTCCGTCCAGCGCCATTGCGCAGCAGCTTTCGGATGGAGAAATAGCAGGGATGATTGCCCGCCAGAAGCAATTGGTGAAAATTGACCGCAATGGCTGTATCGTTGACCCTGAAGATGATGGCGGTACCATCGTCGTATGCGGTCCCGATGAAGTGGCCGAAGGGCAGCAGATTTTCGGCCCGCCGCCGATCAATACCGACCGCATCCGGCGCGGAGAGGGGATTTCGACCGAACGGGCAGCGGCGCGTGACAACCGCAATTGCGGCGTAATCGGCAGCGGGCTTGGCTGCACAAAATTGCCGGAAAACTGGATTAAAGGCAGCTATAGCCCGCCCTACCCGCCCGATTTTGCCGCGGTTATCGAAGGATTGCCCGATCAGGAACAAGTGAACAGTGCGGTCAGCGCGGCGCCCGAATGACCGGCGGTATATGCTGTCTCACTCACCCAAAATATGCATCACCATTGGTTCGCCAAGCATTGAATCCGATCCGGACAGAGCGGCTAATGTATGGGTAATGGCTTTTTCCTGTCCGGCATGGGTAACCATTGCGATGAGCGCGCTTCCGTCATCGCTTGCCTCTTGCTGGATCAAGCTTTCAATCGACAGGCCTGCATCGCGCATAGCAGCAGTAATTTCCGCTAGCACGCCAGGTTTGTCGGCAACCAGCATCCGCAAATAGGTTTTGCCGATCCGGTGTCCGCTTTTGGCAGGGGGCAGCTTGTCGAGCATATGGCCTGGCATCGCAAAGGCAGGGCCGGTTTCGCCCCGCGCAATATCCACCAGGTCGGCGACTACCGATGATGCCGTCGGCTTATCGCCCGCACCCGCGCCCTGAAACAGCAAGCGGCCGGAAAAATTGCCTTCTGCAACGACGGCGTTGGTCGGCCCCGTCACATGCGCGAGCGGGTGGCTGGTGCGGACCAAATAAGGATGGACGCGCTGAAACAGGCTGGCATCGCCGTTGCTGCCGTCGACTTCAGCAAGGCCCAGCAGGCGGATGCGATAGCCCAGCGCCTTGGCCTGAGCAATGTCGGCCGCCATAATTTTGCGAATGCCGCCAATTTCCACAGCATCAAAATCCAGCTGTGTGCCAAAGGATATTGCCGCCAATATCGCCAGCTTATGCGCCGCATCGACCCCGTCAATGTCAAAGGCAGGGTCTGCTTCGGCAAAGCCTTTTTCCTGTGCGTCTTTCAAAACATCGGCAAAATCGCGGCCATCCTTTTCCATTGCCGACAATATGTAATTGCAGGTGCCATTCAAAATACCATAAACGCGTTCGATCCGGTTGGCCGCCGCCCCTTCGCGCAGGCCTTTGATGACTGGTATGCCGCCCGCGACCGCCGCTTCATATTTGAGCGCCAATCCTTTGGCTTCGGCTAGAGCAGCGAGCTCCATCCCATGATGAGCAATCATCGCCTTATTGGCGGTGACGAAGCATTTCCCGCTATCCAGCGATTCGCGCGCCAATGTCAGCGCCGGACCATCCGAACCACCGATCAGCTCAACGACGGCATCGACATCGGCTGCTCCCGCCATTGCGGTCATATCATCCATCCAGCGATAGGGCGTTAGGTCAACGCCGCGATCCTTGCTCCGTTCCCGGGCGGTCACGGCAACAATCTCAATCGCTCTGCCTGCCCGGCGCGTGATAATTTCCCGGTTCGCCTCGATCAGTTGGATAACGCCCACACCAACGGTGCCAAGACCGGCTAATGCAATGCGAAGAGGGTTGGAGTGGTCAGACATGATAAAGGCTTTCGGGCGATCGTTAACGACAGGGGTGAATCCGCCGCTGCGCCTAAGCCAAAATTGCCGCTATGGCTAGTGTTTCAAACGCCAAATTCGACTTTTGCCCGCCAGACGGTGATCCAGTCCAATGATCCCCGGCATTCATCCATAACGCGCGCTTGGATCAAGCGGAACATTTCGCCGTCCCACACATAATCAGCGCTTTGACCGCAATCACCAAAACCGCGTCCTTTATTATAACTAGTCAGGCTTTGTTTGGCCGGATCCCAGTCCGCATTGATCAATATTTCGATCTTTGCGCCTTCGCTTGTTGTGTTGCTGCGATAATCAAATAGCGCAGGTTTAAACGTCCATTTGTCATTGGTATTGCGGTTGCCAATATAGGCAGCGCTGCCGAAATTATAAGCGCCGCTGCCGCAGCTGACGAGGACCAATGCCTGCGGCACGCCGTTAAAACTACCGAGGCTGTAGGCGGAATCTTCGGTCACGCCATATCGTTCATCCCTACATTCGCTATTTTCGATCAATGCGACCAGATCGGCGGCGGGCGGAACAATATCATCAGGAGTTATTTTGCGGGCAGCGACAATGGGCAGCTCTGGTTTTGCCAAAATTGCTCTCTTTCGGCCCTTGGCCGCGATCGCATCTGCGGTGCCTACCCGGCCTTGGGCGCTATCCAAAAAACGCAGCGCCGCGGCAGACCCGGTAAGGGAGATTTTGCCCAAAACGACATCATTGCCGTCCATCAGCACCGCCTCCCGTCCGCGCACAACCGCGCGGGCTAACTTCATTGCGTCCTTACCAGTGACTGATATGGATATGCTGTCATCCTGCGCAATCGCGCCAGTATCAATTAGCTTGCCGTCAATATACAGGCGGTAACGGTCGCTTTCCGTATCAAAGTCGTAAATGTTGATTGTTAGGTCACCGTCAATTCCGGCATCGCGCTTAATAATCATCGCCAGATTATCGTCCGGGATTTCAGGCGGCAGCAAGGACACAGCCTGACAGGACAAGGCATTGTCACATCCCGCCGCCCAATTTTTGAAATAACGGGTTTGACCAAGGTCCACCGATGCAACAGCGGGCAGCGCCATGAACGCGCTTGCTCCCAAAATGATCTGGCCAATCATTCTCAACATGGTTGCAGGCTAGTCCTTTTGCTCCTGCTGCGCTAGAGGCAAGTTTGATTTTGGCGTTCAGGAGAATGAAAATGCGGTCAGTCGCAGTTATCGGCGCGGGGCAAATGGGGGCAGGCATAGCGCAGGTCAGCGCGCAGGCAGGCTATCATGTCTATCTATCGGACATCGATTTACCGCGCGCAGAGGCAGGCAAAGCAGGGATTGCGGCCGCACTGAAAAAACTGGCCGATAAGGATAAGATTAGCGAGAGCGAAGCGGCGACGGCATTGGACAGGATAGAGGCAGTGGCAAGCTATGAACCCATGGCCGATGCCGGACTGATCATCGAAGCGGCGACCGAACGCGAGGAGATTAAACGCAAAATTTTTGAAGAAGTGGGTAAAGTGCTGGGTCATCAAGCGGTGCTTGCTTCCAACACCAGCTCAATCCCGATCACCCGGCTGGCGCAGGCGTCGCCCGATCCGAAACGGTTTATCGGCGTCCATTTTTTCAACCCGGTGCCGGTCATGGGCTTGATTGAGGTCATTCGGGGGCTCGCAACATCGGACAGCACTGTGGCGGCGGTCAGCGATTATGGAGAGGCGCTGGGTAAACGGATGGTTTTTGCCAATGACGCACCTGGCTTCATCGTCAACCGTATCTTGCTGCCGATGCTGAACGAGGCTTGTTTTGCATTGGGCGAGGGCGTGGCCAGTATCACCGATATTGATATGGCGGTGCAGCTCGGTTTGAACCATCCGATGGGGCCGTTGACGCTCGCCGATTTCATCGGGTTGGACACTTGCCTAGAAATCACCAATGTCCTGCATAGCAGCACCGGCGATCCCAAATATCGTCCCGCGCCGCTAATGCAAAAATATGTTGAGGCAGGGTGGCTGGGCCGCAAAACAAAACGCGGCTTTTATGATTATAGCGGCGATGCACCTGTGCCGACACGTTGAAATTAGTGTCCTCGATTCATTAAAACCTAGGTAAGCGACCTTGCCGCTGCCTTCTTCACCGCTTCGCCGGAGCGGTAACGCTGCCATGCGTCCCAGCTGAACAGAGCGAGCGCGCTCCAGATCAGAGCGAAACAAGCAATTTGAGACAGGTTTAGCGACTCTTTATAGATTAGGACCGCGAATAGAAACTGAATAGACGGGCCAATATATTGGATGAAACCAATCGTGCCATAACCGATTTTGCGCGCCGCAGAGCCGAATAGCAATAATGGCATGGCAGTGATACCAGCGGAAAGAATCAGGAGGCCTGTCATGCCCGCATTGCTGCCCCAACCCGTGCCCGGTCCGGTTTGCGCGATCCAAACGGCATAGCCCAGCGCAAACGGCGCAAGCAGCAATGTTTCAACCGTTAGCCCCGGCAGCGATTCCACCGGGGCAATTTTACGCACAAGGCCATAAAAGCCAAAACTCACCGCAAGGCCGATGCTGATCCATAACGTATCAAGCGCGCCAGTTGCCAATATCGCAACCCCCAGCGCGGCCATGGCAACCGCCGCCAATTGCACGCGCCCCAACCGTTCGGACAGGAATAAATAGCCCAAAAGGACATTGAGCAGCGGATTGAGAAAATAGCCAAGACTTGCCGCCACGACATGGTCATGGGTCACCGCAAATATGTAAATCAGCCAATTGGCGGCGATCAGTATCGCGCTGAGCAACAAGAGCCGCAGCGCCTTGATATCCAACAAAGCCGCGCGCAAATTGCGCAGCTGCCCGCGCAGGAACAGGATGGCGAGCAGCAACGGCACGCACCATATGACGCGGTGTGACACCACCTCCATCGCCGGTACGCCTTCGAATAATTTGAAGAAAACGGGCATGAAGCCCCATATGCAATAAGCGCCCACCGCCTGAGCGACGCCGGTGCGTTGTTGCTTATCGTGTTCGGATGCATCCATAGTCCACGGCTATAGCCGCGTTCGGGATTAGAACAAGCCGCTGCCTAACCAGAGCCGCACCGCGCATATTGCCATGACGATGAAACAGAAGTTACGTCCGCTATTGCTCGACGAAATCGCGCCGGCAATTGCGCCGATACCGGCTATGGGGATCAGGAACCAATTCATCCAACCCAAAAACGGAATGAAAGCGATAACCGCGAAAAGCAGCGCGATACCGCCAAAGAGGAATGCGAGTATATTAGCCATAGGTGTATTATATGGATAAGTCACCTGCTTTGCAAGAGCATTTATCGCAACCCTATCTATTTTCCCCTTCGCCGCCTATAGCGCTGCTATCAATCGGATATCGGGAGGATAAGCAGATGAGCAGCGGACCATTTTTGATGACCGAACGGTTGATCCTGCGGCCCCCGGCGGCACAGGATATGGATGAATGGGCGGCTTTCTGTGCCGATGAAAAAGTGATGCACCATTTAGGCGGTCCGCAAACAAGGTCCGAAGCATGGCGCAGTCTGTGCAGCGTGGCGGGCGCATGGCAGATACGCGGCTTTGCCATGTTTTCGATGATCCGGCGCGATACCGGCGAGTGGATCGGCCGCACCGGCCCTTGGATGCCCGAAGACTGGCCAGGCAAAGAGATCGGCTGGGGCGTGGCGCGCGCGCAGATGGGCAAAGGTTATGCTTATGAAGCCGCGGTCGCATCGATGGACTATGTGTTTGACGTGCTGCGCTGGGACGATGTGATCCATACGATCGCGCCCGATAACATCGCCTCGCAAAAACTGGCAAGGCGGCTGGGTTCAGTCAATCTGGGCCCATCCCGCTTGCCTGCGCCCTTTGCGGACCATCCGGTCGATGCCTGGGGCCAAAGCCGCGAAGAATGGTCAAAAAACCGAAAAAATTTGCGCGCATAGCAGCGGGTTTTAAGCGGCGGTTCATGTCTATATTGCGATTGACCGCAAAATTCTTAACCCGCAGCAGCGATCATGCTATGCGCGTGCAAAGATTATGAAACAGGGTAATATGACATATATGACGAAAACCGGTTTGAAATTGGGTATGTCCGCTGCGGCGGCGATTTGCGGTCTTTGCGCACTTCCCGCTTTGGCACAGGATGAAAGCGCCAACCCTGCTCAGGCGGAAACCGTTCAGGACAGGGCGGGTGAGGCCGATGTGCCGCTCATCATCCCGCAGCCTGTATATGAGCCCAAATGGAGCGCCGATTATGCCACGGACCTACTCGCCTTTATCGCAGCGATCGACAGCGAAGGATTAAAACCGTCGGATTATCGCCCCGAACAACTGACCGCTGCCATAGCCGCCGGAGAAGGTGCGGCGCTGGACGCGGAATTTGTCCGTGCCTTTACTTGGCTCGCCGAAGATTTGCGCGATGGCCGCACGCCGATGAAGGCCCGGGTCGAATGGTATGTGAATGATCCCGATGCCGATACGACGCCCATCTCTATGTTGCTCGCAAAGGTAAAGGAAAGCGGCGATGTCGCAGGGACGCTGCGTTCATTGGAACCGGCGCATCCCGATTATGCTGCGCTGCGTGATATGTTGGCCAAAACGCCGAAGGCCGAAATCAGCAAGCGGCGGCTTATCATGGCGAATATGGACCGTTGGCGCTGGCTCAAACGCGATTTGGGCAAGGATTATCTGCATACCAATGTGCCCGAATATAAAGTGCGCTATGTCGTCAATAAGCAGCAGATTGTGAATTACCGCACCGTTGTGGGCAAACCCGGCCGCAACGCGACGCCGCAGCTTGCCGAAATGGTGCAGGGCGTTATTTTTAACCCGACCTGGACCGTGCCGCAAAGCATCGTCAAGGGCGAGGGGCTGGGCGCGCGCGTCCTCGCCAACCCTACCTGGGCACGGTCGCAAGGATATGAGGCAACCAAAGGCGCAAATGGATATGTCAGCGTCGTTCAAAAACCCGGACCCACCAATGCACTGGGTTATATGAAGCTCGATATGCCGAACCGTCATGCGATTTTCCTGCATGACACACCGTCGCGTCATTTGTTCCGCAATGCTGACCGGGCGCTCAGCCACGGCTGCATCCGCACCGAAAATGCGATGGAGCTAGCCATGGTCATCGCACTGGTGCAGGGCGATGTGCCGCTGGACCGGTCGAAGCAAATTGTCAAATCACTGGAATATACCCGGGTCCCCGTAAAACGGGAGCTGCCCGTGTATATTACCTATTTCACGATGGCGAGCGATGTGGACGGAAAAATGACCAATTTCCGGGACATATATTCCCGCGATAAACCCGTGCTAGACGCGCTCGCCGCCGCCCGTCCGCAGCGGCCGGAAAAAATCAAATTGGAAGATAATGTCGTGACCGAGGAGCGTAAGCTTTAAGCAATGGAGCGCGGGGCCCGCAAGCCCCGCCCCGTCGCGGCTATAGCTTGTCCGCGAATATCAAGCGGCCGCCGCCCAGATGGTAGAGCATTTCCTGGTTCAATCCTTCGGATACGGCGAAGCATCCTTCGCTGCGGCCTAGCTTGCCCCATTTGGCGATCATGTCGGGGTTCGAATACCAGGCTTCATGCACCACGATGGCGCGGTCCAGCGCGGTTGCATTATCCGGGTCTAATCCGCCCAGCCGCATCGATGCGCCATATTTGCCATGATACCAGTCCATGGTCAGATAGGCCCCGCGGGAAGTCGCCAGCGATCCCACATCGGCGGAAAAATATTTCAGAAAGCCATCATGTTCGGGATCCGATCCTCGGCCATGCGCGACCAGGTAGGATTTCACGCTGCCCTCCTCCATATTGAGGATAAACAGGCGCGGCTGCGCTGAGGGCAGGCTGAAATCAATCATGCCGACCTTGTCCGTGCGCCACAGCTGCCCGCTCAAACGGGCCAGCTCGGCCTTTGCCTTTTCCACCAGATAGCGATGTTCCGGCGCGATGCCCGACGGCGCAGCAAATACGCGCGGCGGAAGCGCCGCCAAACCAGCAGCGGCAAGGGACGCTTTTAATATGCCGCGCCGGGCAAGTTGAACATTCTTCATAGCCACTGGCATAGCATATAAAAGATAAGCGGGCGCTGAACAAGATGCTTCAGTCAGCCGCGTTATCGGCGGTGCATCGCGGAAAATTTACCCCAGTTCGGTGGCAACCACCAGCTTCGGCTTGGCCCGCGCCGCAATGACCGCGCCGGTCACGATCATCGCGGTTCCGGCAATAGTAGAGAGCGTCACTTTTTCGGAAAAGAATAACCATCCAAACAGCGCGGCCCAAGCAAATCCGGTATATTCGACGGGGATCAACACCTGTGCCTCCGCCCGTGCATAGGCCCAGCTGAGCAGCAGCAGCGATATGATCGACAGCAAAGCCGCGCCCGATAATTGCGGGATATGGGGCAGCGCAAAAGGCTGCAAAAACCAGGGCGCGGCCAATGACAGCCAAGCGACGACAAATAAATTGGCAAAAAATACGATTTCAACCGGCCCGGACCGCTGCGCCTGTTTGCGCGCGATGATCAGGTTGACGGCAAATAGCACCGCCGACGCCATTACCGCCGCTGTGCCCCATAGTGCCAATGGATCATAATTACCGCTGAATTTCGCCGCGACAATGATGATAATCCCGGCAATGCCCGATGCCGATGCGATCAAGGCTTCTTTGCCGATTGTCTCGCCCAATAGGATTGCGGCAAAATAGAGCGCAATGACGGGCGCTATAAAGGATAAACCAATCGCTTCAGCCAGCGGCAAAACCGTTATGCCCCAGAAAAACAAGATGGCAAAAATTGATACGAGGAATGATCGCAGCAAATGGATTTTAAGATTGCCAGTGGAAGGCAAGCGGCCCCCTGTCGCGGCGAATAGGATCGCGGATAACATCGTCCCCAAAACACTGCGCCAATACATCGCATTATAGGCGCCCATATCCAGCGAAAGCGACTTCATCGCCACGTCCATCAACGAAAAACAGGCGATGCCGCCGGCCGCGACCAGAAACGGGATAATAGGACGGGGATGCAATTCGGCCATGGGCAAAGCATCGCGCAGATTGCCGCGCCGCTGTCAAGCCGGCCGTGCGCGGCGCATGACAGCCATTATTGCAGCGTCATTTGCCCATTGGAGATATTCACATTGGGCACACTCGACAAAAAGCTTTGGCCGAGAAGCGATACGTCCAAACCATTGGGCAAAATCACCGCCTGCACATTGTTGACGGTAAAGCCGCCCACGCTGACCGAACCGAGCGTCACAGGCTTTCCATATAGTGCGCCGCCCGCGCCCCGGCCCACAGGTTGCAGTTCGCTGTCATTCCAGCTGAGCCCCAAATTGCGGGCATCTTCACCGGTCAGGGCAATGCCCGTCGCGCCGGTATCCACCATGAAATGCACCTCGCCGCCATCGACATTCGCGCGGGTATAATAATGGCCGTCGCGCTGCTGACGCAGAACCACAGTTTCTCCTGTCGCCAATTCATTGCCGCCGGCGGCCCGGTCATCGGACTGACTAGGCGCTACTGCATATTTGCTGCGCGTCCAGCGCGAATCGACTTTA
This sequence comes from Sphingorhabdus arenilitoris, assembly GCF_042651485.1. Taxonomy (NCBI): domain Bacteria; kingdom Pseudomonadati; phylum Pseudomonadota; class Alphaproteobacteria; order Sphingomonadales; family Sphingorhabdaceae; genus Sphingorhabdus; species Sphingorhabdus arenilitoris. The sequence continues at coordinate 113,052 of NZ_JBHSDH010000010.1, forward strand.
TCGGATTTGCCGCCTTTATCCCCCGATCCAAACGTGAATGACGGCTGGTCATCCGGCGTTGGCGCAGGCACCGCGCAATAAGCCACACCAAAAATAATCAGCACAAAAAAGATGAGTTGCGGCAATTTCATCGCTATAGATTAGGGCCAAAATTTTAATCCGCAGTAAATGTGATCGCAATTTATATTCGATTTTGAAGGGGAATATCGATGACTGGACGTAAACTTATCCTCATAGGCGCGTTGGCCATAACCGCTCCATTATTTTCCAGCTGTACGCAGGAGCGTCCAAACGCGGCAGGATCGAAGGCGGTGCGGGGTCCGGCATCCACGGCCGTAGCGAGCACCGTAATCGTTGATGCAGAGGCCGCCGAAAAACTGCGCGGCAACCAAGGGATAACTTTGCAATGGATTAGCTGGGACTATCGCGGCGAGTTGGAGGTGACGCAGCGCGGCGACGTCATGCATTTACAAGGCGAACAACGGCAACAGGACGGCGATGGCGTCGTCCGGCTGGAAGGTGACGTCGCGCGGATCGACACCGACAATTTCATCCTCAACGGCACGCTGACCATCACCGACACGCCCGATGCCGGCCGCAATTGCAAGCTGGAAGGGCCAATGACATTCGGCATCACCCAGAACCGCAAATATTGGCGGCTGCGCAGCTTTGAATGGTGCGATGGGTTGACCGATTATGTGGATATTTATTTTTAACGCGCAGGTGCTACCGCCCGGCATATCCCGTTAAATAGCTATATATCTCATCGGCACTACGGCTGGCGGCGTTGCGCCAGCTGCCTGCATCCTTGCGGTTCAGCAATGTGCCCTCCGGTGAAATCAGCATGAGATAGGGCGTACCTTTTTGTTTTTTGCCGCCAAAACGCGTGATCAAATGCTGATTGCGCGCCTGTCCCTTCATCTGCGGCATACCGGCGTCCACATAAACCAGCTCAAAATTTTGAGCCATGACAGGCTTGAATCTCTCGGCTTCCAACCATCCGGCGAGCGCCCGGCTGTCATGGCACCAATTGGCCCCCAGCACGATGATGCTATGTTTGCCAAAAGCTTTCGCGCGGGCCAGCGCGATATCGACATTCGCGTCCACCTCGGCGCGCGATGGCCCCTCATCATAAGGGGTGGCTTCGGCGTGATCGGCGGCGTCTGGTTCACCGGCCATGTCATCCCGGTGAAGCGCAGGGTCTACTCTCAAAATATCAGGGTCGAGCTTCTTATTCGACGGCGCAGCAGGGTAGCGCCCCGTTTCAGCAAAGCCGCTGTTTGCGGCGAAATTGTCGAATAAGTCCACACATAGCTGCGGCGCACCCGGCGGGACGTCGAGCAGCAAACGATATTGCGAGGTTGGTATATGCACGAAAGTTAAAGGCAGGCTGATCGGTAACAAATCGTCGTCATTACCCTGAAAACCATAGCGGCAGCTTTCTTCGGCTGGACCATCGCCAACGCGGCTGCGCAGTTCCATCACAATGTCGGTGGGAAAGGCGGGAAATTCGCCTTCGCCTGCTTCATCCGCTGGCTCAGGCTTGCCTACATTCGGGGTGTCTGAGGCGGTGTCTGGCGTATCTGCAGCCAGCAGCAAGGCGGGCTGCACCGAAGCCCATAGGAAAAGGAAAATGACACAGCGGATCATGTAATTTTCTCCCTATTCTTCAATATCAAAATAAAATCTCTGATCATCGCCATCATCCAATTCAATTGCTTTGCCGCCGATCCGAGCGAATAAGTCGGCCAAAGTCGGTGCCAACACACGGCGATGATCTTCATCTGGGCCGATAACAATGATCTGGCCGATATTCCCCTGATCGGTTGGGTCAAGGTCAATGGCATAAGCATTCCCGCCGCCATCCTTTGCAATGGGAATCCATTTCAGGTTGGCATATTGTTTGCGAACGCCGCCATTGGTGTCGGCCGATACATGATCGTCAAAATCATCGAGCTCTTCTTGGCTGCTTTGTTCAATGATGACCCGCCAATTATCCCATTCCTTTTTTGCGTCACCCAATGTCAGGAATTCGTAATTTCCAAACAGATTGCCCACAAAATGCCCTTCCGGAAGCGTCAGCGGAAGTTCGATTTTGTTGGGACCGCCATCAACATAAGTGACTAGGAAGGGTGATTTTTGACCATTGGCTATTTTATATAAAGCCCGCATTTCTTCGGGCATGATTAAGCCTAAATCCTTTTCAAATTCCGCAATCTCATCGTCGCTTGCTGGCGGATTCAACTGATCTACGATGCGAATCCGGCTTTCGGCAAACCGAACAAATGCGGCCGCCAAAGAGCGGCCCAGCGGCGTATCGGGAAGCGTCATCTGCCAAGTTGCTCTATCCGGTGCGGCGTCAGGTTGGGGCTTGTGCCCATCAGACATGGCCTGCGGCGTGTGGGGCGATGCGTCTTGGCCCTTCGCCTGATTTTTGTTTGCCATGATCGCAATCGCAATCAGCGCGCCAATAACAAGAGCAACCGTCAATAACATAGACCTCACTCCGCAGCCTCAGTTGTCACGGCCCCCGCCTCTTGAAGAAGTTTGCGCGCCCATTTCATGCACAATGCGGGTTTTTCAGAATCCCACGCTCTATCTAAATAGCTCCAAACGCGATCTCGTTTTACATCTGTCAGCATCAAGCCGCCACCCCGTGGCTATCGTCCGCGCTCAAACTTTCGCCTGCTTCAATCGACGCGGCTTTGGCCTCGACCAATTTTACGATGTGCGCGACCATATCGGCGTCTTCGACATGGTGATCGGTTACGCCCGACAGATACACCATATGCTTGCCATTGCCGCCGCCGGTGATGCCAATGTCGGTTTCGCGCGCTTCGCCGGGGCCGTTGACGACGCAGCCCAATACGGACAGCGAGAGCGGCGTTTTGATATGGCTGAGTGCGTCTTCTAATTTTTGCACGGTGCGGATCACGTCAAAGCCCTGGCGCGCGCATGATGGACACGACACAACACGGACACCGCGGGTGCGTAGCCCCAAGGATTTCAGGATTTCATAGCCCACGCGCACTTCTTCCTCGGGTTCGGCAGACAGGCTGACGCGAATAGTGTCGCCGATGCCCGCCCACAGCAAATTGCCCATGCCGATAGAGGATTTGACCGTCCCGCCGATCAAGCCGCCCGCCTCGGTAATGCCCAAATGCAAAGGACAATCCACCGCGTCGGCAAGCCCCATATAGGCGGCGACCGCGAGGAACACGTCCGACGCCTTCACCGCGACTTTATATTCATGGAAATCATGGTCCTGCAGCAGCTTGATATGATCGAGCGCGCTTTCGATCAGCGCCTCTGGGCAGGGCTCGCCATATTTTTCGAGCAGGTCTTTTTCAAGGGAACCGGCGTTCACACCAATACGGATTGCGCAGCCATTGGCCTTGGCCGCATCGACGACTTCCTTGACGCGCGCCGCGCTGCCGATATTGCCGGGGTTGATACGCAGGCAGGCCGCGCCCGCCTCGGCGGCTTCGATCCCGCGTTTATAGTGGAAATGGATATCCGCGACGATCGGCACATTGGCGGCGCGCACAATCTGTTTCAGCGCGGCGGTGCTTTCCACATCGGGGCAGGACACGCGGATGATATCGACGCCCGCATCCTCACACCGGCGGATTTGATCCACGGTCGCCTTCACATCGCTGGTCAGCGTATTGGTCATGGTTTGCACGCTGATCGGTGCGTCGCCGCCGACGGGGACGTTGCCCACCATGATCTGGCGAGAGCTACGGCGGGCGATGTCGCGCCAAGGGCGCAAACCGGGATTATGATCGGACATAGGGGGGATATAATCCGAAGGGAGGCAAAGGGCAATTGCGGCTTTTGCGGAAAATCGATGTAATTTTTTTGGATAAATCGTGCAGGGCATTGGGCAAAGTCCCCATACTTACGCAAGCTTTAACGATATTTTCTCTTTTCCATGCCAAGCATTGCGCAAATTTTTGACGAGCTGACATGAGCCATATTGCCGAAAATCTGGGCACGCCGCCGCCCCGCCATTATGGCCTTGATTGGCTGCGCATTGCCGCATTTGCGATATTGATCGGTTATCATTCGCTGTTGCCCTATGCCCCGCATCAATGGGTAGTCAGCAGTGATCGGGTCTCACCTTGGCTCGCTTATGTCACCGAGGCGATCAGTCCATGGCGACTCGAAGTTCTGTTTCTCGTGTCAGGTTATGCAACGCAGGCCATGTTGTCGCGGCAAAGGGATATCGCGGCCTTCGCATGGGTGCGGAGCCGCCGTTTGTTGATCCCCTTGCTGTTTGGCGTGGCGGTAATAGTGCCACCACAAAGCTGGACGGCATTGACGCTAGCCGGGGAATATCACCGCGATTATGTGACGTTTTGGACGCAGGATTATTTCCGCTTTTCCTCCACAACCGGGCTGTTCCTTCCGCAATGGCAGCATTTATGGTTTCTTGGTTATTTATTCTATTACACGTTGCTGTTTCTGCTTTACGTACGGCTATTCCGGTTGCCGCGTTGGCCGTCACTGCTGAACCGGCGCTATATGCTGCTGATTCTTCCTGCTGCATTCATTGCCATCGCCCGTGTCGGTTTTGCGTCCATCTACGGGGAGGAAAATCATTTCTTCGATGATTGGCAATCCTATCTGCATTATTGCTTGCCCTTTATGCTCGGCGTGATGCTGGCCCGGATACCGCAGCTTTGGGAAGTCGTGGCGGCCAATATGCTTGCCGCCTTTGCGCTCGGCATCGCGGCCTATCTGACCGCCATCAGCATTGAAATGATACAGCCTGACCCAAAAAATTGGAGCACCGCGATTTCCGCATTATTTTATATGAGTGATAGCATCATCGCATGGTCTATCATGCTGGGCATGGTGGGTTTGGCAAATCGTATTTTCAATCGCGACCATCGTTGGCGCTTGCCTTTGTCTCGAGCTATATTTCCCGCTTATATCCTGCATCAAACTGTCATTGTCCTACTCGCCAGCGTCTTTATCGGCAGCAGCATTCCGGCGTTGCTCCAATGGCTAATCATCATTGCCGTAACCACGATTTGCTGCGCGTTGGCCTATCTATTGGGTAAACTGATTCCGGCGGTGGGGTTGGTGATCGGGATGGAACGCAGCGTTCCTGCAAAGCCATCGGCGGCGATCATACCTGCGCCAAATTAACCTTCCCAAATCTTACGGGTTCGGTCTATCGCAGTGTGTATAAAAGTTTAGATATGACAGGAGCGAACCAAATGTCCGCAACATTCCACCTTAATGGGCCGTTATGCTGCTCGCCCGTCTTGCAATGGTTGTAACGGACCTGGAGGCGCAGTGCGCTGGCAGCCATGACTGCACAGCGTCCAGGTCGCCATTTACGGCGATGAGGATGAACCGCATGTCCATCCGCATCCTGCCGCTGCTCCTCGCGCTGATCGCCGTTAATCCCGCGCCCGCGCTCGCATGGGGTGAATATGGGCATGAAACCATCGCTGATATTGCCAGCATCAACGCCTCCCCCAAAGCGCGGACGGAGATGCAGCGTTTATTCCGTGCCCAGCGCCTGCTCGGCACGCCCGCCTGCGCGCTCGGCAATATCCGCGATGCCAGCGTGTGGCCCGATTGCGTGCGGCGCGACCGCGTCCGGTGGGGCTATACCGCGCCTTGGCATTATCAAAATGTGAATATCTGCAAAGCCTTTGACCTGTCCCCCTGCCGCGATGGCAATTGCGTATCGGCCCAGATTGACCGCAATTTCGCGTTGTTAAAAGACCGCAGCTTGCCCGATCATGTCCGGCTGGAGGCGCTGGCTTTCCTTGTCCATTTTACCGGCGACCTGCACCAACCGCTGCATGCGGGCGACCGGGCCGACCGGGGCGGCAATGATGTGAAGGCCAATTATGGCATCATCCCCGGGGCCAACCTGCATTGGATATGGGACAGCCATCTGGCTGAACGCCCGATCAGCGCCGCCCCCGCAATCATCCGCCGTTACAACGCCGACGAACGCGCCGCAATGGCGGGCGGCACAGCAGAAGATTGGAGCCGCGAGGCATGGGCGATCAGCCGCGATGACGCCTATGCCCGCGCGCTTGACCGCGACCCATGCGAAGGCGACCAAAGCCCGCCTGCGGCTCCCGTCACCATCGATGAAGCCGACATGGAATCCAGCCGCGACGCGCTCCGCCTCCAAATCCAACGCGCCGGATTAAGGCTGGCAAGGCTGCTGGATGAGGCGCTGGGGTGAGGGTGAACGAAAGCCGAATTTATAATTTGTTGCAGAAACGCTTACCCTGTTAAATTGATCACATTTGGCTCATATTCACCTGCATACGCATCCAGATAAATTCGGCCTTAATGTCTGTCGCGCTGGTTCCATATTGTCCTCGCTCTGCTCGGTCGTCTGCAACTCCCCCCATCACCGCTTAGCTGTGTGGTGCCCGGCGTAGCGCCGCTCGTCACCACCGTTAAAGCCGTGCGACCGTCAGCGGCAACCAATCTTCAAAACGCGGACGACTTCCGAAATATGCCTAATCCGCCTCGCGCAACAAAGCTGCGACCTCTTCATCATTCCATTCAAGACCGCCCTGTACCCGCCAAACCTCTTTGCCACCGCTGTCGTATAATATCGTCGTGGGCAGGGATATGCCCTGATAATGGGACAGCAGCATGTTGTCTGTGTCCGTATAGGGTTCCAGATTTTTGATGCCGCTTTGTTCAAAAAATGCGCGCACCGGGGCCCTGCCCTCTAAATCCTGGCTCACTGCGATAACGGACATATTGCCCGCCTCTATTTCCGCCAGCGCGTCGATCGTTGGCATTTCGGCTTTGCACGGCGCGCACCATGTCGCCCAGATATTGACCAGCAATGGCCGGCCGGCAAAGTCGGACAGGGTCACGTCCCGCCCGTCTGCGCCAGTGAAACTGCCGCTCGGCGCGGCGCTTCCGTGATGGGCATAGCTCAGCACGGCGGTCATGCCGCTCGCGCTTTCCAATGTAATATCGGCTTTTGCGTCGCCGGACGCTGCGCTATTGCTGGCTGCCGTCTTTTCTTGCCCTTGCGGCTCAGACCTTTTATCGCAACCGGCAAGCATGACCGCCGGTAGCGCAAGGAGTAATATCATTAACAGTCGCATATCAGATTCCAATGCCAAAAAGGGCAACCAGATGTGGGGCGGACGTTTTGCCGAAGGCCCCGCCGCCGTTATGGCAGAGATAAATGCCTCTATCCCATTCGACAAGCGGCTTTGGCGGCAGGATATTCGCGGGTCAATCGCCCATGCCGAAATGCTCGGCAAAACTGGCATCATTGATCGGCCCGACGCCGATAGGATCACCGCCGGATTGAAACAGATTGAGGCGGAATATGCAGCCGAAGGCGTGCCTGTTAACCTGGCGCTTGAAGATATTCATATGACGATCGAAGCGCGGCTGACCGAAATTATCGGTCCCGTTGCGGGCCGTCTGCATACGGCTCGTTCGCGCAATGATCAGGTTGCAACCGCTTTTCGCCTGTGGACGCGCGATGCCGTAACCGAGGTTTTGGGAGCTGTATCAGAATTGCAACAGGCCTTGATCGCCCGCGCCGAAGAACATACTGACACGATATTGCCCGGCTTCACGCATTTGCAGGTCGCACAGCCGATTAGTCTGGGCCATCACCTGCTCGCCTATTACGAAATGTTCAGCCGCGATGTCAGCCGTCTGCACCAGTGTAATCAGCGCAATGATGAATGCCCGCTGGGCAGCGCGGCTCTGGCGGGCACGGGTTTTGCCAATGACCGCGACATGACGGCAAAGGCACTGGGTTTTGACCGGCCTACCTCCAATTCAATGGACAGCGTTTCGGACCGCGATTTCGCGCTGGATTATTTGATGGCGGCATCGCAAATCGCGCTGCATCTATCGCGGTTGGCCGAAGAAATTATCATCTGGGCATCGCAGCCGTTTGGATTTGTTAAACTGTCCGATGCCTGGTCCACGGGCAGCTCCATCATGCCGCAAAAACGCAACCCTGATGCGGCCGAGCTGGTGCGCGGTCATGCAGGGCGCATTACCGGATGTCTGAATGCGTTGATGATGATGATGAAGGGCCTGCCGCTGGCCTATTCCAAAGATATGCAAAATGACAAGCCGCCGGTGTTTGAGGCGCATGACCTACTAGGCCTGTGCCTGACCGCGATGACCGGCATGGTGGAAAGCATGACATTCAATCCAGAAAAAATGCGCGCGGCGGCCGATAGCGGTTTTTCGACCGCCACCGACCTTGCCGATTGGTTGGTTCGGGAGGCCGGTATTCCATTTCGCGAGGCGCATCATATCACGGGCGCAGCGGTCAAGCTGTGTGAAGAACGCAGTTGCGGGCTTGCCGATTTAACCGCAAAGGATATAATCGCAATCGACGAAAGGGTGGCAGGTTATGATTTGCCGGACCTGAGTGTTGAGGGATCGGTGGCCAGTCGTACCAGCTATGGCGGAACCGCGCCGGAACAGGTAAGGCAGCAAATCATGCTCATAAAACAGACGAATCGGTTATGAAACTCGCCTTACCCCTAACGCCCCGGCTGTGCGCTTTTGCTGCTTTATTGGTTCTTGCCGGTTGCGGAAAATATGGCGAATTGGAACCGCAGCCCGGTTCGAAATCGCTACCCGTAGCCTATGGCCAAGAAAAGGCTGAAACGCCCGATGAGCTTTTGACCCCGTCACCGCAGGCGCGGCCAGGCCGCAGCGCAGAAATACTCAGCCGGTCGCAACGGCGCGAAGATGATCCGTTTGATTTACCGCCCGGCAGCGAACCGGAAGTAGACGGGCCGAGCGCAGGTGATACAGCGGAACCCAAAGAAACAGTTGCGCAGCCCGGCTCTGAAGATGAACCCAAATACAAAACCCCATAATCAGTAAGCGAACCCGATGGATCATTTTGAATTGAAAAATGGCGTGCTCCACGCCGAAGATGTGCCCTTGCCCAAAATAGCCGAAGCGGTGGAAACGCCCGTCTATGTCTATTCGCGCGCAACCTTTGTCCGGCACGCACGGGTGTTTAAGGACGCGCTGTCTAAACTCGACAATCCGCATATTGCTTTCGCGATAAAAGCCAATCCGAACCTCGCCGTGCTGCGTATTTTGGCGCGTGAGGGTTACGGCGCCGATGTGGTCTCAGCAGGAGAGCTTGACCGTGCTTTGGCTGCGGGCATGAAAGCGGAGGATATTGTTTTTTCCGGCGTGGGCAAAACCATGCAGGAAATGGCCCATGCGCTGGAACAGGGGATAGGCCAGTTTAATGTGGAATCGGAAGAAGAAGGTATCGAGCTATCCACCGTTGCCAAGCGGGTGGGAAAAACCGCCCATATTGCGCTGCGCATCAATCCCGATGTGGATGCAGGCACCCATGCCAAAATTTCAACCGGTAAAGCAGAGAATAAATTTGGCGTGGCTTTTGACAAGGCCAAGGGCATTTATGTCCGGCTCGCGGCCCTGCCCGGCCTCAATGTGCGCGGCATTGCGCTACATATCGGCAGCCAGCTGACCAGCCTTGCCCCGCTCGAGGCGGCCTTTGTTAAGGTCGGCACCCTGATTGCCGATATTCGTAGCAGCGGCGCAGCGCTCACCCATGTCGATTTGGGCGGCGGATTGGGCGTCACTTACAGCGGCGATGACAATCCGCCCAGCCCCGCCGATTATGGCGATATGGTCGCGAGGGTGACGCGGGATTGGGGCGTCCGCTTGATGTTCGAACCGGGACGAGTGATTGCCGGTAATGCGGGAATATTGGTCACTCAGGTGATCCGCGTCAAACCGGGCGGCGGCAACGTTCCTTTTGTGGTTGTCGACGCCGCCATGAATGATCTGGCGCGTCCAGCCATGTATGATGCCTATCATGAATTTGTTGCGGTTGAACCCAATGGTCAGCGGATGACCGCACATATTGTCGGCCCTGTCTGCGAAACAGGAGACACATTTGCCATGCACCGCGAAACCGACGAATTTGTGGCTGGCGACCTTGCCATTTTCCGCACGGCGGGTGCCTATGGCGCGACGATGGCAAGCACCTATAATAGCCGCGGCCTCGTGCCCGAGGTTCTGGTCGATGGCGACCGGTTTGCGGTTGTGGCGGAACGGATTAAGCCTGCAACCATATTGGCGGCAGAGCATGTGCCGGATTGGCTGGACTGACCCAGATGGACCAGCTCCCCCTCTTCGTCAATCTGCGCGGCAAAAATGTCGTGCTGGCCGGAACCGGGGATGCCGCAGATGCAAAAAGGCGGCTGATTGAGCGGGCGGGCGGCATATGCGTGGATGATTGCCCCAATGCCATATGCCGCTGCGCCAAAATTGCCTTTGTCGCGATCGACGATGACGAGCAGGCCGTTCAGGCTGCACAGCGGCTGCGCGCCAAAGGCATGATCGTCAATGTGGTCGACAAACCCGATCTATGCGATTTTACGACACCTGCCATTATTGATCGCACACCGGTTCTGATCGCGGTCGGAACGGGCGGCGCATCGGCGGGTATGGCCAAAGCGATCCGGCAAAAATTGGAGGCTTTATTGCCCTCGCGATTGGGACGCTTGGCCGACAATATCCAATCGGCACGCGATGCCATCAAACGCCGCTGGCCCGGTGCACCCGAACGCAGGCGTGCGCTGGATCAGGCTTTTCAGCCCGGCGGCGCGCTTGATCCTTTTGCTGAGCAAGATGAGGCAGCGGTCGCCACTTGGTTGGACCGTGACGATAGCCCAGCGCAAAATGGCTTGGCCCAGATAACGCTCCTATCGAATGATCCCGATGACTTGACGCTGCGCACCGCCCGCTTATTGGGTGAAGCCGACTATATTTTTTATGAGGCCGGTGTCGCCCCCGGGATATTACAACGCGCCCGCGCCGATGCAGTGCGCCAAGCCGGAGCGCCGCCAGCAAAGCTGCCAAACGGATTGAGCCTTTTCCTGACCCTAAAAATCTGAGACGTGATTATGACTGATAGCGCCGCCGCCTTTCCTGCCCCGATGTTGTTATTTGGATGCGGCAATATGGCCGGGGCCATGGTCACAGGATGGATGGCGGCGGGCGTGCCGGGCGCGCATTTTCATATTGTCAAACCAACCGACCGCAACATACCCGCAGACGCGCGGCACTTCACCACCGCCGATCAGCCGGGACAGAAATATGACCAGCTGATGATTGGTATCAAACCCTATATGCTCGCCGAAATGGCGCAGGAGATTGCCGCGCTGCTTAATCCCGGTGCGCTTGTTATTTCCATCATGGGCGGGGTCAGCACCGATAGCTTGGCTCGGCATTTTCCCGGTGCGCGGATATTGCGGGTTATGCCCAATCTGGCGGTTGCGCTGGGCAAATCGCCGTTGGGGCTTTTTGCAAAAGGGTTGAGCGAGGCGGACAAAGCTGATGCCGAGAAATGGCTTTGCGCATTGGGCACGCCTTATTGGATGCCGGCGGAGGAAGATATGCACGCCTTCACCGCCATCGCCGGATGTGCCCCCGCCTATCTATACCGCTTCATTGACGCACTTGCGGCAGCGGGAACGAAACTGGGCATTGAAGCAGAGCAGGCCGAGAGGCTGGCCCGCGAAATGACGGAGGGTGCCGCGCTGCTGGCCGCGCAAAGCCCCTTTCCCCCTGCAGAGCTGGCCTCGCGTGTCGCGTCAAAAGGCGGTTCCACGGCAGCTGGCCTTGCGGTGATGGATGAAGATAAGGCGATATTACGCTTAATGGAAAACACGTTGCGCGCCGCGCATGACCGTTCGGTCGAGCAAGGAAAGGAAGCAGAGGCATGACATTTCGGACATTCGCATTCGCCGCATTGTTGATAACCGCCAGTCCCGCAGCAGCGTCAGTCGCGCCGCCGCCCTCCACGCAGGACGCCAGCGCCGCAATCGAGAAATATGGCCCGATCGAAAATCTCAGCCTGTTTGAACTGGCCGACGGGATTGATGACGGCCTGTTGAACAGCGAAGCGATCGTGGCGGCCTATTTGAAAAGAATTGCCGAAATTGACGATGCTGGACCGACATTAAACGCCGTTATCGCGACCTTTCCCGACGCACTGGATCAAGCGCGGGCGATGGATGCAGAAATAAAAGCCGGTAAATATCGCGGACCGCTGCACGGTCTGCCTATTTTATTAAAGGACAATATCGAGGCCAAGGGTGACTTGCCGACAACCGCCGGTTCATTGGCGCTGAAAGGTAACATAACCCAGCGCGATGCCCCGATGGTCGCCCGCCTGCGCGAAGCGGGCGCGGTGATATTGGGCAAAACCAATCTGTCCGAATGGGCCAATATCCGCTCCGACGATAGTACCAGCGGATGGAGCGCCATCGGCGGCTTGACCAAAAACCCTCATGCGCTGGACCGCAATACATGCGGTTCATCGGCGGGAAGCGGGGCAGCTATGGCCGCGGGGCTTGCCGCTGCGACCATCGGCACCGAAACCAATGGCTCCATCGTATGCCCGTCCTCGGTCAACGGCATCGTCGGCTTCAAACCCACTGTAGGGCTGGTGTCCCGCACTCATATCGTCCCGATCAGCCATACACAGGATACCGCTGGACCGATGACGAAAACCGTGTTGGACGCCGCGATCCTGTTGACCGCGATGGCTGGCACCGACCCAGCTGATTCCGCAACGAAAGACGCCGACACGTGGCGCGGGGATTATGCAAATGGCCTGCGAGGCGGCGATTTGAAGAATGCCCGTATCGGCATTTTGCGCGATGAAGTGGGCGACAATGCCGGGGTGGCCGAATTGTTTGACCAAGCCGTGGCGCAAATGAAGGCGGCGGGCGCGGTAATTGTGGAAATAGCCGATAGCGGCATAGGCCTGGACAGCAATGTTGGCCGCGATGAAGGCATATTGCTGTTTGGTGAATTGAAATATGACATGGCCGCCTATTTGCAAAGCCTCCCCGCCGGTCTGGTCCCGCACAAAAACCTCGCCGATCTGATCGCATTTAACGCCGCCAATCCAGATACCGAATTGCAATATTTTGACCAAAGCGGATTTGAGCGCGGCGAGGCAACGACTTTGTCAAAAGAAGAGTTGCAGCAGCTGGCCGATAGCCTGACGCAGCGCGTGAATGATCATATCAACCGGTTGCTCGTAACGCATAAAGTCGATTTTCTGGTGCAGCCCACAAATGGCCCTGCATGGTTATCGGCCCTCGGCAAAGGTGACGACTTTACAGGCCCCAGCGCCAGCAGCTTGGCAGCGATAGCAGGCGCGCCGCATCTGACCGTTCCGATGGGCGCCGTGGGCGGCTTACCGGTGGGGATCAGCTTTACCGGCGCGCGCTGGCATGACCATGCCGTGTTGAAGGTCGGCTATGCCTATGAACAAATATCCAACGCCCGGGTGACACCCACTTATGCCGCCAGCATTGAACCGCCGAAACCGGTTGAATAGGTTCTGACCCTAGTCGCGTTTTTGGCGGCGGGGCAGCTCGAGATATTCCTCACTGATCCTGACATTGCGGATAGCAAAGCGCACCTCGGCCATGAATAATATCAGCGCCGAGGCCAAAAGCCCGATGGCAATCAAAAACGCACCCACGGCATAGCGGCCCAATTGTAAGCCGGTAAATTCGATAACGAATAATATGCCGATCAAAATGCTGACCGTGATCGCACTCAGCACGCCGCAAGCAATCGCCCGGTTGACGATATGGATGCGTTTTTCCAAATCACGCAGCTCTGCAACGACGCGGTCATGCTCCTGTCCTTTGGTTTCGGAATAAATGGCCTGCAAATCGCGCGACCTGTCGACCACGCGGGATAGGCGTCCGGTAAATAGCCCCAGCATGCTGCCCAGAGCAACCAGCAGAAATGCAGGCGTTAAAGCCGATTGTAGCAATGAGGATGTAGATTCCATAAATTGAATTTCCTTGCATGGACCGGCATCTTGGATAGGGAATAGTTTATGACCAATGCAAGCACCAGTTCGGCCATTCCCACCGGAACCCGTTTTAATCCCGAAATCGTCAATAATTTCATGGGCAAAATTGGTCATGGCGGATTTTTGAATATGGAATATTCCGCGCATGGTGATGACTGGGTTGAATTGATGATTGATTGGCGCGCTGATTTGGTCGGTGACCCGCAAACCGGTGTTATCGCGTCGGCCGTGGTGATCAGCCTGCTGGATAATGCGACGAGCATGTCGATCTGGCAAAAACGCGGGGAATTTATCCCGCAAGTTACGATGGATCTTCGACTTGATTATCTGCGCCCTTCTCCGGCGGGAGAGCGTGTCTATGGCCGGGGCATATGCTATCATATCAGCCGCAATATTGGTTTCGTCCGGGGCATTGCCCATAATGGCGACATTGACGATCCGCTCGCCCATGCCAGCGGCACTTTCATCCGTGTGGGTGGTTGGCAATAATGACAGAGGAAAATGAAACCGCGCAATTGCCGCCTTACGCCCGGGCATTGGGTATGATCATATCGGACAATAGCGGCGAAGCGCCCGTCATCGAAATGCCGTTTGACGATAAAGTGCAGGGCAGGCCCGGCTTCCTTCATGGCGGGGCGATATCGGGCCTATTGGAAATGGCCGCTGTGGCCGCCATTCATAAAGCGTTGATCAGCAGAGGCAGCGACGCGCCGATAAAGCAAGTTAACGTGACGGTTGATTTTATGCGCGGCGGTTTAACCAAAACAACCTATGCCGTGGGCCATGTCGTTCGCATGGGCCGAACCATGGCCAATGTAGAGGCAACCGCGTGGCAGGATGATCCCAAAAAACCGATTAGCCGCGCGCAAATGCATTATTTGATCAAAACGAAAAGTGGTCCTACCTAAGCCTCGCCATGGGTTTCCACTAACGCACTGGCAATCGCGTCTTCCGGGCTTTTGTCGCCCCAGATGATGAACTGAAACACCGGATAGAAGCGCTCACATTCGTCGATCGCAACATCGATGATGGTTTGCGCCTGATCGATCCCGAGCATGCCATTTGGGGGCAATAACGATCCATGACGGAATAATAAAATGCCATTATTCGACCATATATCGAAATGCCCCATCCACAATTGTTCGTTGATCAGGCCAAGCGCGCGATAAATATCGTTTCTCTTATCACTCGGGACGGTCACATCGGGCAGGATGATGACCTGAAGGCTATTATCCTCCCCGCGCCAAATCGCTCTTATCTGATAGCTGGCCCAGCTTCCCTTATATTCTGCACTAACCTCTTCGTCGCCATTGGCTTCATGCGACCAGCCGCGTGCCTCGAACAAGGCGGCAAACATATCCATCGGTGCCGATTCGTCGCGGTCAAAGCTGGCGAAATCTTCGTCGGGATCAGGCATAGGGGCGAAACCGGATGAGCATAGCCGTCTATTGCCTTGCACGCAGAATCAGCGCAAGCGCGATGATGGGCCGCCACGCACAAGTCTGTGGGTGCATTGTGGAAAACTATTGTGGGCAGGGTTAACCGCCCGGCCTCCCTATGCTTTTGGTTTGCGCGGTGCGGGCTTTGCTGCGGCTTTGCGCGTCGCTGCTTTGGCGGCAGGCTTTGCGGCAGCTTTGGCAGGCTTCATCCCCGCCTCCAACTGCTCAACACGCTTGGCCAGCGCCTCTGCCTCTGCGCGCGCATTGGCGGCCATTTGCTTCACCGCTTCAAATTCCTCGCGCGTCACCAGATCGAGTCCGCCAGTCCATTCCTTGGCCCGTTCCCGCATATTTTCCTGCGCCTCGCGGCCCATGCCTGCAACCGTGCCCGCCACACCGTTCAGCATTTTGGCGATGTCGTCAAAAATCTTATTTTCGCTTTGCATATTCAAACTCCGTCTTGCCGTAATGGCTGTGTCTTATCCTATTTGGGCGCTCGCTGCTGGAACGTAAAGACCCTCTGCATCAGGATTCAACCTATCTATCTGAAAATTGAGAATAGAAGCGAAGCTAAGCCAGGCCAAATAGGGCACCATCAACCACGCCGCCGCCTTGCGAATGCGGCCAAAGGCAAAGGTAGCCGCTATTGCAATGAATAATATCGCGAGGATGAGGTAAAATGCGGTCGTCACCTGATGCTGTCCGAAAAATAGCGGTGACCATGCAAAGTTGAGCAATAGCTGAGCCAAAAATAACCCGATGGCAAGCCCCCGGCCCTTTGCGCCGCGCGCGTGCAAAATCATTGCGAAGGCGAGGCCAATCAGCAAATATAAAATCGGCCATACCACGCCAAATACCCAGCCCGGCGGTTGAATTTCCGGTTTCACCAATTCCTGATACCATGCATTTTCTTCGCCCGATCCAGAGACAGTTCCAGACAGGAAGCCGAGTAACATAATCGTCGGAATCACGAATAACGACCATCGCAGCAATGACATGCGGAGCTGTGAGGAAGAGGCAAGCTGGTTCATAGCAGAATTTCTTTCAATTGGTCGCAGCAATCGGAATGCGGGGAATCGCAAAAGCTTATCCCCCTCAGTCTTAAGCATGGTAGTTCAATAGAACAAGGCCGCTCACCCCAGGATGAACGGCCTTGAAATATTTTGGGACGGTTTGGCGAAGGAGCTTAACCCCGCCGCCAAATGCCGAATTAAGCTTTGCGTGTGCCGCTCAGACCCATGGATCCAAATGCGCCAGCAACAACTTCGCCAGTGATCGAATCGCCGTCAACAGTCGCGCTGCATTCCAAGGTCATTGGCATCGGCACAGTCATGTCCATTTTCCATGTCAGCGTGTTGCCGTCAACGCTGCCGTCGTTAATGTCCATGCTGCCCATTGCGCCAGCCATGCTGCCGCTAAAGCTTGCGCCATCGCTGTTTACGGTCAAAACCGAATTTTGGTCGCCCATGGGGCTTTTCACTACAACGTCATATGCGCCGTCAACTGCTGCCATTTTCTGTCTCCTAAAAACTTTTTAATATGCCAGGATCATTCTTTATCCGCGGTGCTATCGGTAGCAGCTTCTGCAGCCATTTCAATTGGCAATCCCAATTTATCAAGCTGCGGTTTGACGGTTTCAGCGTCCCCGACCACCACAAATAACAGGTCGTTGGTCCGCAAATCGCCGCGTGCCGCAGCGTCAACATCAGCCGCTGTCATTGCCCGATATTTATCCGCGATTTTTTCATAATAATCATCAGGGCGTCCATAATTGACGATATTTTGCACACCGCCGAGCACATCAGCCGAAGTTTCAAAGCTGCCCGGTAATTCCCGGATGCTGCCATTGACGGTGCGCGTCAGCTCCGCCTCGGTAACGCCTTTATCAGTCAAAAAGGCATTAGAATCCTTCAACAATTCGGTGATCGAGTCTCCTGTCCGGTCAGCCTGCACCGGCGCATAAATCTGGAAACTGATCTGTTCCTTGCCAGACGTAATTTGACTGCCGACGCCGTAGGACCAATTTTTGGTTTCGCGCAAGTTGGTGTTCAGTCGGCTTAAGAAACTGCCGCCCAAAACGTCATTCGCCGCGCGCAATGTCACCAGATCATCGGAGCCTTTTTTGTCTATGACATGCGCAGCCACGATTACAGACTGCGGCGATTTCGGACGATTGACCAAAACAATGCGTGAAGTCTGCTCTGGAATTTTGACGTTAAAATTCTTCTGCGGGGCAGCGGTTTTGGGGGCGGCCCATTGTCCCAAACTTTTGTTCAATATCCGGCTTACCTCGGATAGGCTGGTATCCCCCACAACAAATACCTGCGCTTTGTCGGGGCGCAGCCATTTTTGGTGAAATGCAATCAAATCATCACGGCTGAGCTGTTTTACGACTTCGGCGTCGCCGGTCCCTGATGGCGGGGTGCCATAGGGGTGGTCCTTACCAAATAGCAGCGGCATCAACGTCCGAAACGCGAGCGGAAATGGCTCTGTCAATTCGGAGGATAACCGGTTGAGCTGCTGCGCGCGGACGCGTTCCAGCTCGGCGGGATCCATCGCTGGATTGCGGATCAAATCAGTGAGCAAATCGACCGATGCTTCCAAATTGGGTTTCAGCGCAAATAGCTGGAATATCGTATTGTCGCTGCTCGCCCGCGATGAAATATTCGCGCCCAGCCGCTCCTGCGCCTCGGCCAGTTGCACACTATTGAGCGTTTTTGTGCCTTCATCCATCAAGGACAGCATTAAAGATTGCGTGCCCAATGCGTCCTTTGGATCAGCGGCATAGCCGACGTCAAAACTGACTGCGACTTGCACAGCCGGAACCGCTGATCTTTTGGCAAAGAAAACCTCTATGCCATTGGCCAGTGTGGTCCGTTCAATATCAGGGAAATCGAGCGCCTGTAATGTGCCGACCTCAGGAAATTTCGAACGGTCGGCTCCTGTGTTGGCTATCGGCGTCTTTTGCGCTTTCGCATCATCCGGGCCGAAATAATATTCAGGGGTAAGCGCCCCAGCGCCAACAGCCATCGCTGGCGCTGTGATAAATCCGCCTCGATTTTCACCGCCTTCGGTGCGCTCTCCCGGCTCGACAATCAAAGAGAATACCGGGCGCGATAGCCATTTACGGGTCACTTGTTGGACCTGTTCTGGAGTGGTCGCTGCTGCCCGTTCCAGCTCAACCTTATATTCACCGATATTGTTTGAATAGAGTAGCCCCTCGGCCAACTTAGGCGCTTTGCCGCTGAACCCGCCCACTTGTTCCAGCCCGCGGATAGTCCCGGAAACATAAGTGGTTACCGCCCGCTGGAGCTCATCGTCGGTCGGACCTTTATTCAGGAAATCAGCGATCTGCTCATCAAGCTTGGCCGCCACCAAATTCGCATCCACGCCAGGTTTCACATCGGCATAAATGACAAATTGACCGCCTTGAGCAAAAATCTGTGCGTTTGCAGAAACATCAACGGCCACCTGCTGTTCGCGGACCAAGCTATTTTCCAGCCGAGAGCTGGCAAGGCCGCCCAAAACAGAACCCGCCATCGACAGCGGCAGGTAATCCGGATTATTGAGACCGGGCACGGCCCACATGCGGTAAATACGGGTCGTGGAGACCTGATCCTTTATCGTTTTGGACTTGGGCGCATCCAGTGTAGGCACATCGATATCCAGCGGCTTGATCGCGGGGCCGCTTGGAATATCGCCGAACCATTTGGTCACTTTTTCCTTGGCAGTGGCAAGGTCAATATCCCCCGCCAACACCAGCACCGCGTTATTAGGGCCGTAATTGTCGGTGAACCATTTTTTCACATCCTCAAGACTAGCCGAATCCAGGTCCGCCATCGAACCAATGGTGCTGTGGTGATAGGGGTGACCGGAAGGGTAGAGATTTTCGAGCTGCTCATATTCGGTGAGGCCAAAAGGCTGATTATCGCCCTGCCTTTTTTCATTTTGAACAACGCCGCGCTGAATATCCAGCTTCTCTTGCGTAACCGCACCGAGCAGATGCCCCATTCGGTCACTCTCCAAAAACAACGCGAGATCGAGAGCACCCGTCGGCACGGTTTCAAAATAATTGGTCCGGTCAAACCAAGTGGTGCCGTTCAGGTCGGTCGCGCCGACTTGTTGCAGCGGTTCAAATGTATCGCCTGGTGCGTTTTCACTGCCGTTAAACATGAGATGCTCAAACAAATGCGCAAATCCCGTTTTACCTTCGGGCTCGTTTTTCGATCCAACACGGTACCAGACTGACACGGCCACAATGGGTGCTTTGCGGTCGGTATGGACAATGACTTCCAGCCCGTTATCCAGCTTAAAATTCTCATAAGGAATATCGACCGCTTTGATCAGATCAGCCACAGGAGCGGCTTCGGCAGCAGCAGCCTGCGCCGTCTGCGCAGCAACCGGTATCGCGGTCAAGCTGGTTGCCGATAATAATAATGCAACGGATAATTTACGGATCATTGGACGCTCCCCGGCGGTGTTTATGATGGAACAAAATGGATGGCCGCAATGGTAAGGCCGCTCTGCCCGATATGCAGCGGTAAAGACCCAGCATGGTCAATATTTTCGACAAACGCCAACTTTACTGAACCAATCCTTATGGACGATAAACTCCCTTCCCGCTTTTTTTCGCCTGTGCCACTGCGTCTTCCCAAGCGAAATGCACGGGTTTGTAGCGTTTTTGCGAAAATAACTGCATCTGATCGGTGTAATGCGGCGAGGCAGGCCGGTTGGTTGCTGCGCCATAGGGCTGGAGCGAACGGCTTTCGACCTTGCCATTCGAATCCCATGTCACCAGCATGATGAAACTGTCGCCATGGCGCACCCGCATTTGGCCGTTATCCTGCGGGTCCCAAATGGTCGCAGCGCGCAATGTATCGGTGCCGCCAAAGGCTGGCATATTCACCTTGCCCCGGATCAACCTTTGGACATCACCCAGCGGCGGATCCAACCGACCGAAGTGGGTCATCAAATGGTCCGAAACCTCTTTCAAGCTGCTCCGTGGATCGGGCAGTTTGCGGCCATTATACGCGTCGCGTGCGGCCATATGAACCATGGCTTCGCCGATAGTGTCGGCTTTGTGGTTGCCGTCGCTGTTCCAATCCCATTGCCGCAGCAAATCCTGCGCCGATTGCAGCTGCGGGTCATCCGAGACATTAACCGATAGCAGCTGCTGCATCCACCCGCCGACAAAGCTGACCTTGCTATAGCCGGTGTCATATTTCATCGCCATCAACGCATCCGGCGTGATTTTCCCGTTCAGCGGCATCAGTTCCAAGGCCCGGATGATCCGATTTGTAGTGCGCGCCTCAATGCCCATTTCCTGAGGGAAATCAGACCGGTCCAGTTCAGACCCCTTGCCCGCCGCAAGGAAAGGCGTGTTATTGGCGTTGATAACAAAGCCGGACCGCGGATTAACGATCTTCGGGATAGCATCCCAGCTGCGGGTTTCGGTCCATATCAAATCGCTGCGATTGCCGGGTAATGTGCGATTATAGTCAAAGCCGGGTTTCCGGTCGGGATGCAGAGCGTAATAGTAATAGGCGATGGTGCCGCTTTTATCTGCATAAATAAAATTGGTGGCGGGCGTCCCACCAATTTGCATCGCCTTTTCCCATTCACCATGGTTCGTCGCTTTTTGTACCCGAAAATATTGTTCCAGCGCCTTGATATTATCCATGCCAGCATAGCGGATCGCAAAAGCGCCTTTCGCATTTTTGATCACCGGCCCATGTTTGCTGCGATATATCTGGCGCGGAACTGGAAGCGTAAATGGTCCCATTTTGACGGGGAGCCAAATTCGTTTGGTGTCTAACTTTTCCCATTTTCCGTCGATCTGGTAATGGGTTCCCGCCTCATTCATCTCCAACTTATACACGTCGATCAAATCGGGTTGATTGACCGTATTCGTCCAACCCAAATCACGGTTATGGCCCAGCAAAACGAAAGGCGATCCAGGGAATAGCGCGCCTGCCATATTCAGCCCCTCACCCGAATGGATCACCGCCTCATACCATGCAACGCCGCCTTCATAAGGTTGGTGCGAATTGGAAATAAGCCATGTTTTGCCATCGCTCATTCGCTGGGGTGCAACCGCCCAAGCATTGGAACCGTTCATTTCCGGATCGCTGCCAGTAGGGGACAGCATCGCAGCCTTCTTGCCCAGTTTCTCCACCGGCCTGTCGGTCGGCTCTTCATCTTTGACCAGCTTTTCAATCGTATTGTTCAGTCCATAGAAAAACGGTGCGCGCAGCACAAATCCGGTGGCAATGTCTTTGCCATTTACGGGAAACAACCCGGATAGACGTAATTCATCTGGATGCTTATCCGCATAATGATTTAATCCGGCGGCATAACCGTCAAGAACCAGCCGGACATCGGCGGGGATTTCCTTATATTTGCGGTCTACGGTGTCCCGTACGTTGAGCATATGGGCGGCAAAATCAATCGCGGCTCCATCCTGCCCCAACATGGCTCCTGCCCGGCCACGGGTCATCGCAACAACCTCTTGCAGCACCGGAAAATCATCCTCGGCATGGGCATAGGCCAGCCCATAGGCGGTATCGGCATCGCTTTGCCCATAGACATGCGGCACGCCAAATTCATCACGGGCTATTTGAACGTCATAGGTCCGCTCGGGCGGCGGCGCGGCGGCGGTAACCGTGAAAGGCTCCCAAAATGCAAGGCCGGCAGCTACGGTGCACAACAAAATCAACAGGCCGCCACCTATGCGCTTAAACCATTTCATTCCGCTCTCCTCTGCCCATGGCGTCGCACAAAGGTCAACTCCCGGCAACCCATTTTCATCCCCGCCTCTTGTGTGATAAATATGCAACATTACATAAGTTGAAAGCTTCCCTATTTTGGTAAAAGGCCGGGGAGCGCCGAAAGATAAGGACCCACATATGAATCTTGAGAAATTCACTGACCGTGCGAAAGGATTTTTGCAAAGCGCGCAAACAGTCGCCATCCGGATGAACCATCAACGCATCTCGCCCGAGCATCTGCTTAAAGCGCTGCTGGAGGATGAACAAGGTATGGCAGCCGGGCTGATCGCCAAAGCGGGTGGTGATGCGAAAGCAGCGGCAACCGGGACCGACGCTGCGCTTGCCAAAATACCATCGGTTTCAGGCAGCGGGGCGCAGCAAACCCCCGGGCTCGACAATGATGCAGTGCGGGTGCTCGATAGCGCCGAAACCATCGCTGAAAAAGCAGGGGACAGCTATGTCACGGTTGAGCGGCTGTTGCTTGCCCTGTTACTGGCCAAAAGCACGGCGGCGGGCAAAGCGCTATCCGATGCGAATGTGACAGCCGAAGCATTAAACGCAGCGATCAACGCGCTTCGCGGCGGCCGGACCGCCGACACGCAAGGTGCCGAAGATCGGTATGATGCCCTGAAAAAATTTGCCCGCGACCTGACCGAGGTGGCCCGCGAGGGAAAACTCGATCCGGTCATTGGCCGGGATGAAGAAATCCGCCGCACGGTGCAAATCTTGGCGCGGCGGACGAAGAATAACCCGGTGCTAATCGGTGAGCCAGGCGTCGGTAAAACCGCGATTGCCGAGGGGCTGGCGCTGCGCATTGCCAACGGCGATGTCCCCGATAGCCTGAAAGACCGCAAGTTAATGGCGCTCGACATGGGTTCGCTTATTGCCGGCGCGAAATATCGCGGGGAGTTTGAAGAAAGACTGAAAGGCGTTCTGGATGAGGTGAAGCAGGGTGAAGGCGACATCATCCTGTTCATTGACGAAATGCATACATTGGTTGGTGCAGGGAAAGGCGAAGGGGCAATGGATGCGTCCAACCTGCTGAAACCCGCATTGGCGCGGGGCGAGCTCCACTGCATTGGCGCAACCACACTGGATGAATATCAAAAACATGTCGAAAAAGACCCCGCATTGCAGCGCCGGTTTCAGCCGGTATTTGTTGGCGAACCGACTGTCGAGGATACGGTCAGCATTTTACGCGGCCTGAAAGAAAAATATGAACTGCATCACGGCGTGCGGATCACCGATGCTGCATTGGTATCGGCAGCAACCTTGTCCCATCGATATATTGCCGACCGGTTCCTGCCCGATAAAGCCATCGACCTGATGGATGAGGCAGCGTCGCGTATTCGGATGGAGGTCGAATCAAAACCCGAAGAAATCGAAACGCTCGACCGGAAAATCATTCAGATGAAAATCGAGAGAGAGGCGCTGTCGAAAGAAAGCGACAATGCGTCCAAGGACCGGTTGAATACGCTCGAAGGTGAGCTCGCCAATTTGGAGCAGAAATCGGCGGAATTGACGCAGCGCTGGCAAGCCGAAAAAGACAAAATAGCAGGTGAAGCGAAGATCAAGGAAGAGCTTGACGCCGCGCGGATCGCATTGGAGCAAGCGCAGCGCGCCGGTGACCTCGCCAAAGCGGGTGAGCTGCAATATGGTGCGATTCCCGGCCTTGAAAAAAGGCTCGCCGAGGCCGGTATTCAGACCGCAGGCGCGATGCTGCGCGAAGAAGTAACGCCGGAAGACATTGCCTCTGTTGTCGCCAAATGGACCGGCATTCCGGTTGAAAAAATGTTGCAGGGTGAACGCGACAAATTGCTCAAAATGGAAGACTGGATCGGCAAACGGGTGATTGGCCAAAAAGATGCGGTGGACGCCGTGTCCAAAGCCGTACGTCGCAGCCGTGCCGGTTTGCAGGATCCAAACCGCCCGCTCGGCAGCTTCCTGTTCCTTGGCCCGACCGGCGTGGGCAAAACCGAGCTGACCAAATCGCTCGCTGCATTCTTATTCGATGATGACAGCGCGATGGTACGTATCGACATGAGCGAATTTATGGAAAAGCACAGCGTATCACGCCTGATCGGTGCGCCTCCCGGCTATGTCGGTTATGACGAAGGCGGCGTGTTAACAGAGGCCGTCCGGCGGCGTCCCTATCAGGTTGTTTTGTTTGATGAGGTTGAAAAAGCGCACGGCGATGTGTTCAACATCTTGCTGCAAGTGCTCGACGATGGGCGGCTAACCGATGGACAGGGGCGGACGGTGGATTTTTCCAATACACTGATTATCCTGACGTCCAATTTGGGTAGCCAGCATCTGGCGGCGCTGGGTGACGGCGAAGATGTGTCAAAGGCCGAGCCAGCGGTGATGGACAGTGTGCGCGCGCATTTTCGCCCTGAATTCCTGAACCGCTTGGACGAAATCGTATTGTTCCACCGGCTCGCGCCCGAACATATGGCCCCCATTGTCGATATTCAGGTAAAGCGGGTGCAGAAATTGCTGGCTGACCGGAAAATCACCTTGGACCTGACCGAAAAGGCCCGTGAATGGATTGGCCGGGTAGGCTATGACCCCGTCTATGGCGCACGCCCGCTCAAACGCGCGATCCAACGCCATTTACAAGACCCGCTGGCCGACATGCTGCTGCGCGGTGAAGTGCCCGACGGTTCGGTCGTCAAAGTCGAGGAAGGCGACGGGGCGTTGGTGCTTAGGGTCAAGTGATGGCGGCGTTAGTTGCCTTGATTGGGCCGTGAAGTGCCCGATTCAACCATGTCGCGCGCCATAGCGTTGCCATCTCGGGAAACTTCTGCCCATTGCTTATTGGTCAAACAGACACGCCGCTTCTTCGCGTTCGAACCCAGCACAGGTTCGGTGCGACACCGAACATAGTCGGGATGTTTTCGATCGGTTATCTTTTTCGATTTTTCGGCGGTGCTAGATGCAGGCGGGCTATCAGTCGTTTCAGTCGCCGCAACATTAGCGGAAGATAGAGAAAAAACCAAAGTCGCCGCTAAGCCGGCAATGATTACATCACGCGTCATTTATAATCCCCAAAAAGTATGATCCCATAATAAAAAAGGAGCGCTGCAAATGCAACGCCCCTTTTTTTATCGGCTTTAAGCCAATTTGGATTTAGAAACGGAATTTAACCGATGCGGCATAACGACGACCAAGGGCGTCATATGTCGATGGATAAACGTTTCCGCTATTGAATGCGGTGGTACCAATATCAGAACCAACAACCTTGGGCAAACTATCAAACAAGTTGCGTACGGTCAGCGTAAAGGTAACCGCGTCGGTGATATTCCATTGGCCAGTCAGGTCGAAATAATGCTTCGCCCCAATGCTGCGGAAATCAGGCTCAATCAAGCAACCACCGTCATCGGCACCATTGAAATCTGGGCATTCTTGATCATCGACAGCCAGCAATGCTCCATTCACGTCGCGGTTTGCGCGTTCCGCAGCTGCGACGTCTTCAGCGAATTGAAGCGGCTCATATTGAACAGCATCAATGTAACGCCACAAGAGCGAGAGACGGAAATCATCTCCGAAATCAAGCGACGTCCGCTGCGTGAAACCAAATTCTGGTTGGATTGATGCACAGTTGACGCTGTAGAAACCAACGCAGTTGCGATCAACACCACCCGGAATCGAGCGGAAGACATTTTTGTTTGTCCAAGTACCGTCAAACGACAGCGACAGGCCGAGATTGTCGGTCAAATCCGTCTTATAGCGCAAGCTTAAATCGATACCGTCGGTTGAATAAAAGCCGCGGTTGGTAAGCGGCAAATCGAGACCCGGCGTGTCATCTGGCGAACCGCTGAGGCTGCCATCGAGCGGGTTACGGCGGATGCGTGTGCATTCTGGATCAGTCGCACTTGCGGCCGACAGATTGTTGAAGCACACACCAATCGCATCACCAGGTGTTGGTGTCGAGATCGCGTCTTTAATAACAATGTTAAAATAGTCGACCGTCATCGAGAAGCCTGGAAGAAACTCTGGCTCTACCAAAGCACCAATGGTCCAAGTTGTCGCTTTTTCAACACCTAGATTTTGATTACCGCCTGTGGTGACGTTAATCTGACCGGCTACTGGTGGTTCAATTTCGCCGATGGAGTCAGCAGGCGCACCTTGTGCCAAGCATACGGCTTCCAACTGAGCATTGTTTACTGGCGCTGAACCCTGACATGGGTCGAAGCCAAAGTTGTCCAAGCTGGTTGATACCGGGGTAAACAATTCGCCAACGTTTGGTGCACGGGTACTGCGCTGATAGTTGCCACGGATGGTGAACCAATCAAGCGGGGTCAACGTACCACCCGCTTTCCAAGTGAACTCGCCGCCCGAAATCGAATAGTCAGAATAACGCGCGCCCAGATCGATTGTAGCAATGCTGAACAACGGAATGCTGAGTTCGCCGAAAGCGTCGTATACGTTATATCCGCCGCTAATGTCCGGAGCAGCACCGCCGCCGCCAACAACCGCGCCTGGAGTTTGCGATGCTTCATCGCTCAAACGCGTTGCGGTATATTTGCGATATTCGCCGCCCACGGCAAAGGCGATTGGCTCATCACCAAAGCCAAAGCCCAGATCACCGGAAACCGTACCGTTGGCAGTTGCCAAAGTGGTTGTGTTGATCACTTGCTGCGTTTGACCAAAGGAAAATCCAATTTGATCGGGCGTGATCGAACCGGCTAGTCCGAACAGGTTCAGAGGAACGCATCCGTTGCTTGAATCAACGCAAGAGCCATCGGGCAGGTTCAAAATTGCCTGTTGAATGCGCGAGAGGCGGCCATAACCCGATTGACGTTCGATCCGCTCCGATTCGCCATAACCTGCCGAAAAATCCCAGGAGATATTGTCGGAAATGTCACCGCGAAGGCCAGCCATCACGTTGAAAAGTTGCGTTGTGTAGGCCGAATCGCGTGTACCTGTCTCAACCGTACGGCGGCGAACCGACGCTTGGAAGGTTTGGTAGTCAGGGTTAGCCGAACCGTCGGGCAGCGTAGGCCCAAATGGCGTATTCAGAGCAGCGGTACATTGTGCCGGGGTTAAAACACCGGCACCAGCACAGATTTGGTTGCCAATCGTGTCGTTAATGAACGGGCTGTTATAGTTGAATGTGTAGGTGTTAAAGAACGATCCACCCGGCGCGATCTTCGTTGAAACCGTCTGTTTGGAGAACATCGCCTGCGTGTATACTTCAACAGCGTCAGAAACTTCATAACGCGCTGCGCTGAAAACGTTGAAGCGTTCAAACGGGGTTTGGAAAATGTTGAAAGGGTTAAAGTTAAATGGGCGGTCAAACGGCCCAACGGACAGTCCATCCTCGGTTATCTGACCGCTGATCGGACCACGAATGTTGGCTGGAACCGAGTTGGACGAGCCGCCTGGTGCTCCAGTGAAAGAACCAATGTTAAATTCCGAAAATTCACGGTCGCCTTGGAATACAGTATCTTGCTCTTGATATCCAATGCTCAAAATCGCGTTGCCGCGGCCATCGTCGAAATTGGCGCCAATGGTGATGTCGGCGCGCAATTGATTGCCATCACCGCGCTCGGTTAAGCCATTGCTAATTTCAGCTTCCAATCCAGCGAAATTACGCTTGGTGACGAAGTTGACAACGCCAGTGATCGCATCAGCACCATAAGTGGTAGTTGCACCACCGGTCAAAATATCGGTTCGCTCAATTACGGCCAAAGGAATGATGTTCAAGTCAACGATGCCGTTGGAATCGGCGGGCACAACGCGGCGTCCGTCAAGCAAAACCAGGTTGCGGTTTGCACCAAGGCCACGAAGGTCGACGAAAGACGCACCGCCATTACCGTTGTTCACGGCAGAACCAATGCTAGGAACCGCACCGGGCAGTTCGCGCAGGAAGGTCTCAGCTGTGTTGGTTTGACGCAGAGACAATTCCTCCGAAGTCACAACACCAACTGGGCTTGAAAGCTCCAGATTTGGGTTTTGAATGCGCGACCCAGTAACGACAATCGCATCTTCTTCAACTGCAGTGGTTTCATCTGCTGCAGAATCTTGCGCAAAAGAAGGTGTTGCGATCAGCGCTAGGCCGATTGCCATCGGCGCGGCGGCATATTTGAATTTGCTAATACGGGTGTTTTTCACTGTATCCAGCCCCTTAATCTAAGTTGCCCAAGCCAAAATGTAACTACATTACGGCCTCAAGCTTATTGTAAATATTTCCCTGCTTTTCAGAGTGATAACCAAAATGGCGCATACCATACGGTGTTCAGTTGAAACTGACAGGTTGCCGCTTGTTAGGCGTTTTTACCTGTTTCGTGCAAGGAAATGGACCAATAGATCGCAGAATATTCCGGCTTGTAACTTTTTTGTCACAGTCGATTTGGTCGGCCCTTTCGCAAAAGACTTGAGTCAGAGTTGCGGTCGAGCCATGATGTCGCCATTTAATCGTTACAGGGAGACATACCGATGCTTGTTCGCGCGATATTTATGCCAGCTTTTTTGCTTTATACTGCGCCGCTGTTGGCCCAAAATGGGGCAGATTTGAAAGCACCGTCGGTTTTTACTGATCTCATCAATTGCAAATCGATTGAAAATGCGCAGGAACGGCTCGCCTGTTACGATCAAAAAGTCGATAGCCTCGACAAAGCGCAACAAAATGAAGATATTATCGTCACCGATAAAGAGGCGGTGCAAGATGCAAAAAAGGGCCTATTTGGTTTCAGTCTGCCGAAGTTAAAAATATTCGGGAAAGAGGGCGATACGCAGCTCGAAGAATTGGTCTCAACGATAAAATCTGCCCACCAAGATCGCAGTGGCAAATGGACGTTCGTTTTAGAAGATGGCGCGGAGTGGCAACAGATAGATTCAGAAATACCTCGTCGTGATCCCAAAGCCGGGATGGAGGTTAAGATACGCAAAGCGTCCCTTGGCAGCTATTTTGTCAACGTCGAAGGCCGCCGGGCCATCCGAATGCGACGGATCGGTTGATCTGTTTTCGGCTGAATTGGCTCGTCCAGAATCTCAAACTTACCGCGCGGGCAAAATCAGCTTTGGATCGACTCGCGCATCATTCCATTTCATCCCCCAATGCAGGTGCGGCCCGGTTGCTCGTCCGGTCACGCCGACTTTGCCAATCACTTGGCCTTGCTTAACGACATCGCCATTTTTGACGAGTAATTCGCTGCAATGCAGGAATGCACTATTCAGTCCCATGCCGTGATCAATCATCAACAAATTGCCTTCCAGCGTGAATGGCGACTCGGCCGCCAATATCACCACCCCGTCGGCGGGCGCGACAAACGGCGTGCCGTTGGCGGCGGCGATGTCCATGCCGCCATGATAGGTGCCAGGTTTGCCCTGATAGATTCGCTGCGCCCCGAAAAGACCCGATAGGCGGCCCTGCACAGGCCAGATAAATTCCTGTCGCCAGCCATCACTGTCATTGCTTTGCGTCCGGGCGGCGGCGATCTGCGCCAATTCGGCTCCGCGCCTGCGCTGAAATTCCTCGCTGGATTTTGCCCCGCCGCGATAGGGTGCATTGATATATTCTAAACGCCAATCACCGCCCGCGACCATCAACTCCTTTGTCACTTTGCCGCCACCAGTTAGGTCAGCGGTCAGCATCAAAGTGGCCGGGGCATCTCGGTCAAAACCCAGCAGAAAGAATCCATCCGGCGCAGCAGCGACGAGTTTGCCGTCAAAGCGGATATTGGTCGCGCCGGTTGGCGCTCGTCCTAATATGACCGCGCCTTGTACCGGTTCAGATGCCAGCCAAAATGCGCTGCGCGAAACTTCGCCGGGTTCGGCTTCTGCAGCAACGCTGCTTACCGGGGCCGCTGCCGCTGCGGCCACTTGCTCTGCGGCTGCACTTTTTGCAGGCGGTGAGGCAGTGCAATTGGCGGCAGCGGCCATGGATAGCACCGCAAACACGCTCATTCCCTTGCCAAAAGCCATCATTTATCCAGCATCGCCTGCGCAGCGGCTTCTGCGCTTGCATAAGGCTCTTGCCGCGCTACGCTCCAATAGCGCAGATCCTCAAGCTCAATACGCTGGCCACTTGCAGCACAAATGACATGGTCGCCCGCGGCGAGCATACGGTAATTATTGGCCATATAATGCAGTTTGGCCAGACGGTTCCGGTTTGACATCAACATGATCCCTGTATGCCTCAGCCAATCTGAACTGGCAATGTAGGAGTATCGGGCAAAGCCAAAAAATCAGCCGAAGAGATCTGCTTGACCAGCGGCAGGCGGCTTTTTGGTTGATTTTCGGGCAGCTTGTTTGGGTGGCTGTCCAGCGGGCGGAGCGGCGGGCTTTTCGGTCCCGTCCACCCGTGCGCCCATTTCACCATCGGCAAAGCGCAGCGTGAAATGCCCTGCGGCTTGCGCAGCTTCGCGGGTCATCACGGTTTTGCCTGCGCCATCGGTTACCCGGGCGAACCCCCGCCGGAGCGGTGCCTCCGGGTGCAGGCTGGCCAGCAAACGCTGCGCAGCGTTTAGGCGCTGTTGCCCTTGGTCCAATCGGTTTTGCAGCAGCGACAGCGACAAGCGGGCGCTGCTTAACTGCGCTTGCTTTGTATCTAATGACCGTTCCAATAGCCGGGGGGTAAGCGCCCGGGCCATGGGCATATAGGCAATCGCTGCATTCGATATTCTGCGTTCCAACGCGCGCTGCATCCGCTCGCCCAATTCATCGGCGCGTTGCTGCTGCGGGGCGGTTAATTCCGTTAATTTAGGAAGCAGTCGCCGCTGCGCTTCCAGCCGCTCTGCCGCATGGGCCAATGTGCGGCGTGTCGCCCGGTCAAGCCGGAGGGCATTTTGGCCAACCCGGTCCAATAGCTCGCTGCGCACAGGCACCGCCATCTCGGCGGCGGCAGTAGGCGTTGGGGCGCGCAAATCGGCGGCAAAATCGCATAAGCTGGTGTCGGTTTCATGCCCCACCGCAGAAATGACTGGTATCCTACACTCAGCCACCGCGCGGACCACGGCTTCTTCGTTAAAGGCCCATAAATCCTCGATCGAACCGCCGCCCCGCGCGACAATTAACACATCCGGACGAGGGACCGGGCCGCCGTCATCTATCGCCGAAAATCCGTTTATCGCTCCGGCAATCTGTCCAGCCGCTTGTTCACCTTGAACCAATACCGGCCATATGATGACATGGCTGGGAAAGCGGTCGTTCAACCGGTGTAATATGTCCCGGATCACTGCGCCAGTGGGCGAGGTTACGACACCGATCACTTTGGGTATCGCCGGGATCGGGCGTTTTCGCTGCGGATCAAACAGGCCCTCAGCGGCAAGCCGGGCCTTCAGCTTTTCGAACAGAACGGCGAGCGCACCTTCGCCTGCCAATTCCATCTGGTCAGCTACGATCTGATATTTTGACCGCCCGGCATAAGTGGTTAGCTTTCCAGTCAGCACCACTTCCAACCCGTCTTCGGGCGCGAAAGGGAGGCGGCCAGCGTTGCCTTTCCACATTACTCCGTCGAGAACCGCATTTTCGTCCTTCAGCCCAAAATATAAATGACCCGAAGCGGCGCGTTTATAACCCGTCAGCTCACCGCGCACACGCACATATCCGAATTGATCCTCGACCGCCCGCTTGAGCGAGTTGGACAATTCAGATACGCTCAGCGCCTGCGCATTATCTCCAGCGCGATTTTCGGCGATTATTTTCGTCATGGTCCGGCAGGTGATAGGAAATTGTCCGGCAGCTTACAATTGATTGTTCACAATACTTGACCTTATGCACAATTTCGCGTCAGGAGCCGGGCGGTATGACTAGAAGGAAAGGCTGTATTACACCATGAATATCCTCCTCATCGGTTCGGGCGGACGCGAACATGCGCTGGCCTGGAAATTGTCGCGCTCCCCCTTATGTGATCAGCTTTTCGCCGCGCCGGGCAATCCCGGAATAGCCGAGGATGCGGCGTTGGCCGGCTTGGATATTGCCGACCATGACGCGGTCGCCGCTTTTTGCAGTGACAAGGATATTGGTTTGGTTGTTGTCGGCCCTGAAGCGCCGCTGGTCGGTGGTCTGGGTGATTATTTGCGCAGCGCGGGATTTGCAGTTTTCGGACCCGATAAAGCCCCCGCGCAGCTTGAAGGGTCGAAAGGCTTCACGAAGGATCTATGCACCCGTGCCAGCATCCCCACCGCTGGATATTCGCGCCATAGCGACAAAGCCTCGGCGCTGGCGGCGCTCGCCGATTTCGGCCTTCCTGTGGTTATTAAGGCCGATGGGCTGGCCGCCGGGAAAGGCGTGATTATTGCCGAAAATCAGGAGCAGGCCGAGGCCGCGATTGACGATATGTTTGGCGGCGGCTTTGGCGATGCCGGCGCGGAGCTTGTGCTGGAAGAATTTATGACCGGCGAAGAAGCGAGCTTTTTCGCATTAACCGACGGCAGCGCCATTGTCGCCTTTAGCAGTGCGCAGGATCATAAGCGAGTGGGTGAAGGCGATACCGGCCCCAATACCGGCGGCATGGGTGCCTATTCACCCGCGCCTGTGTTGACCGCAGAATTGGAACAGCAGGTCATGGAGCGGATCATCCAGCCGACCGTCGAGACGCTCAGCAAGGAAGGTATGCCCTATAACGGCGTATTATTCGCCGGGTTGATGCTAACCGAGGACGGGCCAAAACTGATCGAATATAATTGCCGTTTTGGTGACCCCGAATGTCAGGTGTTGATGATGCGTTATCAAGGCGATCTTGCCGCGCTTATGCTCGCGGTGGCAACAGGAAAATTGGCGACAGCGAGTAAGCCGGAATTTGATCGCATCACCGCACTCACCGTGGTTATGGCGGCAAATGGCTACCCGGGCACACCCGAAAAAGGGGGCGTTATATCGGGTCTTATCCAGCCCAAAGATGGTAAGATTTTTCACGCCGGAACAGCGGTTCAAAATAACCAGCTTGTCGCCAATGGCGGTCGGGTGCTCAATGTCACTGCAACCGGAGCGAATGTTACCGAGGCCCAGAAAGCCGCCTATGCCCTGGTGGATCAGATTGATTTCCCGTCCGGCTTTTGCCGCCGCGACATTGGCTGGCGCGAAGTTGAACGCGAAGCGCAGCCAGCTGGTTAGGGTTAGGGCCTTCGCTCAGCGCCCGCCCAAATGGGCATGGGTAATCGCCACGGCAAGCGCATCGGCGGCATCATGCCCGGCCAGCTTCACCCCCGGCAGTAATATTGCAAGCATCGCCTGAACCTGCTGTTTTTCGGCATTGCCAACGCCGACTACCGCCTTTTTTACGAGCCGCGTCGCATATTCCGCCACGGGCACCCCGCCGCGTGACGCGCCCAGCAGAACAACGCCGCGCGCCTGCCCCAGCTTCAGCGTGCTCTGCGGGTTCTTGTTCACAAACACCTCCTCCACCGCGACCGCGTCGGGCGTATAACCGATCAGAATGTCTTTCAATTCGAGATCAAGCTGCAACAGCCGCGATGGTAGGGGCATTTTGGCGTCGGTTTTTATCTGCCCATTGGCGATATGCGACAACCGGTTACCGTCGGCACGGATCACGCCCCAACCGGTACAGGCAAGGCCGGGATCAAGACCAAGGATTATAGGCATTTAGGCAAACTCCCCCAAACAGGGGCGGCCAAATTCAACCCAGCTTCTCCATAATCTCATCGCGAATGTCATAATTGCCCCAAACGGTCTGGACATCATCATCATCTTCCAGCGCGTCGATCAGCTTGAGCAAAGTCGCAGCGTCTTTTTCATCCACTTGCGTCGTTAAATGCGGCTTCCAAACAAGCTTCACCTCGTCGGCTTCGCCCAAATCAGCCTGCAACTTACCCGATACTTCGTGCAAATCTTCCATGCTGGTGAAAATTTCATGGGCATCGTCACTGCTGTTAATGTCGGTCGCGCCGGCCTCCAATGCAGCCATCAGAACATCATCTTCGCTGCCCACGGACGCCGGATATAGGATCAGGCCAACCCGGTCGAAACCATGCGCCACCGCGCCCGATGCCGCCAAGTTTCCACCATTTTTGCTGAATGCCGTGCGGACATTGGTCGCGCTGCGATTGCGGTTGTCGGTGAGCGCCTCGACAATGATCGCTGTGCCGCCGGGGCCATAGCCTTCATAGCGCACTTCTTCATAATTTTCATCATCGCCGCCCGATGCTTTATCAATCGCCCGTTGAATATTATCCTTGGGCATCGACTGCGCTTTGGCCGCATTGATCGCGAGCCGCAAACGCGGGTTCATGTCCGGATCGGGCAAACCCATTTTTGCCGCAACCGTTATCTCGCGCGACAGCTTGGAAAAAAGATTGGACCGCTTCTTATCCTGCGCGCCCTTGCGGTGTTTGATATTTGCAAATTTGGAATGGCCTGCCATGGCTCTCTTCTTTTCGGCTAAGTGAATTTGAGCGCGTCCCTTACATCAGGCGGCTCACTTAAAGCAAGCGCTGCCACTTGCTAACGTCACGCCAACCGTCCATTTTCCATCCGACTTCGCGGTAGACACCAACCGGCGAAAATCCGGCGGCTTTATGCAGGGCAATGCTGGCGGCGTTGGGCAAAGCAATTCCAGCGAATACCGCATGGATATGCCGGGCTTTCAGCTTGGCAAAAAGCGCGGTGTAAAGCTTCCGCCCGATACCTTGCCTTGCGTAAGCCGCATCCACACAAATCGCGAGATCGGCTGAAGTGGCATAGGCTTCACGCTCGCGGTGCGGTGACCCGTAAGCATAGCCCGCAATCGCGCCGCCCATGTCCGCAACCAGCCATGCGTGCGAGGTGCCATAGGCTAAAATGCGCCGCGCCATTTCGGCTTCATTGGGGGGATCAATTTCGAAACTGATCCAATTGTCGGTTACAAAAGGCGCGTAGATTTCCGCGCAGCGTGCGGCGTCCTTTGCCTGTGCACCGCGAATATTCAGGTTTGCCATCCGCACCTCCAATATTTGGGATCAAATTACAACCGCCGTGCCGGTGACACTAACCATCAGCATGGATCCGGCTTTGCCCAAGACTTCATAGTCGACATCGACGCCGATGACAGCGTTGGCTCCGAGCTTTGCGGCGCGGGCTTGCATCTCGTACATCGCATCGTTGCGGGCCTTGCCAAGCACAGCTTCGTATTTCCCGCTGCGTCCGCCAAAAATATCGGTGACGCTGGCAAAAATATCGCGCACGACATTGGCCCCGGCAATCACCTCGCCTGTTACAACGCCGAGATATTCTTTCACGGGCCGGTCATCGAGGCTGCTGGTGGTTGATACGATCATCGCATGGGATCCTTATATATTTATGCTAAGCCTAATGCGGATTTATAGGTGTCCAATATCGCTTCCATTTCTTGACGATCATTGGTTTCCATCGCGCGCAGCCGCACGATCTGCCGCATGATTTTGGCGTCATAGCCTTGGCTCTTGGCTTCGCTATATACATCGCGAATATCATCGGCGATGCCCTTTTTCTCTTCTTCGAGCCGCTCGATACGCTCAATAAAAAGGCGCAATTGATCGGCCGCTACTGTGCCTTCGGACATGATGGTCTCCTCAATATGTAAAGGGGCTGGATTGTCCCCGAATCAATGCGGCATGCCTTAACCAGCAGCTTTGTTTTTCGCCACGCTTGTTTTCATTTTTTCCAATTGTTCTGCCGTCGCTTCGCTTTGGAAGCGTGCCTTCCATTCATTCATCGGCATGCCGTGGATCAATTCGCGTGCCTGATCCTTGGTCATGGTGCCGCCGTCTGCATGGTCGGCGGCCATCACCCAATCGGCGAGGCAATTGCGGCAAAAACCAGCGAGGCCCATTAAATCGATATTCTGCGCATCATGCCGGTGCTGCAGATGCGCGACCAGTTGGCGAAATGCTCTGGCAGCAGCGGCATCGGATATTGCTTGTGTCATAATGGCCCTCAAAAATAATCCTGTTTCGTAGCGTCATAGGGCTTTCGCCCCGACTCTCTCGCCGCTATGGAGCAGAAATTGATTTTGTTCAATTTACCTATCAATTTGATTATTTAGCATACCGGAGCCGATTTTGAGCCAGATTCCACAGCCGCGAAACCGCAAAGTCCGTATTTTGGCCACATTGGGCCCGGCCAGTGACACGCCGGAAATGATCGAAAAGCTGTTTATAGCCGGGGCTGACGCTTTCCGCATCAATATGAGCCATGGGGAACAAGCGGATAAGGCAAAGCTGGTCACCGCGATCCGCGCTCTCGAAAAAAAGCATAACCGGCCAACCACCATCCTTGTTGACCTGCAAGGACCAAAATTGCGCGTCGGCAGCTTTGCCGAGGGCAAGGTCATGTTGGAAACCGGGCGGACATTTACGCTTGATGACAACGATGTCGACGGCGATGCAAGCCGGGTGTACCTGCCGCATCCCGAAATTTTTGCGGCTTTGGAAGAAGGTACTCGGTTGCTGCTTGATGACGGAAAGCTCGTTTTGCGCGTAACGTCGGTTAGCGCGAGCAGGATTGAAACGCGGGTTGAGGTTGGCGGGGCATTATCCAACCGAAAAGGCTTAAATGTTCCCGATGTTGTTGTGCCGGTGGCAGCGCTGACGGATAAAGATAGGTCTGACCTATCCTTTGCGCTCGCGCAGGGGGTCGATTGGATTGCGATGAGTTTTGTGCAGCGACCCGAAGATGTCGCCGAAGGCCGCAAATTAATTGGTGGAAAAGCTGCTTTGCTTGCAAAAATTGAAAAGCCAGCAGCAATCAACCGGCTGGAGGAGATATTGGAACTCGCCGATGCCGTCATGGTGGCTCGCGGCGATCTGGGCGTTGAATTGCCGCCCGAAGAAGTGCCGCCGTTACAAAAACGGATTGTTAGCACGGCGCGCCGTATGGGCCGTCCGGTGGTGGTCGCCACGCAAATGCTCGAATCGATGATTACGTCGCCTTCGCCCACCCGCGCCGAAGTTTCCGACGTGGCCACCGCCATTTATGACGGCGCAGATGCGATCATGCTGTCGGCGGAAACGGCGGCGGGTGACTGGCCGATTGAGGCTGTTTCCATTATGGACCGGATTGCCAAACAGGTTGAAACCGATCCGGATTATTATGCCCGTGTTCACTTTACCGAAACCCGTCCCGATGCCACAACGGCAGATGCATTGGCGGCGTCCAGCTCCGCCATTGCGCAGACCGTCGATACCAGCGCCATCATCTGCTTTACCTCGTCTGGTTCGACGGCGCGCCGTATTGCCCGCGAACGGCCATCGGTTCCGATCCTCGTCCTAACCCCGCATGAAGAAACCGCGCGCCGCGTCGGGTTGCTATGGGGCGTATTCGCCGTCCATACGCGCGATATTGGCAGTTTTGAGGAAATGGTGGCTAAGGGCAAACGGATGGCGCTGCGCTATAATCTGGGACAGGCCGGTGCCCGGCTGATTATGCTCGCCGGCGTTCCATTTGGTACGCCCGGCTCAACCAATGTGCTGCATGTCGTTCGTTTAACGGGCGATGAGTTGAAGAAATAAGCAAAGCCCGTGGCCAGAAGCAAAGTATTGTAAAATAGAGTATAATCGAACCCGCCTTTACCACAAATTAACTACACTAGCGCCAACGCTCCATTTCGGACCGAAAAAGGTCGAATGTGGAGATAAAAAGTGGTTGCTTCAAAAAAACAGGGTTCGTTTCATACATCAATTGGCAGCGTTCCAAAAACGCAGTGGCTGACCAAAGCCAAATGGCTCGCTGGGGCGTCGGCTTTCGCAGCCAGCACGGCCGCCATGGCGGCACCGCCGCTTATTTTGACGCCAACCGGTCAACCCACAGTCGTGGGCGCAGGCCTGAACGAACGTGCGCTGTGGAGCAACGCAGGTACCGTCGGCGGGCAAAATGTCGACATCGTTGCGGAAGTTGTCACTGGCACGATTGATCATGAACTGCGCACCGACGGCGCTGGCTACCCATCTATCTTGTCGCGCGGCGTGGAAGATATCTGGGTTCGCTGGTATCTCTACCGCGCCGGAACGCACAACATCACAACAAATAGCGGCGGCACACCCGTTGTCGCCGATGTCCACATTCAATTTAACGACATTGATGGCCCTAATAATGAACGAGTCTATGTCCCTGTCTGTTCAGGCGCTGTGCAATGGGTCCGTATTGATGCCGACGCAACAACCGGCCGTGCCTTTGGTACGGTAGCGGGCCGCAATGAAATTTTCAGCTTGATCGGCGATCAAAATTACGCGGAACAACCGATTTCCGGATTAGAGATTTTTTACCCCGATAGCAGCACATTCGAAATGGGCCGCCGCGCAATTGGCGGGCCAGGCATCCAAAGCTTCCGCGTTATCATGGGGCCGCCGACCTATTCGGCATTTGATACACTCGACTATGAATGCGGTGATTTCGTGCCGCCGATTGCCAATGATGATAGCCAAGAAGGCATCATTGGAACGCCAACTGTCATCAACATTTTAAACAATGACAGCAATTCTACAAACAATGACAATGGCCCGAATAACAACACGTTGTTGCCATCGGAATTTGCAAAATCAACGGTCAGCCTGGTTGCACCCGCTGGCGCGACAGGGATACAGACGGACGCAAAAGGCGACGTCATCGGCTTTACCGTTCCGGGCGAAGGTGCTTGGGCCTATAATGATAACACAGGCGAGCTGACCTTCACGCCCGATCCAAGCT
Organism: Sphingorhabdus arenilitoris; assembly: GCF_042651485.1. Classification (NCBI taxonomy): domain Bacteria; kingdom Pseudomonadati; phylum Pseudomonadota; class Alphaproteobacteria; order Sphingomonadales; family Sphingorhabdaceae; genus Sphingorhabdus; species Sphingorhabdus arenilitoris. The sequence continues at coordinate 151,745 of NZ_JBHSDH010000010.1, forward strand.
TTAAGGGCAGCGCAACGCAAATCGACTATACGTTCGACAATGCGCTCGGCGTGCCATCCAACGCCGCGACGGTAACTGTTTGGTATCCCGCCATCGGCGTGGTCAAAAGCGCGACTTTCAATGATGCAAATAGCGACGGTTTTGCGCAAGTTGGCGAGACAATCGACTATATTTATACCGTCAATAGCTATGGCATCGAACCGCTTGAAAATATTACCATTTCCGAAACTGGCTTTACTGGCGCAGGCACTGCGCCAACGCCGGTTTACTCCAGCGGTGATACCAACAGCGATAACCGGTTGGACCTGACCGAAACATGGATCTATACCGCAACCTATGCCCTTATCGCAGCCGACCTGACCGGCACAGGCATCACCAACAGCGCGACTGCAGGCGGGCAGACGGCGGGCGGAACATCGGTTAGCGATGTTTCGGATTCCTCCAATCCCGCCGACGGCAATGGCAGCGGCACATCTGGCCCTGGTCCAGATAATGGCGATCCGACCGTCACGCCTTTTGCGATCAAACCAATTGCAGCATCCAATGACAGCCAAACCGGCACAATCTTCGCCAATAGCGGTGCAGCCAGCGCCTATAACGTCTTTGACAATGATACGCTGAATAGCGCGGCGGCAGACCCGTCGAATGTGGCGCTGACCATTACAACCCCGGCGAGCAATGCAGGCGTCACGTTGGACACAGCAACGGGTCTGGTATCGGTTGCTCCCGGCACGCCCGCGGGCAGCTACACGATTGATTATCAAATTTGCGAAATCGGTAACCCATCAAATTGCGCCAATGCGCAGGCAAGCGTCGTGGTGACCGCAGCTACGCCTATTTCAGCCGCCACTGATTCTCCGCCCGCCGTGCCATCCGTGGCCGGGGGCAGCGACATAGTGAACGCGCTTGCGAACGATATGCTGAATGGCAATCCCGTAAATATTGCGGATGTAAATCTGACAGTCGTGACACCAGCCGCCAATCCCGGGGTCACACTCGACACCGCAACTGGCCTTGTCTCGGTTGCGCCAGGAACGCCAGCAGACAGCTACAGCATTGAATATCAAATTTGCGAAGCCGCCAACCCATCCAATTGCGCGATCAGCACCATTAACGTGGTCGTGAATGCGACGCCAATTTTGGCTGATAATGACAGCGCAGGTCCGGTCAATGGCAATGCGGGGTCAATGGCCGTCATCAATGCCTTTACCAACGACCGTTTGAATAACGCACCGATAAATGCGGGTGACATTACGGCAACGGTGACCGCGCCCGCGGCCCCGATAAACGGAGGTCCGGTCCCCACGCTGAATCCAGCATCGGGTGACGTCGATGTGCCAGCCGGTACCCCAGCGGGCAGCTACGTCATTGGTTACGAAATATGCGAAACGGCAAGTCCGGCCAATTGTGAAAGCGCGCAAGTTACGGTTAATGTCGTGGCCGCGCCAATCGCCGCGACTAACGATAATACCGCACCGGTTAATAGCGCCTCGGGCGGCGCCAACCTAGTGAATGTTTTGGGCAATGACAGCCTCGACAGTGCGACTCCGACACCTGCGGTCATTGACCTGACCATCGTAACGCCAGCATCCAATGCAGGCGTTACACTTGACCCGGCAACGGGTAATGTGTCGGCTGCCCCGGGAACGCCCGCGGGGAATTACAGTATCGTTTATCAGATTTGCGATGCGTTAAACCCAGCAAACTGCGCGATGGCGACCGTTACAATACCGGTCGGCGCATCGCCGATTACCGCCAATACGGATAGCCCCGCACCCGTCAGCGGGATTAGCGGCGGTAACGATATTATCAACGCCTTTGACAATGACCGTTTGAACGGACAGCCTGTTGATCCAGCTGACATTACAGCAACAATCACAACGCCTGCAACGCCCGCCAGCCCCGGCGCATCTGTGCCCGTGCTCGACCCTGCAACCGGCCTTGTTGATGTGCCTGCTGGAACGCCAGCGGGAACCTACACCATCAATTATCAGATTTGCGAGACTCTGAACCCCTCAAACTGTGCGAATAGCAGCGTCATGGTTGTGGTAACCGCCGCTCCGATTTCAGCAGATGCCGACACGCCAGCGCCTGTGAATGGCACCAGCGGCGGCAATGACATTATCAACGCTTTTGACAATGACCGCTTGAACGGACAGCCTGTTGATCCAGCTGACGTTACAGCCACGGTGACAACGCCTGCAACGCCCGCCAGCCCCGGCGCGCCGATCCCTGCGCTGGACCCTGCAACCGGGCTTGTTGATGTGCCTGCTGGAACGCCAGCGGGAACCTACACCATCAATTATCAGATTTGCGAGACTCTGAACCCTGCCAATTGTGCAGACAGCGTCGTTACGGTCGTCGTCGACGCCGCACCTATCGCTGCGCAAAATGATAGCGCTGGGCCGGTCACCACTGCTGCGGGGGGCGCGAACCTTATCGACGCGCTCGCTAATGACAGTTTGAATAATATTCCAGTTGTGCTGGCGGATATTGATTTGACAGTCACCAGCCCGGCTTCCAACCCTGGGGTCACTTTGGACCCTGCGACTGGCCAAGTATCGGTAGCCCCCGGCACGCCAGCGGGCAATTACACGATCGGGTATCAAATTTGCGAAAAGTTGAACCCAGCCAACTGTGCAACAGCAACGGTTGCGGTTGCGGTTAACGCTACGCCGATTGCGGCAAGCAATGACATGCCTGCGCCAGTCAACGGCACCGATGGCAATCCAAATGCCATCAATGCCTTCACCAATGATCAATTGAACGGACAGCCGGTTGATCCAGCTGACATTATTGCCACCATTACCACCCCTGCGTCGAACCCCGGCGTTGTCATCGATCCCGTCACAGGCACTGTATCCGTTGCCCCCGGCACACCGGCGGGCAGCTATGCGATTTCCTACGAAATTTGTGAGCGCGGCAACCCGGCGAATTGCCAAAGCGCTGTAGTCAATGTGGTTGTTGAAGCATCTGCTATTTTGGCCGATGCGGACACGCCAGCGCCAGTCAACGGCACCAGCGGCGGTAACGATATTATCAACGCTTTTGACAATGACCGCTTGAACGGACAGCCTGTTGATCCAGCTGACATCACAGCAACAATCACAACGCCTGCAACGCCCGCCAGCCCCGGCGCATCTGTGCCCGTGCTCGACCCAGCAACCGGGCTTGTTGATGTGCCCGCTGGAACGCCTGCCGGCACCTATACCATCAATTATCAGATTTGCGAGACTCTGAACCCCGCCAATTGTGCCGACAGCGTCGTTACGGTCGTTGTCGAGGCCGCGCCTATCGCTGCGCAAAATGACAGCGCGGGGCCGGTCACCACTGCTGCGGGGGGCGCGAACCTTATCGATGCGCTCGCCAATGACAGTTTGAATAATATTCCAGTTGTGCTGGCGGATATTGATTTGACCGTCACCAGCCCAGCTTCCAACCCTGGGGTCACTTTGGACCCTGCGACTGGCCAAGTATCGGTAGCCCCCGGCACGCCAGCGGGCAATTACACCATTGGCTATCAAATTTGCGAAAAGTTGAACCCAGCCAACTGTGCAACAGCAACGGTTGCGGTTGCGGTTACCGCTACGCCGATTGCGGCCAATGCCGACACGCCAGCTCCTGTGAATGGCACCAGTGGCGGCAGTGACATTATCAACGCCTTTGACAATGACCGCTTGAACGGACAGCCTGTTGATCCAGCTGACATTACAGCAACAATCACAACGCCTGCTACGCCCGCAAGCCCCGGCGCGCCGGTTCCTATGCTCGACCCTGCAACCGGCCTTGTTGATGTGCCTGCTGGAACGCCAGCGGGAACCTACACCATCAATTATCAGATTTGCGAGACTCTGAACCCTGCCAATTGTGCAGACAGCGTCGTTACGGTCGTGGTCGATGCTGCACCTATCGCTGCGCAAAATGATACGCCGCCACCTGTAAACGGCCTGAATGGTGCCAGCAACATCGCTAATATATTTGGCAATGATACGCTGAACGGCGCAGCTGCGACGGCGGCGAATGTTACCTTGTCAGTAACCAGCCCAGCCGCCAATCCCGGCGTTACACTGGATCCGGTTTCCGGCAACGTATCGGTTGCGCCTGGAACACCGGCTGGCACCTACAGCATTGGTTATGAAATTTGCGAAAGGTTGAACCCGTCCAATTGTGCAACGGCAACCGTTATTGTGGTTGTGGAATCTGCAGCAATAAATGCGGCGCCCGATACGCCTGCGCCTGTTAATGGGGCCAATGGCGGCAGTGATATTATCAATGCGTTCGGTAATGATAGGCTGAACGGCAATCCCGTCGATCCAGCAGACATCACCGCGACGATTACGGCCCCCGCTGCTCCAGCAAACCCAGGTGCATCTGTGCCCATGCTGGATCCTGCAACCGGCCTCGTCGATGTGCCCGCAGGAACGCCCGCTGGCACCTATACGATTGGGTATGAAATTTGTGAAAGGTTGAACCCTGCCAACTGCGCGCAGAGCGAAGTGACGGTAGTGGTTGAAGCGCCGGCGATCACGGCGGCAACCGATATGCCCGCACCCATACGCAGCGGTATCGGCAATCCTAGCGCCATCAACGCCTTTGCCAACGATACGCTGAACGGACAGCCGGTGGACCCAGCGGCGATTACCGCGACCATCCTCACGCCTGCGACGGACCCGGGCGTTGCGCTCGATCCAGCCACCGGCAATGTGTCGGTTGATCCAACCGTTCCTGCCGGGACCTACACTATCGAATATCAGATTTGTGAGCGGCTAAACCCAACAAACTGCGCAATCAGCACAGTGACCGTGGTGGTTGAACCTCCGGTCGGCGGCATATCGGGAACAGTCTATACCGATCTGGACGGCGACCGTATTCCCGGTGAAGGCGAACCTCGCCGTGCGGGCTGGACCGTCGAGATTGTCCATAATGGCGCGGTGGTTGCCACCGCCATTAGCGATGCCGAAGGTAATTATTCTGTCCCCGGCTTGTCCAGCGGCCCCGGATACGAAGTTCGCTTCCGCAGTCCAGAAAACAATGTCGTCTATGACGTCATCCGCGACATGACGGTTGGCAATAATCAAACGTTGGTTGACCAGAATCAGCCAATTGATCCATCGGGCGTCATCTATAACTCGGTTACCCGCACCCCAATTTCGGGGGCAACCGCGACGTTGACCGGCACAAATGGACTGCCGCTGCCCGACATTTGCTTCGTCAGCGCCAGCCAGCAAAATCAAACCACGGGCGCGAGCGGTGAATATCGCTTCGACATTGTTCCGGGCGCTGCGCCGCAATGCCCAGTGGGTGAAACCGAATATCGCATTACCGTGAACCCGCCTGCTGGTTTCGCCAACGATTCATCGGTCATATTACCGCAAGCTGGACCATTTGATCCAACCGGGCTTTCTGCCCCGGTCCGCATCTCTCCGGAAAATGGCGCACCCTTGGCGGCTGACCCAGTCTTTTATCTGAACTTCAGATTGGCGAATGGCGATCCCGATATTATCAACAACCATATCGCGCTCGATCCATTCACGCAGCGTCCGCCGCTGATTGTGACCAAAACATCGCCAAAACGGACTGCCAATGTCGGCGACGTGGTGCCTTATGAAATCACTGTCCGCAATGCCGACAATGTCCGCCGCGCTGGCGTCGATGTCGTCGATATATTGCCGCCCGGAATGAAATATGTGCTGGGCACGGCAACGGTTAATGGCACCGCGCAGGAACCCGAGGCAACCAATGGCAATCGTCAGCTTGTCTGGCGCAGTCAGGTGATCCCGGCAAACGGCTCGGTCAAATATAATCTTGCCTTGGTGGTCGGCGCTGGCGTTACAGGCGGTGAGAAGGTCAATACCGGCCTTGCCCAAAATACCGCAGACGGCACCGCTATCTCCAACCGCGGAACATCGGTCGTGCAAATTGTGCCGAGCGCCGTGTTCGATTGTTCAGAGCTTCTCGGCAAGGTGTTTGAGGATACCAACCGCAATGGATATCAGGATGAAGGCGAACCCGGCGTTCCCGCCGTCCGTCTGGCAACCGTCAATGGTCAGTTGATCACGACGGATGAATATGGCCGCTATCACATTGCCTGCGCCGCGGTGCCCGATGCCCGTATCGGTTCAAACTATGTGCTGAAACTCGATACACGCACCCTGCCTCTGGGCTGGGAACCAACGACAGATAATCCGCGCTCCATCCGTTTGACCCGCGGTAAATTTGGCGAGCTCAACTTTGGCGTCGCGCCAAAGGAACCTTCCGCCAACCGTGACGAGAAGGGGGAGTAAGCGCCATGAAAAATATTCAGGACACAAAAAGCATGATTAAATCAGCACAAAATAGCTGGGCCGTTCGTTCGTCGCTGGCCGCAGCAATGGCTGTTTCACTTCCGGCGGCTGTCCATGCCGAGGATGACGCAAATAGCACTATTGGCGCTGCTATCGCCGCCGAAACGGCTATCGTATCCCAACAACCGGAAATCATCTTCATCCCCGGAACAGGGACTGCGCTGGTTCAAAACGCTGTTCAACCGGTAAGAGCATCCGCATCGCCGATCGCAATTGCCGTTGCTACAGCGCCAGCGGTCAGCGCCAGCGCCAGCGCATTGACGCCGGATGCTGCAGCAAGCGAGGGTAAGCCCGCTGCGCCTGTGCAGGCAGATGAATTTAACATTCAATTTCGCGCAGACACTTTAATCGTGCAGCCGGTGTTGAATGTCGGCCTGATGGATTCGGAACGCACCGCAGCGGCCGGACAAACGGTTTCTTTCTTGGGTTATAGCAACTACCCGGCCTTCATTGAAAAAGGCGAGCTTCGTATTTTCCGCGCAACCCAATCACCGGACGGCGAACCATTGGCGGTCATTCCGGTCGATCAAAATGGCACAGCGCCCTGGCAAGTGCCGGACAACGGACCGTCGGCGCTATTCTATGTCTACCGCGTCTATGCCAAGGACGGTAAATTCGACGAAACGGCCGCACAAGAGCTAACCATTGTCGACAAAGCGGTCGCCGATACCATGGCGAAGAAGCTGGTGACCCGTCCCAATTTCGGCAAAATTGATGAAGCCGCCCGGCGCACCATCGACCTGTCTGGCATCATGGCGACGGTCACCGGTACAGCCGATCCAGATAGCGATATTGTCCGCGTTTCCGGCCAATTCGTGCCAGTCGATGCAGACGGCAAATTTGCGGCGCAGCAGATCGTATCGCGCCAGGATGGCGATATGCAGGTGAGCATTTCGCGCGGCGGAAAAGAAGTTATGCGCACTTCACAAAGCTTTGCCGCGCCCAAGGATGACTGGTTCATTGTCGGCCAAGGCGAAGTGACATTGGGCAAAAGCTTTGGCAGCGGCCCCGCCAGCATCGTCAGCGGCGACAGTCTTGCCGACGGAAGCTATGCCATCGGACGGGGTGCTTTTTATGCAAAGGGCGTTGTCGGCGACGATGTCCGGGTCACCGCTTCGCTCGATACAGGTGAGACGCTGGTCAAAGATTTGCTCAGCAACCTGGACCGCAAAGATCCACGTCAGCTGCTCCGCCGGTTGAACAGCGATCAATATTATCCCACCTATGGCGACGATTCGACATTGGTCGAAGACGCGCCAACACAGGGCCGCTTCTATCTGCGCGTCAATAAGGATGCGAGCCAGCTGGTTGTCGGCAATTTCGTGACCCAAATTAACGGCGCAGAATTGGCGCAATTGGACCGCGGATTATTTGGCGCGCTTGTCGATATTAACAGCAAAGCCGTCACCGGATTTGGAGAGCGGAAATTGCAGCTGACCGGTTTTGCCTCCGATCCCGGCACAGTGCCAGGGCGTGAGGAATTTCGCGGCACAGGCGGATCGCTCTATTTCCTCAAACGTCAGGATATCTCAGTTGGATCCGAAAGGCTGCGCATCGAAGTGCGCGACCGGGAAACTGGCTTGGTATTGGAAAGCCGCGATTTGCATCCGCAGCAAGATTATGACTTTGATCCATTCCAAGGCCGTTTAACATTGCTCAGTCCGCTTGCCTCAACCGCTGCCACAGGCAGCACGGTGCGCGAAGGAAGCTCAGCGGGCAATGTCCCGGTTCTGGTGGTGCGTTATGAATACACGCCGCCGATCGGCAGCCTCGATGGTTATACCGTAGGCGGCCGGGCATCGGGCTGGCTGACCGATGATGTGCGTTTGGGCATTACCGGGCAACGCGATACGGTCGAACAAGCGGATCAGACCGTGCTCGGTGCCGATATATTGCTGCGCGTGACCGCTGGCACATATGTCAAAGCGGAAATAGCGCAAAGCGATGGCCCCGGATTTGGTCAGTCCAATTCCATTGATGGCGGGCTTAGCTTTACCGATATTGCCAATCCCGGAACCACCTTGAAATCGAAAGCATGGCGGACCGAGGCTGGCATCAACTTTGCCGAGCTAACCGGTAAAAGCGGTGACTTGGGTTCGGCATCGGCCTATTATGAAAATCAGGATGCGGGCTTTTCCTCCGCTGGCCGGTTGACGCCTGCCGATACCGAAAGATGGGGTTTCGGCGTGACAGTTCCCGTTGGCACTTTATCGTTATCGGCAAAATATGACACGCTGACATCGGGTAGCGCAGGCCAAAGCGAGACCGGGACAATTGACATTGCCAATAAATTTGCCGTTGGCACAGGCAGTGTCACAGCCAAAGCGGGCCTTCGTTATGAAGACCGCACGCCCGGCCTGCTGTATAACAGCGTGCAAGACGGCGAGCGCACCGATGCCGCGGCAGAAATTGAGTATAAGCCCGGCGGCACCAATTTGGCGCTTTACGGTTTTGGTCAAGCCACATTGGAGCGCGATGCAGCGCGCAGCCGCAACAACCGTGCAGGCGGCGGGATCAAGGCCGAATTGTCCGAGCGCCTGTCGCTTAATGGTGAGCTTTCTGGCGGCGATGGCGGGCTGGGCGCCGATGTGCAGCTTAACCACCGATTGAGCGAGGGTAGCGAAGCCTATGTCGGCTATGCGCTATTTGCCGATCGGACCGATACCGGCCTCGACAGCCAGAATATCTTTACCCGCTCCAATCGGGGCACATTAACCCTAGGCGCGCGGCAACGCTTTACCGATAGCCTATCGGTATATGGCGAAAACCGCGTTGGCATTGGCGGCACCGCTCCGTCGCTGACCCGCAATTTCGGTCTGCGCTTTGACCCATCAGAAAAGCTGTCTTTCACCGGCAGTTTTGAAAATGGACGGATTGATGATGCCACCACGGGCCCGTTCAAACGGACAGCGGCAAGTATCGGCGTTGGCTATACTGCCGAAGATGTGCGGGTGGGCACCTCGATTGAGCTGCGCAATGAAACCGGCGTGGGCCGGGATCAAACCGTATGGCTGTGGCGCAATGATTTTAGCTATGCGGTCAATCCTGACTGGCGTGTTTTGGGCCGGTTCAATATCGCGCAGGCGGATAATGAAGGCCCGTCGATCCGTGCGGCGGAATTTACCGAAGCTGTTGCTGGCTTTGCCTACCGCCCGGTCAATAATGAACGGTTAAACGCGTTGGTTCGTTTCACCTATTTCGAAGATTTGGGTCCCGCAGGTCAAGTAACAGGTTCAGGCACCACCGAAAGTCCGAAACAGGTTTCATCCATCGGTAGCATTGACATTAACTATGACCTCAGCCGCAAATTCACGCTAGGCGCAAAATATGGCTATCGTTCGGGCCGCGTTTCATTGGCCCGCGACAGCGAAGTTTTCGTCAGCTCCGATGCGCATTTGGGTGTTGTCCGGCTGGACTATCATCTGAATAAAGAATGGGACATTACGGCGGAGGGCCGGGCATTATGGGTCACAGCGGCCGATGATAAACGGCTCGGCGCATTGGGCGCAGTGTACCGTCATTTGGGCAATAATGTGAAATTGGGTGTCGGCTATTCGCTGTCCGATTTCTCCGATGATTTGACCGACCAAAGCTATAGCAGCCACGGACCTTTCATCAATATTTTGGGCAAATTCTAACGATAACCGGGCGCAGCATTGTGATTGCCGATGCTGCGCCCTGTTTTGCCCCTGACCCCGCCGTTTATTAATAAAATTCCGTTACCGACATCGCGCCGCGTTGGCTGATCTGCCGGTCCGTTTTTTGATCGCTTACTTGGCTGGAACGAAAGGTGATCCGTTCGGCTTTCACAATCTGCGCACTGGCCTTGCCAACAGCGGTTGCTGCGCGGGCATTGACGGGCGGTGATACTGGCTTGTCCGCCGCCGCCCAGTTGAATGATACGGCCGCAGATTGCCCTGCGCCTGTTGGAACGGCGGCAAGTAGCAACAAGGGTAAAGAGTTTATCATCAAACGTGATTAACGCTGTTTAACCATATCAGAGCAAGCGCCGTTTCTGGTTAACAGGGCTTAATGCGTCTCATTTCCGAATTTTTACGGCTAGCTTGCAATGCCATGCCCCAAAATGCGACATATTGACGGGCTGATCTTTATTGCAAATCGCGGTTGCGCCAATTGTTACCTGTTGCTAATGGCGCGCATCACCATGTCAGGGCTGTGCGGCCATGGCGGAATTGGTAGACGCGCAACGTTGAGGTCGTTGTGGGCGAAAGCCCGTGGAAGTTCGAGTCTTCTTGGCCGCACCAGACAATATCAGAAACGCCCCTGCGAGTTCCGTGCAGCGACGGCGCGCCAACGCCAAGCTTCAACCATTTTCGCAAGTTGCTGCCGATAAAATGTGCAGCGCAGAAACAATATTTGTTCTTTTTATGTTCTGTGTGCTACATGCTGCATATGGCGCAAAAATCGACGATGGAAAAGCTGGCTATTTTGGCGGATGCCGCGAAATATGATGCGTCCTGCGCGTCGTCGGGAACGGCGCGCCGTGATTCGGTAGGTACCAAAGGCATCGGGTCCACAACGGGCATGGGAATCTGCCATAGCTATGCGCCCGACGGGCGGTGTATCTCGCTGCTGAAAATATTGCTGACCAATTTCTGCATTTTCGATTGCCGTTATTGTATCAACCGCGCCTCCAGCAATGTTGAAAGAGCAAGGTTCAGCGTGGATGAAGTGGTGCAGTTGACGCTGAACTTCTACAAACGCAATTATATTGAGGGCCTGTTTTTGTCCTCCGGCATTATTCGGTCATCCGATTATACGATGGAGCAAATGGTCGAAATTGCCCGCCGGCTGCGCGAAGATCATCTGTTTGGCGGCTATATTCACTTGAAAACTATACCCGATGCGGACCCCCGTTTGATCGACCTAGCGGGGCGATATGCGGACCGATTGTCGATCAATATTGAGCTCCCCACCGAAGCGGGCCTGGCTGCTTTTGCGCCGGAGAAAAACGCGCCTTCCATTCGCAAAACGATGGGCGCGGTGAAAATGAGGCTACTGGAAAGCGCGGGCGAACACAAAGCGGCAAAGTTGATGAAAGCAAAACCGCCGCGTTTTGCGCCCGGGGGGCAATCGACGCAGATGATTGTCGGTGCGGACAATAGCCTTGATGCGGATATTTTGCAGACTTCGACAAGCCTCTATTCCGATTATGGTCTGCGACGGGTTTATTATTCCGCCTATAGTCCGATCCCCGACGCAAGCAGCGACCTGCCGCCCGTGCGCCCGCCCTTGCTGCGCGAACACCGGCTGTATCAGGCCGATTGGCTGCTGCGTTTTTACGGTTTTAACCGTGACGAGATATTGGAGGGCGCGCCCAATGGTATGCTCGATCTAGCCGTCGACCCCAAATTGGCCTGGGCATTGCAGCGGCGGGAGGAGTTTCCGGTCGATATTAACCGAGCTCCGCGCGAAATGTTGCTGCGTGTTCCCGGCCTTGGCATCAAAAGCATTCAGCGTATCATCGCAGCGCGCCGTCAAGGGGCGCTGCGCTTTGGCGATGTGGCGCGGATCGTGCGTTCCTTGAAAATCGCAAAGGCATTCATCATTTGCGCAGACTGGCATCCCGGCGGGTTAACCGACAGCGCAGATTTACGTGCACGCTTCCTGCCGCCGCCACGGCAAATGGCGCTGATGTTATGATAGAGGTTGTCATCGAAAGCCCGGATGATTTTGATGCTTGGCGGGCCAAGGCTAGAGGCTTGCTGCGGATCGGGGCGCATCCGGCCGATGTCCATTGGCGCATGGCGCAAGACGCGCCGTCTTTATTTTCGGGCGGCGCCGCGATTGCGCATCGACCTGCTGCAGCTTCTCTGCCTGCCATTCATAACGCTGTGCCAAAAATATTCCTAGCGCTCGCTCAAATCGCGATGCTGCACCGCGATGAGCAGCGTTTCGCAAGGCTATATTCGATATTATGGCGGCTGCAGTCCGAACGCGGATTGCTGTCACGGCGGAACGATGATGATATCGGCTGGCTGCATGACAGGGCCAAATCGGTCCGGCGCGATATTCATAAAATGCACGCTTTTGTCCGGTTTAAGAAAATAGGCGAAAATCAGGATGGCCGAGAGGCTTTCGCGGCTTGGTATGAACCCGATCATTATATCACCCGCCATACTGCCGGTTTTTTTCGTAAGCGTTTTTATGGCATGGATTGGGCCATTATCACGCCGCATGCACGCGCCATTTGGCAGGATGAGATACTATGCTTTGGTCCCGGCGGAGAGCGCAGCGAGGTGCCCATCCATGATGTCATCGACGATCAATGGCGAACCTATTATGGCGCGATTTTCAATCCAGCGCGCATCAAGATAAAGGCTATGCAGTCCGAAATGCCGAAAAAATATTGGAAGAATTTGCCGGAAGCCGATCAAATATTGCCGTTGCTGATCGAAGCGCCGGACAGGGTGAAGGCCATGCACGAAAAAGCGGTACAAGCGGCCAATCCAAAAGCAGAAAAATGGCAGGCCATGCTGGAGCGGTAGCGATGCGGCAGAATTACGAGTTATCGCTTTATTTCTTCGCTGGAACAAAAGCGCCCTTGGCCGGCGGTGCGGCCTCGCTGCCTAACTCTGATTTCATTTGTGCATCGAGGTCGCGTTCGATCTTTTGGGCTTTTTGCTGCAATTCCTTTTCGGTCTCTGCATAGTCCGTTTCAAAATCATTCGAACAAGCCGGTAAGGTCATCACGACCACAGCTAGGATTATCAGCATGGGCGATTTGGTATGCGGGCGCATCAATAATCCTTTCGGTAGCGCACATTGACGTTGGAGCTGCCAAAACTGCTAAACTGGCTGAGCACCGATAGCGCAGGCGTCAGGCTGATTTCTATCTGACTAGCGGTATAGCCGCGGGCGTCGGTCACAATCTCTACATAAACATCGTTGGTGATATATTGACCAAAAGCAACCGATGTCCCGCGGCCATTTTCCTGATCCGCCCCCAATATACGCAGCCGGTCAATACCGCTCGATGCTTGCAAAACGCCCAGCGGGTTTAGCCCGCCGCTGCCGCCGCGCAAACTGTTTAACGATGCGGCCAGTTGCACCGCCTGAATGGCATTCAGCTCTCCGACTGAATTGCCGAATAATATTCGGGCCATAATTTCGTCCTGCGGCAATGTGGGCGTCGACGAAAATGTGATATCAGGATTCAACCCAGTCCCGCGAATAGTGACCTGCGTCGTCACGCCTTCTATCTCACTGGTTGCTGCGATCCGGACGCTTGGATTGACTGCCGGCCCGTTGAAGGAAATACGCCCTGTTTCCAATTGGAATGACCGTCCGGCGAATCCCAAAGTACCTCGCACCAGATCCACCCGGCCGGTTATACGCGGCGCATCCGTCGTACCGCTGATTTTCAGGTCGGACGACCATTCGGATTCCAGTCCCATGCCTGATATATAAAGCTGATTTTCGGCAACAAGCGCGATATCAAGCTGCCAATTGGACGGCAGGCTTTCAATAGGGTCGGGGTCACCGGTGATTCGGGCGTTCCGCAGGGGCGGTTTTCGCCTGACGCCGGTTAATTTGGCGACATTTGCCGACCCTTGCCGGACAATGCGGTACCGGGTTTCGGGAAGGCGCAATGTGCCGCGTATCACCGCTGGCGAATTGGCGCTGTTGGTTATCGAAATGCGTCCGCTTGCTTCCGATGCAATTAAATCATTTTGGGCAAGGCGGGCATTGTCGAGGTCCAGGTTCAGCTGCACCGGAAATCCTTGCGCCGATGACAGGCTGACAAAGCCGCTACCGCTCACACTGCCTTTGCCTGCTTTGGCGGTTAACTCGCTCACCTGCAGCTGATCATTGGTAAAACGCCCACGCAGCCGCAATTGGGTCAGCCGCGTGCCATAAGCGGCATTTTCGTAAATCAAGTCATTGGCACGCACAACACCCGACAGCTGCGGGCTGGCAACACGGCCCGAAAAATCGGCGGCAACGCCGATATTCCCAGCCAGATTTTGATCCGGGAGCGCCGCGAGGGAGAATAGCGCATCAGCCGGGCCATTATAGCGGATCCCGCCGGATAACGGTGCCTGCATCAGCCTATCAACCCATGGTCCGGCACCGGGCGGCAATGGCCGCAAATCCACCTGCATCCGGCCCACAGCGGCGCCGCGCCGCCGAATAACCAGACGCGCGTTGCCGCCATCGGGCAGCAAACGGCCAACCAAATTTATATCGACAGGCAGGCTCTGGCTCGCCAGGCTGGTGCGGGTAAAATCGTTCAATTGGAGCCGCGCATCGGCCTGAGGAAAGGCGCGAGACGAAGCCTGATACCAATCCAAACTGCCGGTCGCAGTCCCCCCTATCCCAAGCGCGGGAAACATTGGATTCAGCGCCGCCAGATTGACGCCGGTCAGCCGCGATTCAATATCAATGGCATCCCCGTAACTGCCCGCTAATTGCACCTTGCCATTTGCGACATTGATCGTCGCCGGCAATATTTGATATTCGTTGCTGCGCGGAATGATGCGAAGCGGGGTTGCGGTTGCGATATCCAAGCCGTTGACGCGGCCCTTTGCTGCCACCCGCCATAGCTCTGGCGCAAGATCAGCATTGATCGCCATCCGAAACGGAGCGCCGCTGCGTCCTTCGGCAAAAATCTGCGCTGTGCCGCTTTCGCCGCGATAGTTTATTTTGGCGCGGGCAAGCGCAATTTGTGCGCTGTTAATGGTCGCATTGGAAAGCTGCACATCGGCAATGATCTGCGGCTTGTCGAATAGGATTATATCCGCATCAGCAATCGCGCGTCCGGCGGTTAGCTGCGCGGGTCCAGACAGGCGCATGTTATTGCCGGCGGCGTCTATGATAAGCCTTTGGCTATTTTGGTAGGATGATAGGGTGATGGTGCCGTCAAATCCTTGCCCTGCGCCGATTAACTGCCCGGCAAAGGGCCCTGCCGGGGTCTGATTGATCCGGCCGGAAACCGCTATCCCGGCAAAATCGGCGCGGCCAATATCAACGGTCAGCGGTCCGCCTCCCGCCAATATGCCGACATCTGCTGAAAACGGACCATAGCTGGTATCACCCGCCGCTATGACGTCATAGCCTCGCTGGCTTCCGCGCACGGTCGCGACCACATTAGCCATTCCAATCCCAAATCCCGGACGCGGCGCGGCAATGCGCGCGACAGGCGCGGCCACCGATCCTGTCAGGCGAAGCCCAAGCGGTCCATATTGAGCGGAATTGCCGCTGGCCGCGAAATCCAGTCCGCCGGAGGGTGTGTAGCTGCCGCTCCCCTGCGTCAGGCGAAAGGAGGGTGCCGCCAGCCGCGCCGATGCAATGCGGATAACCCCATCGGTGCCATAACGCACATTGGCGGTTACAAAACTATTCCCGCCCAGAAATTCGCGCGCGCCGTCGTTGAATATCCGGGTCGAGCGCGCCTTCACTGTGCCGGTCAGCGCAAAACCGGTTACCTGTGTTTCCACATCCACATCGGTTTCGATGTTGAAAATACCGACGCTTTCGATGCGGTAATCATTCACCCGGCCATTGAGCGCCGCTGTATATCGGCCGCTGTTCAAATCCGCAGCAACGATCGCGGTCGCGTCGATCCGCCGCGAGGTGATCTTCAGATCATCGGACAATATACGGTTATTGGCATAGGCCAAATTGCCCGACAGCCGCACGCCCGTTAGCAATTCACCCGCCGCTTCATTCAATCCCGCGATGCGATCCGCACGGGCCGTTACCGGGATGATCGTGCGGTCCCTGTTAATACGGCTTTCGCCGCTTGCGATAAGCCCCAATATTGCGGTTTCATCAAAGGCAAGACGGCCAGCCTGAAGATTATAGGCCACAAGCGGCCGCGCCCATTGGTCATTCAGAAGCGCGCGAAGCCGGATATTTTCGCCCGACATATTGGCCGCAAGCGCGGCTGGCCGTTTTAGCCGAATGAACACCGCAAGATCATCGAAACTATTGTCACCAAAATCCACGATGCCATTGGTGCCCGCGTCAAAATTGGCAGATGCGATGCCGCCATATATTTGAGCGCGCCGATCATCGAGGTCAGCGCGCATGTCGATATAGGTTAAAGGCGCAAATAGCTGCGCCGCCTGACCCTCTAAGAAGGGCCCAACTGCAAAATTACCAGACGCGGTGAAACGGCTTTCACGTCCGGTAAGAGCCAGATCAGCCCATTTGTCCCCGCCCGATAATCCGGTCAGCTGCCCTTCCCATTTGGCCCAGTCGCCTTTGCCTGACAGGGTGATGTCCAATGGCTTAGCAACACCGGACAGGCCAGCGAGCAAGCCATCGGCTGGAGCAGTCAGGCGGGCGTCAACATCGAAAATATTATCATCGGGCACCGCATCCAACACCAATTTCAGCATATCGCCGCCTGCCATACCGCTGTCCTCGCTCGCCGCCGCATCGATGCGTATTTGAGCCCTGCGGTCGGCAATTTTCGCCGAGCCAGAAAAGCGCGCCAGGTGGCGTTTCCCGGTCACAGCCTCAGCAATATCAATTTGGTCAATCGTCAACCGGGCAATGTCGATATCAATATCGGGCAGCAACGGATCGTCGCTATCCGGAACCTCCTTAAACTCCGGCAGCCTCAGCATATTGACGCGTTTCGCGGTCAGGCTGTTTATATCCACATGATTGGACAGCAGTGCAAATGGCGACCAATCCAGCTGCGCGTGCGGCACAGATGCAAAATCACCCTTGGGGTCGGCTATGGTAAGATCATGAATTTCCAGCTGGTCATAAATCGATCCGTCCAGCCTGCCCGCCTTAACCTTCATCCCATTTTCAAATGTCATCGCCTCTATCTGGCCAATGATAAAACGATGCCCAGATTTGCTGTCGAGCCAGATATAGCCCGAAAATGCCGCGACTATCACCACCAGTAATGCCGCCGACAAGCTCGCAAAAATGCGTTTGGGCCAGCTCCACCGCGTGACTTTGACCGTATCGTTATATTCGTTGGTGCTATCGTCGGTCATCAAAATGCCTGACCGATCGAAACATAAACCGACACACGGCTTTCCCCCGGGCGGCGGTTTATCGGGGTTGCGATGTCCAGCCTTACTGGTCCAAAATTGGTGTAAAACCGTCCGCCAATGCCCACTCCGAAACGCCAATCGTCAAATTGCGGCGTGCTTTGCGTATAGACTTGTCCAGCATCGACAAAAGCCACCACGCCATAGCTGCCGAAACGATAGCGCGCCTCCGCCGATGCTTCAACAAGGCTGCGCCCGCCAATCGGCTGGGATAGGGTTGGGCTATCCTCTTCATCAGGATCATTGGGGTCAAAATCCGGGTTGGCAAATTCCGCTCTCGGCCCCAGCTCTTGAAAACCAAATCCGCGCACAGATCCCCCGCCGCCGCCGTAATAGCGGCGCGACGGCGTGATATTGGCCCGCTTCGCGCCGAGTATACTGCCGACGCGCAGACGGCTTGCAAATACAAAATTATCCATCAGCGGAACATAGCTCGCCGCCTCGGCGACCGTCCGCGCATATATTTGCTGGCCGCTGCCCAAAGATACCTCGGGCGATAAGCGGAGATTCAGCCGGTAGCCCTTTGTGGGATCAAGCAAGCTATTGGAACGATCATAACCGAGCTGCCCCGGCAATGCGAAAATCAGATAATTGTCGGTCACGAGCCCCAGCGTGTCCACGTCAAGCTCCCGTTCCCGGCTGCCCAATAACTCAAATCCATAACTATAGGTCCAGCGCTTTTGCCAGATCGGAGTGGACTCGCGCGAGATCCGCCCGGCCAGACGGATGCTTTCCGCTCGAAATGCTTCAAGATCGGACCGCTGCGCCGCGAGCGACAGTTCGGCGGCACGGTCCCGTTTGCCCGCGTTGGAACGCCGAAATGTAACGCCTAGGGCCTGCTCCTGTGTCCCGGCGACCGCACTGAGCGTCAGCGCGCCTTCGGGCGGGAACAGGTTGCGGTGGGTCCAACTGGCCTCTGCGCGAAATCCCTGACCGGTTGCATAACCGAGGCTGCCCGCGATGGTTCGCGCCGGGCCCGCCTCCTGACGGACCAGCAGGTCGGCATAGGCAGTCCCATCGGGCGCGGTCTCATCGCTATTTACCGCTTCAACCGAAATGGTGGACAATAACCCGGTCGACACCAGCGCCGCCCGCAAATCATCCAGTTTCCGAGCATCATACAGCTCGCCGGGTTTGAAACGGCGGAGCCTTTCAATATGCTCGCTACCGAATACCGGTTTATCGCCGCTGGTGATGATCTTACCAAAATAGCTGCGCGGCCCGGTGTCAACCGGCAGGGTATAGTCGCCCGTTTGTGTGTCGGGATCGAGCAATATGTCGCGCTGACCCACCTTTGCAAAAGGATACCCATAATTGGGCAGCGCAACCGAAATATTCGCCTCGGCCGCCAATATTTGTTCGGCGACAATCGGATCACCCGCTTTAGGTATAAAGTTGCGCGTGATCAGGTTGACCGGTTCAACCGGCGGCGCGTCGAAATCGATTATGCCCAGCCGATATCGCGGTCCAGGAATCGCGGTCAGGACGGCGGTAAGCTGCTTAGCCTCGTCGCCTTTTTCCTCTGTTGCAGCGCGGGTTGCGGCGTCATAAAAACCCTCCGACTGGAGTAAGTCGATAAGCAATTGCTGATCTTCGCGCAGGCGGGCCGCTACCATTGCCGCATTGGCCGCCTTTCCATCGCCCTCGGCCAGCGCCGACAGGCCGTCAAACCTGTCCTTAACCGAACGCAAGGCCGCGCGATCATCCTCCGCCTCCACACCATCACCGTCCAGCCCTTCAAGCCGGTAGCTATAGCGCAAGCTCGCCGCTTCATCTTCTGCAGCTTCGGTAGGCTGCGGCGGAGGTTCGGCGTCAAAATCGGTAATTGATGGCAGCGGTTCGTCAAGCTCAGGGTCATTTACCGGCGGATCGGGTAATAGCTCGTTAGGGTCGCGGTCTTCAAATGCGGGCAGCTGCGGCTCTGTATCTTCGCGCTCCTGCTCAGTGCGGTCATTGTCCTGCTGCTGCTGTTCCCATTCCTCGATCGTTTCGAGCGGCGTTTTGTCGGACGGGTCCAGTTCGGGAATTTCCGATTCAAACTCTTCATCTGAAAGGATCGGCTCATTGTCATTTTGAGTCTGGGCCAGTAACATTTGCGGAAATGAGAGCGCAGCTATGCCGACCGACGTGCGAAACAGCCAATAGACTGAATGTTTCGAGGCATAATTGCGAATGATCAAACGTCTTATCCAAATTCTATTGCTTGCACCGGCATTAAAACGCACTCAAGCGGATAAGGTTGCGCTTTGCAAGCTATGGTCGGCGAAGGAGCCGTGGAAGTGACACTTATCACCGATCGGTCGAATGGACGCTGAACGGAATATTCGTTATCAAAAGCCCTCTGACCGAGCGGCAAGGCGCAGCACCGGCTGATGCGCTTGTTTTTGGCGCACCAGTCGGCAAGTCTTTACCAAGAGGCCCGGACCGCCGGGCGGCAGAGAGAATTACCGCCCTTGCGAACGCCAGCGGCGCACGACGCGCTCCAATATCTCATCCTCGCCGCCGGTTTCCTGCCACAATTGTGAGAATAGCGGATCTTCAGATGCGGGCCGCTTTTCCTCTTCCAGCGTATCGAGAGCAACCCGCATGGGAATGGAGACGCCTTCGCCGCAGATAATAATCTCTCGGTTACGGAGCGCCGGGATCGCGTCGAGAAACCCGCGCGCACCCTCTGGCATTGCTGCCCGAACAAAGGCTTGGTCGCGGTCATTATTCAAACGCATCGATAATATTGTACCGCATTGCGACAAGACGCCTTCGGCCAAATCCGAAGGACGCTGCGTGATCAGGCCCAAAGAAACGCCATATTTACGGCCTTCCTTCGCGATGCGTTCCAAGATGGTCCGCACCGCGCTATCGCCTTGAATCTTATCCGACGGAATGTAACGGTGCGCTTCTTCGCAAACGAATAATATCGGCCGCTGCGGCTCGTTACGCGACCAGATCGCATAGTCAAAAACCAGCCGTGACAATACCGCGACCACGGTCGAGGTAATATCCGACGGCATGGAGGACACATCGATGATCGAAATCGGTTTACCGTGGCTCGGCAAACGGAAAATCTTCCCTATAAAATCCGCCATAGTGTCGCCAACCAGCATCCCGGAGAACATAAAATTATACCGCGGATCGGCCTTTAACTCGTCAATTTTGCCCTTGAGCCGCATATATGGCGCAGAGGTGCTGGCTTTATCCAGCTTGCCCATTTCATCCTGAATGATGCTGGTCAAATCGGATAGCAGATAGGGTATCGGCGCATCCACCGTCAGCTTGCCTACGCTCTCCGCCGCGCGGTTTTTCGACCGTGCCTTTAGCAGGCATTTGGCCAGAATATCGCAATCCATTTGCCGGTCATCGCCTTTCGAGGTGACGAAAACTTCGCAATGTTCCTTAAAATTCATAATCCAATAAGGCATGGCTAGGTTGTTCACATCATATAACGCGCCATTGGTTTTGAACGCCGCGCTATATTCGCCGTGCGGATCGACCATCACAATATGCCCTTCAGGGGCGAGATCGCAAATCCGGTGGAGGATCAAGGCGGCGCTGGTGGACTTACCGGTGCCGGTGGACCCCAATAGCGCAAAATGTTTGCCCAACATGGCATCAATATAGAGCGATGCGCGGATATCACGCGTGGGGAAAACCGTGCCGATGCCAATATTCGCGCGGGCATCGGTGGCATAAACCTGATTCATATCTGCGGTGGAGACAGCATATACTTCGGCGCCCGGAACCGGATAACGGGTCACACCGCGCCGGAAGTTATAGATTTTGCCGGTCAGCCTTTCTTCGTCGCCTTCGCCCAAAAAGTCGACAGCAGCGACAATCACACCGCTTTCGGTGGCGTGCAGTTTTTGGGTTCGGATGCTAGCGAGCAGCCATGTGCTGCCGATACGGATTTTGATCTGGCTCCCCACTTGCCCGGCCATGGCGAGGCTGGGGTCATCCAAACTCATCATTTTATTCAGCACAGCGCCGTCCAGGCTGACTTGCGAACCCGATCCTGCAATATCGGTGACAAATCCGATATGGTGGAGGCTGTTGGTGTTGCTGCCATCACCTTGCGGTTGACGCTGCTCGGCGGCGCGAGCTGGGCCATCGGCCGCAGGAGCCAAGGATACGGTTTGCGGGGGAACAGACGAAGCCTCTGCCGAAGCAGCAGGCGGCGCGGCCGGCGGCGTTACTGGCGTTGAGGCAGGCGCTGCTGCTGGTGCAGGCGGCACCGTATCACCATCTGTTTGATACGCAGGTGCAGGACCGGGTATCGCCCGCGCATTGCCATCTGCGTCCATGCCATAGGGCATTCCACCAGAAAAACTGCGACCGTCCCGAATATCCATTTTGATTACCCTATTTATTAAAATCTAGGGTTCGGCATAGGGGGACAAGGTAAAGAAATATTTACCATCGGGGCCGCGATCAATTTTGTGTGAAAGGACAAGGATTAGGGCCGCGTAACAATTTTATCAAACGCGCCGGAAAATGACGCCTGCAAGCCAGCCGAGCCCCAACGAGATAATCACAGCAAGCAGGCCATAAAGCAGGGAGTATTTATCGGCCATCACGGTGATAAATTGTTCAAAACCGGTTTTTTGAATCTCAATTTCCACATTATCATCAGCGACAATAACGCGCCCATTTCGGATAAGCAGCGTCTCTGCCGTATAGGTGCCAACCGGCACGCTGGAGGGAATGTCCAGATAGGCGCGGTAGAGCACATTGTCGGTGATTTCGACCGCTCGGTCCTCTTGGCGGTATAGCCCCTGCCGTTGGTTCAAATCGACAAGCCCTTGAATGAATCGGCGTTGTTCCGCCCCGACAATCTCGCCGCTTGGCGATAATTGCATACGCTCCAGTCCCAATTCATAAATAGCAGCGGTTTTTGCATCCACTATTTTGTTCAGCGGGCGCGATGAAGCCACAGCATAATAGGTCGGGACCGAACGAAAATCATTGCTTTCGGCATTGACCCATATGCCCGCTATCTGTTGTTTTTCGCGCAAGGTGATCGCCTGCGTTGGGCCGCGCAGCACGATTGCGACGTCCACCTGACCTGTGGGGGCAACACCGCGCGGATAGATAATCGCACCAAATAACAACAACCTCGCGCCGGTAAAGCCGGTTTGAATTTTAATCTGCCGCTGCGACACATCGGGAACCAGCTTTGGCTCGACGGCCGATGCTGACCCGGGCAAGAGGATCAACAGGGACAGGATAATCAACCGGATCATAACGGCGATACCGTGTAAATTTCATCCGGTTGCCAGCCCAGCCCCAACGCCATACGCAGCGCCACCAACAAAACCACACATGACAATGCCAGTCGTAAATATTCCGGCTTCATTTTTTGTGCAAAACGCGCGCCAATTTGCGCACCAACCACACTGCCGAGCAGCAGCAGCACCGACAACACAATATCCACCGCCTTTGTCGTCAGGCTGTGCATCATGGTGGAGGACATGGTCACGAACAATATCTGGAACAGCGAGGTCCCCACCACGACCTGCGCGCCCATGCCCAGAAGATAAAGCATCGCCGGGATCATAATGAAACCGCCGCCGACGCCCAGCAACATGGTCAATATGCCGGTCAACACCCCCAGTAATAATGGCGCAAGCGGGGAAATATATAATCCCGATTTATAAAAACGCCACCGCATCGGAAGGTTGGCGACGAGCGGGTGATGGCGTCTTTTGCGCGGTGGCAGGGGTTTGCCGCTGCGGCTAGCCCTGACCGCAGTCCAGCTTTCTTTCGCCATCATCGCGCCAATGCTACCCAGCATCACCAGATATAAAATGTTGATGACGGTATCGATCTGTCCCAATTTTTCGAGCAGCGCGAACAGGCCGGCTCCAGTCAACGTGCCAAATACCCCGCCGACGATCAATATCGCTCCCATTTGGAAATCGACCCCGTCGCGTTTCAAATGCGCATATACGCCCGAAACGCTCGCCCCTGTAACCTGCGTCGATGCCGATGCCGCCGCAACCGTCGGCGGAATTCCGTAAAATATCAGCAACGGCGTCGTCAAAAATCCGCCGCCCACGCCAAACATGCCCGACAGCATACCAACGCCAACACCCAAGAAGATGATGACGAATGCGTTGACCGAAAGATTCGCAATAGGAAGGTAAATATCCATGTTCCGCGACCGCTCTAACCCGATTTTGCGGCGCAATAAAGACGCAGCGCGCCGTTGTTGCAATATATCTGTGTGTATTTGCTACTCCGCGGATGAAAACCGATCGTTAAAATCCAGTCGACAGCGTCAAAGCGGGGCCGCTTCCCGGTTGAGCATTGCCGCCGACGCGAAAACGCCAATCGGCATGCAGGCGAAGCGGAATATCAGATAGGGATGCGTCCAGCCGCAGCGTGGGGCCGATATCGATCCGCTGTGTTCCGCGCTGTCCGCCCGCCCATGCACCAGCGCCAATTGCGACGCCCAATGGCTTTGAAGTGACCAACGGTTTTTCCAATCGGGCGCCTGCGTCAAAAAATGCGGAGGACGCACGCGGTGTTGAAGGTAGCGCCTTAACATAGCCCATTTGCGCAAACCCGCTGGCGCGTATATCGGCGGCAATCGCCACGTCATCGATGGAGGTTGCCACATAAATTGCAACCGCATCGGCGCTGCGTTCGCGCATTCGATATTCTGCGGATAGCGAAACCGGCAGGGCGCGGCTGGGCCGCCAGCGCAGACCTACGGCTGCTTCACGGTCGCCGCCTCGCACAGTTTCAGCCGCCAAACGGGTAAGGATCATAAGGTCTGAATTTGTGCTGTTATTCAATTTATAGGTCGCGATGATCCCGCTTTGACTACCGCCATATTGCCCTTGTGCCGCCAAAATATTCCGCTCTTCGCTGGCCGCCAAACGCCAATAGCTATAGGCATATATTTGCAGCTTATCGGGCTTAATACTGGGCTTGTTTCCTGCCTGATTATCGAGCCTATCTTGCCCAGTCGGCCGTTCGATATTGATCAGCGTCGCGGAGCCCGGCGGCGGGCTGGCTACCGGCGGGCGGGCGGGCGAGCTGGACGAAAAATATATGTTTTGACCCGGCAACCCCGCCGTGCCGCCTGCGGTGCGGGCCAAAAGCGAGATGGTCGGGGATGCTGTGCTGCGATCTGCCGCCCTGCCAAACGATACCGCATCGGCGGGCCACCGCATGGGAGCCGGTAAAGCAAGCCCCATTCCATTAGATGCCTGGCCACCTGTATATTCGCCATAAGATTGCTTTATGGGGGCCGACGGGGATTGGTGATCTCTATCTGGCGTGCTGGCAATCAGCGCCTGTGGGCCCGGCTCATTGCCGAAATTGCCCGCTATCCGCATCCCTACCCAAAGACACAGCAGCGCCGACCAAAATATTAAAGGCCGCCCGGTCCGTTCAGCCATGGCGGTTCATTTCTGGAAAATGGCTGTGCTCCGTTTTGTCCCAACTGAGCGGACGCCCGCCGAAGCAATGATAGGCATAATCCATAATCGCCTTACGCGCGGCCATCAACGATATGATGTTGGCGATGAAAATCCGGGGGACTGAGTAAAAAGCCTCGGCCCAGCCATATAGCCGTCCAACAAAAAAGATTCTTAGGGCCATTCGCCAAATCAAGAAGCCGCCATTGATCGTCAGCAGCAGATAGGTAAATGGAGGCAGCCCCGTCCAAGCATATCCGCCAATAATATATGCCAATGCCAATAGAGCGGTCAGGATGATGCAAATATAGGCCGACGCCAAAATAATGGCGGAAAATATCGCCCGCCGGTCGCGCAATATCATCCAATTTTCTGCGATAGTCTTGCCCCAGCCCATCCGGTCCCATCCGGATAGCGATATTCCCATTATCCAGCGTGCTTTCTGACGGACGGCGGCTTCCAATATATCAGGAAAACAGGCGCGGGTGCCAATTAGAACGCCGTCATCATTGACGATCCGCGCCAATATCGTGCGGCCATCTTGTTGCCCAATTTTCAACCCCAGTTCATAATCTTCGGTCAAACTGCCTTCATCAAATGGCCGATGTCCGGTCGCAAGCGCGATCCGGCCCAAAATATTGCGGTCAATGGCACAGCCCACGCCCGCAAGCGGAATAGCAGCACCGATCGCTTCGCGGACCACCAGCGACTTGCCATGCGCTTCGGCAAATTCGTCGCAATAATGGCCGCTAATCCAGCGGGATCCGGCGACGCGAACCGGAATAACGGGCAATTGCACCACATGGTTTTTTTCAATCAACCGGTCATAAATAGTCAGCTCATCGGGATCGACCATGTCTTCGGCATCATGCAGGATTACCGCCTTATACTTATATCCATGTTTAAGCTCATCCGCCGCCATGGCTCGCCACAGATTATTCAGGCAATCGGCTTTGGTGGTTGGGCCGGGTTGGTGACAAATGACCAACTTTACCGCATCATTTACCTCACCGGCGGCGAGCACAGCCGAAATTGTATTTTTGTCATTGGGATAGCAACCGACATATATATTGTGATTGGCGTGATGCACCCAGGCTTTTTGGCATTGGCGCAGCATATCGCCGATCACCGCCGCCTCTTGCCATGCGGCGACAAATATCGCGAGATTCCCTTGCTTATCCGGCTTTGGCAAATCACTAGCCCGCATTGGCTTGACTGTATGATAATAGCGCAGCCGCCGGTAAATGCGGCGCACGATCCAAATAATGTCGATCAGAACATCATCAATTGCACCAATCAGAAACCATATTGCACTGAATAATAGCAGTTCATGCAGGAAAAATTCCGTCCAGACGAAGGCTGCGCCCATGGATCAGCGCTGCCCCCTGCCCAAACGGGTTATTTGCGCATAACCTTCTGGTCGAGCATGATGCCAGCGACCATCACCAACAATATGGGGACGCTCCAAAATTCGATTAACGCCTGATACACGACCGGCGAATAATTCGGTGCCACAACGGTGGCGAAATGGGTTACCAATGCGGCCAGCTGCAGCCCCGCGCACCAAATTAGCCAACCCCGATTGAACCGCATTGCCAAATATAACAGGCATAAGAAGCACAGCAAATCGATCCAAAATATCGCCATATATGTTGATTGCCATTTGAAATATCCTGACGGGATCGCACTGGCCACAGCCGCGCAAATAAAGGTGATGGCGGAATATCGGCCGGCCTTACCCCCAAAAATTGCTGCATATCCGCAGCTTAAGAATAACATTAAAGCAAAAGTTATTTGCAGCAGCATGCTTGACCAGCAAGTTCTGGAGTGAGCCGGCCAAGCATGCTGTGCCGGTCAGGCCGCCACGCGAAGTGGAGACTTGCCCTTAACGGGACCATCGCCGCTCAAGCAGCCAAAATCGGTGACTTGATGGTTGCTGTGGTTGCGCACGATGATCATATGTTTATGAGCAGAGACAAAGCCGCGGCGGCTCGCCATCAATCCGGAAATGCCGTCTGTTACAGCCTCAAGCGCCTTTTGGCTTTCCGCGGCGGGCATATTGGCGGTCCTGCTGGCGCAAATCATCGATTCAGTCAGCGCAGAAAATTTCAGCAAAGCTTCGTCCAACGCTTGGTGAGTTGCGATAATATTATCAGAAACATTTTGCGCATCATGATAGTCCAGCTTGGTCATTTACAACTCCTTTACCTAAAGAATTGCCAAACGCGCGAAACAATATTCAGATTATCCCAAAACCTTCATCAATCCGACAATGATGATCGTCAATGCGCTAATCGACAAGATTGAAAACAGCGCCGTCTTCATTATCGCTGATGCGACTTCCAACTTAGAATAATTATGCTGCTCGCCTCCCAAAACCGGTAACGTGAACCGCAAAAAATTTCCTTCATTGCCCAGTCCAGGAAATATAACCCATTCCCCTGCACCTGATCTGGAATCGCCTGAACTGCCTCCTTCCTGTTCGCTCGGCCCGCTCAATTTGGCCGAATTGGACGGGGTTTCAACAGGCTGTGCTTCGTATACAAAACGTTCGGATACAGGCTTTTTATCCTGCTCGGCGAATATTCGAGCGGCATCCTTGCGGTTTGCGGCATTCAACTTACGCCGAGCGGCATCCAATCGTTGGTCCACCGTGAAGGGAGAAATATTGAGCCGACGTGCGATTTCTTTGGATGTCAGCAATTGATCAACCAGCCGCAGGCACTCTTTTTGCCCCTCGGTCAGTTTAGGCTGTTTTTTACCGGCCATCAGCCATTGGCCCCCCACATCGTTTCGAATAAATTCAATTTGCGCCCTGTCATTTTTAACAAGCCAGTTTTATAACGACTATCACAGCTTTTGCGCAAGAATTTAACAAAATACAAATTGAAATGCTGTTTTGGCACGGATTTGCTTGATCTCAAATGCCCGGCGCGGCATTAACCTTGCCATGAATAATTTATCAAAAATGGCCGAAAAACGTCCCTCCGCCCTACGTGACTTTTTGAAAAGCGAAGCTGCGGGCGGCGTCATATTGATGCTCGCCGCTGCGCTTGCCATGTTTATCGCCAATAGCGCATTTGGCGATACATATCGGCATATATTGCATAATCCATCGGGTCCGGTCCTGAATGATAAGCTGGGACCGATGACCGTTCATTTGTGGATCAATGACGGATTGATGGCCATATTCTTCTTTCTGGTCGGGCTCGAAATCAAACGGGAATTTGTCGATGGCCGCCTGTCCAGCTGGGAAAAGCGCCGCTTGCCCGTTGTTGCAGCCGCAGCAGGCATGATTTTCCCCGCCTTGGTCTTTCTGTTTGTAACGCGGGATATGCCGGAGCTACAAAATGGCTGGGCCATTCCAGCCGCGACCGACATTGCCTTTGCCATCGGTGTTCTGGCGCTGCTGGGGAAAAAAGCGCCAACGTCTCTGAAGTTATTCCTCGTAACGGTAGCGATTGTGGATGACATGGGCGCGGTGGCGATCATCGCGCTTGTCTATACACCGTCGCTTAAAACCGCATGGATATTGGGGTCAGCAGCGATTTTGGGTGTGATGTATTTGCTCAACAAGGGCGGCGTCAAAAATATCCCAGTCTATTTGATATTGTCGGTCATATTATGGTTCGCAGTTCTGCAATCGGGTGTGCACGCAACCATTGCCGGTGTGCTGGCTGCGATGATGATTCCGATCATTGTTACCCCCGGTGCTCCCGATGCCAAGGATAGCCCGCTGCATATCTTGGAGCATGCCATCCATCCATGGAGCGCTTATGTAATCATCCCGATATTTGGTTTTGCCAATGCCGGTGTCGATATTAGCGGCATTGGCCTCGAAGAAATTTTCGCGCCATTGCCGCTGGGCATTGCGCTCGGCTTATTCCTTGGCAAGCAATTGGGTATTTTCGGCGCGGTTTGGCTGGCTGTTAAAACCGGCTTTGCCAGCAAATTGCGCGGCGCGACCTGGCTGCAAATCTATGCGGTCGCCATGTTCTGCGGTATTGGTTTTACCATGAGCCTATTTATCGGCGAACTTGCTTTCCCCGGAAAAGACGCGGCATCGGCGCTGTTGCGGGAAGAGGCGAAAATCGGGATTTTGATGGGGTCGATATTGTCGGCGATTGTCGGATTTTTGATCCTACGCTTTGCACCGCTACATGAACATCACGATAAAATTGAGGCCGAAGAGGCAGGAGAGATTGAAAGCGACGGCGATGTCCAAGGGGTAACCGAACCAGCATTAAAGTTATAGGATGCGGTGCTTGGCTACCTTGGCCGCTGCGTACGCTATCACGGCCTGCGCGCCGGTGACCAAGCCGCCCGCCCAAATTGCTTCGCCGGTATCTGCTATCGATGAACTGGCTGTGCAATATGTGAAGTTGAGCCTCGAAATCGGGGCGCAAGAAGACGGCTATATCGATGCCTATTATGGCCCGGACGAATGGAAACCAGTAGGCGGGAGTCCGCCCAAAGAAAGGGCGCAGCTGCTAGCGGAAACGAGGCAGCTTTTGAGCGCTGTGCAAGATGCCGCAACCCAGTCGCGCAATCCTGATACACTCCGGCGCACCCGTTTCCTTGCAGGGCAGCTGCGCGCTGCAGAGACCCGCTTGCTCATGGCCAATGGGCAAAAATTTTCTTTTGCCGAGGAGGCCGAGCGGCTTTTTGCTGTGCGGCCGCTATTGGAACCGCTGAGCAGCTATGATGATGACCTTGCCGCGCTGGAAAAGCTTTTGCCCGGAGAAGGCAGCCTGTCCGACCGGATAGAAGCTGCGCAGGCCAAGGTAACAATTGCGCCGGATCGGCTGCAGCCTGTGTTTGACCGCGCGATTGCGGAGTGCAAGGCGCGGACCGAGGCTTATATTGACTTACCCGATGGTGAGAGCTTCAAGATGGAATTTGTGACCGGGAAAAGCTGGTCCGGTTATAATTATTATCAGGGCAGCTATAACAGCCTGATCCAGATCAACACCGATTTGCCCATACGGCTAAGCCGTGCGGTCGATCTTGGCTGTCATGAGGGCTATCCCGGCCATCACGCGCTCAACATGTTGCTGGAACAGCGTTTGTCTATCGCCAAAGGATGGCGGGAATTTAGCGTCTATCCGCTCTATTCGCCGCAAAGCCTGATCGCGGAGGGTAGCGCCAATTACGGGATCGAACTGGCCTTTCCCGGTGATGAGAAAATGGAATTTGAACGCGACATACTCGCACCCTTGGCGGGAATAGCCGCAGCAGACGCAGAACGCAGCGCCAAATTGACACAATTGCTTACTTCTTTGTCAGGCGCGCGGTTAACCATCGCACAGCTATATTTGGACGCCAAGATTGGGCGCGAAGAAGCGATTGCGCTGGCCCAAAAATATCAGCTACTTACCCGCCCGCGTGCCGAACAATCGATCCGCTTCACTGAACAATATCGCAGCTATGTCATAAATTACGGCCTTGGGCTGGATATGGTCCGCGCTTATATAGAAGCGGGCGGAGCCGATGTGGCTCTACGCTGGAAACGCATGGAGGCTGTGATCAGTGAACCGACATTGCCCGCCGATTTGGCCGTAGCAGCAAATTGAACTCACGCGGCCTCAATGTCGCTTAATTGACGTCCTGACGCTAGCCCGGTATCTGCAAACCCATTTCAGCAGCGCAGCTTTTCATCGCTTCCATCTGTTCATCGGCGGACGGCATATTGAATTCGGTTTCCGATTTGCCTTCTTTCAACTTGTCCATGGTGCAATTACAGGCCTGCGACGCGACAGCCTCCGGCGCGCCTTTACCAGTTGCGGCCTTCACACATTGTTCCCGAAACTGTTTATCAAATTGTTCGTTAAAACTGCTGTTAAAAGCGTCGCAGCCGGATAACGCCACCACACATCCCAGTGCCAGACAGAGGTTAGAAATTTTCATTTTGAGGTTCCTAATTTCAAGTAGTGGTGAGCCTGTGTGACATATCGGATAGAAAATGAAAAGACCATCGAAGCCGCTTTACGGTTGCAGGCCGGGCAATTGGAATATGACAGTATTTGTCCAAAAACTATTCATTGGCTGGCCAGCCGAGTCGAGCGCTGGTTCGAAACTCGCGCGCTTCATTAAAGACTTACAAACTGCGTCGTCAAATTCCTTTGGACGGGTAGTCGCTTGGATATTGCAGGCACTGGGTTGTCCGTCCGAGCCTACATTTAGTCGAAATTCTACAATCGCGGCTTGTCCGCTGAACAACATATCGCGCGGATAGTCATCCGCGCGCACCCAATTACCAGGGTTACTCGCCGGGACGGCATAACGGGTTAGTGTCCTGTGCTTTTCCGGATCGATGCCCCAGTAAGTAATCAGGTTGTCGATGCATTGGTCCATCGCTGCAAAGGCTTTATCAAGCGGACCGGTTCGCAAAATCACGCTCTGCCTCAATGGCTTACCAATGACCAGTTGTTGCACCGCCGCATAACGATCACTCGGGAAAGCTTTTTCTGTTTGAGGTGACCCGTCATTTGAACTCCGGTAGGTATCAATTTTAGGTCCGGGCAGCGGGCCGATCAGCATGCCGCCAGCCACAATAATAGCAGGATTACCTTTTCCCAATTCGCCGATGAAAAATCCCTTTTCCTGATCCGCTTCTGTGGGACCGAACTGGAAGTGAACTGGCTTTTGCGCGCTGCTCAATTTTACAGGCTTACCCGCGATAGTGAGCTTGAATGTATCCCCGGGGGCGTACCGGCTCGCTACGAACATCACTTCATTGTCTTTGGGACCAAAGGTGCGCACCAGGCGGCAGCCTTCGTCTTTATAATCCACAATCCATTTCAAACTGGGCTCCAGCACCAAGGGCGCTTTTGCGGCAAGCGCAGGAGATGTAACGATCGCTAAGCCAGTGAGCGTAGCAGCAAGGCGCAGAATATATTTACTCATATCCTAAAAATATCAAATGCAAATAATCCTGCAACAGATATTTGATACGGCCAAATGGACACAATAAAAAAGGCGGCTATTACCGCCGCCTTTCTTTGTAATATCCAAAAACCAGCGAGCGGTTGCTTACAGGCTGGCGGTCAATTCCGGTACCGCATTAAACAGATCCGCGACCAAGCCTATATCGGCAACTTGGAAAATCGGCGCGTCTTCGTCTTTATTGATCGCAACGATTGTCTTGGAATCTTTCATACCCGCCAGATGCTGGATCGCGCCCGATATGCCGATGGCGATATAGACTTCGGGGGCCACGATCTTTCCGGTTTGGCCGACTTGATAATCGTTGGGAACATAGCCCGCATCAACCGCCGCGCGGCTGGCACCCACCGCCGCGCCCAATTTATCGGCGAGCGGATAGATAGTGCTTTCAAATGTCGGCCCGTCTTTCAACGCGCGTCCGCCCGATACGATGATTTTCGCACTGGTCAGCTCCGGGCGCTCTTGCTTGGCAATTTCGGCGCTGACAAAGCTGGATAGGCCGGCATCGCCCGACGCCGATACGGCTTCTATTGATGCGCTGCCGCCTTCGGTTGCGGCTTTGTCAAACGCGGTGCCGCGAACGGTAATTACTTTTTTCGCATCCGACGATTGCACAGTGGCGATAGCGTTTCCGGCATAGATAGGACGGGTAAAGGTGTCCGCGCTTTCGACCGAGAGAATATCGCTAATCTGCATCACGTCAAGCAAAGCGGCGACGCGCGGCGCGATATTTTTGCCGTGGCTGGTCGCCGGCGCGAGGAAGGCGTCATGGCTGTCCATCAGGCTGGCCACCAACGGCGCAACATTTTCCGCAAGCTGATGTGCATAAGCGGCATCATCGGCGACATGGACAGTGGTGATACCCGCAACCTTTGCTGCTTCTTCGGCAACTGCGCCGCATCCTGACCCTGCTACCAAAGCATGCACTTCGCCTAGCTTTGTCGCAGCAGTCACAACCGCAAGGGTCGCGTCCTTCATAACGCTATTGTCATGTTCTACATAAACGAGTGTTTTCATTACGCTACTCCCATTTCTTTCATCTTCGCGGCCAGCGCGGCGACATCTTCAACCTTTATTCCGGCGCTGCGCACGGGTGGTTCGGATACATTGGTTGTGGTCAACCGAGGTGAAACATCCACACCATAATCGGCGGGGGTTTTCTTATCCATCGGCTTTGATTTGGCCTTCATAATGTTGGGCAGCGATGCATAGCGCGGTTCATTAAGCCGCAAATCGGTGGTCACGATAGCGGGCATAGACAAAGCCACGGTTTCGAGGCCGCCGTCTACTTCGCGGGTGACGTGCACCTTATCGCCGGACACTTCGACCTTGCTGGCAAATGTGCCCTGCGGACGGCCGAGCAAAGCGGCAAGCATTTGACCGGTTTGGTTGCTGTCATCGTCAATGGCTTGTTTGCCTAGGATCACCAGGCCGGGCGCTTCTTCTTCGACAACTTTGGCGAGCAGCTTGGCGACGGCCAATGGCTCAACATCTTCGGCCTCGATCAGGATCGCACGGTCAGCGCCCATGGCAAGCGCAGTGCGCAGCGTTTCTTGCGCTTTATCAGGACCAATAGAGACGGCCACGATCTCGGTCGCGGTGCCCGCTTCTTTCAAACGGATGGCTTCTTCGACTGCAATTTCGTCGAACGGGTTCATGCTCATTTTGACATTGGCCAGATCAACGCCGCTGCCATCAGGCTTCACCCGCGGTTTCACATTATAGTCGATTACCCGCTTTACAGGGACGAGGATTTTCATCAGCTTTCCTTCTCTTTTTTACACCCGGCAGACATGACAGAATCGAATGCTGTGGGCAATAACGCTAAAGCCCTTATGCATGACGTTAACGTAAACGTCAAGTGTGTTTAGTAGACGGAGGCTTTTGTCCGATTATGCGTGTGACAGCGTTATCGTTGCGTTTAACTGCGCGCGGGTGCTGCGGCGACGGCAGCGACTATTGCATCGTAAACAGGCTTGTTTTTGAAACTGGCATCAAACAAGGTGCAGCGATTTTCCAATCCGTCGGTGCGCGGTTTGAAGCTTTGCAGCCAAGAGTAAGGATCGCAAATGCCCCAAAATAAAATGTCCTTAATCTGCGAATAGCTGAGCGTTACATCCAGATAGGATTTGGCATAATCGGCAACAGCTTGATCGCGCGCCGCAATGTTGCCGGTGAACCCTTGATCATTCACATCCATTTCCGTGATCAACAGACCATATCCCATCGCTGTGATCTCATCCAAAAATTTCCGCCATTCACTTTCCTGACGTGGGGGCGGCGAGCCAGCGACCGTGCGCTCAGTTGTTAAATGCGATTGGATGCCCAGCGCATCAATCGGGGTTCCCCGGCGTTTCAATTCGGTCAGCAACCTAAGCACCGACGCGCGGTGGCCTTCAAAATCTGGCTCCCAACCCATAAAGTCATTATAAACCAGCTGCGTATTCGGCAATAATTCCTGCGCCTTGCGGAAGGCGAAGTCCATCATCACCTCGGTTCCGCCAAAGGCTTTGGACAGCGATGTTTCGGAATAGACATCATTATTATCATAGTTGATCGCTTCATTGACCACGTCAAAGCTTACGATCCGAGTGCCATAACGGGCAATCACGGTTTCCAAATGGTTGGTCAGCAACCGTGCTGCTTCTGTCGCCGGCGTTACGCCATAATCATAGTTACTCAGCCAGTCCGGCGTCCATTGGGGTTGATGCCACAATAAAGTATGGCCGCGCATCGCCATATTTTTGGACTCAGCATAAGCGAGCATATTGTCAAAGGGCGTGAATTCAAAATCGGCGGCGTTGGGGCGAATCGATTGCCATTTCAGTTCATTTTCCGGCACCAGAATGTTGCATTCGGCCTCAAGCAATTTTGCATAATTGCTATTCAGATAGGACCCGCTGGCCGGACCCGCCGCATTAAAGGCTGAGCCGATACGCATTCCCTTCGCAGCAGCGGCATTTTTTAATTTGCCCGCTGTTGCAGCAGGTGGTGACGGTTGAGACGGTGGTGCAGGCGGCGGTGTAAGGGCAACTGGCGGCGGGGTCGATCCAGCGGTTTGGCCTCCACCGCATCCGGTGGCCGCCATGCTGAGTGCGATTATGATTCCTTCCCGCCGCGTGATTTTCATGCCAACGCCTCTCCAGAATGCTCTGAATCAGTTAAGCCGCTTTACGCACCTCCGCCACAATTTTTTTCGCCGCATCGCCAAGGTCATTGGCTGGCACAATCGGAAGGCCGCTATTGGCCAAAATTTCCTTGCCCTTTTCTACGTTGGTGCCTTCTAAACGCACCACCAGCGGGACGGATAAATTCACTTCCTTGGCCGCCGCGACAATGCCGTCGGCGATGATGTCGCATTTCATAATACCGCCAAAGATATTGACGAGGATGCCCTTTACCGCTGGATCGCGCAGGATGATTTTGAAAGCTGCGGTTACTTTTTCTGTTGACGCGCCGCCGCCCACATCGAGGAAGTTTGCGGGAAATTCACCGTTGAGCTTGATGATGTCCATCGTCGCCATGGCAAGCCCTGCGCCATTGACCATGCAGCCGATATTGCCGTCGAGTTTGATATAAGCGAGGTCATATTCCGACGCCTCAACCTCTGCTGGGTCTTCTTCGGTCAAATCGCGCAGCTCAGCCAAATCTTTATGGCGGAACATGGCGTTGCCATCGAAGCCCACTTTGGCATCCAGCACCAGCAATTCATCGCCGTCTTTACCTTCGCAAATGGCGAGCGGGTTAATTTCGATCTGTTCAGCGTCGCTGCCCAAAAATGCCGCATATAGCCCAGCGAGAATTTTCGCCGCTTGCTTGGCCAGATCGCCGTCCAGCTCCAACGCGGCTGCGACCGCCCGGCCATGATGCGGCATCAGGCCCGTGGCTGGATCGATGGTGATGGTATGGATCTTTTCGGGCGTATTATGCGCAACATCTTCAATATCCATTCCGCCCTCGGTCGAGGCGACAACGGCAATGCGGCTGGTCGCGCGGTCAACCAGCAGCGCCAGATAAAATTCATTTTTTATGTCGGCGCCGTCGGTAATATACAGACGGTTAACCTGCTTGCCCGCTTCGCCGGTTTGGATAGTGACCAGCGTATTGCCGAGCATTTCCTTGGCATGGCTTTCGACTTCATCGAGCGAGAAGGCAAGCCGCACACCGCCCTTGGCATCTGGACCCAGTTCCTTAAACTTACCCTTGCCGCGTCCGCCCGCATGAATTTGCGATTTCACCACATATAGCGGCCCCGGCAATTGCTTCGCCGCGGCAACCGCTTCTTCCACGGACATAGCGGCAATACCCTTCGGCACGGCAACGCCATATTTTGCGAGCAATTCTTTGGCCTGATATTCATGGATATTCATGGGAGAGTTAATCCTTGCAATGGAAATTTCTGATTCCGCATAAGCACAGACGCGCAAGCAATGGAAGTAGCAGAGGATATTTTTTTGAACATCCGCCTGCTTGCAAATCCGACAGTGACGGGCGCTCGCATCGCATAGACTAGCGCAGCATAGCTTATGGGAGCAGAGCGTTTGCTGAGGTGACCGCATCATCCGAGCCGCCCGACACGATAGGCAGTGAGGTTTCGCCGTCCAAACTGATACCGCCGATAAAGCGGCCACACGTTCCTACGACAGGATTGGGGAAATTGCTAAAATCGGGCGGCGCATTGAAATGAAAGCTCGCTGTGCCTATATCATAATGAAGCCGTCTAGCTTGTTTAAGCGAAATTCCGTCCGGCATTGTCTCTTCACCATCAGAAATTCATTTGATTGGCATTCCTGAGGCAGGAATTTTAATCGCCATGCCTGGAGTCTGACAGACCGGTATGCGCGATTGTGAAAGGACAGCAATATGATCGCCTATTTCTTACTCGTGCATCGATATCCCGCGCAATTCAAACGCCTGTTTAAGGCAATTTATGTGCCCGGCAATGCCTATGTAATTCACGTCGACAAAAGCTCTGGCGCCGACTTGGCAGAAGAGCTCTCTGACTTCCTCACCCCCTATCAAAATGCAGAGATACTTGAGTCAAAGGAGGCGCTTTGGGGCGGTTACAGCCTTGTTGATGCCGAGTTGCGCGGTATGTCCCGCCTTCTCGAAATGGGTGACCAATGGACCCATTATATCAACTTGTCCGGTCAGGACTTCCCGCTCAAAAGCCAAGAATATATTCGCCAGTTCCTCTCCGCAAACCCTGGCAAGCAGTTTATTCGCGCCTTAGATCAGCGAAAGATGCGACCAGACACTCTGAACCGGATCAACCAGCTTTTTGTGGAGGCAGACGGAAAAATGACGGAGACAGGCGTCGCGCGTCCTTTCCTTGCCGGCGCCACACCCTTTATCGGTACCCAGTGGAAAGCGGTGACCCGTAGTTTCTGCCAATTTGTCTGTCACGACCCAAAGGCTGAGCGCTTTAAAGACTTTTATCGCAACAGTTTCATCGCCGATGAGGCCTTTTTCCAGACCGTGATTATGAATAGCGGCGATCAAGGCACGGTGATGAATGATGATCTGCGGATGATCGATTGGGTGCCAGATGGCGATATCAAACTGCGTCCGCGCAATTATGGGGTGAAGGATTTCGCCAGTCTGCAACGCAGCACCGATCTTTTTGGGCGCAAATTTGATGCCGAAGATGATACCGAGATTCTGACGCTCCTCGAAGGGCATCTTACCTCTGCAGCTGCGAGCTCCTATCGGCCGCCGGTACCCAAGCCAAGCTCGGTATCTGTTTCCCGCACACCGGAGCCCATTGCCGCCTGACGAACGAAGTATCACATAAAATCAATGAAGGACGAAGTCATGGCCAAAGCGCAAAAAAGATCAAACCGCGAAATTCGTAAACCTAAAGCGGCGAAACCAAAGACGGCTCCGTCGCCATCAGCGGGCAAGCAAGGAGTCATCCCCGGCCTTGAAAATATGAAACGCTAACCGTGCCGTCGCTGAGCATTCCAGCAAGTTTCTGCCGGCAACGGGCAACCGAACAACGAGCGAAGGCCGCTAGCGAACCGCTCGAAAACCGGCGTAAAATTGCACTGAAAGCGGCAAATGCTTGGGAAGCCGAAGCATTATTGTTGGAGCAGCACGAAGCCGGGGGTGCGCCACTTGATAAACTCGACGCTGAAATCACCCAAGAGTTTGCACGCGAGACGGCGTCCCCTTGCCGGTTGTCCTCGTCTCCACCGCGAAGCGCCCGGTCTAGGTGACCTCCCTCCGCAACAACGGCAAACTTCGGCCCGAAATCCACCAGGCTCTGCTGGCAGCGATCAAGATAGCAGGCGGGGAATGGTGAAGCTGCTTCTGTTACAAATCTTGTCATTCATGTCGAAATGGCCACCATTCTTTGTTGCTGATATTTGGTAACCTCTACCCTAGAAAGACGTTTAGCTGGACCAAGCATGCGATATTTCTCGCAAGCCTCCGAAGCTAACAAACCCGGAGTTGTATTCATCTATTAAGAAGCTGTATGTTTCAGCATCTTCAACCGCGATCGCACGAACAAAAAGATTGTCATGGAACGCCGCAAATACCGCCGTTATTGATCGTTCGTCACAATTATAGCGGTAATTGAACTGGCGTCCAGAGTATTGCTTGCCTTGCTGCAATTGGCCAACAAGCGGTAGTATATCGAGCGTGCTTTTTGCTATTCCCCGTGTCAGCCCCGCATTGAAATAGAACTGTGTATAAACCCCGCCTGCTGACATTGGTCGGCCAACATGTTCTCGAAATAATGCCATGCCCAATTTGGCACTGAACGCTGTCATCAACGAATGCGTAACGACTCCATCGAGTTTGATTGAACGCATCCGACCTAATATTTTACTTCTACCCTTAGCCCAGATTATCTGAGACTTATTGTCGTCAAAAATCTCGCGGATTGCCCCCGGGGCCAACTGCACTAGAGTCCCTAGAAGCTTGTGTGCTTCACTTAATTCGTTTTCGTCGACTTCATGGGTCGGTGATAACCTTGAGAAGAAACCGGCAGCGGCATCCGATGCTCTAGTACAATGGTTGCAGTCCCTGCATGACGCAAATTCCAGGCCGCTCAGCCTAAGACGTTTACGAAATATTGTGATTGGGGGCATGTGCTCGACGGTTTCCGCCGAAGCCGCGCAGTATATGCACTGGGGTTCCGATTGGAGGATTAGTTTTCTATTGCGGCTTTTGATCTTGGACTCGCCCATACTCCGTTGAAGGCTAACTCAAAATAACACCGTTTACTAGGCTCTTTGCCACCCTCACTCCGCATCCAACCCATAGGCCGTATGCAATACCCGCACGGCAAGTTCCGTCTCATCCTCGTCGATAATCACGCTGACTTTGATTTCGGAGGTGGTGATGGCCTGAATGTTGATTTTGCGGTCGGCGAGCGCGCTGAACATGTTGCTGGCGACGCCTGCGTGGCTTTTCATGCCGACGCCAACGACGCTGATCTTGGCGATTTTGGTGTCGGTGATAATGCGGTTGAAGCCGATTTTTTCGCGCGCATTTTCGAGTATCTCGGTACAGCGGGCGAGGTCGGCCATGGGGCAGGTGAAGGTGACGTCGGTTTCGCCTTTGTCGCGGCCCACATTCTGAATGATCATGTCGACGTTAATATTGGCCTCGGCCAAGGGTTCAAAAATGCTGGCCACCGCGCCGGGCCGGTCGGGCACGCGGGTTAGGATCACTTTCGCCTCATTCTTGTCATGGGCGATGCCGGTTATCAATTGCCGTTCCACGTTCAAATTCTCCAATTCTTCGTCGCTGACAATCAAAGTGCCAGGGATGGTGTTCGCATCGGGGGCGCCTTCCTCGGTAAAAGAGGAGAGGACCTGCACCCGCACATTCTCTTTTAATGCCAAACCGACAGAGCGCGTCTGCAGCACTTTGGCGCCGACGCTGGCCAATTCCAGCATTTCTTCATAGGTGACGGCTTTCAACTTGCGCGCGCGGGCGACGATGCGCGGGTCGGTGGTATAGACGCCGTCGACATCGGTGTAGATATCGCAGCGATCCGCCTTCACCGCCGCCGCAACCGCGACCGCCGATGTATCCGATCCGCCGCGGCCCAACGTGGTGATCCGGTTGTCGGGGGACAGGCCCTGAAACCCCGGAATAACCGCAATCTCCCCGCGCGCCATCGATGCGCCCAGCGCTTCGCCGTCAATATCGCCGATCCGCGCTTTGGCATAGGCGCTGTCGGTATGGATCGGCATTTGCCAGCCCATCCAGCTGCGCGCTTTACAGCCCAGCGCTTGCAATGTCATGGCGAGCAGGCCCGAGGTGACTTGTTCACCCGATGCCACGACCACGTCATATTCGGCCGGATCATAAAGCGCATTGGCTTCTCGGCAGAAATTGACAAGCCGGTCGGTGTCGCCTGCCATGGCCGACACAACGACCGCGACTTCATCGCCATGATCGGCCTGCGCCTTGACGATTTGGGCGACGCGGCGGATGCGCTCCGTGCCCGCCATGGACGTGCCGCCGAATTTCATTACGATACGGGCCATATTTGTTGCTATTTCCTATTAAGGGGCTGTTGAAAAGCGAAGCGCCCTGATAAGGAAAGGATATGACAAAGGCAAGCGCAGCAACGACCAAAAATAACACAATTATTACAGAAGAAGCCGCCCATTTTGGTGCATTGGCCGCCGATTGGTGGGACCCGAATGGCAGCTCGGCGATGCTGCACCGGTTGAACCCTGTGCGGCTGGGCTTTATTCGCAATGCGGTTGATGCGCATTTCGGCTCCGATAGGCTCAGCCGGTCGCCTTTGGCGCAGCGCCGGGTGCTCGATGTTGGCTGCGGTGCGGGCCTGTTATGTGAACCTTTGGCGCGGTTGGGCGGGACGGTGACCGGGGTGGATGCTGCGCCCGAAAATATCGCAGCGGCGCGCGCTCACGCGGCACAATCGGGGTTGGACATAGCCTATCATGCGGGCGAGCTGTCGGATTTGCGGGCCGGTCCGTTTGATATGGTGTCATCCATGGAGGTGATTGAACATGTCGCCGATCCGGCCGCCTTTTTGGCGCAGCTGGTGGAGCGGCTTGCGCCCGACGGGTTACTGCTGCTGTCCACGCCCAACCGGACGGCGGCATCGCGGCTATTACTGGTGGAGGCAGCGGAACGCATGGGGCAAGTGCCGCGCGGGACGCATGACTGGAACCGGTTCCTCACCCCCGATGAATTGGAAGCGATGCTGACGGATAATGGCATGAAGGTGGAAATGATGCGCGGCATTGCCTTTACGCCGGGCAAGGGCCTGCATCTGTCGGATAATATGGCGCTGAATTATATTCTAAGCGCGGTGCGCGCCTGATACGCAGTTAAAAATCGACCATTTCATAATGCGGCGGCGGGGTGATTGATTCCATCCGTTCGGACAGCAGCGGGCGGAAGCTAGGCCGCGATTTGAACATCGCATACCATGCTTTCGTTTGTTCATGCCCGGTCCAATCAATCCCGCCCAGATAATCGGCGACCGAAATTTGCGCAGCGGCGGCAAGGTCGGCCATGCTGATCGTCGATCCAGCGATCCAAGCGCGATGATCGATCAGATAGTCGATATAATCCATATGGTTATTGGCCAGCTTCATCGCTTCGCGCAGCACCTTTGCATCCGGCGGCTGGCGGTAGATCAGCCTTTTGGTCATGC
The DNA here is from genome assembly GCF_042651485.1 of Sphingorhabdus arenilitoris. NCBI lineage: Bacteria > Pseudomonadati > Pseudomonadota > Alphaproteobacteria > Sphingomonadales > Sphingorhabdaceae > Sphingorhabdus > Sphingorhabdus arenilitoris. The sequence goes on from NZ_JBHSDH010000010.1 coordinate 193,143, forward strand.
GTTCATGCAAAAGCGGCGCGGTCACATCGCCGAAAAATTGCTGGTCAAACAACGCGACCAACCGCCGAATTTCGGCGCGATAGCCCGCGCTGCCGCTGATCATCGGATTTTTATCGACGGTTTCATCAAAATATTCGGTTATCGCGACGCTGTCGGCCATGATGATACCCTGATTATCGGTAATCACAGGCGTCCGGCCCGCCGGGTTCATCTGCAAAAATTCGTCGCGGTGGTCCCATGGATTTTCCCGCACAAGGCTATAGGCGACGCCTTTCTCTCCCAAAAGCAAGCGGGTTTTACGGGAAAAGGGACATAAGGGAAATTGGTAAAGATGCCACATGATCTTCTGTTAGGAGTGATTGATCCGAAAAGAAAGAGGGATCGCAGTCATTGTCGGGCATATATGTGATCGCTGACTGCCGCCTGCAAAAGCAAGGTGCGGGATCTGCTTAACACAGTCCCGCACCCGCTCGGCACATCCGTGGCTACGACCCAAAGAGCCCCGGACGCGTGACGAAATTTTATCCCTGTTGGTGGAAACTCAGCGGCGGCTTTTTGCTTTGACGTCCGCCATGCTTTTGTCGAGATCGCGGCCCAGCTCTTCCAGCTGCGGCATGATCTGCGCAATTGCTTCGGCAAAACCGCTCATCATCTTTACCGCAACGCGGCTTTGTTGGCCCAGCTGCTGCGGCAAATCTTCAGCCTCTGGTCCGGCCATATCAGCGAAGGTTGTATCTTCATCATAATCGCGATCTACTGTGCCGGGGCGCGCTTTTTCGATGGCGCTCATAAATTTACCGACGGGCAAGCGCATCATCACTTCGCCCAGATTTTCTGCCATATTGGCGATGCCGTCCTGCATATCGGGATCGCCCAGCCGCGCGGCGACACCGCGCAGCTGCTCTTCATTGCTGCTAGATGCGCGTGGATCGGTATTGTCATAAGGAACGCCGCTGCCCGCATCATCGGCTGGCGCAGCTTCGCCGGTTCCGGGTATAAAAATCACGTCTTGCGCATGGACGGGCGCTGCGAATGACATGGCCACTACGATTGCAAGCGGCGATGACAGCATAAATTTGGCAATAGGTCGCATAATCTATTCCTCGGCTTAATCCCGCTGTAGCAAGCGGGATGCGGCGGCAGATGTCTGCCGATACGAAAATAGATAGCAAAGCGAGGCTGAGTGGTTTCTGAACAACTCACTCAGCCTATCGCAATTTACGTAAACAAATGTAACGGCGTGTTGCTGGCTATTCTGCCGCGACCGCTGTTTCTTTATCCGAAAGCGGATGGGCAACACGGCTGACCATTTCTTTGGGACAAATCTGCCAGAATTTATCCCGCCAAATTGCCCAGTCTTCGAGGATAGTTTGCGACCATTTGCTGTCGGTTTTATCGGCATGGCTTTGCACCATTTGCTTCAGCACATCTTCCCAATGAGCGCTGTCCAATCGTTGCCAGACGAGGCTTTCGGGATTGACGCGCTTTTCAAATTCGCCGTCTTCGTCTAAAACAAATGCCATGCCGCCGGTCATGCCAGCGCCAAAATTGCCGCCGGTTTTGCCCAATATGACCGCCAACCCGCCGGTCATATATTCGCAGGCATTGGCACCGCAGCCTTCAACGACGACATGCGCACCTGAATTGCGGACCGCGAACCGTTCGCCCGCTTGTCCTGCGGCATAAAGCGTGCCCGATGTCGCGCCATATAGCACGGTATTGCCGATGATGCTGTTATCCTGACTTTGCAGCGGTGAGCTGACCGTTGGCCGGACGATGATCGTGCCGCCGGACAAGCCTTTACCGACATAGTCATTGGCATCGCCAAACACTTCGAGCGTGATGCCTTGGCATAGAAATGCGCCCAGTGACTGGCCCGCCGATCCGCGCAGGCGGACATGGACATGGCCATCGGTTAAACCCTTCATCCCATAAAGCCGTGTGATTTCCGCCGAGAAACGAGTGCCCACGGCGCGGTGTGTGTTGCGGACATTATAGGTGAGCTGCATTTTTTCGCGCCGGTCGAAAACCGGACGGGCATCGGCAATCATCTGCGCATCCAGACTGTCGGGCACTTCATTACGGTTGCCTTCGATACCGAAACGCCGCTCTTCATCGGCGGCATCGACCTTGGCCAATATCGGGTTGAGATCAAGGTCATCGAGATGCTCGGCGCCGCGGCTCACTTGGCGTAGCAATTCGGTACGACCGATCACTTCATCCAGACTGCGATAGCCCAGCTTCGCCAATATCTCCCGCACTTCTTCGGCGATGAAGGTCATCAGGTTAATGACTTTTTCGGGCGTGCCAGTGAACTTTTTACGCAGCGCCTCATCCTGCACGCATACGCCAACGGGGCAGGTGTTGCTATGGCATTGGCGCACCATGATACAGCCCATGGCAACCAGGCTGAGCGTGCCGATACCAAATTCCTCTGCGCCCAAAATCGCGCCGATCACAATATCACGCCCGGTTTTCAGGCCGCCATCGGTGCGCAATTTGACGCGGTGGCGCAGCCGGTTGAGCGTCAACACCTGATTGGCTTCTGACAGACCCATTTCCCAAGGCGTACCCGCATATTTGATGCTGGTTTGCGGGCTCGCGCCGGTGCCGCCGACATTGCCGGAAATCAGGATCACATCGGCATGGGCCTTCGCTACGCCCGCCGCAATCGTGCCAATTCCGGCAGCGCTCACCAATTTGACGCAAACCCGCGCACGCGGATTTATCTGTTTCAAATCATAGATCAGCTGCGCCAGATCCTCGATCGAATAAATATCATGGTGCGGCGGCGGAGAGATGAGCGTTACGCCGGGCGTTGAATGGCGCAGCTTGGCGATCATTTCAGTCACTTTGAAACCGGGCAATTGCCCGCCTTCACCAGGTTTCGCACCTTGTGCGACCTTGATTTCAATCTCTTCGCATGACCCCAGATATTCGGCAGTCACGCCAAAGCGGCCCGATGCGACCTGTTTGATCACGCTGTTGGCATTGTCGCCATTGGCATAGGGGGTGAAGCGTTTGCTATCTTCGCCGCCTTCGCCCGACACGGCTTTTGCGCCGATGCGGTTCATGGCGATGGCCAGTGTCTCATGCGCCTCAGGTGACAAAGCGCCCAGCGACATTCCCGGCGTTACGAACCGTTTGCGGATTTCAGTGATTGCCTCCACCTCGTCCAGCGGCACGGGTTCCTTGGCATAGTTAAATTCCATCAAATCGCGCAGATAAATCGGCGGCAATTCGCGAACACCCGCAACAAATTGGGCATAGGTGGAGTAGCTGTCATTCGCGACCGAGCTTTGCAGCAAATGCATCAGGCCCGCCGAATAGGCATGCTCCTCGCCATCTTTACGCTGTTTGTAAAAACCGCCAACGGGCAGCCGTGCCACCGCACTATTATAGGCATCGGCATGGCGGTCGCGGGCATTGACGTATAGCGATTGATAGCCTTCGCCCGAAATTTTGTTCGGCATACCGGGGAAAAAGTCGTTCACCAATGCGCGCGACAGACCAACCGCTTCAAAATTATATCCGCCGCGATAGCTGGAGATTACTGCAATGCCCATTTTCGAGAGGATTTTGAGCAAGCCTTCATTGATCGCCGTGCGGAAATTTTCGGTTGCCTGCTCCAACGTCATATCACCGAGCAGGCCGCGTGCATGCCGGTCCTTTATCGCGGCTTCAGCAACATAAGCGTTCACGGTGGTGGCGCCTGATCCGATCAGCACCGCGAAATAATGGGTGTCGAGACATTCGGCGGCGCGGACATTGATTGAGCTATAGCTGCGCAGGCCAACGCGGACGAGTTCGGTATGCACCGCGGCCGCCGCCAATATCATGGCAATGGCAACGCGGTCCTCATTGATATTTTCGTCAGTTAAGAATAGCTCGCTTTTACCCGACCGCACGGCGGCCACCGCTTCGGCGCGGATGCGGGTAATCGCGCTGCGCAGGCCATCCTGACCAGCTGCAACTTCATAAGTGCAGTCTATTTCCGCTGCCGAATTTTTGAAGGCCGCCTTTAACCGGTGATATTCGCCGCTGGTTAAAACCGGGCTGTCGAGCACCAATACATCTTCATTCTGACTTTTTTCGTCCAAAATATTGGCCAGATTGGAAAAGCGGGTTTTCAGGCTCATGACATGACGTTCGCGCAATGCGTCGATTGGCGGGTTGGTCACTTGGCTGAAATTCTGACGGAAAAACTGGCTGATGACGCGGGGCTTGTCGCTAATAACGGCAAGCGGCGTATCATCGCCCATCGAACCTATCGCTTCCTTGCCATCCTCAATCATCGGGGCAAGGATCATTTCGACATCTTCCATCGTCATGCCCGCAGCAATCTGCCGTCTGGTCAGCTCGCTGCGGCTCCAGTCGGCGTCGGTATTTTCGGCATCGGGCAAATCGCCGATTGTCCGGAACCCGCCGACCAAAGCGGCGTAATCCTGTTCATTTGCGATCCGGTCTTTTAACTCTCCGTCCCGGTATAATTGCCCTTCATCGAGATTGACGGCAATCATCTGCCCGGGGCCGAGCCGTCCTTTTTCGGTGATGGTCGATTCCGGCACGACCACCATGCCGGTTTCGCTGCCGATGATGAGGAGATTATCCGATGTCAGGCTATAACGCAGCGGGCGCAGCGCATTGCGGTCGACACCCGCCACCGCCCAGCGGCCATCGGTCATGGCAAGCGCAGCAGGGCCGTCCCAAGGCTCCATAACGCTCGCCATATATTCATACATATATTTGTGCGACGGTTTCATATGCGGATCGGCTGCCCACGCTTCAGGGATCAGCATCAGCTTTGCCGTCGGACCCTCTTTGCCCGATCGCACCAAGGTTTCAAAAACCGCGTCGAGCGCGGCGGTATCGGACGATCCGGCCGGAATAACTGGCTTTATATCGTCGGATTGATCGCCAAAAGCGATGCTCGCCATTTTAATCTCATGGCTTTTCATCCAATTTTTATTGCCGCGAATTGTATTGATCTCGCCATTATGGGCAAGGCTGCGGAATGGCTGTGCCAGCCACCATTGCGGGAATGTGTTGGTCGAATAGCGCTGATGGAAAATCGCCACGCGGCTTTCGAACAATTCATCCTGCAAATCGGGATAGAATATCGACAGGCTCTCCGCCAGGAATAGGCCTTTATAAACGATCGACTGGCATGACAGCGAGCAGATATAGAAATCACGCAATTGCGCCGCGATGATCTTCTTTTCGATACGGCGGCGGATCAAATAGAGGTTTTTTTCAAACTCAACCGCGCTTTGATCTTCGGGCATGGGCCCGGCGATCATGATCTGCTCAATCTCGGGCCGGGTCGCTTTTGCCTTATCGCCGATGACCGATACATCGACAGGCACCTGACGCCAGCCATAGATGGTATAGCCCGCGTCAATGATTTCAGCCTCAACGATGGTGCGGCAATTTTCCTGCGCCGACAAATCGGTGCGGGGCAGGAACACCATGCCTACGGCGAGCCGGTTGGGCATCGGGCGGTGCCCACTATCGGCAATAGCATCGTCAAAGAAGCGGACGGGCAGGTCAACATGAAGCCCCGCACCGTCGCCTGTTTTGCCATCGGCATCAACAGCGCCGCGGTGCCAAACCGCTTTTAGCGCGTCAATGGCCGAAGCCACAACCCGCCGTGACGCTTTGCCATCAGTTGCGGCAACAAGGCCAACGCCGCAAGCGTCGCCTTCAAATTGCGGGTGATACATGCCTTCACGGGCGATACGCTCATGTTCAGCTGTCGGCAGGTGGAATTCGTCATATTGTATCATTTTGCGGCTGCTTTTTCAGTAAGGAATTTCTGGACGGCGGTCCTGGTTGCTGCTTGCACTTTAGGGGTTATCGACTGCATGGCTTCATTCATCGATTTGGTGATGACGGTAACGAGGCCATAGGCATTGGCGGTGAATTTTTGCCCAGCCTTTGTTGCGCTGAATTTGGTCACCGCTGCCATTGAGTTCGCATCCATGGCTTTGATCGCGGCAACAGTCGCCTCGGCCATAAACTCATCTTGCTGCAGCGGTGCATTCTCCTCGCCCTCGGCTATGCGTTTTTTTATACCTTCGGCTAACTTATCCGAGTTAACATTATCTAATGTTCCGAGAAGCAGACGTTGGCCTTCATTTGACATATAAAAAGCGTTAATGACCTTCAAATCATCGGCGGTGAAGAGCGGGTCGGCATAAGCGACAATCGCATTTTTGATCGTTGGAACGACTTCACGCAATCCGGTGACCGTAGCTTCCCGGGACGCGGTCATTGCAGCGTCCAACATGCCGGGATGTTGCTTTTCGGCAGCCATGCTGGCAGCATCCGCGCTGACTTCTTTCAGAAATTGCTGGTCATGGACTTTAGCTGCTCTCTGAACAGCGATGTCCTCGGCCAGATACAGGCTGGCAAACGTCTGAAGCAGCTCCGCTTTTTCGCTATCTTGAACGCTCACCGCCGCCGGTGCATCGCTTTGCGCCATTGCAGGCAGCGCGCCCGCCATGGCGATGGCCGTCAAAAGCAATGTCAGTTTTCTTTTCATCAATTTATCACATTCATCACATTAGACAGTCATTTCATTGGGAAGCCGGTGGTCACTCAACCTCAGCTGCCGCTTCGGTTGCAGGGTCAGCTTCTGCGGCTTCTGGTTGCCATCCTTGCGCTTTGTATTTTTCGCGGTAAGCCGCCACCAGCCGGTTATATTCCGTTTCCCACGCTTCATAGGCGGCGCTCGACTTTTCCGAAGCTTTGTCATGCGCTTCGGACAATTTGGTCAATGCGGCATTTTCCGATTTGGTCCAATTATCGCTATCATACCAAGGTTCCTCACCGGTTTCATAGGCAGCAGGATCGGCGTCCGCATCCTCAGCAGCGGCCACAGCTTCGGCGCCCTCGGTCGCTACATCGGCATCCGCGACCGTCAGATATTCTTTACCCTCGTTCAAGGCTTCGACGGTCACCCCCATCAGCCCGGCGAGCTTTTGTATTTCCGTCTCGGTCAAATCCAATGTTGTTTTGGATTTGGACAGTTCCTCCATGCCGGCATTCATTTCCGGCCCGGCACTGGCAAATTCAGCCATCATATCGGGCAGCGCGGCAAACATCGCCTGCATCACTTCAGGATCGGCTTGCAAGCCAAAGGATTGCTCGGCGTAAAAAGCGCCGGTTGGTGTTTCAAAAAAGCGGTTCAGCTCGGTCAATTGCGCCGCTGAGAATTTACGGGCATAGGCGCGGGCCATGCCTTTGCGGATCGGCGCTTCGATGGCGGCTGATGCCTTTGCCATTAACGGCTGAAAGCTATCGACCATTTTTGCCATCCGCGCTTCCCGCTCGGGATCGAGCAGCGCGGTAATCGCCTTGCGTTTGTCGGCGTCCAATGCATCGAGGCTATCGTCATATACGCCGGTGGCTGACATTATCTCATATACCGGCATTGCTTCACCGCTAACTTCGCTTAACATCGGTGTCATGATCTTGTTGGTGAGGTCAGCCATTAACTTGCCATAGCTGCCCTGTGGCATGATTTTGGCGATGGTTTTTTCCGCGAGGGCCAGTTGCTGCGGCGCGATTGGCGATGCGTCCTTTATCTCAAAAATTTTGGCCAGCATTTCGAACATTTTCTTGTCCTTGTCGGACATCACCGGCGCGGCACTGGCCTCCGTTGCAGTGGCCAGTTCGGTGTCATCTTGTGACCATGCGGGCGCGGTATATAGCGGACCCGACAAAGCGAGCAATGCGGTTGCAGCGGTGAATTTCATCTTTTTACTCATATGCCAATTCCTTGTCCCGAAATAAAAGCCCGTTATGCCGCGACCCTTGCCGCATCCGATTTTGCCTTCAACCATTGATGCATATGCTCGGTCACATCACGGCCATCTTTAATCGCCCATACCACGAGGCTGGCGCCGCGAACAATATCGCCCACCGCAAACACGCCGTCCAAATTGGTCATCATCGTTTTGTGATCCACGCGCACGGTGCCCCAGCGGGTAACGCCCAATTCGTCCGCGCCAAATAAAGCTGGCAAATCTTCCGCTTCAAACCCCAGCGCCATAATGACCATGTCGGCGTCCAGCGTGAAGTCTCCGTCGGGATCGGTTTCGGGTGACCGGCGGCCGCTGGCATCGGGGGCGCCCAGCCGCATTTTGCTGGCGAGAATTTTTTCGACCTTACCATCTTTTCCGTCAAAGCTTTTTGGCCCGGATAGCCAGACAAATTCCACGCCTTCTTCTTCGGCGTTTGCGACTTCGCGCTGTGACCCCGGCATATTTTCGCGGTCGCGCCGGTAAAGGCATTTGACCGATTTCGCGCCCTGACGAATGGCGGTGCGGACGCAATCCATTGCAGTATCGCCGCCGCCGATGACCACCACATTCTTGCCCGCCGCATTCATGCTGCCATTGTCAAAAGTCGGCACCGCATCGCCAAATCCCTTACGATTGGAGGTCGTTAGATAATCCAGCGCGGGCACCACCCCGTCCAATCCCGATCCGGGTGTTTTGATGTTGCGGGCTTTATAAACGCCGGTCGCGATCAGCACCGCATCATGTTTGCTGCGCAGATCATCGAGGCTGGCATCACGGCCGACCTCAAAATTCTGGTGGAATATAATGCCGCCATCTTCCAGCCGCTTGATCCGGCGCATGACAACCTCTTTTTCCAGCTTAAATCCTGGAATACCGTAAGTCAGCAAACCACCGGCGCGGTCATAACGATCGTAAATATGAACCTCATATCCGGCAACACACAGATATTCGGCGGCAGTCAATCCGCCGGGACCAGCGCCAATAATGGCCACCGATTGCCCGCGCGGTGCACCTGCTTCCACCGGCTCCACCCAACCTTCGGCCCATGCCGTATCGGTGATGTATTTTTCAACAGAACCGATTGTGACCGCGCCATGGCCAGCGGTTTCGATCACGCAATTGCCTTCGCATAAACGGTCCTGAGGGCATATCCGGCCGCAAATTTCGGGCATGGTCGACGTCAGGTTCGACATTTCATAGGCTTCGCGCAGCCGACCTTGCGCGGTCAGCCGCAGCCAATCGGGAATATGGTTGCCCAGCGGACAATGGACCGAACAATAAGGGACGCCGCATTGCGAACAGCGCGCGCTCTGCTCATCGGCTTTTTGCGGCGCGTAGCGTTCGGCTATCTCCCGAAAATCCTCGGCCCGCAGTTGCGGCTCCCGTTTTTCAGGGAAAGCTTGAGGGATGCCGACAAATTTCAGCATTGGATCGTTGGCCATGTCTTGATTCTCCGGTTTATGCGGGGGCTTTACCGGTGCAAAGGCCCGCTGTCACGCGAAAAATGCATAATAGGACAGTATAGCTGACTAAATATAGACAATAGCGCGACTGGATCCGTTGCTTGGCATTGAAACATTCTTTCAATAGTCCAATTTCGGACCTAGTTCAGCCCGCTTCCCCTTTTACCGCGAATAGAGCCACACGAGCGCCGTGCTGCCCGCTGCGATCCGGTACCATGCAAAAGGACCAAAGCCATAGCGCGTCACGACCGAAACAAATGCCTTCACCACAATCACTGCCACGACAAAGGAAACGATAGAGCCAATGCCAATCAGGCTCATATCATCCACAGTTAGCTCGTTACGCGCCTTGTATAATTTGTAAACGGTTGCGCCCGCCAATGTCGGAACGGCCAAGAAAAAGCTAAACTCCGCCGCCGTTTTGCGGTCGACGCCGAATGACATCGCGCCCAATATCGTCGCCCCAGACCGGCTGACCCCGGGGATCATGGCAAGGCATTGGACAAGCCCTATCGCTATCGAAGTCCGCAGCGACACTGCACCCACGCCGCCATGATCGGTGGTTACCGCCATTCGCTCGACGATCAATATCGCAATCCCGCCGATAATCAGCGCCCAAGCCACCAGCTCCGCATTGCCCAGCATCAATTCAATCGTATCGCCAAAAGCAAGGCCGAGCAGCACCGCCGGAAAAAACGCCACCAGCAAATTGCGGATAAAGGCGATGGCCCCTTTTTCTAAAGTAAACAGGCCTTTCGTCACATCCCGAAATGTCCGCCAATATAGCACGATGATCGCCATGATCGCACCGGGCTGTATCGCGATATTAAATACCTCCCACGCTTTCTGGTCAAATCCCATCAGCTCGGTTGCGAGGATCAAATGGCCGGTCGATGATACCGGCAAATATTCGGTTATCCCCTCTACAATGCCGAGGATGACAGCAGTCCAAAATTCATTCATGCTGCGGCTTGCCCGCCAAAACGTCCATGCTTCCGGTATATATCCAGCCAGTCATGCGCCGCCGTGTCCAGCGATGTCGGCGCAATCCCCATGACCGCCAATCCATCGCGTTTCTCGTCCACCACATTATCGTAAGCCAGCATCTTAAACTGGTCCGCGGTAATCGGCGCGCCGGGCAGCCAGCCTGTTCCGACCGCCATCGCCTGCGCCGCAAAATCAGGAACGTCGATAAACAAGGGTGACCGGCCAATTGCCTTGGCGATCCATTCGTTCAAACCGCGCATGGTAAAGATTTCCGGCCCGCCCAGATCGAGCACCTGTCCCGCATATGGCGCCGGATTGTTTAAGGCGGCGGCAACCGCGCGTGCCACGTCCCCTACGAAAACAGGCTGGAATTTGGTGTCCGAACCAATGATCGGGACCACTGGCAACATTCGGATGAGACCAGCAAAACGGTTGATAAACTCGTCCTCGCGGCCGAAAATGATCGACGGCCGGAATATGATCGCATCGGCAAACGCCTTTTTCACCGCAGCCTCACCGGCGGCTTTGCTGCGGCCATAACGCGCTGTGCTGTCTGCATCGCTGCCAATGGCGGAGATATGCACCAGAGCGGCGCATTTCGCCTTTTTCGCGGCTTCCGCCACATTGCGCGCGCCGATATGTTGTATGGCCTCCATATCGGCAAAGCTGCCAACCAGGTTGACGACCATGTCCGCGCCTTCCACTGCGCGAGCGACGCTGGCTGGTTTGCGAACATCGGCAGCCATCAATTGCACCTGACCCAGATTACCGAGCGGCTTAATATGCATCCCGCTTGCCGCGCTTTGCCCGGTCACCCGAAGCCGCGCACCCGCATTCAGCAGCGCTTGACACACATAACGTCCCAAAAAACCGCTACCGCCCAAAACCGTAATCAGCTTTCCATCCAGATTATTCATATTATCCGTCTTTCCGAAAAGATATTCCTGCAGCAAACTGCATCATTCTGCCCTCCCAATGCCGCGCAAATGCAGCCGAGGCAAGGGGGTGTTTGGCGATAATAGGGTGAAAAACCGAAATGAAGCCTCATATCCACGCGGCGCGCTTGATTGTTGTGTTGACAGCGGGCGGCGATAGCGGCTAAGCGCCCGCTTCTATTATCTACCCCGTGCCCAGATGGCGGAATTGGTAGACGCACCAGCTTCAGGTGCTGGCGCTCGCAAGGGCGTGGAGGTTCGAGTCCTCTTCTGGGCACCATTTGTTCTTTTCCCTACATTCCAGATTGCTTGCAAAAGCCGAGGCGACCAAGGTTGGGGCCTGTCGCAGCTTGCCTTTTCGGGCATGGGTACATATGTTTCAATGTCATGAAATTCATCCCAAAAATGATCCTTTCGCTCCTATCTTTTTATGCAATAGGCAGCGAAGCACAGGCACAATATATTCCCGACGGGTGGCATATCCTGAACCAGTCAAAAGATGGGATTGTCTATGCTTTTCGAGAGAATGAAGCGATCGTTGCTGTAATTGACAAGCAGGGTCTCGCGCCCGATCAAATGGACCTAGATACTGAAATTTTGAGGGTGTCCGGGCAGCTATCAAAGTCGCCAGCTTGCCAAGGGATGCCCTTATTAAAACCAACCCCGATTATCAGCCGCCAGGGCAGAAAGCTTGAGGCGGCGGCGGCAAACGAGGAATGCGCGGTTTATGTTCTTCAAACGGGCTGGAATTCTTTGCGGACAATCTTCGTCCTGCAACAAGGCAGCAGCATCGCCAATGCGCGCAGTGTTGGGCTGCAACTGCTCCAGCGCAATGTAGCGTTGCCGGCTGCGGCAAGCCAAATTGAGAGCCAAAGTGGCAATGCGTCCCGGCAATCCGCAGAGGCAGAAATAAAGGCAGCACTCTCGCGGGTGCCCCAATCGCGGCGGCCCATTGGCTATTTTCAACGCTCCATTCAAATAGCCGGCGGCATCAACGGAATGATGCAAACGATCATATCAACATGGGCGGTGTTTGCGAATGGATATGCTACCGATTGCTTCGACGGTTGGGATCCCGAATATCAGGATCCCACTCCGGAAAGCCTGGGGCCAATAACCGAGCAGTGCAGCATCGAAAAATGGCGCAAAGTGGGCAGCAATTACGAAACCATCGATGAACAAGGCGATACAACGGAATTCAGCCTCGCCAATATAAGTAAGTTTCAACCCGGTCAGCGGTTGCAAGGCTTTATGAAATCCTATGGGCCCAGCATCGCGACAACCGGATATATCGGCGTGGAAACCAGCGAACTGTTGCTCGAGGAATCAGGCTCCCTCTCCTTTTCCCGGCAAAAGCAACAATGGCAGGGCGGCAATAGCAATAGCAGCCGCGATACCGACGTCGCGCATTATTATTTTGACGGCTATTTGGCTGGGATACGCTATCCCGGCGGCGCCATACAAAAATTCTTTGTGGCCCATGCGGATGGCGAAAAAAGTGCCAGCGGAAAATTCGACTATATCTATTGGAATGGGGCATTATTCGCCCGGGAAGACGAATGATTTGGTTATAGCAATCCCAGCCGCGCCAAGTCTTCACGCAAATTAGCCGCATCGCGGAAATGATGGACATGCAGTCCAAAATCGCAGGCGGCGTCAATATTGGCGAGATTGTCATCGATAAATATCGCGCTGGCTGGATCAATGCTGAAACGGTCGCAGGCAAGCGCATAGATGGCGGGGTCAGGCTTCACCAATTTTTCGCGGCCGGACACGATGATATCGGTGAATAGATCAAATACCGGCTGCGTTGGACGAAACAGGTCCCAAAATTCCGCTCCGAAATTGGTGATTGCGAATAACGGCACTGACGATGCGCTGAGCTGTTCCAATATTTCCAAACTGCCCTCCACCGGCCCGGGAATGGTTTCAGTGAAGCGTTTCGTATAGGCCTCAATCAAATGCGCATGACCGGGAAATTGGGCGCTGCGTTCCTGCAACATTTCGGCGAGGGGCCGCCCGGCATCATGCTGAAAATGCCATTCTTCGGTCACCACATGGTTCAAAAACCAGTCGAGCTCTGCTGGATCATCGATCAGCTTTGCAAATAAATGCCGCAAGTCCCAATGGAACAGAACCCGTCCGACATCAAAAATGACATTTTCGATTGCGCTCATTTACATTCAGTTCCGTCTACTTAGCCTATAACGCAAAAAACCGCCCACGAATGGATCGGGGCGGTGGTTGCTTGCCGAGATTCGCACGAATAGAGCGAATCGATGTCATGGGCTGAATTAGCCCTGACGTGCCTTAAACCGGCGGTTTGTTTTGTTGATCACATAAACGCGGCCACGGCGGCGAATCACGCGGTTATCACGGTGACGGCCCTTAAGGGATTTGAGAGAATTGACGATCTTCATGGGATTTGCCCGCTCATAAATGTTTGTGAATATGCGGCCCAAAGGGCGCATTTGAAGGCGCGCTAATATGGCTGCCACCCTGCAAAGTCAAGCGTCATTGCGGGTTCATCTCCACTTGTTTATGAGCTTTCGATCAACAGGAGAATTTATATGCGCCTTGCCATCCTCTCGCTCACCGCTGCGGCTGTTGCCTTATCGGCTTGCGCAACGCCCGCTGGACCCGTCGAAATCACGCGATTCAACCGCGCTGATGAAGGGGTGCAATATGGCAATGGCAGCTTTGCCGTCGAAATTGCCCGCACCGACAATGCCGGGGAGCAGGCGGAGGGAACACCATTGTCGGCTTCGCCTTATTTGAACGCGGTCGCAGCCGAAATGCAGCGCATAGGCTATAGCGAAAATAGCGATAATGCCTCGGTCATCGCGCAGGTCGGCTATGGCGTGCGTGACCTGGGCAAACGGGATCGGCGCGGTCCCGTGTCGGTCGGTGTCGGCGGTTCAACCGGCGGATATCGCTCCGGCGTTGGCGTGGGGCTTGGCCTTGACCTGACCAGCTTGCTCAACCGGCCGAAAAACCGCGTGCTCACCGAATTATCTGTACGGATCATCGAACGCGATGGCGGGCGGGTAATTTGGGAAGGCAGTGCTGCACAGGAAAGCGACGCTGGGTCGGCTGCATCGGCCAGCGATTCGGCCGCGCAAAAGCTTGCTTCTGCGCTGTTCAGCAATTTCCCCGGCAAATCCGGTGAAAGCATCATCGTTAAATAAAGCGCGCCAGCGACCAGCCGGTGCTAGTCGCATTTGCCCTTGGACAAGCGCTGCCGCTGTCTTTATTGCACCTGATATGACGGGCACACAGCCTGCTCCTATTCACGCTTAGAAAGAATTGTCGATGACCATCCGTTCCATCAACGCCGCCTTTGACAGCGGCAACATCATCGTGAAATCCATTGATGGCGCTGCTGCGACTCTGTCGGTCCGCAAGGATAAGGATAGCGATTTTTTCCAATGGTTCCATTTTCGCGTGGAAAGCGAAGCGGGCGAAGCAATCTCCCTGAAAATTACCGACCTGAATGAAAGCGCCTATCCCGGCGGCTGGTCCGACTATAATGCCTGCGTTTCCGAAGATCGCAGCTATTGGGGCCGCGCCCCGTCCAGCTTTGATGCCAATGAAGATGGCGGCACGCTGACCATCACCTATTTACCGATGGGCGGGATTAGCTGGTTTGCCTATTTTGCGCCTTATTCGCTGGAACGGCATCATGACCTGATCAGCGAGGCCGCCTTATATGAAGGCGTCACCCACCGCACGCTTGGCTATTCGCTGGAGGGACGGCCGATTGACTGTGTCGAAATGGGGACAGGGGAAACCCACGTCTGGCTGTATGCGCGGCAACATCCAGGCGAAAGCATGGCCGAATGGTGGATGGAGGGCGCGCTCGAAATGCTGACCGATCCGGCCGATCCCCATGCGCGTATCCTGCGCGAGAAGGCGACGATACATATCGTGCCCAATTGCAATCCCGACGGGTCATTTCGCGGCCATTTGCGCACCAACTATGCGGGCGTGAACCTGAACCGTGAATGGGCCGAACCGTCGGCAGAACGCAGCCCCGAAGTGCTATGTATCCGCGATGCGATGGACGAAACCGGATGCCATTGGGCGATAGATGTCCATGGTGACGAGGCGATCCCAGCCGCCTTCATCGCGGGTTTCCACGGCATCCCTAGCTGGACCGATGAACAAGGCGCGCGCTATGACGTTTATAAAGCGCGGCTCGATGCGCGAACCCCGGATTTTCAGCGAAAGCTCGGCTATCCCGAAAAAGAAGCGCCGGGCAGCGCGAACTTGTCCATGTCAACCAACCAGCTTGCCGAACGGTTCAGCGATGCCGTCAATGGCGCTGGTAAGGGATGCGTCGCAATGACGCTGGAAATGCCATTTAAGGATAATCACGAATTGCCCGACGCCGAACAGGGTTGGAGCCCGGAACGCAGCGCCGCGCTGGCCCGAGAATGTCTGGCCGTACTGGCGGAGATGGTTTAGGGCCATGCATATCACACCCGACGACCTATCTGGCCCTGAAATCCGCGCCTTGCTTGAAACGCATTTTGCCGGCATGCTGGCAAACTCGCCCAAAGATAAATGCCATTTCCTCGATTTTGACGGGCTTAAGGGACCGGATGTCACTTTCTGGTCAGTATGGACCGGCGACGCCCCCGATGCGCAGCTGATGGGATGCGGCGCGCTGCGCGAAATGATGGGCGCTAACGGGTCTAAAGAGGGTGAGATTAAATCGATGCGCACCGATGAGGGCCATTTGCGCAAAGGCGCGGGCGCGGAGATGTTGCGCCATATTATCGCCGAGGCGCAGCGGCGCGGTTATGTACGGCTGAACCTGGAAACCGGATCGGGCGCCGCCTTTGACGCTGCGCATGCGCTCTATCTCGCGCATGGCTTTACCTATTGCGGACCCTTTGGCGATTACCGCGAAGATCCGTTCAGCCGGTTTATGACGAAGCCGCTGTGACCGCTATTTGGGTCGGTTGAGATTCAAAAACAGTGCCTGTCCAAATCACAATTTAGTGATTCCCGCGAAGGCAAGCGGGGTTAAGCTCGGACGCCCGCTTCCTCTACTCCGGCGCTGTTATGACGGAGCGCCTTAAGCACGGTATCAACGATTTGCGGCGCGTTGAGGCCCGCTTCATCATATTGCTTTTGCGGGTTATCATGTTCTTGAAACATATCTGGTAAACGCAAGGTCCGGATTTTTAGGCCTGCATCGGTTAGCCCCAAATCGCTAGCCAACGTCAATATATGCGCGCCCAGTCCGCCTATAGCCGCCTCCTCCACTGTGACCACGACATCATGGCTTGTCATAAGCTGCCGGATCAATGCTTCATCCAGCGGTTTGGCGAAACGCATATCGGCAACCGTCGTACTTAGGCCTTTGGCGTCCAAAATATCAGCAGCCTTCATGGCTTCGGCAAGCCTGGTGCCGAGTGACAATATAGCAACCTTTTTGCCTTCGCGCACGATACGGCCCTTACCAATGGTCAGCTTTTGCGGAATTTCGGGGAGCGCCGCGCCAGTGCCATTGCCGCGCGGATAACGCAGCGCAATCGGCCCATCATCATATTCGGCCGCCGTATAGGTCATATGGACCAGCTCCGCCTCATCGCTGGGCGACATGACCACCATATTGGGCAAGGTGGCCAAATAGGTGATGTCAAAACTGCCTGCATGGGTGGACCCATCCGCGCCAACCAACCCAGCGCGGTCAATCGCAAAACGCACGGGCAGATTTTGAATGGCGACGTCATGCACCACCTGATCATAGGCGCGTTGCAGGAATGTTGAATATATGGCGGCAAAGGGCCGCATACCCTGCGCCGCAAGCCCGGCGGCAAAAGTGACGGCATGTTGTTCGGCAATACCGACGTCAAAACTGCGATCGGGATGCGCCGCGGCAAATTTATCAACGCCTGTGCCCGATGGCATAGCCGCCGTGATGGCGCAGATACGCGGATCGCTATCGGCCAGATTGGCAAGTGTTTCGCCAAACACATTTTGATAAGCAGGCGGGCCGCCGCCCGGGCCTTTATCCTGTTTGCCGCTAATCACGTCGAATTTGGCGACGCCATGATATTTGTCATCGGCCGCTTCGGCAGGAGCATAGCCTTTGCCTTTTTGCGTTACGGCATGGATCAGCACGGGCCCTTCGGCATTATCGCGGACATTTTCGAGCACTGGGATCAATTGTTCCAGATTATGACCATCAATCGGCCCGACATAATAAAAGCCGAGTTCCTCAAACAAGGTGCCGCCCATCGCCATGCCGCGCGCATATTCTTCCGCCTTTGCAGTGGCATTATGGACGCGGCGCGACAATTTCGCCGTCAGTTTGCTCGCAATTTTGCGAATGCCCAGATATTCGCTCGATGATACAAGGCGCGCAAGATAGCCGGATAGCCCGCCCACCGGCGGCGCGATCGACATGTCATTGTCATTTAAGATCACGACCAGCCGGTTGCCTGCTGCTGCGGCGTTATTCATCGCTTCATAGGCCATGCCGGCGCTCATCGCGCCATCGCCGATGACGGCTATCGCCTTGCCCGGTTTGCCAGCCATTTTATTGGCAACAGCAAAGCCCAAAGCCGCGCTGATTGAGGTAGAGCTATGTGCAGCGCCGAAGGGATCATATTCGCTCTCACTGCGCTTTGTGAAGCCAGATAGGCCGCCGCCTTGGCGCAATGTGCGGATGCGGTCGCGGCGTCCGGTGATGATTTTATGCGGATAGCATTGATGCCCAACATCCCAGATCAGGCGGTCCTGCGGGGTGTTGAAAACATAATGGATGGCAGTGGTTAGCTCTACGACGCCCAGACCTGCGCCCAAATGGCCGCCGGTGACCGACACGGCGCTAATCACTTCCTGACGCAGTTCGTCGGCAAATTTGCGCAGATCGCTTTCTTTCAACTGACGCAAATCAGCCGGGAAATTCACTTTGTCCAACAAAGGTGTATTCGGTGTATCTGTCATGGGCATTAGCAATAACCGCTAAAATCAGCGCTGTCGAATGACTTTATCGTGCAGATGTTGTGCAGCAATGTGGCAATAGCGATGGCCGCAGAGCGCCGATGGTCAGAACCTAGTCGCAGTCGGCGCAGGTGCCGCGCACTTCGATGACCGGCCGGACATTCGCAAAGCCAGCTTCTCCCGCTGCGTCGCGGACGCTTTGCGATAATTTATCGTTATCCAAATGGGTCGCATTGCCGCAATTGTCGCAGATTAGGAAAATGCAATCATGCAAACATCCCGGGTGCGAATTGGCGATATAGGCATTGGCGCTCTCGACGCGGCGGGCGAGATTGGTTGTGACGAACAGGTCCAATATCCGGTATACACTATTTGGCGCAACGCGTTTGCCCCGCTTTTGCGAAACGAGATCGGCAATATCATAAGCCGAAGCCGGCTTTTCAAAAGTTGCCAGCACCTCGAATATCGCTGCGCGCATATCGGTCCACTGCTCTCCCGCTTCGGTCAGCGTAGCCTTGGCCGCATCGGCAAGCGATGCGCCTTCATGTTCATGATGGTGATGATGATCCGTCATGACTTTGAAATAAGCGCTATTTGGCCATATAGCAAGAAAATGCGCCGCAATTCACCGCACCGGTTCAATTATCGGATGTTCTAGGTCGCTTAATGAGCCGCGCGGTGGTTCAAATCATGGCCAAGGGCGAGCAAAATGACCCCGAGCACAGTGTAAAGCATCTCGCTTTCACCATGGGGCAGAGACAAAGCGCCAGACATCACGCCAATACCCAATGCGCCGATCGCTGCAGGCATCATAAAGCCATGCTGTAATATGCCTTTACCTAATGAAAGCAGGCCAAAGCCAATGGCCAGCATCAGGCCGATTTCATGAATGATAGGATCAAATAGAACGCCGCCAGCGGACGCAAGCGCCACAAGGAAAATGGCGGTCGCAAGGCAATGCACTAGGCACAGGCCAGCGAGCCCTATGCCGAGACCGTCCCAGCGCCATTTCTGCCATAATGCGGTTGTCATGGAGGCTATATGGCATGATTCGAGTGAGGTTACAATATATCATTAGGTGAGATGATTGCGATTTATGCAATTTTGTTGCCCCCTAACCACAGTTGATCGCAGCGCCCGTCGGCGGCATATAGCAGAGATGAACGACATTGCTCAAAATGTGAATTTGAAAGCGCGGCCCAACGCGCTTGCCAATTGGTTGTTTTTCGTTGCAAGCCTCGTCTTTGCGATGGTGGTGGTGGGCGGGATAACGCGGCTGACGGAATCCGGTCTGTCTATTACCGAATGGAAACCGGTGACCGGCGCGCTGCCGCCCCTAAACGAGGCCGACTGGCTGTCCGAATTCGAAAAATACCGAACAACGACTGAATATCAGCAAGTGAATGCAGGGATGAGCCTTGCTGACTTTAAATTCATTTATTTTTGGGAATGGGCGCACCGGTTGCTGGCCCGGCTCGTCGGCGTTGCCTTTGCCTTGCCTTTCCTGTGGTTTTTGGTGAAAGGCGCGATTCCCAAGGGCTATATCGTTCGTTTGGTCCCATTATTCCTATTGGGCGGATTGCAGGGGGTGATCGGTTGGTGGATGGTGGTTTCCGGCCTCGCTGACCGCACCGATGTAAGCCATTTCCGGCTTGCAACGCATTTACTATTGGCTCTCTTTATATTGGCATCGTTGGTGTGGACAGCGCTTGATCTAAAAGCGTTGGCGGCAGACAGAAATGCGCCGCGCTCACGGCTCACTGGCTTTGCTCTGATCGTCATCGTGATTTTATTGATACAATTGCTGTTCGGTGCCTATGTCGCTGGCATGAATGCGGGGCAAGTCGCCAATACATGGCCGTTGATGAATGATCATTTTGTTCCAGAGGGTATAGAGTGGACCCAAGGCGTCGTGTTTGCTGTGCTCAATGATCCATTTCTGGTGCATTTCATCCATCGCTGGTGGGCATGGGTCGCGGTCGCGGCGCTGATCCTTATGGCACGGCGGTTGAAAAAAATGGGTGCGCGGCGCATTTCGGTGGCCATCCATGTCGCGTTCGGGACACAGATATTACTCGGCATCTCCACGGTGATGAGCGGTGTCAATATCACCAATTTTGCGATTACATTGGCCGTGTTGCATCAGGCCGTCGGCGCCCTATTGGTTGCCAGCGTGGCCTGGGGCGCGCACCGGCTGGGAACGG
Organism: Sphingorhabdus arenilitoris; assembly: GCF_042651485.1. Classification (NCBI taxonomy): domain Bacteria; kingdom Pseudomonadati; phylum Pseudomonadota; class Alphaproteobacteria; order Sphingomonadales; family Sphingorhabdaceae; genus Sphingorhabdus; species Sphingorhabdus arenilitoris. The sequence continues at coordinate 213,500 of NZ_JBHSDH010000010.1, forward strand.
CACCCGGGCGGGAACCAAGCATAGCGGGCGGCGGTATGGCGCCTGGTCAGGTAACGGCGGCATAAGGATCAGCAAATGAGTGGTATTGCGCTAATCTACACCGTGTTCGGTAGCGCAGAGGAAGCAGAAAATATCTGCCGGATATTATTGGAAGAGCGGCTGGTTGCCTGCGCCAACCGGTTCGCGCCTTGCATTTCCCAATTTGAATGGAACGGCGCAATTGAGAGCAAAGACGAATATCCCGTTCTGTTCAAAACCGCCGTCGGCACCCGTTTGCGGGCTGAAAAACGGCTAAATGAACTGCACAGCTATGAAGTGCCAGCAATATTGGGATGGGAAGTGGACGCCAATTACTCCTCTTTTGGTAGCTGGACCATCACCCAAACCATATGATGGATACCTGCGATTTGGTATAGGGTATTATTTTACCCGCTCCCAAAGGCGCATATTTGCTTGACGTAGCAGTTGCAGGTCGTCATTAGCGCGGCTTCGAAGGGATGGGCATGTGCCCGTCCTTGATTCTCCATTATCCGAAAGGTTCGATTAGGCGCTCTTATGAAAACGCTGTCTAAACAAACAAAATCGGTCCGTCCTCAGGATGTCGAAAAAGGCTGGGTCATCATTGATGCCGAAGGTCTTGTGGTTGGCCGCGTTGCCAGCATTATCGCCAATATCCTGCGCGGCAAGACCAAACCAACCTACACGCCGCATGTCGATTGCGGCGACCATGTCATCGTCATCAATGCCGATAAAGTGCGCTTCACCGGCAACAAGGCGAAGGACAAACGCTATTATCGCCACACCGGCTATCCCGGGGGCATTAAAGAAACGAGCCCGGAAAAATTGCTGGAAGGCAAATTTCCTGAGCGCGTGATGATTAAAGCGGTAGAGCGCATGGTGCCCCGCGGTCCTTTGGGCCGTGCACAAATGCGCGCTCTGCACGTTTTCGCTGGCACAGAGCATCCCTATGAAGGGCAACAGCCCAAGCCGCTCGACGTCGCTTCCATGAACCGTAAGAATAAGGTGCGTGTATAATGTCAGACACCGATAACAATAGCGCCACCTCGCTCGCCGATCTTGATCAGGTCGCAGGTGCAACGACGCAAGCTCCGGCCGCTCCTGCAACGCCGCTGCGTGAACAAGAATTGGACGCGCATGGCCGCGCTTATGCAACCGGCCGCCGTAAGGACGCGATTGCCCGCGTCTGGTTGAAGCCAGGCACCGGAAAGATCACCGTCAATGGCCGCGATCAGGAAGTGTATTTTGCACGCCCTACGCTGCGCCTTGTCATCAACCAAGTGTTCGACATTACCGAACGCCGCGGTCAATATGACATTGTCGCCACCGTAAAAGGCGGCGGTCTGTCTGGACAGGCTGGTGCGGTCAAGCATGGCATCAGCCAAGCACTGACCCGTTATGAACCGGCGCTGCGCAGTGCAGTCAAAGCCGCTGGCTTCTTGACGCGCGATAGCCGTGTCGTTGAACGTAAGAAATATGGTAAGGCAAAAGCGCGTAAGAGCTTCCAATTCTCCAAGCGTTAATTGGCTTTATCCGTGGTTTTTCAAAAGGCCCTGCAGCGATGCGGGGCCTTTTTTGTTTTTGCGCGCTTATGGTTGTGTAATAGGAGAGTGGCATGTTGAAATATATATTCTGGGCTTTGGTCGCCGGGCTTGCCGGCTTGTCAATCTATTTTTATTTTTTGAGCGGGCCGCAAAAACTCGACTTTGCCGATCGCTGGTATCCCGGCGGCAACGATGCCCCCGCCCGCGTTCACAATGGCCTGTCCTATGGCACCGATGAGCGGCAAAAGCTGGATGTCTATACGCCCGCACGACCCGCGCCAGATGGCGAAACGCGGCAGGTTTTGATATTTTTCCATGGCGGCTCATGGCGCGATGGAGAGCGAGCGGGCTATGCCTTTTTGGGCCGCAGCTTTGCCGCGCGCGGAATTATTACGGTCATCGCCGATTACCGCAAAATCCCGAAAGTCCGCTTCCCTGCCTTTGTTGAAGATGGCGCCGCCGCGGTCAATTGGACGGTGCGCAACATCAGCAAATATGGCGGCGATGCCAATCAGATATTCGTCATGGGCCATAGCGCAGGCGCACATATCGCGATGATGAGCGCACTCGATCCCCAATGGCTCGCCCAAAACGGCCTGAAAACCAATGTGATTAAGGGCGTAATTGGTCTTGCAGGGCCGTATGACTTTCTGCCCTTTGATCGCGGATCAGCGGCCGAATATGCAATGGGTTCATGGAAAGTCCCTGCGGAAACCCAGCCGATCACCTATGCCCGCACCGACGCGCCGCCCTTGTTGTTATTAACGGGCGACGCTGACACCACGGTAAAGCCGCGTAACAGCCGCGCTCTCGATGAAGCCATGCGGAAACAGGGCGGTACATCGGCCAGCAAAATCTATCCCGGCGTGGACCATACCGACATCATCATGGCCGTTGCCCGCCCATTCAGGAACAAGGCACCGGTTATTAGTGACACGGTTAATTTCATGCGCGCCAAAACCCATTTGGCGAAGCACAGCGGTGCATCTGCTGCAATCGTTAACCGATAATTTACCATATTTCGCCAATGCTGTCGGTCAAGTTACGATCGGCGGGCGGCTAGAAGTTATGCAACACCATAAAGATTTATTTGCACATTGGGCAAACCTTGGCGAGGAGTGGAGGCTGGTTCGCCAGGCCAATAGCGTCGACAATCCAGATCTATTGCTAGCACAGCTGATTGCCGCAACTAAATCGCAGATCGCAATTGTAGTCGTCGGGACTTTGGTGATGTGGATTGTGGCTGCACTGCTCTATTTGGGTGCTGGCTCGCTGCTTAGCATCATGGTCGCACCAATCTACACACTAACCATGATCGCCTGCTATTCCGGCTATACCCGCATCCGCCGTTACCAGCCCAACCTTGATCCGCACCATAAACAATTAATGGCGTTCAAGAAGCGGCTAACGCTGACGACCATGAGTGACGTGTGCTGCTGGTCCGCAATTATATTTGCGATTTGGACAGTAGGTGCGCCAACCACAAACATCATTGCAGGCTGCGTAACATTCGCTTTGATGGGCGTAGGTGCACTCATTTATGTCAACCAGATCAACGCGCTGGTCAGCTGGATTTCGTTGATGACCATATCTAGCCTGCTTGCTCCTTATGTTAACGGCACTGCTATGCCATGGTTCTACTATTGCGGCGTCGCAGTGTGCGGCTGGTCCATTTTTCGCATGGCGATGCAAGTATGGCGATCCTTCATCGAATCAGCCAATACTGCAAAGGAATTTGCGGCAGAACAGGCGGCTTTTCACGAAGCGGAAAAACGCCGCCTGGAAGCAGTAGAATCCGAGCGGCAAAATGCTGCAAACGCAAAGGTTGATGCACAAAAACATGCTGATGCTGAACGGCTTGCGGAAATGCAGAAACTGGCTAATAATTTTGAACAATCGGTGCTTTCTATTATCGATGCGCTAGGCGCAGCAGTGCAAACGGTGGGTGAGACATCGCAGCAGCTGGCTAGCATCGGAACGCAAACCCGCGAACGCACCGATGCAATGTCCGAAATGGCGAAAAATATGAGCCATGCCATCCAATCAGTCGCCGCCGCATCCCGGCAGTTGAATGAAGCAACGAGCGGGATTTCTGGGCAGATTGACGAACAAGTACAAGCATCCGGCCATGCCCAATCGATTAGCGACACCGGCAGCAGCGCTATATCCCGATTGCTGGACGAGGCAGAGCATATCGACGAGATAGCTGGGATGATCCGCGATGTCGCCGCACAAACCAATTTATTGGCGCTGAATGCGACGATTGAAGCGGCACGCGCAGGTGACCAAGGTCGCGGCTTTGCTGTCGTTGCACAGGAAGTAAAATCGCTTGCCGGTCAAACCCATGGGGCGATTGGGTCTATCACCGACATTATTACCAATATCCGCAGTGAAATGAATAATGCTGTGCATAGCGTCGGTTTAATCGCTGGCCAAATTGGCCATGTACAACAGGGGGCTAGCAACATCGCAAGCGCGATTAATCAACAACAAGCCGCGACTCACGAAATTAGGAGCAACGCCGAAAGCGCCGCAAACGAAGCTGATCATATGTTCGATTTTAGCCGGGAGGTGAATAGCGCTGCGGTTCAAGTCGGGGAGGTTGCCGATGAAATGCGTCAGATCATGGCTCATTTGGAGGCCCGCACCGCTGCGCTACAGGAAGCCAGTGGCGAATTTCTTGGGCGCCTTCGGTCGGCTTAAATAGTCGGTGTTTGCTGATCGTTGGACATAAACCGAAAAGCGAGCGCCAGCGAAATTGCTGTTAGGGCGGCGCCCACCAAAACGGCAATGGCCGCGCCCGTCGCTTCAAGTTCAGGCATGAGCAGCGGCAGCAGCAGCGCCATGACACCGACGCCCACTGCATTGGCAATTAAAACCCACCCCGCCCGTCCATGCGTCATCAATACTGGTTCAAGCGCCATGGCCGCGACCTGCACCGCCGCTGCACCGCCCAGCAACAAAACTAAGGGATAAGCCGGGGCATAATCCGGTCCGAAGATCATGATGATCAGCGGTTTACCGGCCAGCAACAATATGGCCAGTAAAATCGCGGCGCTGACGGCTGTTACCCGCATCGTGCGCCCAATCATCGAGCGTGCGGCGCCGCTGCCAGCTGATTGAGTAATCCGGCTATATTCGGTGTAGATGGCAAAGGATATACCATCAGCTATCCGCGCGACCACTTGCCCCAGTTGATGGCCCAGCCGGAAAAAACCAGCCGCCGCCGGCCCTGTATAAAATCCGACAATCAAAACGATCAGCTGCTGACTCATCAGCCGTAGGCTGGAGCCCAAATTGGTGAAAGCGGCAAAGCGGGTGAGGTCGGTATATTTGCGGTAATATCGCCCGATATGCCGCCAATTTTGTTGGCCCAGATGCAATGGCATCGTCCGTGCGATGATAATCCACATAATCGCTGTGGCCGCCATCTCCGAAAAAGCCCAAACAAACAGGAATCGGTCGATACTGCCGCCCAGAAACACCGCGACCCCGACGCCAACAAAACGAATGATCGGCACAAGGCTATCGGCGAGCGCAGCATCGCGGAACCGGTCATGCACTCGCAAAATGCCGATCGCTGTGCCGCGAGTGGACAAGAGAATGACGAAGGTGAAAATGCTGATTTTTAAGCTATAGGCAGCATCCCAACCGAAATATCCAGCGAAACCATATACTGCGGTCAGGGTCAAAACCGTACCCAATAGAATACCGATAACGTCGAGCGCCAGGCACAGCATGATCAGCCGGGCAAAATCATCGACCGCTTTTTCCAGAACATATTTGGTCCCGTAGCGAATGATAATCTGCCATGTCTGAAAAGAGATGATGCCGGCAATCGCCTGAGCAAAACTGAAAATCAGGGCGAATTTACCGAAATTTTCTGGCCCCAAATTCCGGGTGATCATCGCCAGATATATGATCGACAAAACAGCGCCAACCGTTTTTCCGCCAAGCAACCAGCCGCCATTTTTCAATATCCTAATACCGGGTTTTTCAATGCTGCTGCGAGACATGGATGATATCCGGGTTGGGGATAGACAATAATGGCATAACGGCTAAGGCTTGATCCCGCACAAGAAGCTATTAAACGCACAAAACGCAGATGATTGCGCTGCTGTAATTTGCTTTTGCACGGCGTTGCCCCCACTGTCCAGAGAATGCCGTTAAAATGAAGCTCCCAATCCTTTTTCTTTATAATCATGATGCCGCGCACCAAGTCGCACATAGCGCGGGCATATTGGGCGAATTGGCGCTGACCTGTGGTGATCGCCCCATCATCGCTGCCTTTGGCAGCGCCGAGATAAAAGAGCAGGTTGAGAAATTATTGACACAAGACCAAGTGGCAGCGGTGCAGTGGGTGGGTTTATCCTTGCCGAGCTGGCTTAACTTTTTGCTGGCGCCGCTTAACCGATTTGTCCCGGCCCGGCGGATTATGCGTTTATATTGGTCGAAAAAAAAGCTGCGCCGAATGGCAATGATTGTGTCAACCGAACGCACCTGCCTGACCCTGAAACGCAGCTGGCGTCGCGGAACTTGTCCCCGCTTTGCCTATATTCCGCATGGATCGGGCGACCGAAATGTCGCCATGCATCCGGCGTTAAAAGATTTTGATCTGTTCCTGCTAAGCGGTCAAAAAGTTGTCGATCAAATCGTCGGGGCCGGGATAACGGCCGAGGAAAAATGCCGGATTATCGGCTATCCCAAATTTGATATTTTGCGCGGGCGAAAGGCGGAAAAATTTTTCCCCAACGATAATCCCACATTCCTGTTCAACCCCCATTTCGATCCGCATATGTCGAGCTGGTATGAACAAGGCGAGGCGGTTTTAGATTATTTTTATAACCATCCAGAATATAATTTGATTTTTGCACCGCATGTCATGCTGTTCTTCAAAAGCCTGCATATTTCGCCCGAATATAAGGTCGCAAAAAAACGCCCTGACATTGCCGATAAATTCTGTCGTGCAGCCAATATCCGAATTGATACCGGCAGCGAGAAATTATTTGATATGAGCTATGTCCTCGCCGCCGACGCCTATATTGGCGATGTGAGCAGCCAGGTTTACGAATTTCTGCATCAGCCGAGGCCCTGTTTTTTTATCGATGTTCATAGCGGCGCACCGGCGCAGGAGCCGGCATATGAATTTTGGCGCAATGGACCGGTGGTTCAGACCGCAGAGCAGTTATTTCCGCTCATCCCAAAATGGCAAGAGATTGGCCGCGAATATCTCGCTGAACAAGAAAGACTGTTGGATTATACAATAAGCATCGACCCCCGGCTTTCCGCAGCACAGCGCGGAGCTGCGGCATTGCTAGCGGATTTGCACGCCGCCAGCTGACAAATGGGTTACAAGTCCATGGCCCGCAAGTGGCTATCGGTCGCCGATTGCAAACTATAATCCAGCGCTCGTTTGCGCAGCACCTCATTTTCGTTATCTGGGCTAGCGTCCCATGCGGCTACCGCCTGTAATATGCCATCGGCCAAAGCTTCTGCGCTTCGTTCAGTCACAACGCACCCTGGCAACGCCGTGAGCAGCTCCTGCGCCGCCGGAAAACAATCGGTGCTAACCACCGGGCAGTTGCTGCCCAAGGCTTCGATCACGACCGCGGGCAGGCCTTCATAATTGGATGACAGAATGAACAGGCTTGCGCGGCGCAGCAAAGCTGGAATATCATCGCTAAATCCGGGAAATTCGACCGCATCCGGCAGCCCGCTATCGCTGGCAAGCTGCTGCAAAAGGCCGAGTTCTGGCCCCTCACCAGCAATTATCAAACGTGCCGCCGCCATCGGTCCGCCGCCTTGTTCGGCGTCTTTTGCCTTGGCAATGGCAAATGCCTGGATGAGGCGGGTCATATTTTTCTGCGGCGCTAACCTGCCAATCGCGACGAGTATCGGCACGCGAGCCTTACCCGATGGATTCGCAGGCGGTTTCTGCATATGTAGGAAATCATCGGTGATATAGGGGTTAAACACGGAGCGGAACCGGCCAGCACATGCAGGAAATTGTGTCTGTAAAATGCGGCTCTCCGCATCGCTAAGCGTCAACGTCTTTTCAGCCTTCAAAAATAGTTTGCGATAACCCCAACGGCGCAGGGCTGTGATGGGCTTACCGTCTTTTTCGCGCAATATCGGATTGGTCGTTTTGATATAGAGCCGCGCCTTAATAGCGCGATTGGCGGCGAGCCCCATGCCGGAAAACCAGCTGATATTATTCGCCGTTCCCATCACAATATCCGGCCGATTGGTCCGCAGCCACGCGCGAAAAGCCCTCATTTGCATGACCTGCCCAAAAGCGCGTGAGGCATAATAGTGGTCCGAAAGCGCGATATAATCAATTCCTGCCGTCAACCGCGCCTTAAAATCAGCATCGCGTTCGCCCGCCGATGTGCAAAGGATCAGGCTGACCCGGTGTCCCGCCGCCGCAAACCCATTGGCAAGATAAATGGCTACGCGGCTGATCCCTCCATTTTCAAGATCGTAGGCTGTCAGGGCAATATGCGCCATTTGATTAGCCCAGGGTGCTGTCAGTTGGCTTCAGCGAAAAATCGGCGTGGTCCCATCCATTTTTGGCGGCAAGCTGAGCCAGAGCAGGGGACGGACCAACCAATATGCCCCTATCGGCCCAATTCAGCATCGGTGCGTCGCTGGGATGGTCTGAATAAAACCAAATGTCGCAGTCTTCTCTCACCAAATTCTCCCTGTCCAACCACAGCTGCACGCGGCGCAATTTTTCGGCGCCATAGCAATTTTCGCCGTCCATCAGATAAGCATAGCCATGTTCGCTGCGGAGATTTTCGGTCGCGACAAAAGCGTCAAATTGCAATGCGCGGGCAATTGCGCTCACATACAAAGCCTGAGCCGCAGATGCGATGATAAGCTTCCCCCCTGCTGCTCGGTCGGCGTCAATTGCGGCCGCCGCGCCGGGCAAAATATCGCTCGGGATGATATTCTGCGCAAATAGCTCCGCGATTTCCTGCGCTTTTGCTGATGGCAATTCGCGCCCGATGAACAGCTTCATGCCATATTGTTTCAGCGCCTTACGCCCGTATAATTTAAGCACATAACCGATCAGCGCACCTGCCCATAATGGCACGCGCCACCATAAAGGACGGCGCAGATGCGCGGCGGCAAAGAATAAAAAGGCCGTGAATGTCGGGGTTTTCACGATTGTCCGGTCCAGATCATATATTGCAATTCGCTGCATAAGGCTCCAACGCGCTGTTAATTTTTCTTGCCTTATGGGGTTGGCAATGCCGATGCAATGGACAGCGATAATTTTGGCCGGACAACGGCCCGGTATTGATCCGCTTGCCGCGCATTTTGGACAAGAATATAAGGCATTGGTGCCGATTGACGGAGAAGCGATGCTAACGCATGTTGTGCGGAGCCTTCATCAATGCGGCGAGATAGGCCGGATTGTGGTTCTTGGCCAACAACCCCAAACATTGGCAACAGCGGCCGAAATGGGCGGCGGCGGTGAAATGCGTCAGAGCAGCGATGGCATTTCAAAAAGTTTGGAACAGTTGATGGAATGCGGGAATCTACCTTTTCCCTGGCTCGTTACAACGGCGGATCATCCCTTGCTAACGCCGGCGATGGTGCAGGAATTTATAAAGGAAGCAGATGGAGACCTGTCCATCGGCATGGTCGAAAAACAGGCGATGCTCGCGCAGTTTCCAGATGCAAAGCGCACCTGGCTGCGTTTTTCCGATGGCGCTTGGTCAGGCGCGAATCTATTTGCCTTTACCTCCGATAACGTTGCAGCTGCGTTGCGATTGTGGGCCGCAGCGGAACAGGACCGAAAGCAAGCGTGGAAGCTATTCCGGCATTTTGGTCCTATCTTGGCACTACGCGCATTGACGCGAACTATTGGGCTTAAATCCGCGCTGGAAAAGGCTGGAACGAGGCTGGGTTTGTCGGCCCATCTGGTGTCGCTGTCGGACCCGGTGGCGGCAATTGATGTTGATAAGCCTGCGGATCACGCACTTGCGGTGCAAATAATTGCAAGTCGGAAAGCCTTGTGATTATGGTTCTGCGCGGCTAACGCCAAAGACCGACATCATTTTGAAACAGGGTTTGTAGGACAATGGCGACTTTCACTCTTCCCAAAAACAGCAAGGTGAAAACCGGTAAAAAGCATGAAGCGGCAACCGGTGGTAAGACAAAGAATTTTAAAGTCTATCGCTACGACCCCGACAGCGGCGAAAATCCGCGTTATGACACATTCCAGATTGATACAGATGACTGCGGTCCGATGGTGCTGGACGCGCTCATTAAAATGAAAAGTGAGCAGGACCCTTCGCTAACCTTCCGCCGGTCGTGCCGCGAGGGGATTTGCGGTAGCTGTTCGATGAATATTGACGGCAAAAATGGTCTTGCCTGCACCACAGCGATTGAAGATTGCAAAGGGGATGTCACGATCACCCCGTTGCCGCATATGGAAGTCATCAAGGATCTGGTTCCGGACTTTACCCATTTTTACGCACAATATGCGTCGATCAAACCATGGCTGCAGACCGTTACCCCGGAACCATCGGGTAAAGAGCGGCTGCAATCGCCGGAAGATCGCGACAAATTGGACGGCCTGTATGAGTGCATTTTATGTGCTTGCTGTTCGACCAGCTGCCCTTCTTATTGGTGGAATAGCGACAAGTTTTTGGGGCCTGCGATCCTGCTGCAAGCTTACCGTTGGCTTGCCGATAGCCGCGATGAGATGACCGGCGAACGGCTCGATGAGCTGGAGGATCCGTTCCGCCTCTATCGCTGCCATACCATCATGAATTGCTCCAATGCGTGCCCCAAAGGTTTAAGTCCCGCCAAGGCCATTGCGGAAACCAAGAAGATGGTCGCCGAAAGGCAGATTTGATCCTTTAGGGTCAAGGCCGAGATTGGCGCTTAGTGTCAGATTCCCACGCAGATAGCATTTTCCTCCATGATCCCGTTGCCGATGCTCCAGGCTGGCTCCATTGGGATTTGCATGATGACAGCCGTTTCAATGCGCTTCTGGGCAGGGTGCAGCTTCAAATGGCGGCAGATGGCGGGCCGTCCCTAGTCCGCATGATGCCCGAGCGACGGCACAGCAACCTGCAGGATAATTTGCATGGCGGGGCAACGCTCGCCTTTCTCGACATAGCGTTATTTGCAGGCTGCAGGGGGCTCGACATTGATCTGGGCATTGGGCCGGTGACGCTCGATGTGCAGTGTCAATTCACCGGCGCGGGACAAGCAGGTCACTGGCTTACCGCTGAGGTCTATCTGGTCCGGGAAACCTATCGCATGGTGTTTTTGCGGGGTCAGATGGTGCAAGATTTGCCCGGACAAGATCGGCTGGTTATTTCGAATTTCACCGGCCTATTGAAAAAGGGCAAGAGCGCCGGATGAAGGACATGGCGGCCCGTTACGCCGCTTTAGTAGCAGCAGGCGAACTTACGGCAGATCCCGCGCAATCGGCGGCGGTCGCGGCGCTATCCGATATTGAAAAACAATTGGAGGCTAGCCCGCCGCGCGGTAGCACATTGTGGCGGCTATTCGGGAAAAAGCCTGATCCGGTGCGCGGCCTATATATGTGGGGCGGCGTAGGACGCGGCAAATCCATGTTGATGGATTTGTTTTTTGACAGCACCCATATCCACCGGAAACGCCGCGCCCATTTCCACGAATTTATGCTGGATGTCCATGCGCGGCTGCGGGAGGAGCGCAAAAAGGAACAGGGTGATCCCATTCCGCCCGTCGTGGCCGCTCTGGCGGACGAGGCACGGCTGCTGTGTTTTGACGAAATGGTGGTCAACAATATGGCTGACGCCGCCATCATGTCGCGCCTATTCACCGGCTTGATTGAGGCGGGCGTTACGATCATCACAACGTCCAATCGCGTGCCGGCGGACCTGTATAAAGACGGACTGAACCGTCAGCTTTTTGTACCCTTTATCAAATTGATAGAGCAAAGGCTTGACGTCATGGCCCTGAATGGGCCGACCGATTATCGGCGCGAGCGGCTGGCGGGGGCGGAGACTTGGCTGGTCCCCAATGGACCGGCGGCCACGGCAGCCTTGTCGCAAAGCTTTTTTCGGCTGACCGACTATCCCCCCGAAGACCGTGCGCATGTGCCGAGCGCGGAGATATCGCTGGGCGGGGGACGGATGCTTCATGTGCCCAAATCGCTGAAGGGTGTCGCGGTTTTCTCCTTCAAGCGGCTGTGCGCAGAGGCGCGGGGCGCCGCCGACTATCTGGCCATTGCGCGGAGTTATCATACCGTCTTTCTGGTCGGCATTCCGATATTGGGCCCACAAAACCGCAATGAGGCCGCGCGTTTTGTGACGCTTATTGACGCGCTATATGAATATCGGGTCAAATTACTGGCAAGCGCCGATGCCGCACCGGATGACCTGTATTCCGAAGGCGACGGGAAATTCGAATTCGACCGGACCGTCTCGCGCCTGCTAGAGATGCAATCGGATGAATATATGGCGCTGGGCCACGGTAGCGACGCATCTAACGAAGGTCCTGCCGGTCAAATGACTGATTATTAGAGGCAGATAGCTGAACGGACTACGCAGCGTTCATACAGTTCTGATATTGCGAACCAATTGCAAAGATAATGTTTTTCCACAGTTGAATTTTCCTATTCAGGCCGCTATCGCCTTGGCAATTCCTAATTTGATAGTGTTTCTCACGACTCGTTTTTGCTCATCGGACAGACAGAAGGACCCCATAATATGGCACGCAAAAAAATCGCGCTCATCGGCTCAGGCATGATCGGCGGCACGCTCGCGCATTTGGCGGCGAAAAAAGAAATGGGCGATATTGTCCTGTTCGATATTGCCGAAGGCATACCCCAAGGCAAGGCGCTCGACCTGTCGCAATGTGGTCCGGTCGAAGGTTTTGATGCCAAAATTACCGGCACCAATGATTATGCCGATATCGCCGGCGCCGACGTCGTTATTGTGACCGCTGGCGTCCCGCGCAAGCCGGGCATGAGCCGCGATGACTTGCTGGGGATCAACCTGTCGGTCATGAAGGCGGTGGGCGAAGGGATTAAGAATAACTGCCCCGACGCTTTCGTCATCTGCATCACCAATCCGCTTGACGCGATGGTATGGGCGCTGCGCGAATTTTCCGGCCTGCCGCATAATAAAGTTGTCGGCATGGCGGGCGTGCTGGATAGCGCCCGCTTTGCGACTTTCCTCGCCTGGGAATTTGATGTCAGCGTGAAGGACGTTAACGCCTTCGTGCTGGGCGGGCACGGCGATACGATGGTACCGGTCACCAGCTACACCACGATCAACGGCATTCCCGTGAATGACTATGCGAAGATCAAGGGCGTGAGCGCAGACCGCATCGACGAGATCGTCAAGCGCACCCGCGCAGGCGGCGGTGAAATCGTTGGCCTGCTCAAGACCGGCAGCGCTTACTACGCCCCCGCCACCAGCGGCATCGCGATGGCCGAAGCCTATTTGGGCGATCAGAAACGCATCCTTCCCGTCGCCGCCTATGTCGATGGCAAATATGGTTTGGACGGTTTATATGTAGGCGTTCCTGCAGTAATCGGCGCAAATGGCATCGAAGATGTGGTTGAAATTTCACTCAGCGACGAAGAAAAAGCTAATCTGAAAGTCAGCACCGATGCGGTCGAGGAATTGCTGGTGGCGTGTAAGGCGTTGGAGCCGTCGCTCGCGTGATGCTGGGTGCGGGATCCCAACTGCTTTTTTTGGCGCTTTTGGCGACTCCAATTTTTCTCGTGGCGTTTGTTCCGTTTTTTTTGCTGCAGATGGCGAGGCATGGCCCTCGCCATCTGCAGCTTTCATGCCGCACTTCTGCGTTGACAGGGAAAGGCACAAAGCGTAGTTTACACATATCCTGTGTAAATGTGGGATTTGATCATGGCTAAAAACATTACCCTTGCTGTCGATGAAAAGTTGCTGGACCAATACCGGCTTCTGGCTGCGCAACAAAACACAACGGTAAATGCTTTGGTGCGCAAACATATGGAAGAAACTGTGGGCATGGAAAAACGCCGCCAGAGCGCAATTGCCAAAATGCTGGAATTGGGCCGCACCACCAAAGCAAAGTTTGATATGAGCGGTTGGGACCGCGAGGCAAGCTACGCACCCGGCGGGAAGGTCTAAATCTTGGCCGTTCGTTTCCTCGACACCAATATCCTGCTCTATGCTGCGTCCGAACAAGCATCGCACGCCGATGCGGGCAAGCATGAAGCGGCGTTGCAGATCCTCAGTGACGGCGACTTTGCGATCTCAGCGCAAGTGCTGCAGGAATTTTATACCAACGCAATCAAGCTGAAGCCAGAACCCCTGCCGCATGAGATTGCATTGCAATGGGTCGAACTACTCGGCGAGTTTGAATGCGTCGCGATTGACCACCGGCTTGTGACAGAAGGCATATTATTATCGCACCGCTACCAGACTTCCTACTGGGATGGCGCAATCATAGCCGCCGCTCATGCAGCGGGAGCGGCCGAACTGGTGAGCGAAGACCTTAATGACGGGCAAATCTATGGCGATGTAACTGTCACTAACCCTTTCAAGAATACCGAGCATTAAAGCAGGAGCTAAAATGAGCATACTCATAAACAAAAATACCAAGGTCATCACGCAAGGGATGACGGGCGCCACAGGCACCTTTCATACTGAACAGGCGATAGCCTATGGCACGCAGATGGTGGCGGGCGTCACGCCCGGTAAAGGCGGCACGACGCATCTTGGTTTGCCTAACTTTAACACTGTGGCCGAGGCGCGCGACGCAACCGGCGCGGATGCATCCGTCGTCTATGTGCCGCCGCCCTTCGCCGCCGACTCCATCCTTGAAGCTATTGATGCGGAAATCCCGCTGATCGTTTGCATCACAGAGGGCATTCCGGTGCTGGACATGGTGAAGGTGAAGCGCGCGCTGTCCGGTTCGAAATCCCGCCTGATCGGCCCCAACTGCCCCGGCGTATTGACCCCCGGCGAATGCAAAATCGGCATTATGCCCGGCAGCATTTTCAGCAAGGGCAGCGTCGGCGTCGTATCGCGCAGCGGCACGCTGACCTATGAAGCGGTGTTCCAGACAACTGCCGAAGGTTTGGGCCAGACCACAGCGGTCGGCATTGGCGGTGACCCAGTGAATGGAACCAACTTTATCGACGTGCTGGAGCTATTCTTGGCCGATGATGCAACCGAATCCATCATCATGATCGGCGAAATTGGCGGCGATGCCGAAGAGATGGCTGCACAATTCCTGATCGATGAAGCTAAGAAGGGCCGTAAGAAGCCGATGGCTGGCTTTATCGCCGGACGCACCGCACCTCCGGGCCGCCGCATGGGCCATGCCGGTGCAATCGTATCGGGCGGTAAGGGCGATGCCGAAAGCAAGATCGCCGCGATGGAAGCAGCAGGCATCCGCGTGGCGGCAAGCCCGTCCGAACTCGGATCGACTTTGGTTGAGGTGTTAAAGGGTTAAGTCCCCGCAACCTCCCTCATCCCGGAAAGGCAAGAAAATGGGTATTGAAGGTCAGGATTTCGAAACCGAACAAGGACCAAGCTGGGCACGGCCCGGCTGGCCGATGGGTATGGACGATGATCTGACGGCAGCGCTCGACCCGACGCAGATGCAGCTGGCGGTAAAGCAGGCTGTACAAAGCGCGGGCAAGCCCATGGCCGATGGCGACGTCGAGGCAGCGGCGGGCGATTCCATCCGCGCTATGCTGCTGATCCGTACATACCGGGTGCGCGGGCATTTGGCCGCCAATCTCGATCCGCTGGGTCTTACCAAACAGGATATTCCCGCCGATTTGACCCCCGAATATCATGGCTTTGCGGGCGCAGACCTTGATAAAAAAGTCTATGTTGGCGGCAATTTGGGGCTGGAATGGACAACCGTGCGCGAGCTGGTTGATATTTTGCGCGCCAATTATTGCGGGCCAGTGGGCCTCGAATATATGCATATTTCCGACATTGAGGAACGCCGTTTCCTGCAAGACCGGATGGAGGGCAAAGAATCGGCTATCCAATTCACGCCAGAGGGCAAAAAAGCCATCTTGGCCAAGGTGATTGAAGCCGAACAATATGAAAAGTTCCTGGGCCGTAAATATGTCGGCACCAAACGCTTTGGCTTGGACGGCGGTGAGGCGATGATCCCGGCGCTGGAAAGCATCATCAAATATGGCGGGCAACTGGGCGTGCGCGAAATTGTCTACGGCATGCCGCATCGCGGGCGGTTAAACGTGCTCGCCAATGTGATGGGCAAACCCTATCGCACCATTTTCCACGAATTTTCAGGCGGCAGCTCCAACCCCGATGACGTCGGCGGATCGGGCGATGTGAAATATCATCTGGGCACCAGCACGGACCGCGAATTTGATGGCATTAAAGTGCATATGTCGCTGGTCCCCAACCCATCGCATTTGGAAGCAGTTAATCCGGTTGTGCTGGGCAAGGTGCGCGCCAATCAGACAATGCGCGAAGACCTTGTCGATCATGATCAGGTTTTGCCCGTCCTGCTGCACGGCGATGCGGCCTTTGCGGGGCAAGGCATTGTGTGGGAATGCCTCGGCTTTTCCGGTGTTCCCGGCTATAATACCGGCGGCTGCATCCATTTCATCGTCAACAATCAGGTTGGCTTCACGACGTCACCAAAATTTGCGCGTTCATCGCCCTATCCTAGCGACGTGGCCAAGGGCGTTCAGGCGCCGATTTTTCATGTGAATGGTGACGACCCCGAAGCCGTGACCTTTGCCTGCAAAATGGCGATCGAATTCCGTCAGCGTTTCCACCGCGATATTGTGATCGACATGTGGTGCTATCGCCGCTTCGGCCATAATGAAGGCGATGAACCCGGCTTTACCCAGCCGCTGATGTATCAAACGATTAAACAGCATCCCGGCGTTGGCAGCCTTTATTCCAAGCGATTGGAAGAAGAAGGCGTGATCGACACCAAATGGGCCGATGACCACAGCGCCCAATTTATTGAACGGCTCGAGGAAGAGTTTAAGGCGGGGCAGGATTATAAGGCCAATGAAGCCGACTGGTTTGGCGGCAGGTGGAGCGGTCTGTCCAAGCCCGCGGATCCAGAAACCGCGCGGCGCAATGTCGAAACCGGCATTTCCAAAAAGCTGCTCGACGGTCTCGGCCGCACGCTGACAACTATTCCCGATAACCTGAATATCCACCCTACGTTGAAACGGGTGCTGAAGGCCAAGGCCGAAATGTTTGCCAGCGGCGAAAATTTCGACTGGGCAACGGGCGAAGCATTGGCCTTTGGTTCATTATTGTCTGAAGGCTATGGCGTGCGCTTGTCGGGTCAGGATTCGGGGCGCGGTACATTCAGTCAGCGGCACGCCGTATGGGTCGATCAAAAAAGTGAAGACAAATATGTGCCTCTGTCCACCGTTCCGCATGGCCGGTTTGAGGTGCATGATAGCCCATTGAGCGAATTTGGCGTGCTCGGCTATGAATATGGCTTTGCCGGGGCCGAGCCCAAATCGCTGGTGATGTGGGAAGGGCAATTTGGCGATTTCGTTAACGGCGCACAGACCATTATCGATCAGTTTATTGCCAGCGGCGAGAGCAAATGGCTACGCGCTAATGGCCTCGTCATGCTGTTGCCTCATGGGTATGAAGGCCAAGGGCCTGAACATAGCTCGGCAAGGCTCGAACGCTTTTTGCAGCTTTGTGCAGAGGATAATATCCAAGTCGCCAATTGCACCACTCCGGCCAATTATTTCCACTTGCTGCGCCGGCAAATGCAGCGCAGTTTCCGGAAGCCGTTGATTGTCATGACGCCAAAATCGCTGCTGCGGCACAAGCTGGCTGTGTCAAGCGCCGATGATTTCATGGGCGACAGCCATTTCATGCGGATATTGTCCGATCCATGGGCACCCAAGGATGAAGATGTCGAACGCTTGGTTCTTTGCACCGGTAAAGTCAGCTATGACCTGATGGAAGCCCGCAATGCCGCAGGTGACAAAAACACGGCAATCATCCGCATCGAACAGCTTTATCCCTTCCCCGGTGAACCGCTCACCGTGCGGTTGAAGCGCATGAAAAATCTGAAAGAGATTATCTGGGCACAGGAAGAGCCGAAAAATAACGGCAGCTGGTTCTTCGTCGAACCGTTGATCGAAGAATGTCTGGCGCAGGCAAAAATAGGGCCGAACCGAGCGATCTATGCGGGACGCAAAGCCAGCGCATCGACCGCCACGGGTATCGCCAGCCGCCACCATGCCGAACAAGCCGCCTTAATCGCCCACGCGCTGGGCCATGATGTCCGCAGTGAAATCCGTCGCCAGAAAAAAGGCTGACCTGAAAAGGATGACAATGAAATGAGCACCGAAGTCAAAGTTCCCGTTTTGGGCGAATCGATCACCGAAGCCACGCTGGGCGAATGGTTGAAAAAACCAGGCGAGGCCGTGGCACAGGACGAACCCATCGCCAGCCTTGAAACCGACAAGGTTGCGATTGAAGTGCCTGCTCCTGTGGCTGGCGTCATGGGGGATTATTCCGTGCAAGCCGGTGATACCGTCAATGTCGGCGCTGTCATCGCATCGATTGAAGCCGGATCGGCCGCGTCTGTCCCTAAAGCCGCAGCAGATACAGCGCCCAAACAAGAAGCGCCAGCGGCCGCTGCGGCCCCGGCGGCTTCTGCCGCGACCAGTGCAGGCAACGATATGCCATTATCCCCGTCGGTTCGCCGCCTGGTGCTGGAACTGGGCGTGGACCCAACAAAGGTCACGGGTACTGGCAAGGACGGCCGCCTGACCAAAGAAGATGTGATCGCTTATTCAAAGGCCGCGCCTGATACTCAACCTGCTCCTGCGTCAGCCGAAGCTGCACCGGTTCCCGCCACTGGCTCACGCGGCGAGGAACGGGTGCGCATGACCCGCCTGCGCCAAACGGTGGCAAAGCGGTTGAAGAGCGCTCAAGAAACAGCGGCGTTGCTTACCACCTTTAACGATGTCGATATGAGCGCAGTCATCGAAACCCGCGCAAAATATAAAGACTTGTTTGAAAAAAAGCATGGCGTCCGCTTGGGCTTTATGGGCTTTTTCACTAAAGCCGTGGCGCTCGCTGCGCGTGATGTGCCGGCCGTTAATGCTCAGATTCAGGGCGATGAAATTGTCTATTTCAATTATCTCGATGTATCGGTCGCGGTCAGCGCACCAAACGGCCTTGTCGTGCCCGTCATCCGCAGCGCGGAATCAATGTCCTTTGCCGAGATTGAAAAAACCATCGGCGATTTTGGGGCGCGGGCAAAGGCCGGAACGCTGACCATGGCCGATATGGAAGGCGGCACTTTCACCATTTCCAATGGCGGCGTGTTCGGATCGCTCATGTCCACCCCGATCATCAACCCGCCGCAATCCGCGGTGCTCGGCCTGCACCGTATCGAAGACCGCCCGGTCGCGATAAATGGCAAAGTCGAAATCCGCCCGATGATGTATATGGCGCTATCCTATGACCACCGCTTGATTGACGGCCGGGAAGCGGTGACCTTCCTAAAAATCATCAAGGAAGCAATCGAAGACCCCGCCCGTTTGTTGATTGACCTATAAGGAACGATCCATGTCCGACACTGAATTTGACGTAATCATAATCGGCGCTGGCCCAGGCGGATATGTGGCCGCAATCCGCGCCGCGCAATTGGGCCTGAAGACCGCCTGCGTGGAAAGCCGCGATACGCTCGGCGGTACTTGCCTCAATGTCGGCTGTATTCCGTCAAAAGCCATGTTACATGCGTCGGAAATCTATAAAGAGGCCGCGTCGGGTTCGCTCGACAAATTCGGTGTGAGCTTTTCGGGTGTGAAGCTTGACCTGAAACAGATGCTGTCGGAAAAAGAAAAGGCCGTCACCGAATTGACCGGCGGCATCGAATTTCTGTTCAAGAAAAATAAGGTCACATGGTTGAAAGGCCATGCCGCGTTTACAGGCGCGAATAGCATCGATGTGGCGGGTTCAGAATATACCGCCAAAAATATCGTCATTGCCACTGGTTCATCCGTCACGCCTCTGCCCGGTGTGGAGATAGATCAAAAGGTCATTGTGGACAGCACCGGCGCGCTATCGCTGCCCAAAGTGCCCGAGAAGATGGTTGTGATTGGCGGCGGCGTGATCGGCCTTGAAATGGGCAGTGTGTGGGGCCGTTTGGGCGCGGAGGTCACCGTCATCGAATATGTCGACCAAATCCTGCCCGGCTTCGACGGCGAGGTCCGCAAGGAAGCCGCAAAGATATTCAAGAAGCAAGGCTTTGACATTAAAACGAGTAGCAAAGTCACCGGCGTCAAAACCAAGGGCGGCAAAGCCACTGTGACTTTCGAACCAGCCTCAGGCGGCGATGCACAGACAATCGAGGCCGACGTGGTTCTGGTATCAATCGGCCGCAAGCCCAACACCGATGGTCTGGCGCTCGATAAGGCAGGTATCACGCCCAATGCGCGCGGCCAAGTGGACATCGACCATGAATTCCGCACCAGCGTGCCCGGCATCTGGGCGATTGGCGATGTCGCGCCCGGCCCCATGCTCGCGCATAAGGCGGAGGATGAAGGCGTCGCCGTTGCGGAAAATATTGCGGGGCTCACGGGTATCATCAACCATGATGTCATCCCCAATGTCGTCTATACGCATCCCGAGATTGCCGGCGTTGGCCTGACCGAGGAGCAAGCCAAAGAGCGCGGCGAAGTGAAGGTAGGCAAATTCCCCTTCATGGCCAATAGCCGCGCGAAAACGAACCGCGACACCGATGGCTTTGTAAAAGTGGTCGCCGATGCCGCGACCGACCGCGTGCTGGGCGTGCATATCATCAGCAGCCTTGCCGGAACAATGATCGCACAAGCGGCGCAGGCGATGGAATTTGGCGCGACTTCAGAAGATATCGCCTATACCTGCCACGCCCATCCCACCCATGCCGAGGCGCTCAAAGAAGCGGCGATGGCGGTACAGGGTAAGCCTATACATATGTGAATAACGGCGAAGCTCTGCGCTGGCGCATCCCTTTCAAAGGATATTGAAAATGTGCCAACGCGCTGTGCGCTTTTCCGCGAAAATTTCGCCGACAGGATCATGGCCCTATCGTCCTATCTAAGGGGGTAGCCTCAAAAAATGACCGACATCGGCTTCTGGCTTAAACTACTCGACTATTTTGGAATCGCGGTATTTGCCGCATCTGGCGCGTTGATGGCGGCGCGGCAGGGGCAAACTCTGGTTACCTTTGCTTTTTTCGCATTGGTAACCGGCGTGGGCGGAGGCAGCGTCCGTGACCTGCTGATCGGCGCGCCGGTTTTTTGGGTCCAGGATGGACTGGTTTCTCTGTTATGCATTGGCATTGCGTTGCTTGTTTGGATCGCGCCTGAAAAATGGTGGCAGGACAATTTGCTGGAATGGTTTGATGCGGTGGGGCTGGCCGCTTATTCCGTATTCGGTACGGCAAAGGCGCTGACCTTTGGCGTGCCGCCTTTTCCAGCCATTTTGATGGGCGTTATCACCGCCTGTGTGGGCGGGATCATCCGTGATGTGCTTGCCAGTCAGCCATCGATCATTATGCGGCCAGAGCTTTATGTGACCGCAGCCTTTGCATCCGCCGCGGCCTTTGCTTTGCTGCTGATGCTGGGGCTGGTTCCGTTTGTGGCCGCCTTGATCGCGGCGCCACTTGGCTTCGCGCTGCGCGCTTCGGCCATCCATTGGCAAATCGCGTTGCCAAGCTATCACTCCAAAAGCGGACCGGAATGATGAAACACTGTGCGGTGCCCAGATGGTATATCGGGCAGTGCATTGCGAAGCTATACATACTTGGGTCATGTCTATAGAAATACTCTGTCATCTTACAAAGCTGACGTAAGGGTGGGAGATAAATTTGATGATCAAGGGCTTACGTTTTTTCCTGCTGGTTGGCCTGTTATCACCGGCCACTCTACCTGCTGCGCCTTTAAGCGTCTCGGTCACCGCCGAGCATCAGGCCATAACCCCCAATATGCGGACAGTTCCGATACATATCGGAGGCCGGACACAGGCAACGGCATTGCCCTCGCCCATGCCGAAAGGTGCGATGGCGCATAGTCATGAATGGCCAGGTATATATTTCGAAGCTGCCTTTGTCGGCGACCGTGTCTTCCTCAAATTTGATGACCGCTATAATCAGTATCGCCTGATCGTCGATGACAATGCGCCGATCATAATAGACCAACCGGGAAATTCGGAATTTGCAGTCAACGGCCTAAAATGGGGCAAACACCGCCTGCGTCTGGAGAAGATCAGCGAAAGCATTAAGGTTCGCGGAACATTCAGCGGTTTTTTCGTGCCCCGAAACCACAAGCCGTTGCCGTTCCAGAGCCGTGTGAAGCAGATTGAGTTTATCGGTCCATCGGCAATGACTGGCTACGGCGTAAACTCAACCAAGCATGAATGTTCTCCAGAAGAATGGCGTAAGGCAACAAATGTTCAGATTGGCTATGCCGCGCTGGTGGCCAAACATTATGATGCGGATTATCAGATTAATGCCATATCTGGCCGTGGGCTTGTTCGTAACTGGAAAGATGCCCGAACAGAATCTGGTCTGGCGGCGCTTTACCCCTATATGTTTTCCGATAAATCGGTTGCTTATACTGATAGCAATTGGCGCCCACAAATTATCCGAATTAGCGGTTGGGTCGACTTAATTGCTGGCCCGATTGAACCCGAAGAACAGTGGAAAGACCATTTTCTTCTCTATGCCGATTGGACTGATGCATTAAGTGCGTTGGTCGTCGACCTTCACACGCGAAGTCCACAGGCAGCCATTCTGATCGATTGGTCAACCGCGCAAGACTTGTGGGGAATGCCTCAATATCAACCCAACGTGGATGCAGCCGAGGCCACAATTACCTCTGTCGCACGTGAGGCAGGTGTCCGAAAGATTGTGTTTGGCGACTTTTCCATTCGTCCCACAAATATTCCGACACTGGAAATGACTGCATGCCACAACCACCTCAGCGTCAGGGACAATGAACGTATCGCTGAATGGATGATCGCCTATATTGATGCCCATCCGGATTTATGGGGTGGGAAATAGCAGGCAGCGCCGCCGCAACTGTTTACCGATAAACCCCCGGAAACAATCGCTTCAAATTCACCAGCTTTGGAGCATCATAGGTACGGATATAGGCGTCGTTCGGGTTATTGCGCATATAGTCCTGATGATAGGATTCGGCTGGGTAAAATGTGCCGCTTTCAATGCGGGTCACCGGTTTTGCGCCCCACGGACTTTTTACGGATAATTGCTGAATATACGCGCCGGCCGCTTTTTTCTGCGCAGCGGTGACCGGGAAGATGGCGCTGCGATATTGCGTGCCCTTGTCCGGGCCCTGACGGTTGAGCTGGGTCGGGTCATGTGCCACCGAGAAATATATATGCAGCAATTGATTATAGCTGATTTTTTTGGGATCATAAATCACGCGCACTGCTTCGGCATGGCCAGTCTGTCCGCTACTTACTTTGACATAGCTGGCGTCGGCTTTGGTGCCCCCGGCATAGCCCGATTCAACCCGCGTGACGCCTTTGCTATGTTCAAATACACCCTCAACACCCCAGAAACATCCGCCCGCGAATATCGCCGTTTGTAATGCGGGGGATTCCACTATCGCCGATTTAGGAGGTGCAATCTTAATGCCTTCAGCCGCCATTGCTGGCTGCGTTACGGCCAGCCGCCCCGCATTTTGGGCGATTAAAAATGTCACGAAAATGGCCGCTGTTGTAGCCGCCAAAGGATAAAATCTATTTTTACTTGCGATTGGGAATTTCGATTTCGCCATGACTAGTTGTCTCCACCGTCACGGACTTTACCGCATCCTGATTGCTTACCGCGCTGGCGGGATTGATAAACGCAATGCCAGCAAGCCCCAAGGCGAAGCCGCCTGCAAGGCTGAGGAAGAGATCGGAACGGATAAAGTCAACAAGACGGTTCATAATGTTTTTCCAATTATCACAGGCTTTGTTCGGTGCATAAGCGGGAAAGGTTACCGTCTTTGCTCGACAATTTTGCATGCAATAAATACCGTTAAGCCCAGCTTAACAGCGGAAAAACAGCCGGAATTTGCGATCAGTTGAGCGCTGCACACGCCGACTGGATGCGCTTGCAGGCTTCAATCAATATCTCGTTTGACGTCGCGTAGCTGATTCGGAAACCTGGTGACAGGCCGAACGCCCCGCCGTGCACCGCCGCAACCCGCGCCTCGTCTAAGAAATACTCGATCAGATCTTCGTCATTTTCAATGACTTTACCCTTTGGCGTCGTTTTACCCATCAACTCGCTGGCGTCGGGATATACGTAAAAGGCACCTTCGGGCACCGGACAATTTAGCCCCGGGGCATCGTTGAGCATTGCCACCACCAGATCGCGGCGCTCCTTAAACTTCGCATTGCGTTCTTTCAGGAAATCCTGCGATCCGTTGAGTGCCGCCAAGGCTGCGTGTTGGCTGATGGAGCAGGGGTTGCTGGTGGATTGCGATTGCAGCTTAGCCATCGCCTTTATCAGCCATGCAGGCCCGCCAGCATAGCCAATCCGCCATCCAGTCATCGCATAGGCTTTCGACGCGCCGCTGACCGTCAATGTCCGGTCATATAAATCGGGGCAAACCTGAGCAATCGTCGCAAATGGCGTATCGGCATACCAGATATGTTCATACATATCGTCGGTCATCACCATGACGTGGGGATGACGCAGCAAGACCTCGCCCAGCGCCTTCAGCTCATCCGCGCTATAGGCCGCGCCCGTTGGGTTGGACGGCGAGTTGATGATCAACCAACGCGTTTGCGGGGTGATCGCCGCCTCAAGTTGAGCGGGAAGCATCTTGTAATGTTGATCCGCACTGGCCGATACAATGACTGGCGTGCCGCCTGCAAATTGCACAATATCGGGATAGCTGACCCAATAGGGTGCAGGGATAATCACTTCATCTCCCGCTTCGACCGTCGCAACCAGCGCATTGAATAAAGTGTGCTTTCCGCCATTATTCACACTGATCTGATTGACTTCGTAATGCAGGTCATTGTCGCGTTTAAACTTCGCTGCCACCGCTTTTTTAAGCGGCGCAATGCCGTCAACATTGGTATAATTTGTTTCACCGTCGCGAATGGCCTTGATCGCTGCCTCTTTGACAAAATCCGGGGTATCAAAATCGGGTTCCCCCGCCGAAAGGCCGATCACGTCAATGCCTTGTTCCTTAAGCTCGGTTACCTTGGCCGACATGGCCAAAGTGGCAGAGGGAGCAATCCGGTTAAGCGCGGCAGTTAGGCGGTTCGTCATTATAGTCTTTCCAGCAAATTTTGCGTTTAGTTGCGTGCAAGCCCGTAAGCGCTACCGGAATATTTCGCAACAAATTTAGGATCAGGACCTATGAATTCGCGCAGAAATAAGCCCGCGCAGGCTGTTGCCGACAAAAAATCCATCCTCTAAATCCGCAGGCCGCAAATCGGCCTCAATCGCCTCGCCATTTTCGATCAGCTCGCGCCTTAATATGGATGGCAACAGTCCGCGCGCCACAGGCGGCGTCAGCAACTTGCCATCACGCGCCAAGAATATAGAGGTAAAACTGCCTTCGGTTAGATAGCCGTCCGCATCGGTAAAGAGCACCTCATCGGCGGGCGCATATTGTTTGCGGGCATCATCATAAAATGCCCGGTCGCTGCATTTATGGCAAAGCCGAAAATCGTCACGAGCAACGGGTAACCGCGTAATCGCGACCTGCCAATCGGACGAAGGCGGCTGAGGTAGAGGGCGAACCTCTATCGCGATAGAACCGGCCCGCGATAACAGCAATCTTACCTTGCTGGGGCTTTCCAAATGAAACGTGACGGCATGCAGTTGATTGCGGGCTGCATGACGATCAAATTCAAAACCCAATGCCCTTGCACTTTCCTTCATCCGTTCCAAATGCAATTCTAACCGGATAAGGCCGTCCGCCGGCTCAAACCGCATAGTTTCAATCAAATCGAAGCCATAGCCTGCCATTTTCGCAAACTCCCCCTTGGCCAGACATTCGGCCCATTCGTCGCCCGCAACCGAATCCGCTACCACGCCCGAACCAAGACCGAATGAAATCTGTTTCGCCTCTTCATCCAACGAAAATGTCCGAATGGCAACATTGAATGCCGCGTCCCCATCCTGATCAATCCGGCCTATCGATCCGCAATAGATGCCGCGAGCGCTGTGTTCAATTTCGGATATGATTTCCATCGCGCGAATTTTGGGCGCGCCCGTTATCGATCCGCAGGGAAAGATTGCTTCGATCAAATCCACTGCATCGCGCCCCTTTTCAAGCGAGCCAGTGACCGTTGAAGTCATTTGATGGACTGTTGGATAGCTTTCGACACGGAATAGGTCGGGCACCTCGACCGATCCTGGCACACAAATACGCGACAAATCGTTACGCAGCAGATCGACGATCATAAGATTTTCTGCCCGCTGTTTGGGATCACTGCGCAGCTTTTCTGCGGCTGCCTTATCCCTATCGGGATCCGCGCAGCGGCTTGCCGTGCCCTTCATTGGCCGGGCCGTGACTTGCCCTTGGCGGCAGGAAAAAAACAGCTCTGGCGAAAATGACAATATCCATTCTTTTCCAGTCCATACCGCCGCCCCATACCCCGCCGCCGCATTTGCGCGAATGGCGGCATATAGCGCAAGCGGGCTTCCTGCATAACGAGCAGCCGCACGAAAGGTCAGATTGGCCTGATAGATATCACCTGCGCGGATATATTCCTGCACTTTCGCAAAAGCTGCATGATATTCACTTGCGGTTATTTCAAGCTGAACCGCCGACAGATAGGCCCCCGCCGGGTTAGGAAGGTATGACGCCACGGCGGTGCGATCAACAATCTGATAGTCTTTAAATAACCCGAACCAAGCAAGCGGTGCATTTTGATCCGCTACCGCTGCAAATGATGCATGTTGCAGCGCATAGCCCGCTTCATATCCCAAATAGCCTGCCGCGTGATAACCGTCTAACCGCGCTTGACGCAGCGATGAAAAAAGTTCGGGCAATTGCGATGGGCCAGTTGCGGTTAAAATCTGGTCCGGCCGTTGATATAACCGCGAGGGCGCGGCATTATCCCGTCTCGCATCATCGAAGAATAAAAATGGCGCATCGGGCGTTATCATTGCCGCTGCTATAGCCGATAATTGAGGCCAGTGAAGCTATTGTGCAGCGGGAGTGGATCAAATGCCAGCATACCAGGCATAATCGGCGACATCCTCCCAATATCCGCCTTTGCCCTGACCAAATTTTGTTAAATCATCGGTAGCCTCAATCCGCATGACAAATTTGGCATGCTTATATCCCAATTGCCGCTCCACGCGCAGCCTGATGGGCGCGCCATGCCCGGTCGGCAGCATGGCACCATTCATGCCCCAGGCCAATATCGTTTGCGGGTGAAAAGCATCAATCAGATCGATGCTTTCATAATAGGCATCCGCTCCAAAACGGTCGGCACAGTGAAAGACAAGATAGCGGGCGGCGGGTAATAAGCCGCTCCGATCCAATAGGGGCCCCAGCTGCGGCCCGCGCCACCGGCCGATGGCGCTCCATCCTTCGACACAATCATGCCGCGTAATTTGTTCCCGCGACGGCATGGCCATAAGCTGCGCCAAGGAATAGGACGCCCGGCGCGCTACCATGCCGTCAATTTTGAGTTTCCAGTTGGCAAACCGTTGCGCCAAATGTGCCTGATATTCGTCCGTATCGCCCGTGATCGAACCATTCATTCTGAATTTCGGCGACATATCGGCCAAGCGATATTCGCGGGCCAAGGCATTTCTGTCCATGATGATCCGCTGGGCACCCTGATGCAGTTTTTCAGCGCCGCTTAATATCTGCCGAACGCCCGCATTGTCGTTTAACGCATCGCATCCCGTGACCAACAATCCGCCAGCGGCAGCGCCTGCCGCTTGTAAAAAACGGCGGCGGGGGAGTATGGGCTTCTTGTCGCCTTTGATCATGCGTCGTTCCTTGGAGGCCGTCCGGTGACCATCGCCCGGATATGCTTCACCGGTCCAGCCAGCAACACCATCACCATATGCACGGCGAAAAAGCCGATGAGCGAAAACGCGATCAGGAAATGAAGGGAGCGTGCCGATTGCCGCCCGCCAAATATATCAATCAACCAGGGCCAAGCCGCATTCATCGCAGGAGACATGGCAAGGCCGGTGAAGATCATCATTGGCAACATTAGGAATATCACGGCTATATAACTGAATTTCTGTAATATATTATAATGTCCGGCTTCATCTCCCTTGGCAAAACGGAGGCGGAGATGGTCCTTGATGTCTTGCCAGATATGGGCAGGCCGCCATTCCTGGCGAGTGATATGCAAGCTGTCCCGTATATGCCCTTTCAACAGCCCGGCGATCAAATATAGCATCAGGGCGAGGCTGAATATCCAGGCAAAAGCCAAATGCCATAGCCGGGCATCGGCAAGGCTATATTCGGACGGTATGGTCGCCCAATACGGAAAGGCATGGGTTTTCAGGGTCCCGTCGGCACCTTCATATACGCCCAGAATTCCAGTGCTATCGAGGCGCCTGTCGCCAATCTGTATGAAGCCGCGCCCTTGATCATCACCAATTTCGAACCAGGCAGGGTCATCATGTGCGCCATATTCGCCCCAATATAGCCGGGGGTGAGCGTTAAAAATCATCAAACCGCTCATCAACAAAATCATTAGCGCTGCCGCATTTGCCCAATGCCATAACCGCACCGTCAATGGGTGACGTATTGCGGAAGGCTGCTTTGCAGGTGGCGGCATGGCCGGCTTATGCGCTTCGCTCATTTCAGTCTGTGTCCTGTCGGGCATGGGCAAACCCTACTCTGCCACCATCTATTCAGCAAGACACACCCCTTTGTTACATGGAGGGCGACGATAGCCGCGTCTATTTTTTCGCCGTTTGCGGGTCGGCGGATAACGTATCTGCTGCGTCTGCAATCCGTTTGGCTGGCTGCGCTGTCACAATGCCCAATTCGGCCATGGGCCGCGTCTTGCTCAGTTCGGCGATTTCGGACAAACGGCTATTCACCCCTATAATATTGGCGGCGAGCGGCGATATTTGCAGGCGATATTTGCCGTAAGGCACGCCTTCAAACAGGAAAAATCCGTCATACTCGCTGCGGGTCGTCTTCACGACATTGCCCTTTTGGTCAAGCAGGTCGATATCGACGCCGCTTAAGATGCGTCCGCCCTCTTTTTGCAACGTGCCCGCAATTTCACCCGCCGCAACAAGCGGCAATTCAACAACAAATGGTATGCCCGGACGGGGTGTCACAACGATGCCTTTGGTGGCCGGCTGCACAAATGGATCGGGCAGACTGGACGCGTCGACACCGATTAAAATGGGCTGGAATGGCTGCAACCCGTCGATCATCGATGCCCCGGTCGCATCTGTCGGCTTACCACGGCCATTCAAACCCGCAGTCAACTCCACCTCTTTATGCAATGGCTCCTCGGGTTGGCGGATCCCGTCGCCATTTTCATCGGTATAAACGATCGCCAGCGCCTGTCCCGTCGCCGCCAGTTTTTCCGATGCCACCCGGAAACCGCCGCGCGGATCGGGGCCGAGGCTGAATGCCAGGCTCAGGCCTGCGGCAACAGAGCCATCGGTTGCGGCTTCCAATTGCCCGGTCAACGCAAATTTTTCGAATCGGCGTGTATATCCAGCAGACAAACGCCCACGGTCGCTTGCGGCATTATAGCCAAGCTCCAAACGATATTCCGAACGATCGCTCGCCCGGTAATCAGCCGTCAATTTTGATTCGCGAAAACCCGTATCGTCACCCGACAGCCCGAATTCCGTCTCGCCGCGAAGACGTACACGGCCGATCCGGCCCGATAAACGCATAAGGGCATCAAGCCGGGCGGGTGGGTCATTGCCAAATGCCCGTTTTTCCTGTTCCCATTTGATTTCCGTACTTGCATTTATCCTATTGATATTAAACGATAAACGGCCAAGCATTTCCAATGTTTCATCGCCGCTGGTCCGGCGCCTATGGCGCGCTTCTACATGAACGGGAATTTTTTCGCCAAAGATGCTGACGCTTTGGTCGACGGAAAGCGCCAATAGCCGTTGTAGGTCAATTTCAAATCGTTCGCTTTGATAACCGTCTTGAAACAGCGCGGCTTCCGCGCTCACCGATGTTTCTCCAAATTGCGCTAATGCCTGACCGCGCAAGGCATAGCCCCCAGCAAAATTGCTGGCCGCTGATAGTTCCATCAATGCAGGCCCCAATGCCCGGCGCAGCGACCCTTCCAAATAATTGCGCCTTACGCCTCTGAATTGGGAGCTGGTAAAGGCCGCACCGACCGATGTCCGCGCATCTATCCCGCGTTCCAAACCAAATCCGCCGCGCCACCCATCGGTATCTGCCGCAACATCGCTGCCAAAATTCAACAAATCCTGACCAGCATCTTGAATCCCGGCCCAATAATAAGTTTCACGCGGCGGAATGGAATCGAGGCCAACAGGAATTAAGCGGCTATCACGCCTGACTTGACCCTGCGGGCCATATAATATGACCTCAAACTGGTTTTGCCCAAATTGGAGCGGCACGTCGAGAAATTCATAACGGCCATCACCGCGGCTTTGCACATATCCGATCAATTGATCATTGCGATAAAGCTCAGCATCCCACCCATCGGGCAGCTCGCCGCGAAATGTGGTGCGGTCGAAACTATCAGGCCGTTCTGTAGGCCGATTGGTAACGTAGGCCCCGCGCCCCGCGCTCCCCTGTGGTCCCAGCGCGGTCGAGGCCGTAGAGACATCACCAACCGCAAAATGTGTCGCCGCAAGCGGCCCCAATAGCTGACCTGCTGGATCGGTACGATAGGCCCGAAAACGAAGCTTTTCCGGAACACCCTGGTTATCCGAAGATAAACGCGCGTCAAATGACGCCCCGGCCAATTCACCGCTGGCATAAACCTCATATCGCGCGTCAAAAGTTGCGCCGCGCAATTTATCCTGCCGCGCGCCTGCCGACGCCACGACGTCAATAGACGGTGTGCGCCACAGTTTGTAGGGATCATGCGCCTGTGGCAGGGACGATAGATCAAATGTCTTGCGCGGTTGAACCTTACCCGCCCGGGCTTTGCGTTCTTCAGCCAGTTCGAAAGGCAGCTTTTCGTCCGATTCCAGGATCAGTAACGAATTGGATAAATCGGGCGTGACTTTTACGTCCAACCATTGAGCCAATATATCTGTATTCACGCACCAGCCTTCCGGCGTGTCATAAATGTCATTAGGCTTGATCTTAGTTTCCTTGTTCACGATTTGTACTATACCAAGGTCACGGTCGATGGTGATTATGCGGTTTTCCTTAAACAACCAGCCAGTTGCGCGGCGCGACTTTTTGTCAAGCCGCACTGGCAGGTCCAACGCCATAATAAAATCGCCCAAATCAACGCAAATATCTGTATTAGTTTGATAACCCCTGACCCCATCGCCAACACGCCATTGCCCCGACCGCACGTCGAGTAACAGCGCATCGTCGCTATTGGCCTTCCACATATTAGCGTTATCAGACGCAAATGCAGGTGCAGCCGGAACCGATAGGGTTCCGACTGCCATGGCGACAAGCGCCAGCGTCTTTCGCAAGGTGGGAAATGATAGGGACACGTATTTGGCCGATCCTTGATCCGGGCGAGTGAGCCCTTAATTCAGGACAGATTTGACCTCCGAAATTAACGCGCCGCCATTTTCAACGGCTTCATAATAGCCGATAGTAACAGGCCCTTTTAACGCCGCCAAAATCTCCTCATTGACGGGCAAGGTTACCACGCGCGATTCGAGTTCAGGATATATTGCGATGCCGCGGGCCACCATTACTGGCTCTGAAATGCCAGGCTTGGATACCCGAATTTCTCCAAAGACAGATGCACTCCCCTTGCGGCTTAGGTCAAAAGCCAAAGCGGGACCGTCCACGGTGCTTTCGACGCGCGGGTTGGCAAGCGCTGCCTGTGCTTCCAGTTGACCTTTGCGAACAATGATCGGAATGGTCACGCCATATACCGGAATCAACTGTATCTGCACGCCATCGCCAGCATCCTCGGTGTCCGTGACGGCAGCGGTTTTGGGAATTGCGCGAAATAACATATGCGCCCGATATTCACCGTCCGGCAGGTCCTGCATTTGGGTCAGACCAATGCGGATCGATTGGGGTTGATTGGGCGGCAGGGTGACACGGCGCGGCGCATAACGGATAATCCGCTGTATTGCCTGCTCTTTTTCATTGGCCGCCTCTTCCGGCACTTCTTCCAATCGTCCGACATCATTCATTCGGCGCAGCTCCAAAGAAATCCGGTATGTCGCCTCTTCTTCGCCGATGTTATTGAGGATCACCTCCGTACCCCGGCGGCCATCGAGCACCACGCGGGTCGGCGCAACCAGCAAGTCTCCGGCGGCATAGGCCGGGGCGGACATCACCATCGGCGCTGTGACCATAGTCGCCATAACGAGGGCAAATGGGCTGAACGATTGGGCGATTTTTGTGAACATCTATTTACTATCCTCTGTTGTTGCACAGGCGGCGACGCGCCGTGCATAATTCGAAGGATATGATTGACAGAATATAGTTACCAACAGCCTAATACACGCTACCAAATTGATGCTGCGCTATTGATCCTTGCGGGTTGCCCATATTGCAACTGCTTTGCGCGCAAAGGCAATGAGCCCCCGGATGGATTGCTCCAGCCGAGGGCTCATTTATTCATTCAACCTTTACAGAAGGTAGAAATGCTTACTGATAATCTGCAGTCACCGGGAAGGTTGTGCTGTAAACGCCAGCTGCTTGGTTTGCACCAACAGTCAACGTGCCGCCGATGTAAACAGTCTGCAAAGCAGCCGAGTTAAATGTGATCGACGCGTTGGACAATGCCAGCGAAACCGGCATATTGGCGCCAGGGCCGCTCAAAGCAACACCAGTTGTTGGAACCGACAGAGCAACAACTTGACCTTGGGTCGCGTTGGTTACCTGAAACGACGCGCGGGTCGCGGTTCCTACGCAAATAACGCCGGTGCAGCTGCGTGTGTCTGATGCCGTTGGCAAAGCAACGGTGCCGCCATCTGCGTCGCCCGCGATCAGACCAAAGTCCAGATCAGTAACAGCCGACAAAGCAACAGGTGTCAGGATTTCGGCTTCAGCATTTGCTGTCTCGGTAGCAGCATTAGCCGCGCCGGAAACCAAAGAAGCGGCTGCAATCGTTCCAGCCAAAGCGAATTTCATTTTGTTCAACATAATATAGTCCTCTTGCGACAAAGTGCAATTTCAGGAATGCCCCACTGCATCCATGGCCCCTTTTGCCGCACGAATCATAAGGACTCGCGAAGCCCTTTGGTTAATCGATCTTAACTTTTTTACTGATATAATTATTTTATTTCAATGTCTTAGATGGATTTTTTAGCGCTAAATCCGACAGGATTGGGATTCATTTGTTAACGGTGACACGATTTTACAAAGAGTTTCACCGCTATTTTGGTGGATCGGTACCGCCCGCTTAAAATGTTTCGCCGGTCAAACGCTGGCATAGCATATCAAGCTGATCCAAGCTGCCATATTGGAATGTCACCGCGCCCGCACCGCTCGAACCTTCCTGTTTGATCATCACCTTCAATCCCAACAAATCGCCCAAATGGTTTTCTACTGCGCGGATATCTGCATCGGCGCTCGCATCCCGCATGGACGGTTTTGTCGTTGCGGCCTTCGATCCTGATTTGTTTTTGCGGACCAACGCTTCGGTCGCACGGACCGACAGGCCTTTTTTAACGACGACAGCGGCAAGCTCCACCGCTTGCTCGCTCCCCAATAGCGCCCGAGCATGGCCCATTTGCAGTTTATTTTCGATCACCAGATCGCGCAATGTTGGCGGCAGGTCGAGCAGACGCATCATATTGGCAACATGACTGCGCGACTTATCGACAATTTGCGCCAGCGCCGCTTGGCTGTGACCAAATTCGTCAGACAGCCTTTTATAGGCTTCGGCCTCCTCGATTGGGTTCAGATCCTGCCGCTGAATATTTTCTATAATCGCTATTTCAAGCGTTTCCGCGTCATCAAAATCCCGAACTATGGCGGGAATGCTATGGATTTGTGCTTTTTGTGCCGCACGCCAGCGCCGTTCACCGGCGACAATTTGATAGCCTTTTCCAAAAGGGCGCACGACGATGGGCTGAATTATTCCATGACGCGATAGGCTTTGCGCCAATTCCTCCAATGCGGGTTCGGCAAAATGCCGCCGCGGTTGAGCGGGGTTGGGCGTGATATCGGCGACATTGATAGAAGCGATCCCGGCTGCTACCGCCCGTGCTTTACTGTTCGAGTTAACGGCAGATGCATCGCCATCATCGCGCACTACCGGCTGTTCCCGGATGGCCTCACCCAGCAGCGCGTCCAATCCGCGCCCGAGGCCCAATTTGCGAGGCACTGCTTTTTCCTTTGGATCGCTCATGCGGCTAACTCCTCTTTTGCGGGCAGGCGGCCGATCAATTCCCGGGCAAGCGCCATATAAGCCTCAGAACCGCTGCACCGATGATCATAAACTAATGCGGGCAATCCATGGCTCGGCGCCTCGGACAGGCGCACATTGCGCGGTATGACGGTGTCAAAAACCAATCCGCTTAAGCAGCTGCGCACATCCTCCTCAACCTGATCGGTCAAGCGGTTGCGGCGGTCATACATGGTCAAGACTACACCCCGGATCGATAAATCGGGGTTGAAGCGTTTTTGTATCCGTTCAACTGTTTGTAAAAGCTGACTTAATCCTTCCAATGCAAAAAATTCGCATTGCAACGGGACAATGATGGAATCGACCGCGACCAGAGCATTGATCGTAAGCAAACCCAAAGAGGGCGGGCAGTCGATCAGCACAATATCCCATTTATCCGCCGCGTCATCGAAAGCGGTCTTTAACCGGTGCGTCCGATCTTCAAACTCCACCAATTCTACTTCAGCGCCGGATAAATCGACCGTGGCCGGAATAATGTCCAATTCCGGAATAATCGTTGCTATGGCCGATTCCTCAATTCCCGCTTCACCGAATAATAAATCATAACTGCTATGCACGCGGTCCGCCTGTTTTACGCCGAGCCCGGTGGAGGCGTTGCCTTGTGGATCGAGATCGATCAACAAGCATTTCCATCCGCTCGCCGCCATTGCGGTGGCCATATTGATTGCGGTTGTGGTCTTCCCGACGCCGCCTTTTTGGTTCGCAATTGCTATACGGATCATCATTATATCCTCGCTATTTTTTTGCCTTTTTCGGCAAAACACCGCGTAAACGGCCGATCAATATTCCCGCATCCGCATCGGTTATGCTTGGCACGACGCGAAAATCAATGGGCCATTGACCTGTGACATCTTCCATTTCCTTAACCGCATTTCGGCCCTTTGGTAATAGCCAGTAACTCTTTTCTGTGGAAAATCGCGCCGCGCCGCTCAACAATCGGGGCAGCGGGGCAAAGGCTCGGGCGCTAATTACATCATATTTTTGACTTTGTAGCTTTTCGACAGGACTTCCGGCTATTTGCACCTGTGTCCCAAAATCGAGCAACAAAGCCGCCCGCTCCAAATAATCTATCCGCCGTGCGCGCGATTCAACCAAGGTGATCTGATGATTCGTGAGCAGCGCAATCACGATTCCTGGAAAACCAGCACCAGAGCCTAGGTCCAACCAGCGCTGATGCTTCTGCATATCCGCAGGTAAATGGATCAGCAATTGAGCGCTATCGACTATATGGCGGGCCCATATGCTATCCAAAGTCGATGCAGCGATTAAATTCTGATTTTCCGCTTCAGCACGCAGAAAGGCGATGAAGCATTCCAACTTCTCCATTGTTTCACGTGAAACATTCAACTGCGATATCAGCCAAGCTTTGGCTTCATCTTCGGTCATGCTGCTTTTGATTCGGAATTGCTTGCCCGTTTGGCATGCACCAATATCGCTGCCAGCGCGGCAGGTGTAACCCCCCTCACCCGGGCTGCCGCCGCCAATGTTTCAGGCCGGGCCAAACTCAATCGCTCTACCATCTCATTCGACAAGCCTGCAATTGACTTATAGTTAAAATCAGCTGCCAACCGAATACGCTCATTGCTGGTCAACGCCGCAATCTCGGCTTCTTGCCGGGCCATATAGGGGGCATATCGGCCGTCCTGTTCAACCTCCGCGATCAAGTCATCGGGAAATTCCGATGTTTCACATGAAACGGATAGGAGATCATTGACCGTCACGGACGGAAAGCGGAGCCAATCGATTAACGGCATCCGGCCCGCATCACTCTTAACATTCAGTCCTGCCTGAATAAGCTGATCAGCTGTTACACTTTCGGCCAAAGCGGTATCAATTGATTCGCGCTGGGCGGCACGCTGTTCATAGGCAGACTGACGCTGCGCACCAACAACGCCCACCTCAATGGCCAGCGGCGTCAACCGTGTCGCTGCATTATCAGCGCGGAGCCGCAACCGATATTCAGCCCGCGCCGTCAGCATCCGATAGGGCTCGGTCACACCTTGCAGGACA
Organism: Sphingorhabdus arenilitoris; assembly: GCF_042651485.1. NCBI lineage: Bacteria > Pseudomonadati > Pseudomonadota > Alphaproteobacteria > Sphingomonadales > Sphingorhabdaceae > Sphingorhabdus > Sphingorhabdus arenilitoris. The sequence goes on from NZ_JBHSDH010000010.1 coordinate 249,576, forward strand.
AGGTCATCGACCATGACCGCGATATAGCTGTTTGAACGGTCGATGGCCGGCGCATCGCGTTCCAATATCTGGCAAGCTGCCCCCATCCCCGCGATCAAACCCTGCGCTGCGGCTTCTTCATAACCGGTCGTGCCATTTATTTGACCAGCGCAATAAAGGCCTTCAAATCCGCTGACCGCCAAATTGCGGTCAAGCGCCCTTGGATCAATATGATCATATTCGACCGCATAGCCCGGAACAATGATTTCACAATCTTCCAAACCTGCCATCGACCGCACCATCGCCGCCTGTATGTCGGTCGGCAGGGAAGTCGAGATACCGTTGGGATAGATATAATGGCTATCCAGCCCCTCGGGTTCCAAGAAAATCTGATGCCCATCGCGGTCACCAAAACGGAATATTTTGTCTTCAATAGACGGGCAATAACGCGGCCCCTGGCCTTGAATATCGCCGCCAAATAACGGGGACCTGTCTAGGCCCGATCGAATAATATCGTGAGTGATCACATTGGTCCGGGTTACCGCGCAGAATATTTCAGGCACCGGGCGCCGTTTGGTCATCGCCGACATCGTCCAGTTGCCATCGTCGGAGGGCTGTTCGTCCAATGCCGCCCAATTTATCGTCCGGCCGTCCAAGCGCGGCGGTGTTCCTGTTTTCAAACGGGCCATCGGCAGCCCCGCCGAGCGAATCTGGTCTGCGAGTTTTAACGCGCTATTCTCGCCAATGCGTCCGCCCTCCAGCCGCTCTTCGCCGCGAAATAATTTCCCGCCTAAAAAGGTGCCAGTGGCCAATATGACTGCTTTTGCATGAACCGCGCTGCCATCTGCTAAATTGATACCTGTTACCCGCCGATCATTCCGGCCATCAAATAACAGCGCCGCCGCCTCACCCTCTATGATCGTTAGGTTTGAATAGACCCCCAATTGCCTCTGCACCGAGGCCTTAAATAATCGCCGATCAGCCTGAATTCTTGGGCCCTGAACCGCTGCACCTTTGGACGCATTGAGCATTCGATAATGTATCGCTGCATCATCTGCTGCTCGCGCGATAATGCCGTCAAAGGCATCAACCTCTCGAACCAAATGACCTTTGCCCAAACCGCCAATTGCTGGATTACAGGACATGGCACCGATCATCGCCTTGGTAAAGCTGACCAATGCGACGGCCATCCCCATGCGCGCGGCAGCTGACGCTGCTTCACAGCCCGCATGGCCGCCACCAATGACCACAATGTCAAAGTTAAGGGATGAACGATCTTTCATAGTCCAAGCCCTTTAGCGCAGGCCATGCCCATGGTCAAAGCCGCTTTCAATGTTTCACGTGAAACAATCGACAGCACAGCCGCATCACTTGCCTACGCAAAATGTTCCGAAGACCACATCGAGCAAATCCTCGGTGTGAGACCGTCCGGTCAGCGCATCTAACGCGAGCCGCGCCAAACGCAATTGTTCAGCGATGATCAACCAGTCATCGATGCCTTCAACCTCGGTGAGCGCCGCTGCCGCATCGGCCAAAAGAGCGCGCTGACGCATATTGACCGCATAGCTGTCTTCCGGTGGTAACAGGGTTTTGGCGCGCCGCGATATATCAGCCAACAATAAAGACAGGCCAGCGCCCGTCTTACCCGACACCCAAAAGGATTTAGCTGATTTTTGCTGGCGGGCCGCAATGTCGGATTTAGTCTCTACCTGGATAACATTGGGATGCGCAGGAGCCTGTTCTTCTGGGCCCAGCCAAAGGATCATGTCGGCCAGCGAAAAAGCGTGATGCGCTTTTTCTATCCCTATATTTTCAATCGCATCGTCACTGTCAATTCTTACCCCTGCAGTATCGGTGAAGATGAACGCCATGCCATCAATAGCCATAGGCACCTCAATCACATCCCGCGTCGTCCCCGCAATATCTGAAACGATAGCCGCATCTCTTTCGACCAAAGCATTCAATAAAGTGGATTTTCCGCTATTGGGCGGTCCGCCCAGCACAATGCGAAGCCCGTCGCGCAATTTTTCCGCCGCTGGCCGCGCCAATAGCTTATCGATTTCTCTGCGCAACCTGATGCAAGCATCTGTTATTACATGGCTATTCTGATCCGATACGTCATCTTCATCGGATAGGTCGAGCTCAGCCTCGGTAAGCGCCGATATACGCAGCAATTCGGTGCGCCATCCCTCCACGGCCCGGCTAAACGCCCCGCCCAGCATTTCTACCGCCGACCGTCTCTGCCATTCCGTTTCAGCGGACAGCAAATCCGAAAGACCGTCCGCTTCATTCAAATCAATCCGTCCATTTAAAAAAGCCCGGCGGGTAAACTCCCCTGCCAATGCCGGACGCATTCCTTCTATCCGGCCCAAAACCCCCTCGACCGCCCGAACAACCGCACGCCCGCCATGCAGATGTAGTTCCGCCAAGTCTTCTCCTGTTGCGCTATTCGGTGCCGGAAATAACAGCACTAGAGCCTGATCGAGCACCGTGCTGTCCATAGGATCGTACAGCTTTGCCAAAGACGGTTTTCGCATAGGCAATTTGCGCCCGGTAAGCTGCTTTACCGCGCCGAAAGCCGCAGGGCCGCTAATCCTGACGATGGCGATCGCAGATGGCGGTGCGCCGCTGGACAGCGCAAAAATGGTTGCGGCGTTTTTCATAGCGTAACGATCAAAGCAGAGGGATTACTTTTTATCCTTGCCGCCCGAAAACGCCGCCTTCGCGCCGGTTTCAATCAATTGTTGGAATAGCTGCAATCCCATTTGACCCATCGGTGCGATTTGCTTGCCCAGTTCCTGCAACTGTTCAATGCCCCCGGCACCCTGCATCAGCTTAGTGACATTTTCGACATAGGCCTCATTCGCCTTTGTCACATCGGGCAGGCCCAATAACGTCCGGGCTTCCTCCGGCGTGCAATCTATTTCTATGTTCATTTTCATGGGCCCGCTATCCTTCTTGGCTGGTTGGCGCTCTCTAACCTGATTGCTATCAATATAGGGGAAAGCGCGAATCAAACAATTGAAATTACCGGAGCAATAATATGGGCGAGTTAAAACAAATTGCAGCAATGAACGGTGAAGGCCAATTTTACGCTTATGTGGCCGCGCCAGATCAAGCTGCGTCGGCAGCGATCATCGTTATTCCCGAGATATTTGGCGTTAATGCAGGTATCAGAACGAAATGCGACCGGCTTGCCGCACAAGGCTATCTCGCCGTCGCGCCCGAACTCTTTTGGCGGTTTGCCCCAGGCGTGGAACTGGACCCAGACATTGAGGCCGACTTGCAACAGGCTTTTGGCTATTTCCAAAAATATGACGCCGACAAAGGCGTATATGATATCGAGGTAGTGATCCGGGCCGTGCGAGCGGGCCTTGACGGAACACCTCCGGCGCAAAGGGTCGGCTGCGTTGGATATTGCCTCGGCGGACGCCTTGCGTATATGGCGGCAGCGCGCACCGACATTGATGCCTCCGTTGGCTATTATGGGGTGATGATCGACCAAATGCTGGACGAATCCCACGCTATTGCCAATCCACTCATGCTTCACATTCCCACTGCCGACCATTTTGTTGGCCCAGAGGCACAGGCCGCCATTCACGCTGCATTGGATAATCATCCTAAGGTTACGCTGCACGACTATGTTGGGCTAGACCACGGTTTCGCCACCGAAACCGGACACCGGCGCAATGATGAGGGCGCAAAACTTGCCGATGCACGGACGGCGGAGTTTTTTGCCAAATGGCTGGGTTAGATTACCCCAACAAGGTCCCCAATCCGACATTTGGATCGACCCAGCCTTCGTAGATCATCTTGACCGCGACATATACGATGACGGCCAATCCAATATAGGCGATCCATTTATAGCGTTCTATATATTTGGCGATAATATTCGCGGCCACACCCATCAACGCCACCGCGAAAATCAGGCCGACGATTAAAATGCCCGGATGTTCGCGCGCAGCGCCAGCAACGGCCAGCACATTATCAAGGCTCATCGACACATCAGCGACGGCAACGGCCCAAGCTGCTCCCGCAAAGCTTTTCGCAGGGCGCAGACCTGATGATTCGTCGCCAGTAATTTCCGGCGAACCGGGACTCATCCCATCATGCCGCAATTCCCGCCACATCCGCCATGCCACCCAAACAAGCAGCAATCCGCCGATGAATATAAGCCCAATCACCTGCATGAGTTGTGTCACCACCAACGCAAAAGCGATCCGCAGAACCAGCGCCGCCAGCACCCCGATAACGATCACTTTTCTACGTTGCTCAGGGGGCAAACCAGCAGCCAAAGCGCCAACCACAATCGCATTGTCACCTGCCAAAACCAGATCAATCGCCAGCACCTGCAAAAACGCGGCAAAAGCAGCGGGTTCCGTTATGTTGCTGAAATCTTTAACAATAGCCTGCCACATATCGGCAGGTCCGCCAAATCCCTGCGCCGCAGCACTTGCAAAAATCATCAGAAAATCGATCATGAAATTACCGGTTCCTCAAAATATATAACTTCGGGCATAGGATCGTAAAAACCATGCAGCAACTCGCGCCATTTGGCATAGCGATCGGATTTGCGAAAACCCTCTTCGTGGCTCGCTACACAATCCCAACGCACCGTTAACAAATATAGATCCGCTTGCCTTGCCGCTGGCCGAACTTCAAAACCCAGAAATCCCGCAGAGGCCGCGATCAAAGGTTTCGCCTGCGCCATGGCAGCTTCAAACGCAGCAGACTGTCCTTTTCGGATATGTAATAGGGCCTGTTCCAATATCAAAACAGAAATTCCTATTGGTTCATGCTGTCGAAGAAATCCTCATTCGTCTTGGAATCCTTCATCTTGTCGAGCAGGAATTCCATCGCATCAACCGTGCCCATTTGCATCAATATGCGCCGCAATACCCACATTTTCTTAAGCTTATCGGGTTCGACCAGAATTTCTTCCTTACGTGTGCCCGATTTGCCCACATCCAATGCTGGGAAAATGCGTTTATCGGCGACTTTGCGATCAAGCACGATTTCGCTGTTGCCGGTGCCTTTGAATTCCTCAAAGATAACCTCATCCATACGGCTGCCGGTATCAATGAGCGCAGTTGCGATAATGGACAGCGAACCGCCCTCCTCGATATTTCGTGCCGCGCCAAAAAAGCGCTTTGGACGCTGCAGCGCATTGGCATCGACGCCGCCGGTTAACACCTTGCCAGAGCTCGGTACTACGGTGTTATATGCGCGGCCCAAGCGCGTGATGGAATCGAGTAGGATGACGACATCATGCTTATGCTCCACCAGCCGCTTTGCCTTTTCGATCACCATTTCGGCGACTTGAACATGGCGCGTGGCGGGTTCGTCAAAGGTCGAAGATACGACCTCACCCTTCACGCTGCGCTGCATATCGGTCACCTCTTCGGGCCGTTCGTCGATCAATAGAACGATCAGGAACACTTCAGGATGATTATCGGTAATGGCACGGGCGATATTTTGCAGCAAGACGGTTTTACCGGTGCGCGGCGGCGCGACGATCAGGGCACGCTGACCTTTGCCCTGCGGAGAAATAATATCAATCACCCGCGCCGATTTATCCTTCTCGGTCGGATCATTGCTATCCAGTGTCAATTTTTTATCCGGATAAAGCGGCGTTAAATTGTCAAAATTCACCCGGTGGCGCACGACATCAGGATCATCGAAATTGATGCTGGTCAGCTTGGTCAGCGCGAAATAACGCTCGCCATCACGCGGTGCGCGAATTTCGCCTTCAACGGTGTCGCCGGTCCGCAGCCCATATTGGCGTACAATATTGGGTGACACATAAATATCATCGGGACCCGCCAGATAATTTGCCTCTGGAGACCGCAGAAAGCCGAATGAATCAGGCAGTACCTCAATGGTGCCCAGGCCCATTGTCTCCTCGCCATCATCCGCAACCTCTTTCAGAATTGCGAACATCAAATCCTGTTTGCGCATGGTCGATGCGCCTTCAATGTCCATTTCTTCGGCCATTGCGACGAGCTCGGCGGGTTTTTTATCTTTCAAATCTTTTAAATGCATGGCGCAACCATTCGCTAATATTGGAGTCCAGACATAAGCAGGCTGGATTTTGGAGAGAGTTTTGATGGCGCTTTATATTTAACTGGAAAACGGCGCCTCATGCCCGGACGGGCTTGGCACCTCAGTTAGTCGCCTACCGCGCCCATGTCAATCAATCTGAACCGACGCTCAAAACGGCTTAACGATCACCAAAATGACGATGATAGCCGCTGCCACGCCAGGCACTTCGTTTAACAAACGCAGTTTTTTGCCGGCAAGCTTTCGTTCACCGCCGGCCAGCTTCTTTGCATAACCCGCCATCCAGCCGTGATAGCCCGATAACAGCAATACAAACAGCATTTTGGCATGGAACCAGCCTTCTTTAAAGGCGCCGATTTCATAGGCGAGATATAATCCCAAAACCCACACAACAATCATCGAAGGATTCAGGATGATTTTAATCAATCGCCTTTCGCGCTCGACCCACAGCTCGCTCTCCGCGCTGCCGATCGCGGATTCCTGATGATAGACAAAAAAGCGCGGGAGCATAAATAGCCCGGCCATCCAGAATATAACGAAAATGAGATGGGCGGATTTGAGCCAAAGATAGAGCAAAGCGAAAATGTCCGTCATAAATTATCCTGAGGCATTATCGCCTTGCACCAATTTAAGCAGCTTTGTGACATGATCAATAGGGGTATCTTGCTGAATCCCATGACCCAGATTAAAAATATGCGGGCGATCCTGAAAAGCTGATTTGATCGCCGACACCGCAATTTCCAAACTGTCTCCTCCGGCTATCAAAGCCAGCGGATCAAGATTGCCCTGAACCGGCATCCCCTTCGGCAAAATCTGATTGGCCCAGACAGGATCCACGGTTTCATCGATACCGATGGCATCGACGCCGGTTGCATTTGCGTAAGCCGCCAATTTTCCGCCCGCTCCCTTTGGAAAACCGATCACCGGAACATCGGGATGACGCGCTTTCAGCGCTTCTACAATTTTGGCATTAGGCGCAATGACCCACCGGTCAAATTGCTGCGGCGATAACGATCCTGCCCAGCTGTCAAACAATTGCACCGCATCAACTCCGGCGTCAATCTGACCCGATAGATAATCCACCGTCATATCGGCGATAGCATCAATCAGCGCGGCAAAGCGTTCTGGCTCATTATAGGCCATGCGCCGCGTCTCACTTTGATCCTTCGATCCTTGCCCATTTACCATATAGGTCGAAATCGTCCATGGGCTGCCCGCAAAGCCCAAAAAGGTGACTTCGGCAGGTAATGCCGCCGCGACCTTGCGAACGGTATCATAGATAGGCTCTAGCCGGCTTAAATCAGCTTTTAAACTGTCCAGCGGCGTCTCTGCCATACGCGGAGCGAGGCGCGGCCCTTCACCTGCCTCAAACCATAAATCCTGACCCATCGCATAGGGTATGATCAAAATATCCGAAAATAATATGGATCCGTCGAAACCAAAACGCCTGATAGGCTGCAGCGTCACTTCGGCGGCAGCATCGCTGTCATATACAAGTTCGAGAAACCCGCCTTTGTCTGCCCGCAAAGCGCGGTATTCGGGTAAATAGCGCCCTGCTTGACGCATAAGCCAGACAGGCGGGATATCTTCTTTTTGCCCGCGCAGAACATTGAGCAATTTTTTGACGGGCAGAGCAGGCATATCGGAATCAGATCCAATCAATATAATTATTTATAATAGAATGATGAAAGATGATGGTAATGTGGACAAAGCGGCCAATAAGCGCTTTTGCGGAATTTGCCAACAGCTTGACGGCAAAGCGATCTGAAAGACTCTTGGATTCGCAAATTTTATCCTCGTTATTCACAGCCTGTGTGAAACCTATTTCACTTGTGGACAATTTGTGGCCGAATCGAAGGTGAAATGACTCGCATCGGGTACAATGAGGGAGCGCCAAATTTGTCCCTTGATTTATCCACAACTAGCCCACAAAGCTGTCCTATGGCGCATAAATTCCATCTGCATCTTTTATCGGATTCCACAGGGGAAACGCTGGAAAATATCGCCAAAGCTGCGTTGGCACAGTTTGATGGCACAGATGATGTGGTCAAGCATTTTTGGCCCATGGTGCGCTCGGAAAGTCATTTGGACCGGATATTGGCTGATGTCGCAAAAAACCCTGGAATGGTGTTATTCACACTGGTGAACCGGGACACACGGCGAAAGCTGGAGCAACGATGCCGGGCGCTTAACCTGCCCGCTATTGCGGCGCTCGACACGGTTACTGATGCTTTGTCCAATATGCTGGGACAACAGGCGAAGGCCCGGCCGGGGCGGCAGCATTTGATGGACGCTGCTTATTTTGCCCGCGTGGAGGCGATACAGTTTACCATTGCCCATGATGACGGCATCAATGCGCATAATTGGGAAGAAGCGGATATCGTGCTTGCAGGTGTATCGAGGACATCGAAAACACCGACGAGCATTTATCTGGCCAATCGCGGGTATAAAACCGCGAATATTCCAATTGTACCGGAATCGCCGCCGCCTGAAAGTCTCTATACGCTTAAAAATCCAATGGTTGTTGGTCTTATCACCAATCCCGAAAGGTTGATTCAGGTACGGCGCAACCGGCTGTTATCGTTGAATCAGGCTCCAGATACCGATTATGTCGATGCCGAACGGGTAAAAGCAGAGGTGGCCTATGCGCGGCGTATGTTTGCGGATAATGATTGGCCGGTTATCGATGTCACGCGCCGTTCGATTGAGGAAAGCGCGGCGGCGATCATAAATCTTGTCAATGAAAGGGCTAATATATGAATCAAGTCATTGCCAAGGACCTGATTTTGGCATCCAAAAGCGCGGCTCGGCTCGCCATGTTGGAATCCGTTGGTCTTAAATTGGACGGTGTTGCCCCGATGGTTGACGAAGATGCGATTAAAGAGGCGATGATTGCTGAAAATGCCACGCCGCGCGTTATGAGCGATGCCTTGGCTGAAGCAAAGGCGGTCAAAATATCCAAAAAATATCCTGGCGCGCTGGTGCTGGGGTCCGACCAGATATTGGAAGGGCCAGATGGCGCGACGATGAGCAAAGCCGAAAGCCCCGATGAGGCCAAGGAAAAACTCGCTGCACTTTCGGGCAAAACCCACAGGCTATATAGCGCCGCTGTCATCGCAGAGGGCGGCAGGCCGAGCTGGCGGCATATTGAAAAGGCGGTGCTGACTATGCGCGCGCTGAGCGCCCGTTTCATCGACGAATATGTTGATCAATATTGGGAGGAAATCCGCCCATGCGTGGGCTGCTACCGCATCGAGGCAGAAGGATTGCAGCTATTCCAAAAAGTCGAAGGCGATCATCACGCGATCATGGGCATGCCGCTGCTTGCGATCCTTGATTATCTGAGGATCAGGGGTAACCTACCTTCATGACGTCATCATCGCCGCAACCCTATGCCGAGGTGATCGGTGATCCGATAGCGCAAAGTAAATCCCCGCTCATCCACGGATTTTGGCTGGAAAAACTAGGAATAAAAGCACGCTATACGGCGAATCATGTGACAGCGGACCAACTGGGTGGCTATTTTGATATGCGGCGCGGCGACCCCGATTGGCGCGGGTGCAATATCACGATTCCGCATAAAATCGCTGCGCTCGACCATGTCAGTGATCCTGGTGATATTCGGGGCAGTATCGGGGCGGTGAATACAGTATTCCGGGGAACTGACGGCGCGCTGATTGGCACAAATACAGATGCAGGCGGATTTTTCCTGCCATTGGCGGAGATGGACTGGTCGGGGCAGAGTGCCATCGTGATTGGCGCAGGCGGCGCTGCAAGAGCGGTGCTGTTTGCATTGGCGCGGGCAGGAATCGGCGAAGTAACCTTATTGGCGCGCAGCGGACTGAAAGCAGCGGGCCTGCTGGCGCATTTTGGGTTGAAGGGTAAGGTTCTACCTTTTGACGCGAAACTGCTGCCAGCCGCGTTGTTGGTGAATGCCAGCCCGCTGGGCATGAAAGGCCAAGAGCCGCTTCATATGGACCTGTCCCCGTTGGCACCGGATGCTTTGGTTTACGATCTGGTCTATGTTCCGCTCGAAACGCCATTGTTGAAAATGGCGAAATCCATGGGGTTTGAGGCTATTGACGGGCTGGATATGTTGATTGGTCAAGCTGCGCTGGCTTTTGAATTATTTTTTGGCGAAAAGCCGCCCGAAGGACATGATGATGAATTGAGGGATATTTTGGTGCGATGACCGATGCGGCTGAATCCGCTGGGGGCCGCCCCTTGATCGTTGGTCTCACGGGTTCAATCGGCATGGGCAAATCGACCGTAGCAAAAATGTTCGAGGATGAAGGGATAGCGGTTTTTGACGCCGATGCCGAGGTGCACCGGCTGCAGGGCCCAGACGGAGCACTGATTAGCGCAATCGAGGCAGCATTTCCGGGCACGACTGGCCCATATGGTGTCGATCGCAAAGCGTTGGGCGCAGCGGTTTTGGGCGATAAGGCAAAGCTGACGCAGCTCGAATCCATCATTCATCCAGCGGTCGGCAAAGCGCGAATGGCCTTTTTTGCGGCGCATCAAAATGACGATATGGTGGTTGTCGACATACCGCTTTTGTTTGAAACCGGCGGCTCCGATATGGTTGACGTGGTTATCGTGGTATCGGCTGCAGCCGATCAACAACGCGCGAGAGTATTGGCCCGCGACGGGATGACCAAAGAGAGGTTCGAACAAATATTGGCGCTTCAAACGCCCGATTCGGAAAAACGAGCAAGGGCGGATCATGTCATTTATACCGGCGCTACCCTTGATGAAACGCGGAAACAGTTGCGAAAAATCGTCAAAAAGCTGCGGCAGGGACTTGCGCAACGGCATGAATGAGCCGATATTGACTGCAACATGAGAGAAATAATTTTCGACACTGAAACAACCGGATTTGATCCCCATAACGGGGACCGGATGGTTGAAATAGGTTGTGTTGAAATGATTGACCGGGTGATGACCGGCGAAACCTATCATTGCTATTATAATCCGCAGCGCCCCATGCCGGCCGCCGCTGAGCAAGTGCACGGCCTGTCCGACGTTTTTCTGTCGGACAAACCTTTATTCGCGGAAAAAGCGGCTGAATTGCTGCGCTTCATCGGAGATTCCCCGTTGGTCGCGCATAATGCCAGTTTCGACTTCGGCTTCGTCAATATGGAGCTGGAAAAATGCGGGTATAACCCCATCGATATGGGCCGGATGGTCGATACAATAGCGATTGCACGTATCAAACATCCCGGCGCAAAAATGTCGCTCGATGCGCTGTGCACCCGCTATGGCATAGATCGCAGCCACCGGGTGAAGCATGGCGCATTGCTCGATGCAGAATTGCTGGCGCATCTTTATGTTGAGCTGACCGGAGGGCGGCAGATCGGCCTTGGCCTTGCGGAAGAAGAAGGTCGGAGCATCGGCGAGGAACCGATGACCAGTATCCAACCGCGCAGCGACCGCCCATTCCGGCCCGCCCGTCCGCACAGGCCCGCCGAAGAAGAATTACAACGACACAGCGCCTTTATCGCCAATATAAAAGATGCACTGTGGAATGACACAGGGCGTTTACCCTAAGCAGTTATTTAGATTATATTTTATCTTACAAGGAGACAGCAAATGGACATACGGGTTTCAGGTCATCAGGTCGAAACAGGCGAAGCTTTGCAAGGCCACGTTGAATCGCGTTTGTCCGCTATCGCTGATAAATATTTTTCGCGGGCCATTTCGGCTCATGCAACCTTTGGCCGGGCACCGCATGATAAATTTGCGTGTGATATCGTTGCGCATGTTATGCAAGGCCTCGTGCTAAAAGGCCGCGCCGAAGCCAGCGATGCCCATGTGGCTTTTGATGGCGCCGCTGACAAAATCGAAAAGCAATTGCGCCGCTATATGCGCCGAATTCATGATCGTCACTCGCAAGCAGCCCATGCCTTAAAAGAAGAAGAAGCCGCCTATACGGTTTTTGACTCAATGGATTATGAGGATGAGGCCGATGCGCCTGACTCGCCCGCAATCATAGCCGAAACAAAAGCAGATATCCCTGTTTCTTCGGTATCCGACGCCGTGATGATGATGGATTTGCGCAACACCCCGGCGCTATTATTCAAAAATACTGGAACTGGACGTCATAATATGGTTTACCGCCGCGAAGATGGCACAATCGGATGGGTAGAACCAAGATAACCGCCCACCTTATCGTTGCCAATCCAAGCTGTTTCAGATTATATTTCAACGTTTTGGGGCGTATGCAATCGCCGTTAAGAAGTGATGCATACAATAGATCGGGTCATGATTCGAATTTCTTCCACACTTGCCGACGGGGCAGTTCGCACCGGTGTGGCATGCACCAATAAAGCAGCTATTTTGGCCAAATTGGCCAAATTGGCAGCGGATAATTATGGTGTCGATGCCCAGGCCGTATTGGACGGTTTGAACGAGCGGGAAAATTTGGGGGCTACCGGATTTGGCGGCGGTAGCGCGATTCCGCATACTAAGATTGAAGGATTACAGGCACCCGTTGGGTTGTTTTTGCGGCTTGAACATCCTGTTCCATATGACGCCGTTGATGACGAACCGGTTGATCTGGTCTTTTGCCTGATTTCCCCTGCGCATGATGGCGCGGCGCATTTACGCGCGCTTGCCGAAGTGTCGCGGATGCTTCGCGATGATGACAGCTGTTCCCATTTACGGGGCGCGCAGGATGCGGGCGCCGTCTTTGCGTTGCTCACCATGCCGCCGGAGCGTAATGCGGCTTAACCTCATTATACGCGCTATTTTCGGTTCACCGGGAATATGAGCATCGAACCGTGCCTTGCCACTTCTGTTCAAATTAGCGCCTTTATTCGCTTGGCCGAGGCGCAAGGCGATTTCGCCACTCTATTGCGAAAAGGTGATCCGGTATCAGGCGCGATATTGATTGTGGCCTTGGTTCGCGGGGCAAATGCAAAAATATACGAACGCTATCCATCGCTGGATGGCCCGCCCAGTTGGCAGGCATTGGCCACATTGACGCTGGAATCCGAAGCGCAAATTCGCGAATATCTTGAAAAAAGAACCGCGCGGGATCCGGATTTATGGGTAATTGAACTGGATACCGCAGACGATGAACGGCTCGCCGGACTATTGGGTAAACAGGCTTGACTTTGCTGCGCTGCACAATAAATGGAGCGCCAACGGATAGCGAAGGTTACCGACGGGTTACAAAAAGGGGTGCCCGGGAAAACACGCGAGCCGGATATGGGATCAACCGGGTTTATAACCAAAGCATTACTGCCCGTTTGCAAACATAGCCGCACAAACTGCTGATTTAATGTTAAAATTTTCTAAGGCTGCGACTTTCGCGGCCACTTTTGTAGCGCTGGCATCAGTAACAATTTATTCTGATCCCGGCCTTGCCTTCGGTAGCGCCGAAGCAGATACTGCCTTAACGGCCAGTGTCATCACTGTAGACCCGGCCGTATTAGCCGCAGATGTCTCTGCCGCCGCTATGGCTAGCAAGCCCGATGTCGAAATGACTGTGAAGGGCAATGGTGACATTATTTTCATCCCAGGCATCGCCGACACCGAGCCGATGAAAGTTCCCGAAAAAGAAATCATTCCCGAAGAAGATAGCCGCGCTTATCAGCCGATATCGGCTTCGTCTCTGCGCGAACTGGTCCGCGCTCAAAATACCGACATTGCCTTGACCGAAGAAGAGCGTTGCCTTGCCGGCACGATCTTTTTTGAATCAAAGGGCGAATCGCTTGCCGGCCAATTGGCGGTTGCCAAGGTTGTGTTGGCACGCAAAAATTCCGGGCGTTTCCCGTCCAGCATATGCGGCGTTGTGTATCAGAAAAGTCAATTTTCCTTCATCCGCGGCGGCCGTATGCCAAAGATTAACACGTCAAAGCAAAGCTGGCGCAATGCCGTTGCCATTGCTCAGATCGCCCTGAATGATGCGTGGGATAGCCCGGTTGAAGGTGCGTTATTCTTTCATGCCAAACGGGTTCGTCCCGGCTGGCGCTTGACGCGCCTTGGCTCGATTGACAATCACATCTTCTACCGTTGAGGGTATTAAGGCAAATAAAAAGGGGCTCCGTTACGCGGGGCCTTTTTTTTGTTCTTATTTCGTTCTAATACGAAAGAATGAATCATACCGACAATCAACCACTCGCCCATGACGCAGCCAGTGTTGCCCGCGGGGTATCGCGGTTATTTTTACGGCATCAAATCTCCGTCCAGAGCGAGGTTATCTTGCGTAATAAACGGCGGGCTGACCTAATGGGGTTAAATGCCAAGGGCGAAATCATTATCGTTGAGATAAAATGCGCACGTGCCGATTTGCTCGGTGATCAGAAATGGACCGAATATCTGGATTATTGCGACCGTTTTTTTTGGGCGGTTCCCGCTGGTTTTGACTGGAAACCGGTTGATGGTGAAGCATTCCTGCCGCAGCGCACCGGTTTGATTGTCGCGGATGCCTATGATGCGCAAATTATCCGCCCGGCGGCGCTGGTCGCGTTGAATGCCACCCGGCGCAAAACTGAAACGCAAAGGCTGGCGCGGCTGGCCATGCGGCGGTTGACAGCCCTAGCGGACCCGGAGGCGATAAACGAAGAATTTTGGCAGGATTGACGGCGGAAAACTTACCGCAGCGGCAATAATAAGCTCCACAGCGCGCGGCCGGGAGAATTATTTTGCGCTTCCTGCAATCCCACAATTTGCTGGTCCTGCCCGCCCGCCGATTCGGGTAAATAGACGCCGAACAAGCGGTCCCAAATACTAAGTGCAAAGCCGAAATTGCGATTTTGCTCGCCGATCACGATGCTGTGATGGACGAAATGCATATCGGGCGTGACGAGTATCGGGCGAAGGAGCCGGTCCAGCCATTTGGGCAAACGGATATTGCTATGGTTGAACAGCGCATTGGCATTGAGCCAAAGCTCAAAAATCAGCGCGACCATAACCGGCACGCCCAATAAAGCGACCCACAGCGATTTGTATAAGGTGGACAGGATCAATTCAAAGGGATGAAAACGGAGCGCGCTGCTGGCATCCAAATCCCGGTCGCTATGATGGACTTTGTGCATGCGCCATAATAATGGATGCTTATGCATAACAAAATGTTGAAACCAAACGGCAAAGTCGAGAATGACAAATGCAGCAATTGCCTCAACCCATATCGGCCATGACGTCATTTGCAGCAGACCAAATCCCGATGTTTCGGCCCATGTGGCGGCGCTGCCGACGACTATGATCAGGGACAGCAATCGGCCGATGGCTGCGTTGCACAGGAAAAATATTCCGTGCGTTATCCAGCGGGGATACCGGCCCAGAGCCAGCTTGCGCCGGGGGGCCCAATATTCGGCGATAGCGAGCAGGGCAAAGAGCGCCGCCGGAACGGCTATCGCCCAAATACCAAGCCCGCTTTCAATCATATCACCTCTTGCGCGGCACGAACCGGATAATCGGTATAGCCCACGGGTCCGTCACTATACCAACTTTTATAATCATCTGGGGTCAATTCGGCGTTGTCACGCAGTCTAGCGACCAGATCAGGGTTGGAAATATACGGACGGCCAAAGCTGATGGCGTCGCATAAGCCGGATGCTAAATCTGCATCGGCGCGCTCGCGGTTATATTCCTGATTGAGCACGAGCGGACCTTTAAACACTTTGCGGATATCGGGCGAAATGCGCGGCACATCGGTTTGACCGAAATTGCCAAAATCCTTCTGCTCGCGCAGTTCCAAAAAGGCGATTCCTATATCCTGCAAAGCTGCTGCTGCTGCGGTAAACAGCGCAACCGGATTACTGTCATCGCAGCTTTGCGTTTCGCCATTGGGTGACAGGCGCACCGATGTGCGATCGGCGCCGATGGCACCTGCCACCGCCTGTGTTACTTCGCGCAGCAGCCGAATACGGTTCTCAATCGAGCCGCCATATTCATCATCTCGCAAATTGGTGCCATCACGTAAAAACTGATCGATCAAATATCCATTGGCGGCGTGAATTTGCACGCCGTCAAAACCCGCCGCGATCGCATTATGGGCCGCCTGCACATAATCGGCCACCAGCCGGGGTATTTCCTCTTTTGCCAGCGCGCGGGCCTCAGCATAATCTTTTTTGCCTGTGGGGGTGTGTGCATATCCTCCCGCAGTCGTGGCAGAGGCGGAGACCGGCGGGGCACCGTCCAGAAAATCGGGATGCACCAGCCGCCCCATATGCCAAAGCTGTAAGATGATCCGCCCACCTGCATCATGCACGGCCTTTGTCACAGGTTGCCAAGCGGTGATTTGATCCTGCGACCATATTCCAGGAGCAGACGGCCAGCCAAGTCCTTCGCGGCTTATCCCTGTCGCTTCTGCGATGATCAATCCGGCACTTGCCCGCTGCGCATAATACTCGGCCTTCAGCGAGCTTTGTGGGACATGTCCCTCGTCGCTGCGCCCCCGGGTTAGCGGAGCCATCACTATGCGGTTTGGCGCGGCAATCGCGCCTAGTTGGATAGAATCGAACAAAGATGGAGTATCGGCCAATGGGGTTTCCTTAGAAAGTAATATCAACCCTAATTGGCAATGCAGGTTTCAAATTGCAACGGGGCATTTATCCCGCATCGGCCATTTGCTGCTGCTGCATTTTGCATCCCGCTACCCGTAATTCGCATTTTCAAATGGTTGCGCTGAACAAACAAGCCGCCTATCTTTCGGCTATGATACAAACTTTGCCCGAAGATCCGACCTTAGACGAGATCCGCATCGCTATTGCTCCCTTATTGGGAAGTCATGCGGCTTTTGATGGCTGGAACGAGACAGCGGTGCGTGCAGCGGCCAGCGATTTGAATCTGGATGGCGACATCGCAATGCTCGCTTTTAAGGGCGGTGCCATGGATATGATTGATGCGTGGATCGACAGCATTGACGCCGAAATGGGCCGGCGCTTGCCGCCCGAAAAACTAAACGCGATGAAGATCAGAGCGAGGATAACCGCGCTGTTGTCCAGCCGCTTGGAAATTATGGCTGCCGATAAAGAAGCCTTGCGCCGTGCCATGGCTATTATGGCCATGCCGTCTAATATTGTGGCAGCAGCGCGCATGGGTTGGCGCAGTGCCGACCGGATGTGGCGGCTGGCAGGGGATAGCGCCAGCGATTTCAACCATTACACCAAACGCATGACGCTATCAGCCGTTTATGGCAGCACATTGGCTGTGTTCATCAATGACGATAGCGCCGATTTTGCAGAAACACGGGCTTTTTTGGATCGGCGGATCGAAAATATCATGCAATTTGAAAAAGTGAAAGCTCAGGCAAAGGCGCGCCAAGATTATGTGCCCAGCCTATCGCGGTTCATCGGCCGTTTGCGCTATCCCCCGCGGTAACGGCTTGTCTGCCGATAGTTACGTCCGCGCATAAGAAAATTTTTTCAAAACAGCGACATTGAAAGCTTGATGTTATTGCGAATCGGTTGCAAATAAGCCTTATGCAATTGCACCAAGCTCCTTTACGCCGCGTTTTGCGTGTCGATTCGATTGATTGGCCAGCGATTCCACAAAGCGAGGGGCATAGGTTACGCTCGCTCGGGCTGGAGGAAGGCGCATTGGTCGAACCTTTGCATCGCGGCATTTTATTCTTCCGCGATCCGCTTGCTGTTCGGGTTGGGCGCATGACGATTGCGCTGCGCCGGAAAGTTGCATTGGCCATCCATTGCACCGCGATTGATTGATGGACGCCATAACGACGCCCTTAATTGCCCTTGTTGGCAATCCCAATGCGGGCAAAAGTGCGCTGTTCAATGCGCTCACCGGTGCGCGGCAAAAAATCGGAAATTATCCGGGCGTTACCGTCGAACGGAAATTGGGCCGTTTCATGCTGGGCGATGGCCGTCCCGCCGAGATTGTCGACCTGCCCGGGGCCTATAGCCTCACTCCCGATAGTCTTGATGAAGAGGTCACTCGCAATGTCGTCTTGGGGCGGCAAGCGGGTCAGCGCAGGCCCGATGCGATTGTCATTGTGGTCGATGCCGCCAATCTTGACAATCATCTCCGCTTCACACTCGAACTTATCGGCCTTGGCCTTCCGGTTGTGGTTGCGCTGAATATGATCGACTTGGCGGTGCGCGACGGGTTGGAAATTGATACAGATCTTTTGTCGGCGGAGCTCGGTGTCCCCGTGATACCGACCGTAGCAGTCCGCAAACGCGGCCTCGACCAATTGGCAGAGGGGTTGGCATCGGTCCTGACAGGCCCATCCATCGAGCCCGCCATTTTGGAAGAACCTCTCGAACGCGATCGCAAGGGCCTGACCGCCGAAGCGCACCGGCTGGCCAAAAAAGCAATTTTACGAGAGACACCGACACGGCAATGGACCCGTATATTGGACTCCATATTGCTCCACCCGGTCGCTGGTGTCGTGATATTATTCGCTTTGCTCTTTGTAATGTTCCAAGCGGTGTTCGCTTGGTCGGAAACGCCAATTGCGTGGATAGAGGCAGCCTTCGCTTTCGTCGCGCAGGAAGTGACCGCCATCACTCCTGACAATTGGATTCGCTCGCTGATCAACGACGGGATCATTGCGGGCGTCGGTTCCGTGGTCGTTTTCCTGCCGCAGATTTTGATATTATTTTTATTCATCCTGCTGCTCGAATCGACCGGCTATATGACCCGCGCGGCCTTTGTCATGGACCGGATGATGGCCAGTGTCGGCTTGTCCGGGCATAGTTTCATCCCGCTTTTATCTTCCTTTGCCTGCGCTATTCCCGGGATTATGGCGACGCGGACAATTATGGATCAAAAGGACCGGCTGACCACGATATTGATTGCGCCGCTCATGACCTGTTCTGCGCGCCTGCCGGTTTATACGGTGATTATCGGCGCTTTTATCCCGGCGCAGACCGTCGGGCCGGGTATTGGGTTAAAAGGCCTTGTTCTGTTTGGACTATATGTCGCGGGTATTGTTGGCGCGATGCTGGCGGCGCTCTTAATCCGGCGCAGCGTGGCAAAGGGCGCGCAAGGGAGCTTCCTCCTCGAAATGCCGCGCTATCAATGGCCTCGGCTGCGAGATATTGTGCTGGGACTGTGGCAACGTGCGTGGCTATTTCTGCGCCGGGCAGGGACAATCATTTTCGCCTCGACGGTCATCTTATGGGCATTGCTCAGCTTTCCCAAAGCGCCGGAAAATAGCGGAGTTGGCCAGGCCGAATATTCTATCGCTGGACGAATTGCCGACGGCGTTGAAGTTATCGTTCGGCCCATTGGCTTTAACAAGGAAATCGCGCTGGC
Organism: Sphingorhabdus arenilitoris; assembly: GCF_042651485.1. Classification (NCBI taxonomy): domain Bacteria; kingdom Pseudomonadati; phylum Pseudomonadota; class Alphaproteobacteria; order Sphingomonadales; family Sphingorhabdaceae; genus Sphingorhabdus; species Sphingorhabdus arenilitoris. Next base: position 268,845 of record NZ_JBHSDH010000010.1, read on the forward strand.
ACTCATTCCTGCCATGGCCGCGCGGGAGGTAGCGGTATCGGCGCTTGCGACCACCTATGCGATTGACGACAGCGGTGACGAAGATCAAGTGGCCCAATCGCTGGGCGACCGGTTGGCGGGCAAATGGTCGCTGGCCACGGCGCTGGCCTTTCTGGCATGGTTCGTATTTGCGCCGCAATGTATCTCGACAATCGCAGTTGCTAAACGCGAGACAAATGGGTGGAAATGGCCGATATTTATGGTGACATATTTGTTTGCAATGGCCTATGTTGCTGCCGGAATTACATATTGGACGGCGGTTGGCTTCGGCCTTGGATAGCTGTCCGGCAAAAATATAAGGGGTAGGTCATGGCTGGATCAGTCAACAAAGTAATCATCGTCGGCAATCTGGGTGCGGACCCTGAAGTGAAAAGTTTCCAAAATGGCGGGCGGATTTGCAACTTGCGGATCGCGACGTCAGAGGATTGGAAAGACAAACAAACCGGCGAAAAACGCGAACGCACTGAATGGCATAGCATCGTATTGAATAGCGATGGGCTGGTCGGCGTCGCCGAACGCTTCCTGAAAAAAGGCAGCAAAGTCTATATTGAAGGTCAGCTGCGCACCCGCAAATGGCAGGACCAATCGGGTAATGACCGCTACACCACCGAGGTGAGCGTTGGCGGATTCGATGGCAAGCTCGTCATGCTCGATGGTGCCAAAGGTGGCGGCGGGGGTGCCGGAATGAGCGGCGGGTCGGATAGCGGCTGGAATCAGGGCGGCGGAGCGTCCAGCGGTTCGTCTGCTTCTTCTTCTGGTGGCGGCTGGAATCAAGGCGGCGGCGGGTTTGACAGCGATCTTGACGATGATGTGCCCTTTTGATCTGCTTTAGGAGTAACCATGTGACCGCCAGAAGCGAAAAAAGGGCATGATAAAAAAACTCGGTCTTGTCGTTATTCTGGCGAGTGCGATAGTTGCATTCTTCTATTTTGGTTTAAGCGAATATCTCAGCCTTGATTATTTCAAGGCGAGGCAAGCCGATTTTGATGCCGGTTACGCTGCCAATCCTTGGCTGTTTATTGGCGGATTTTTCCTGATTTACGTCGCAACTACGGCGCTATCGCTTCCTGGCGCTGCGATTTTGACATTGGTTGCGGGCGCGTTATTCGGGCTCGTCACTGGAACGATCATCGTTTCCTTTGCATCGACAATCGGCGCAAGCTTGGCCTTTTTATCGTCCCGTTTTGTCCTGCGCGATTGGGTGCAGGCAAAATTCGGCGACCGGTTAAAAGGATTGAACGAAGGTTTGGCGCGTGACGGTGCTTTTTACCTTTTCACCATCCGGATGATCCCGGTCGTCCCTTTCTTTGTTGTCAATCTGGCCATGGGCCTGACGAAAATTCGGCTCTCTACTTATTATTGGGTCAGTCAATTGGGAATGCTCGCGGGCACCATTGTCTACGTGAATGCGGGAACTCAAATCGCCAATATCGAATCGGCATCGGGGCTGTTTACGCCGGCGGTCATTGGATCTTTTGCCGCGCTTGCTATTTTCCCTTGGATCACCAAAGCCATTATCGCCGCAATTAAGCGCCGCCGTGCCTATAAAGGGTGGACCAAGCCCAAAAAATTTGATCGCAATTTGATTGTTCTTGGGGCCGGTTCCGCCGGGCTTGTTTCCTCCTATATTGCGGCCACAGTGAAGGCCAAGGTGACATTGATTGAAGCCAATGAGATGGGCGGCGATTGCCTGAATACCGGATGCGTACCGAGCAAAGCGCTGATCAAAAGCGCCAAAATCGCATCGCATATCGAGCATGCCGACCGCTATGGCTTGAAGGCCGCGAAGGCAACGCTGGACTTTGCCGAAGTTATGGCGCGGGTCAAATCGGTCATTAAGGATATCGAACCGCATGACAGTGTCGAACGCTTTACAGGGCTAGGCGTTGACTGCGTCGCGGGCTATGCCAAATTTGTCGATCCTTGGACGGTAGAGATTGCGCATCAAGGCGGCACGACGTCACGCATGACGGGTAAGAATTTCATCATTGCCACAGGCGCCGCCCCCTTTGTCCCGCCGCTGCCGGGTATGGAAGAGAGCGGCTATTTGACCAGTGAGACGCTGTGGGATGCTTTGTCGGGGCTGCCCAATCCGCCGCAGCGGATGATCATCATGGGCGGCGGACCGATCGGGTGCGAGCTGGCGCAAAGTTTTCAGCGTTTGGGCAGCCAGGTGACGATTGTTGAAATGGCGGACCGGTTGCTCGGCAAAGAAGATGCCGAAGCCGCCGCCGTGATCCTCGAGCATTTGCAAAAAGAGGGCGTTGATGTGCGCCTCACCCACAAGGCGGTTCGGGTGGAGGGCGGCAACAGCTTAATCGCCGAATCAGAAGGCGGCGAAACGGCGATTGCCTATGATGCCCTGATCGTGGCGGTCGGCCGCCGCGCCCGGGTGACTGGTTTCGGGCTTGAGCAATTAGGACTGCTGGACGAAAATGGGCGGATGGTGGTCGATGATAGCCTGACCAGCCTGATGCCGCATATTTACACGGCGGGCGATGTTGCGGGCAAACAGCAATTCACCCACGGCGCAAGCCATGAGGCTTGGCACGCAACGATCAATTCGCTGGCCAGTCCGTTCAAAAAATACCGGGTGAGCTATGATGTCCTGCCGCGCGTCACCTATACCGACCCAGAAGTGGCGACCGTCGGCCTAACCGAGGAAGAAGCCGCGCAGCAGGATAAGGAATTTGATGTCACACACTATCATCTGGACGACCTTGACCGCGCCATTGCCGAAAGCGAGACCGCCGGTTTTGTCAAAGTGATAACGGCGAAAGGCAGCGACAAGATATTGGGCGTGACTATTGTCGCGAGCCATGCCGGTGAAATGCTCGCGCAGTTTACTTTGGCGATGCGCAATAATATGGGCCTGTCAAAACTGGCGCAGCCCATCGCGCCCTATCCCACGTGGAACGAAGCCGACAAATATGTGGTCGGTCAGTATAAACTGGCGCGTAAACCGGAAAAGCTGCTCGCCTTTGCGGAAAAATATTTCAACTGGCGGCGGGGTTGATGGCTTCAGTCAAACTGCCGTCTGGCCATTGCTATACGCTGCAACACGGTGGCCACGCAGAGCGCCGTGAATATCCAAGCCAGTGCCGGAAACCAAAGCGGGAATAGGCACATGGCGATAAAAAAGGCGATGGTCTCGGCCCCTTCCATCAAACCGGTGGAATAGATAAACGCCTTTTTGCCATGCGCTCCATCATTCGCGCCCGCCCGTGCGGCGACGGCGGCAAAGGCCAGAAAGCTGACGGCGGTAATGGTGAAGCTGGATACCAAAAATAATGCAGGTAACGCGTTAGCGGGATTGGCGATACCAAAGGCAGCAGGCACCGAGACATAGAATAGGAAATCGGCAAGGCTGTCGAGATAGCCGCCAAATTCGCTGGGTCCCTTTATGCGCGCTACCGGACCATCAAGCCCGTCAAGCAACCGGTTGGCCGCAACGAGCAATAATCCAGCGGTATAATATTGCAGCGCAATCGCCGCCGCCGCGCCAAGACCGATCAACGCGCCTGCGATGGTGAGCATATTGGCGCTGACCCCCAAACGAACCAATTGCCGGGCCGCCGCATTTAAGGGCGGATCGATTACCGGACGCAGTTTCGCGTCAAACATTCAGGGTTTATTCTTTGGCTGCTGCAATCCAGCCAGGCCAGCAAACGGACCGGATACGGCCTTTCTTGCTTCCAATTCCCGGGCTTCCTCCTCCTCGCTTTTAACCCCTGCAGCCCGCAATTTTTCGTCGGCTATTTTGCTGCGCGGATAGGGATTGATGGCCAATCCCATGCTTTGGGCGGCGGCTTCGCCCAAATCCACAACCTTGCCATCGTGGAAAATCACTTCACATTCATCGGGCAATAGCTCGATTTCGGCATCTTCCCCATGTTGCGGCGGTGCCATGAACAGCAAGTCGATATCATCGGCAATGCTGTCCGGCACCGGCTCACCTGTTGCTGTGCATGCCTGCACCAGCTCGGCCCAAATTTTGCCTTTCGCGCTAATGCCCTTTTCTGTCGCTGATACTGTAATAACGGCCTCTAGCTTCTCCAGCGACAATAAGTCAAAACGCTCCGACAAGGCGGCCCGCTCGCTCTCGCTCGCCGCGATATTATGCTTCATGTCACCTGCGCCGATATCCGCCAATTTGACGGTTCGGCTAAATTCATTTTCTGACGTCATGCAAGCTGTCCCGCCATCAACTGCTTCGCGCTGCTTTTGTTCAATTGTTTCCAATAAGCGGTGAAAGCTTTAGCCACATGGGCAAGCGCGTCCTTGTCCACTTTTTCCCCGCCGTAAATATTTCGCTTAATAGCGTCTTTCAGCGTTTTCTTGTCATCAAACGCGCCGCGAAACGCCCCCAGACGTCCGCCCAAAACGCCCATGACCTTACCCATATCTTTGGCAATCACCACATCGCCAATTCCCGCTTCACGCATTTGTGCATCCATATCTTCCACGAAAATTTCGGTGAGCCATGCAGCTTCCTGCGCCAATTCGGGGAAGCTTTCCATGCGCAGCAAAACCAAAGCCAGGATCGAACTGATCATGTCAAATCGGCCGTCCAATGTATCGGGCACTTGCCCATTTTCATACCAGTGCAGCTCCCGCCCCTTGGCGATCACCATCAAATAAAGCGGACGAAGCGCTTGGTTGGGATTGGGTTGTTTCGGCCCGAACAGGTTTTTTAACAAGGACATGGTGATTACTCCGGCTTTGCTCATCGAATGTTCATTTTGCGATGCTTATTGATCTTGCCTGCCAAAGGATGCAATGGCAATTGCAAGATCGGACTGTTATCATCCGCTCGTATAAATTGCCCAGCCCGGAGACCAAAATGTCCGTATATAAGTTACTATCGTCCAATCGCCGCGCAATTGCTGTGACTGCGCTTGCCGCACTGGCATTGGGCGCTTCGGGATGCACAAGGCTGCGCACCCACCAAGGTTATGTGGGCGACAGCAGCTTGATCGATGCGGTCACCGCTGGGGTCGACAATAAACAATCGGTGCAAGCATCGCTGGGCCGTCCGACTTTTGTGGGACAGTTTGATCAAAATGATTGGTATTATTTTGCCCGCGATTCGCGACAGCTCGCTTTTTCCAAACCACGTGCATCGGATCAGACCGTCCTTCATGTCCGCTTTGATGACGCCGGTAATGTGGCGTCGGTGAATAAATTCGGCATGGAATATATCGCGCGGATCAATCCCGAAGGCGACAAGACACCAACATTGGGCCGCGAAAGCAGCTTCTTCGAAGATTTGTTCGGCGGTATTGGCACGGTTGGCGCGCCCGGGGCAGGCGGCGGTCCGGGGCAATAATTGGTTGCTTGAGTTACGGCGCGAACCCTAGGTCACCGACTCATTAAAGCGCAACCAGATGCGGATTGAGGCGAGTTGTACCGAGGCGAGATAATTGTCATCGCGCTTGTCGTATCGTGTTGCAACGGCACG
>NZ_JBHSDH010000011.1:0-92732 GCF_042651485.1 Sphingorhabdus arenilitoris
TGAGATCGGCCGCGTCTCCACCATGGTCTATGATCGGTTGGGCCGGGTGATCCAGGTCAATCAGGCAGGCGGGCTGACCGATTATTATGCCTATGATGGCCTGGGCCAGCAGATCAAACATTGGAATAACGCTCCCGCAGCATTGGGCCTTGGCATCGAAACCACCGATTATGACACGCAAGGCCGGATCATATCACAGCGCGCTTTTGGCGGCGACCTAACCACTACCAGCTACACATGGGACGCAAGCATCGCAGCGATCAGCGGCATCGTCACCGGCGGGTGGACACAAGTGACCACCTATTTTTATGACTCGACATCAACCGGCAAGACGTTGACCGAAAAAGCCGACGTCTATGGCCGCGCAACCTATAAAAATGATCTCGGTTCTAACATCACAACCTACGCCTATGATATCGCAGGACGGATGACTGCAGCGATCACCAATGGTCTCGCCACCAACTATAGCTACTTCAATACAGGGCAGCTGGCGCGGATATATAAATTTTCACAATATGTTGAAACAATTATCCCTGCCCAATATGCACAGCCGATTGGTACAATAGCTAACAATTACAATACTGGCGTTGATTATAGCTATGACAAATTGGGCCAACGATTATCCGAGATTGGAACCGTAATAACCACTGCGGTCGCAAGCAATGCTACTGTCATAGCATATAAGCAGTGGAGTTCTGGTACGCAAATTTCAACGGCAAACTCGGGTAAAAACCAAACCGCCTCTTATGATGCATTGGGCCGGCTAACCAGCTGGGCTGAAACCGGCAGCACAATTGCCCCAGCGGCCAGCATCGCCTATCAATATGACGCCACTGGTAATATCCGGCGCACGACAAGTGTAAATAGTATACTCAGTGCAACGGGGACCGCTTCTGGTACAAAAACCGAAGATTACTGGTTCCGCTTCGATAGTATGAACCGCCTTGTCACCGATCGCGGTGAACTGTCTGGTGCCGTAGGCGCTGCCGGCACCACGATCATAAGGAAGGTCGGAAATGCCACCTCAACGGGCGGACAGGAAATAGTCTATAATGCGGCGGGTCAACGTGAATATGTAGTGCAAAGTTACCAAGGGTCTTTCACCGACACCTATTATGTCGGCTACGGATTTTTAACACGCCTAGTTAATTATGTTAGTAACCAACGGGAAGATTTTGAATATGCTGCTAATGGCACATTAACGAAAATATATAGCACCGGTTCATTAGAGCTGGTTGACGATAATAATTATGGACAATTAAACGCGTCAACCAGCATTGGTACACCGGGCAAAGGCACGCTACGTTCTGTCTTTGGCGATGACCTGATGGGCCGTCAGACAAGCCAAACCGATTATGAGGCCGATGGTGTCACGGTGGCTTACAGCCGCACGGCAAGTTATAATGGAAAAAGCCAACTGACCAGCGACGATGTTTCCAACCGCAGATTAAGCAGCCCGACCAGCACAAGCTATGACACCTTTCGCTCGCTGACCACTTATGATTATGACGGCACGGCGAATAATGCGGCAAGCTATGCCTTGGGCAGCGCGACGAGTGTATCGAGCCGCAATTGGAAAAATGGCATTGATGGCGATGCGCCCGATACGCTGACGACCAACACATATTATTGGCGCGACGGCGCGGTGCAGGCGACGATCACCAATGACAGCGATACCGGATCATCGTCCAACCCCATCTACACCACCACCTTCTATTATGACACTCAAGGACAGCTGACCCGCGCGTATATTGCCGACGGCAAACCGCGCAATGTCAACTTCACCAATGACGAGCTGGGTCAGATTATCCGGCGCAGCGAAAGCGGCACGATCGCTGGACAAAGCGGCAATCCGCATGAGGTTTGGTACCGCTTTGGCGGGCGGCAAATGGGCTATGTCGGCAATAACGGCACCAGCGATATCAGCGCCGCCGCCTCGATAACCGAACGGCAAAAAGCCGCGCCGACCACCCAAGGCACCTTCCGCGGCGGCGGCATCTCTGGCAAATCCTACAGCGACTTTATCAACAGCTACGATCCGCTCAACAGCTATAATCAAGGATCGGGCAGCGGCGGTTACACCGTGCGCGGCGGGGAAACGCTGCAATCGATCGCGCAGCAGCTTTATGGCGATGCCTCGCTCTGGTATAAAATCGCGCAGGCCAACGGGCTGAGCGCTGCGTCCAGCCTAACCGAAGGCCAAAGCCTGATCCTGCCCGCAGGCGTCACGCGCAATAGCTATAACGCCAGCACGGTCACCCCCTATAACCCCAGCGAGGCCATCGGCGACCTCCTCCCCACCACCGCCGCCCCGCCGAAAAAACCCAAATGCGGGGTGTTGGGCTTCATCCTGCTTGCGGCTATAGCAATCGCCATTACCGCTTTGACGGCATCGCCCGTTGCCAATTTCTTCTCTGGCCTTTTTTCCGGCGCGACGGGAAGCATTGGGGCGATAACAGCAGCAGGGGCGGCGTTAACGGGGGGCAGCGCTGTTGTGGCAGGGGGTATTGTCGGCGGCGCTTTGGTCGGCGCGGCATCCTCTATTATCAGCCAAGGGATAGGCGTCGCCACCAAGATACAAGAAAAGTTCAGCTGGAAAGCCGTCGGCCTTGCCGCGCTCGGCGGGGCGGTGGGCGGCGCCTTTAAAGGGGTGAGTGAACTTGGTAAGGTGGGTCAACTCGGCTCGTTCAGCAAGGTCGCGAGTTTCCTTGGCGACTCCGGCTTTGTCAGCAGCACCGTGCGCGCTGGATTGTCGAGCGCGATTACGCAAGGCATTGGCAGGGCGACCGGCTTGCAGGATAAGTTTAGTTGGGCCGGTGTAGCAGCGGCGAGTGCGGGCGCGGCGGCGGGGCATCTTGCAGGAGGCGGTTTGTCCGGCCTTGAAAATAACAACACAATCACCAACCATCTGGCGCATTTGGGGACCGGCGCAGTGTCCACACTGGCCATTGCGGCAACCCGCTCGGCGATTGAAGGCTCAAACTTCGGCCGCAACATCCTCGCCGCCATCCCCGATGTCATCGGCGGGGCGATATTCAGCGCCATCAGCAATGGCGTCACAGCAGGAGGCGGGGGCGGCAACGCTCCCTTGACCATAGCCAGCAGCAACAATGCACAGGCGACCGGCAACAGCGCGGTGAACGAGGGAGGCCAAACTATTGGCGAGGATGCAATCGTTGTGACCGCTGATCTCTCCTCCTTGGTCGGATACAGCCACCCATTTGCTTATTCTATGCCTGAGAGTTATTCTCTTCTCTCTGATAGTGAAAAGGCCATTTTTCGCGCCAACATACACATGAATCGTAAGGCAAATGTTTTATTTGAAGAAATTCACCAAAAAATCTTTAAACAAAAAGCAGGTATAGAGGAAACCACGGAGACCGGAACCGATACAGCCAGCAAAACAGACGATTTTAGCTACAACGATTACCTCCATTCCCTTGGCGCTAAACCAGCCGCTCCAACACCATTCCAACGGGAGCATGATAAACGGCTTGCAAGCTTTCTAAATAGCGATAAACGGATTATCGGTTCTGAACAGGATAACGCCGTGCTACACGCCTTCGCACAGGAACAGCGTTTTATTGATGAAGCCCGCGATGCAGCTTATTTTGAGATATATAAGCTTGCATTTGCAGGGATCGGATTACCTGCGGGACTCGCGGGCCTGGGCGTTGCGGCACCCGCTGTCTATACCGCTTCATTGACCTATGCGCCGCAAATTACCAACGGTCTTGTAATTGTTGGTGAAGGCGTAACAGGAGTGAATGTTACAACCCCAGTTTTGACAGTTAGCAGCGCAGCCGCGCTCAGACTAAGCAACGCCGCAAAGGGTGGAGCGCTCTCCAAGGCAGAACAGCTTGCGTTGAATGCTGCTAATGGGCGTGCCTTTGAGCAGGCGGGGATCAAGGGAATTCTTAGCCATGTCGGTTTGGGCAAGAACACCACTTCGATAACACAGAATGGCGTAACGACAATTTTTGATGCTGCAGGGCGACCAGCTGGCCTTGTCGAATTCAAGGATGTAATCAATCTTTCGCGGTCCCCGCAGTTGACCGCACAGTTGGAGTATGCGGTCAAGACTGGGCAGCCCTATAATCTTGTGGTCAGCCCTAGAAATCAAAACATTTCCAAACCATTACTCGATCAAATTCGTGCAGTTACCCGGCAGGTTGGCGGCGGCGTCTACCGCTATGATCCGGCAACCGATATTTTGACGCCGTTCGGAAAGTGAGCCCAGCATGACCAAGCCAACCATATTGATTTCAATCGACACCAATGCCGAAACAGAAGCGGAAGCCTTTGGTCGTGCATTCATCCAAAGCCTTTGCGACGAAGATAAGCGGCTCGTTCCGGAGTGGTTGTCAACGACCGAAAGCTACAAGAACCCCTTTCTCGGAATCGATGACTTTGTTGCTAATTGGTGGGCTATGCCAGTCAAGACGCTGGTCGATGGGAAGGCGTTTAGCGAAGACTTCCATGGACCGGCATGGAAGCGCAAGTCCAGTCTGGCCAGTCGTGGGATGATCAACCACGGGATAGTTGACATTAAATATCACAAGCATCTTGCTGGTCTATGGTTTGAGTGCCGCTGGATTAAGGATGTTGACTTCAACCATCTGTTCGACGGCTGGGTTCAGCTTTCGCATCCTGAAATGGGGATGCTGCATGTGTTCACAGAACCGGAACTGCATTGGCAGGATTATGAGGTTGACTCATGGTTCCGCACAGGTTCCTTCGGCGGCCCTGCCAAGCCGGGTCTTCCCAATATTGGTTGGGCGATGGCTTATGGCGAAGGTTATGCGGGCGAAGTGGACGCGGCACGGATCAGAGCTGCGGGGTTCCCGGTTGATGAGCTGGACGGGGTGACGGTTGTGCGGGTAACCGACAAGCTCAATGATGTGGTCGATGACTTCGAGCGCTTCTCTGCGCGTCGCGCGGAGTTGAAGACATTGTTCCGGCCAGACCTGTTCTGGATCAAGGAAGAGCCGACCCAACGTCCGTTGTAAATCCCAAGGCCGCAGGCCCGGGGAATTACGGTGACAGTGCATTTAATTATTGCATTACTCTGTTGCCCGATTATGCGCATGCCATGGCTCGTCTGGCACGCATTGTTGTTCCTGGAATTCCGCATCATGTGACGCAGCGTGGTAATGGCCGGTAGCTGACGTTTTTTGAGGACGCAGGCTATGTGCATTATCGCAATTTGCTGCGCGAACATGCCGTTGCGAATGGTGTTGGAATTTGGAGTTGGGTGTTGGTACCCAATCATGTCCATCTGATCCTTGCGCCCGAGGCGGAGGACAGAATATTTCACGCGAAGGCGCAAAGATTTTGAAGATGGCGGGGCGGAGCGTTGAGGTTGCGGGGCAGGCCTAGCCCCTTCTTCTCCTTTGCGTCATTGCGCGATTAAGTGGCGCTGTGCCATCCGCGGTGCGCTCGGCCTGCGTGATCCGATGAAGGTGCGGTCGTAACCCCCCGCGCCTCCGCGTAACATCTGAAACTTTTTGTCACCTTGGCCAAAATGGCACCTATTCCGCAGCCAGCAATTCCTCTGCGCCGCCAAGGTCCACGCTGACCAGGCGGCTGACGCCTTGTTCGACCATGGTGACACCGAATAGGCGGTGCATCCGGCTCATCGTCACGGCATTATGGGTGACGATCAAGTAACGGGTGTTGGTCTCCCGCTGCATCACGTCGAGCAGGTCGCAAAAGCGTTCGATATTGGCATCGTCGAGCGGCGCATCGACCTCATCAAGCACGCAGATTGGCGCGGGGTTGGTGAGGAACAGGCCGAATATCAAGGCCACGGCGGTCAGCGCCTGTTCCCCGCCCGATAGCAGGGTGAGCGAGGCGAGTTTCTTGCCCGGCGGCTGCGCCATTATCTCAAGGCCCGCCTGCAAGGGATCGTCGCTATCGATCAGCTCCAAATGCGCCTGACCACCGTTAAACAGCGTAGTGAAGAGGCGGCGGAAATGTTGATCCACGGCTTCAAACGCGGCGAGCAACCTTTGCCGGCCCTCTCGGTTTAAGCTGCCAATTGAGCCGCGCAGGCGGTTTATCGCCTCGGACAGCTCCTCACTTTCGGCGAGCCCTTTGGCCTGTTCCTCCTCCAGCCCGGCCAGTTCATCCGATGCGATCAGGTTGACAGGCCCAATGCGTTCGCGGTCGGCTTGCAGTCTTTCCAGACGTGCCGACTCCGCCGCCGTCTCCTCCAAATCGGCTTCGTCAAAGCCCAATTTTTGCGGCAAAACCGGGGGTGGGCATTCAAAACGCTCGCCTGACACGCGGCCCATTTCGACACGGCGAAGCTCCTGATTTTCCGCCCGTGCCTGCGCGCCTGCTCGCGCTTCACGGGCCGAAGACAGCGTTTCTGAGGCATCGGCCAGCTCGCCTTCTAAGGACTTTAGCGCGGCTTCGCTCGCCTGCTCGGCGGTTTGCAGCGCGGCCAGCTTTTCTGCGATAGAGGATTTGGTTTCCTCGGCCCTCGCAATCTCGGCGGACAGCCTATCGGGCCGTCCCTCCATCGCGGTAAGCTCTTCGGCGATGTCGGCTTTGCGCTTATGCATTTCGGAGATGCGCCGCTCGGCCTCTCCGGCGCGGTCTTGCCAGCTGCGGATTTCGGCCTGCGCCACCGCGCGGCGCTGTTTCATTTGCGCCAATTGTTGATCCAGCGCCGATAAATCGGCCTGCGCCCGCATCAGCATTTGCCGCACGGCATTGCCCTCTTGCTGCAATTTGTTGACCAACTGGCTATGCTGCGCGGCGTCGGGCAGGCCCGCACGGGCGGCACGGGCGGCGGTAACCTCTTGCTGTGCCGCTATAGATTCTTCCGTCGCGCTTGTCAGGCGGGCGGATAACGCCGCCTCCGCCTCGCGCATCCGAACCAGCGCATCCTCCGCCTTGTCGGCATCGCGTAAGCCCTGACGCAGGGCATTTTCTGTTTCCTGCCGCGCCAGTTGCCGGGCGCGTAAATCGGATTGTGCCGCGTCGATGGCGCTGGCGGCGGCGCGCGTTTCGTTCTGCTGTGCCTCGACGGTTTGTAAGCAGTGCGGGATTGCCTTTGATAATTGGTCGAGCCGGTTGCTGCGGATCAACTGCTCTGCGGCGGCTGCGCCATCATCTTCTGCGATAAATCCGTCCCAGCGGCGCAATTTGCCGTCTTTGGTAACCAGCCGCTGCCCGGGATTAAGCCATTGCCCATCGTCGCGCTCCACCACCTGTATCATCGATAACCGCAGCTGCAGCTCTGCCGGTGCATCGACATGGTCCAACAGATTTGGCCCGTCCGCCGCATTGCTGGTTACACTGGCGGTCCAGCGGCGCCCCTGCGCGCCCCCGATCGCGGCGCTCAAATCATCGCCTAGCGCAGCGGCAAGGGCGCGTTCATATCCGGGCTGCACCTTAATCTGATCGATGGCTTTATCGCCGCCATGCCCCCGGACCGCCCGTTCCAAGGCGGATTGTTCGGACGTTAGCGCGGCCAGCTCTGCCTTGGCCGATGACAGGGCGCTTTCGGCCTGTTCGCGCTGCGCATATAGGCCGGTGCGGGCGTCTTCGGCCTTGGCAATATCAGCATTTGCCGCCTCTAGCTCAGCCTGCAAACGGGCGACGGCCGCGATGGCATCGTCCCGAATGCGGGTCAGTTCGGCCTCGCTGCCGATGGCGGCCAACTCTTCGTTTACCCGCGTCAGGTCTTTGTTGGCACGCTCATGCCTATTTTGCGCTGCCGTCACTGCGGCATCGGCCACACGCAGCTCCGCCTCCGCCTTGGCCTGTTCTGCCATCGCGTTGGCCAGCGCGACTTCGCTTTCGCGCGCTTGCCGCTCGGCTGTGTCTGCGGCGCGGATAAGCGCGGGGCGCCCTTCTTCAACCTGTTTAATTTCTTTGGCCAGCTTCGCCGTCTCCGCCTGCAAGGATTGGAGCGCTTCGGCGGCATCGTGGGTCAGCTTATCCTCTTGCGCCGCATCACCGGAAATCCGTGCAGCTTGGGCCGTCAAATCGGCCTGCCGCTGCATGATACGGTCGCGTTCACCGGATAACTGGATCAGCTTTCCGGCTATGTCGCTGGCTGAATCGCGTGTTGCCATTGCGGCGGCACGGTCATTGGCAAGGCGTTGGACGGCGGCATGTTGCTTTTCCGACAGAGCATTTTGCACGGCGGCGGCGGCTGTAACTTTTTCGGCGGCTGCCTCTGCTTCGGCCCGCGCCGCATCCGCCGCCAGCTTGGCTTCGCGCCAGCGGACAAAGATTAACCGTCCTTCGGCTTGTGCGATGTCTTGGGTCAGCTTGCGGTAACGCTCGGCCTGCTTGGCCTGACGGCGCAGCTGCCCGGCCCGCGCATCCATATCGGCCAAGATATTGCTCAATCGTTCGAGGTTATTTTCGGCGGCACGCAATTTTTGCTCGGCATCTTTGCGCCGGACATGAAGACCGGATATTCCGGCTGCCTCCTCCAACATTTGCCGCCTTTCCTGCGGCTTGGCGGCGATGATCGCGCCGATGCGTCCCTGACTGACCAGCGCAGGGCTATGCGCGCCGGTGGCCGCGTCGGCGAAGATTAGCGCGACATCCTTTGCCCGCACGTCGCGGCCATTGGCGCGGTAAGCGCTGCCCGCGCCGCGCTCTATCCGGCGGGTAACCTCTAATTCGGGGTCATCATCATTGGACGCAAATCCAGCGGCCGGTTCCCCCACATCGCGTTCAGCGCGGATCGTCACCTCGGCAAAATCGCGGGGCGGGCGCGACGCCGTGCCAGCAAAGATGACATCCTCCATTCCGCCGCCGCGCATGGATTTCGCGCTGTTCTCGCCCATCACCCACCGGATCGCCTCTAACAGGTTGGATTTGCCGCAGCCATTTGGCCCGACAATGCCGGTTAAGCCGCTTTCGATTTTCAGATCAGCAGGTTCAACAAAGCTTTTAAAGCCAGCCAGTTTGAGCGATTTTATCCGCAAGCTTTTATGCCCTTGTGATTACCGTCAAACTGTCTGGTCATCAATTGCACCGTTTAACTGGCGCCTGCATTTTTAAGCGCCGCTTTCACTCCTGCCCAATTGCCGACTTGCAAATCTGCGCCATTCAGGAAGAAAGCAGGCGTTCCGGATACTTTCTGGTCTTTTTGGGCGGTTTCGCTTTCCTTGACCAAGGCTTCGAATGTTTTTTGGTCGGACAGGCATTGATTGGCCGCGTCTTCGCTAACCCCCAAAGGCTTCACAAAATTCACCAGATCCATTTTTTCGGCGAGGAATTTGATCAAGTCATTAGGTTGCAGCGTCCCAGCCTTTGCTCGGTCGGCTTCGCTCAAAGTCTGCATTTTGCCGAGCCATTCGGCCTGCCGGTTATACATTTGGTCGCTAATCCCAAAAAACGCCTCGGGGCCATTGCATTTTGCGAGCAGGAAACCGGGCACATCTTGAATACCGTGGACAAGGAAGGGCCGGAATTCAAATGCGACAACGCCGGTTGCCACCATTTCTTCCAATTCGGTTTTTGATTGGACGTGAAATTGCGCGCAACCGGGGCAGGTGATGGCCCCATATTCGACCAGTTGTAGCTTCGCATCAGGATTGCCCATTTTATAGCCGCCCTGTTCGGTTTTGCTGATGACTTCGGTCCAGCTTTTGCCATCAGGAGCGGCGACTTTTGCCAAGGGCTCGCCTGATACAGGGGCGCCGCTTTTGTCCGATCCGCAGGCCGATAGCGATAGCGCCATTGCCGAAAATGCCAATAATGCAAATTTGCTTTTCATCTCACTGTCCTTCTTGTTCAATAGTTGGAGCCGCCAATAACGGTTTTAACGATAGATAATTATGCGCGTCTGACAATTTGTCATTAATCAGGAAACTGGGTGTTCCCTGAATATTATATTTGGGGCCAGCATCATCGGTAACCGCGAGTAGATTTTCGGTCGCCGCTTTATCCGACAAACAGATTTTTGCCTGCGTATCGGTGATGGATTGCTCCTGCATCAATTCGCCTAATTTCATTTCAGCATATGCCGCAACAAGGAAACCGTTCCAATCTTGCTTACGCAGCAAATCAATCGTTGGATCGGTTAACTGCGCCGCGCGGCCCGAAAATTCGCGCTGTTTCGCCATCAGGAATTGATGGTTGCCAAAAAACTTGTCCTTACCGCCGCACCGGGCAAGCGACGCCATGATAAGGTCGATGGGGTCACGCACCAGGCTGCGAATTTCAAAGCTTACCGAACCATTTGCGACTTTTTCCGCCTTCAAAATTGGAGCGTCGTTGCTTTCAAATGTTGCGCAATGACCGCAGGTATAGCTCGCATATTCAACAAGCTTTATCGGCGCATCGGGGTTACCGACGATGAAACTGCCAAGCGGCGTTTCGCCAAAATTTTCGGTCCAGTTGGTAACGGCGGGCGCCTCGCCATCTGCAGAAATTTCGGCGGCCGCGCTGCCGGCTGCGCTGGCTGATATAGCCATCGTTGCAGGAATTGCGGCAGACAGCATTGCTGCTATTTTCAAAATATTCATATCATCGACCCGTTTATTATTGTCAGCACCATCTGCATTCACTTGTCCGCTTTGGCAAGGCTATCGTTGTGCACAAGGCTTTGTGCGAGAGATTCCAATACCGCCGCCAATTCTGGATCGGCAATATCGCGCAGGCTATCGCCCAATTCCAATGGTATAGGCTTTAAAGAGGGCGGGATGGATGGTTTATGAACATTATCAGGGCGCGATACCCGGCCCTGACGCATTTTGATTTTGGCAACGGCGGTATAGCCAAAAAAGCGGTTCACGCGCTCCATAATCTCTGGAAACACATGCTGCATCATGGGGGCATGCGCGCCTTCGACGATCAGCTCCAGCGTGCCCTCGGATTTTTTTCCCATGGGAAAACGGATGCATTGCGGTTCGGAAACAGCAGCATAGCGATCTCCCACAATTTCATGCCAGCGGCTAACCACGCTGCTTTGCACAAAGCCAAAACGGCGGAAAGCGGCGCGGCCAATTTCGGGCATTAAATCGGATACGGCCCTCGCGTCCCCGCCGCGCGGGCGGCGATAGGGCTTTGCCGTGCCCTTTACGGCCTTAGGGCTTTTTGATGACTTGCTTTCATCCATGCTTCATTCCATGCCATTTTCTATGAGCATCGTCCAACATCTTGGTAAAAAAACTGGGGATATATCGGCCATTTTGCTGGCCCATTATGATGTGCATGCGCGGACATTACCTTGGCGAGTGCCGCCCGGCGGCGGCCTTCCTGACCCCTATCATGTCTGGATGTCGGAAATCATGTTGCAACAAACGACGGTTGCAGCGGTCATTTCCTATTTCGAAAAATTCACCGCCCGCTGGCCCGGATTTGCGCAGCTGGCGGCGGCGCAGGATGCCGATGTTATGGCGGCATGGGCGGGGCTGGGATATTATGCACGGGCCAGAAACCTGCTGAAATGTGCGCGGGTGGTGGTGGATCAATATGGCGGCTTCCTGCCGCAAAGCGAGGCTGAACTGTTAAAACTGCCCGGCATTGGGCCTTATACAGCAGCGGCGATAACCGCGATCGCCTTTGGTCAGCGGGCGGTTGTCGTGGATGCCAATGTGGAGCGGGTGGTTACGCGGTTATTTGCCATAGGGCAGGCATTACCCGCCGCCAAACCCGCCATTCGTGCGGCAATGGATGCGATTACGCCACACGCGCGCAGCGGCGATTTTGCGCAGGCCATGATGGATTTGGGCGCGGGCCTATGCAGCGTAAAATCGCCGCAATGCGCGCGTTGCCCGCTGGCACCCTTTTGCACAGCGCATCAGGCGGGGCAGGCGGAGTTATATCCGGTAAAGCCGCTCAAAAAGGATAAGCCGCTGCGCCAAGGGACCGCTTTTTGGGTGCAGCGGGAGGGCCATATCCTGCTCGTGAAAAGGGCAAACAAGGGGATGCTCGCCGATATGCGCGCGTTGCCCGATGACGGCTGGACAGCGCGCAGCGACGGAGATGGCCAGCCCCCTTTTGCGGCCAATTGGCAACTGTCGGATAAAATTGTTCAGCATAGCTTCACCCATTTTACGCTTGAGATGCGCATTGCCGTTACGGAAGGGCCGCCACGCGCAGATTTTGGAGAATATTGGCCGATAAATTCGCTCGACAAAGCGGGTTTGCCGACCTTATTCTCCAAAGCAATTCGTGCCATATTGGCCGAACGGAGAGATTGAAGATTGAGATACCGTCTGAACCAATAAGGGCAGGCAAGAAGGGTGAGAGATTATTATGCAATATCGGAAAATAGAAACTGCCAATTTAGGCCGGCGGGGCTTTTTGGGTTTGGCGGGTTTGGGCGCTGCGGCGGCGGCGATGCCAGCGCCGTTATGGGCGATGGCGCAAGACAGCTATCCCACTGTGCGGGCGAAAATCACCGAATTTGTTGCGCAGAAAAAAGTTGCGAACGCCTTGGCCGCGATCGGCCGGGGCAGCGCCGCGCCAGAGGTGATTGCGGCGGGGACATTGGCGCTGGGCGATAGCAACGCTGTAGACATTGATACGATTTACAGGGTCTATTCAATGACAAAGCCTGTAACCGGCATGGCCGCGATGATCCTGATCGGTGAAGGCAAGATGAAGCTGGATCAACCGATTTCCGATTTCCTACCAGAATTTAAGGACATGACGGTGCTGACCGATCCGGCCAATAGTTTAGAGGCCGTGCCCGCCAAAAATGCCATTACCGTTCGCCATCTGCTGACCCATACGGCAGGATTGGGTTATACGATCATAACGAAAGGCC
This sequence comes from Sphingorhabdus arenilitoris, assembly GCF_042651485.1. Taxonomy (NCBI): domain Bacteria; kingdom Pseudomonadati; phylum Pseudomonadota; class Alphaproteobacteria; order Sphingomonadales; family Sphingorhabdaceae; genus Sphingorhabdus; species Sphingorhabdus arenilitoris. The sequence goes on from NZ_JBHSDH010000011.1 coordinate 12,752, forward strand.
CGTTGCTTCAGGCCTATCTGGAAAATGGACTTGCCCCCGGCGCGGTCAGCAAATTAGAGCTTCCCGGCTTCCCCAAGCCCGCGCCCACGCCCGATTTCAAAACATTTTCCGAACGGCTCGCGAAATTGCCATTGATCGCCGAACCTGGAACAAAATGGAGCTATTCGCTTGGCCTCGACCTGATGGGCCGGGTGATCGAAGTGGTCAGCGGCATGGAATTTGGTGCATTTTTGAAAGCGCGGATATTCGATCCGTTGAAAATGAACAGTAGCTATTTCCAAGTGCCCAAATCCGAAATTCCGCGCCTTACGACCAATTACGGCTTGTTATTCGGAAGCTTGATCCCGATCGACCCTGCGGCAGATAGCGTGTATCTTGATGCCCCGGCATTCCCCTCGGGCGGCGGCGGCATGGCTTCGACCGCGCGCGATTATGACCGGTTCCTGCATATGTTGATGAATTTTGGCGAACTGGACGGGGAACGGATCATGGCGCTCGAAACCGCAAAACTGGGCATGTCCAATCTGCTGCCCGCTGGCGTTGATGTGTCGGGCACTTGGATCGACCAAGCGGGGCATGGCGCGGGCGGACGCGTCGGGCTGGGTCAACAAGCCGGCTCCTTTGGCTGGGGCGGCGCGGCGGGCACCAATGCGTTTGTTCATACTGGCCTGAAATTGCGGGCAACGGGCATGACCCAATATATGCCAGCGGACGTATTGCCATTTCAACGCCAATTCCCCGAATGGGTGATCGCTGATGTGTTGGCGCAAATGGGGCTATAGGGCGGGGCAATGAATCCCGGCTTCACAGGGTCGCCGCTCGATAGGGCAGACCGCCTGCGCTCAGATGTTGACGGTTATGCAGCCGTGCTGTCGGATTGGCGCGCGCGGATATTAACGCTGGATGGGCTTGATCCGGTGGTCACTGCTGATGGCGGTCTGGCATGGTCGACCATCGCGGAAATACACGTAGAAGCCGAACTGATCCTGCTCGGTCTGGCGGATGAAAAGCCGCATTTTGTGCCATTGGTGGAGGCGGAGGGCGATGTATTCCGGTCACCTGCCATTTGGCGTGCATTGTCGATGCTCCCTGCCGAAGATGCCGCTATTTACGGAACGGCACGCAGCCTGATTGATTGGCATAACAGTCATAAATATTGCGGTAAATGCGGGGGCAGCACAAGCTTGTTTCGTGCAGGATGGGGGCGCAAATGCACGGCCTGTGCGAAAGAGCATTTTCCGCGAACTGATCCTGTTGTCATCATGCTTGCCGAATATGATGGCAAGGCGCTGATTGGGCGGCAATCGCGTTTTCCGCCGGGTAATTATTCCGCGCTTGCTGGCTTTTTGGAACCCGGTGAAAGCATGGAGGAAGCCGTCCGCAGGGAGATTCACGAGGAAGCCGGCGTCCAATGCGTCGCGGTTCGATATGTCACGAGCCAGCCATGGCCGTTCGGCGGGTCGCAGTTGATGATGGCCTGCATTGCCGAGGCGCATGGCGATGCGATCACGCTCGATACCAATGAATTGGAAGATGCGATGTGGGTGACCAAGGCGCAGGCAAAGGATGCGCTTACAGGGGCCGATGCCCGTGTTTTTAATGCGCCGCCACCCTTTGCTATTGCCCATACGCTGCTAAAATATTGGGCAGAGGAGGATTAGGATATGACCGAAGCCGGACCACTGCGCATTGATATTGTGTCCGATGTCGTCTGCCCGTGGTGCATCATTGGTTATAAGCAGGTGGAGGCCGCCTTGGCCCGACGCGGCGATAATCTGGCTGTGGAAACCTGGTGGCACCCCTTTGAGCTCAATCCCGATATGCCCGCAGAGGGCGAGGATGTTGCAGAGCATATTGCGCGCAAATATGGCAGCAGTGCAGAACAGTCGAAAGCCAACAGGCAAAGATTGCAGGATATTGGCGAGAGTGTGGGCTTTCCGTTCAGCTATGGCGAAGGGCGGCGGATATATAATACGTTCAAGGCGCATAAATTATTGACCATCGCGGCCAATGAGCGCGGGTGGAAAGCGCAAACCGCGCTGAAGCTCGCGTTATTCAAAGCCTATTTTCAAGATGGTGAAGATGTCAGCGATGACCAGGTCTTACTGGACATTGCAGAGGGGCAGGGAATGGACCGCAGGGCATCCGCCGCATGGATTGCGGATGAAGCGCTGACCCAAGCTGTGCGCACCGAACAGCGCCAATGGCTGAACGAAAATATCACCGGCGTGCCCGCCATAATTTTCGATCAGAAATTCATGGTGCCCGGCGCGCAAAGTGCCGAGACATTCGCTAATGTCATCGGTAAGGTGCTCGCCAAGCGCGCTGCGTAATTTTAGCTGTTAAAACCAATCAATAGGGCCGCGCTGTTATTGATAATATGTAATATGATACAGGTGCGCAGCGAGCCTGTTACATGGTAGAGATAGCCAAATGCGGCTCCCAAAATAAAGATTGGCGGGAAGATATAAAATTCGAGGTCAGCGGCAAACCAGTTGACGTGGGCCAGCGAAAATATGGCCGCCGACACGGCGATCGCGGCATAAACCGGCATGCGGTGTTTCAGCGCATTTTGCAGCAGGCCGCGGAACAGAAACTCTTCTAACACAGGCGCCAATATCGCCACCATGATGAATAATAATATAGTGTTGAACAGGGTATCGGGTATCGCGTCGAACAGCATTTTCAAATCTGCCTGCAATTCGATGCCGGGGATGATGAATTCAGAATAAATGTAATTGAAACCCAGTGCAATGGCGACAACCATGACGCCAATTATAATCGTTCTCGAAAAATTCAGCTCGCTCCAATTGTTAAATCGGATGATGTCGAGCCGCCCTTTTTGGGCCAAGTAAACCATCAGCATGCCCAGCGTAATCAGGTTGGAAATAACCAGACTCCAGATGGTCGGCATGGCGATTAACGACATGTCCTGCGACAATAATTCGGGATTTTTAACCAGCTCATTGGCCCGGCCACTCGCCAAAATAGTGCTGGCCACGGCGATGATCGAGGCGGTGATTTGGAGGACGAAAAATATGACGATCCAAATGAAGCTGACCAATAAGCCGGGAAATGGCTTTCCCGCATTGGGTGCTTGCTGGCCGTCCATTATGCTGTTTCGAACATCGATTGTCATATTTCGCTCCTGATCGCCCCAGCGGGCGGTATGTCATTCTTTCCCGCTCCTATCACCCTGAATATCGGGCGGGTCAATTGTGTTAACTCTAATGGAAAATCGGGCGCCATTAAACCAGCCCCATCCGCGTCAATTCGCCTAGCATTTGCGGAGGCATTTCATCGCAGCCGTCCGTCTCACCATTCTTCAGATCGGGCGGTGCATTTTCTTCCTCCAGATAGCGCCACCCTTGATGCGCGCGCTTCGCCTTTCGCCGCACCGGAATGAAGCGCGGTTCGAGTAGCAGCGAATAGCGGCCCTCGTCATTTTTCTGAAATCCGATAATCGGACTGCGCCCTACAATAGTATGGCTATGTATCCAATAGAGCGAGCCGCCGGTCATTTCATCGACCCTTTTGGGCATATAGCGCGTGGTCATCAACGCATAGCCCGGCCCGCCATTTTGCTTTGCCCCCCGGGCCAGCCAGGCGGCCAATGTTTCGGGGCTTTCGCTGCCATAGGCGATTTTGGTGATGTGCAGGGGCATAGGCGGCTATCCCACGAGTCCGCTGGCCACCGCTAAACCGAGGAAGATGAGGAAGCCCATGCTGTCGGTTATCATGGTGACGAAAATGGAGCTGGACACTGCTGGATCTTGATCCAACCGGTCGAGGAAAACCGGAATGGCCACGCCTGAGAAAGCGGCGATGAGTATATTGAACAATATCGCGCCGGAAATAACCGCCGCCAATATCCAATTGGAATAAAATAGCCCCGCGCCAAGCCCGGCCAATATTGCGACGGTAAATCCGGTCAGCACGGCAATCCGCACTTCTCGCCATATGGTGCGCGCCGTATTTGATTGGGTCAGCTGATTAGTGGCCAGCGCGCGCACGGTAACCGCCAATGTCTGCGTCCCTGCATTACCGCCAATGCTGGCAACAATCGGCATCAGCACCGCCAGCGCCACCAGCGTTTGGATCGCCGCCCCAAATTGCGCGATGATAAAGCTCGCCACCATCGCCGTACCCAAATTGGCAATCAGCCAGCGAACCCGCGCCGAATAGCTTTCGCGCAGCGGTTCGTTAATATCGCCTTCGCCCGCACCCGATAGGCGCAGTATATCCTCATCGGCTTCTTCTTGAATGATGTGAACAATATCATCCACGGTAATGACACCGACGAGGCGGCCATTGCCATCGACCACAGCGGCGGAGATCAGCGCATATTTTTGGAAGCGCAGCGCGACCTCTTCCTGATCCATATCAACCGGGATCAATGTCTGTTCGGTCTGCATGATCTCGCTGACCGGGGTGCTGCGCGGATTGCGTAATATCCAGCTCAGCCGGCAAGTGCCAACGGGATGATGCTGCGGATTGACGACAAAAATTTCCCAAAATTCGGTGGTCAGGTCGTGGTGGTCGCGCAAATAATCAATCAGCTGCCCGACGCTCATATGTTCCGGCACAGCGACCAGATCGCGCTGCATGATGCGGCCTGCGGATTCCTCGGCATAGGATAAGGCGTCTTCGATCGCCGCGCGGTCTTCGGGATCAAGTTCGGCAAGGACGGCCCGCTGGTCATCCTCCTCCATATCCTCAATAATGGCGACGGCGTCATCGGTCTCAAGCTGCTCGGCAAAGGCGGCGACGACCGATGCAGGCAGGGCATCGACAATATCCTCGCGGACATAGTCATTCATTTCCGCGAGCACTTCGGCGCCCATCACATCGCCCAGCGCGATGGCCAGCGGTCCGCGCTCATCCGATGGGGTCAGCTCAAACAGGTCGGCAATATCCGCTTCATGCAGCGGTTCGACAAGCCGGTACGCTTCGTGATTATCCCCATCCTCAACCGCTTGCAGCACGCGGTTGACAAAATCACGGGTCAGCCGGTTGTCTTCGTCCAGCACCATATCGGGTGTATCGGTATGCGTTAAGATGCCGGTTTCTGTTTCGGGATCTGCGATATTGTCTGTCATTTTTCGCATCTCCTTTCACAGGGGGCTGGGCTGTTTCTTGCGCCTCGTCCTAAATGGAACGCGGCAAAAAGCAAGCCTATCTGATCTGGCTGCCTTCGGGGGTTCCCATATCCGTCCCCTTGCATTAGAGGGTCCGCAAGAATCAATTTGAAGGAGAGAAATCCATGTCCGGTCAAAAACTCACATTGTCGCTCGATAGCGGCGACGTCGTTATTCAATTGCGCCCAGACCTCGCGCCAAATCATGTTGCCCGGATCACCGAGCTTGCCAATGAAGGCTTTTACAATGGCGTGAAATTCCACCGGGTCATTGACGGCTTCATGGCGCAGGGCGGTTGCCCCAATGGAACCGGCATGGGCGGCAGTGACAAGCCCAATTTGGCGCAAGAATTTAACGATCACAGCCATCAAGAAGGCGTGTGTTCAATGGCGCGAACGATGGACCCCGACAGCGCGAATAGCCAGTTTTTCATCTGCCTAGCCGATGCCAGCTTCCTTGACCGCCAATATACGGTGTGGGGCGAAGTCGAAAGCGGTATGGAGCATGTCCACGCCTTGCCAAAAGGCGAGCCACCGGCAAATCCAGGGGTGATCAAATCAGCTCAGGTTGCGTAAACCTCTCTAATATTGGCAAAGAAAAAGGCGCGGCATGAATGGTCCGCGCCTTTTTCTTTGCCTAGGCTATTGAGTCTGGACCCTAAATGTGTCCCGACCCCGTCCCTCATGACTCAATAATGTAAGAAAAATTCCATCATCCCTTCATTTGACTGCGCTAGCGCTTTGCCGAGCATGAACAAAAAGGGGTCAGGGTATGACAGCAGCGAGCCAGTTACTATCAGCGCTAAAAGACGATAAATTTGTACAGCCACCCACATGGCTATTGAACCCAGAACCAAGAAGTTTTCGGCCCAAACGCAAATATCGCACGATCTGGATATCCGATATCCATTTGGGAACCAAAGGGTGTAATGCGGATTTATTGGTTGATTTTCTCCACTCGGTGGAATGTGAAACTTTATATCTGGTCGGCGATATTGTTGATGGATGGCGCCTGCGCAAAGGGTGGTATTGGCCGGCGGCGCATAATGAAGTGGTTCGCCGCCTTCTGAAAATGGCGCATCGGGGCACACGCGTGGTTTATATACCGGGCAACCATGATGAAATGTTCCGCGACTATGTCGGTTTCAGCTTTGGCGGGATAGAACTTCATATGGACGCAATTCACCATACCGCTGATGGCCGAAAATTGCTGGTCACGCATGGCGACGCCTATGATGGCGTGGTTCTCTATGCCAAATGGCTCGCCTTTTTGGGGGATCAAGCATATACTGTGCTTCTGGGTGCGAATATTGTTTTGAACCGGATCCGCCGCCGTTTGGGCCTGCCTTATTGGTCGTTGTCCAAGCATATGAAAAAGCGGGTCAAAAATGCGGTTCAATTTGTCTATCAATTTGAAGAGGCGGTTGCGCGGGAGGCCGCAAAACGCGAAGTAGACGGCGTTGTGTGCGGCCATATTCATACCGCAGAAATCCGCAATATCGGCGATATAGTCTATTATAATGACGGCGATTGGGTGGAAAGCTGCACTGCGTTAATCGAGACGAAGGACGGCAGTATGGCGATTATCGATTGGGCCGATATTGTGATGCAGCGCACAACAAGCCAAAAGTCGGACGCCGTCAAATCGCAAACCGCACAGGTGACGGCATGAGTAATGATCCAATGCGAATTGCGCTCGCCACAGATGCTTGGGCGCCGCAAGTGAACGGCGTGGTCCGAACTTTGACTGAAACCACGAACCGGCTCTTGGCGCGCGGCCATGAGGTTGAACTGATAACGCCAAACCAGTTTCGAACCGTTGCCTGTCCGGGCTACCGAGAGATCAGGCTGGCCGTGGCTCCGCGCTTTGGTGCCCGCAAAACGCTGACAGCTTTCCGGCCCGATATTGTGCATATTGCAACAGAGGGGCCAATCGGATGGAGCGCCCGGCGTTGGTGCATGAAATATGATATTCCGTTCACCAGCGCATTTCACACCAGATTTCCCGATTATGCAGCAGTGAGAACAGGTTTGTCGCCGGACCGCTTCTGGCCATTGATGCGGCGCTTTCATGGTCCGTCTCGTGCGGTTCTGGCGGCCACCCCGCGTTTGATGGCGGAATTGTCGCTGCGGGGTATCGCGCAGACCCGTTTGTGGCAGCGTGGCATCGATTCCCGCATTTTCCAGCCAGGCCTGCCGCCGCATCCAGCGATGGCAAAATTACCGCGTCCGATCCTATTATCTGTTGGCAGGGTCGCGGTTGAAAAAAATCTCGATGCATTTTTGTCATCGTCCGTTAACGGCACGAAAGTGGTGGTTGGGGATGGCCCCGCATTAGCAATGATGAAAGCGCGTTATCCCGATGCGATTTTCCTAGGCAAATTATCGGGCGATGCCTTGGCCAGCGCCTATGCGGCCGCCGATATATTTGTGTTCCCCAGCCTTACCGATACATTCGGACTGGTTATGATCGAAGCGCTGGCTTGCGGTGTCCCGGTGGCGGGATATCGGGTAGCGGGACCGTTGGATATCGTCGGCGAAAATGGGCGCGGCGCGGATGGCAAGCTGCCGGCGATGATTGGTGCAGTGCATGATGATCTGTCACAGGCAATTGACCGCGCCATAGCATCGGACAGGCAGTTATGCGCCGAATATGGCGGCCAATTTGACTGGGATGAATGCACAGACCAATTCGCCGCCGCGCTGCGCGATGCGTTAGGGTCAGGACCTATTAATTCCGCGTCTAAGGCAAAGAAATGCCGAACATATCGGATGAAAGCATCCGCCGCGAACAGTGGTTCTGTTTGCAAGGATGCTTTTATTCGAGATGGAAGCCATTTCTTTGTCCCATAGGATTTGGCCAATTTTGCCCAGCCCTGCGTCAAAGAACCTTGCATTAGCAGGCTAGTGCAGCGGCTCTTTTCCCCAGAACGCTAATGGGGTCTGAACAAAATTGACTCAAACCTCNATCGTAAACACGCCTTCCACCACGGTCACGCAATTTCCGCTTAGTATAGCTTTGTCTCCGTCCAGACGGCAGCCGAGATAGCCTCCGCGCGCGCTCGCCTGATAGGCGGTGAAGCTGTCGCGGCCCAGTTCCTTCGCCCAATAAGCGGTCAGGACGCAGTGGGCGCTGCCGGTGACGGAGTCCTCATCCACGCCGGCGCCGGGTACAAAGACGCGGCTGACGATGTCGGTGTCGGTCCCGGGCGCGGTCGCGGTGAAGCTGTCGTCGCCGAGTGCCGCCAGCGCCTTCATATCGGGCCGCAGGGCGAGAACCTCGTCGGCGCTCGCATACCGCAGCAAATTATAGTGATCGGGGTTGCGCCATGTGCTGAGCACTTTGCCGCCCATCGCCGCTACCGCTTCGGGCATGGCGGTTTCTTCGGTAAATATCGCGGGCAAGGCCATGTCATAACCGTCACTGCCATCGGCCATTTTTGCGCGTTCAACGGTTAATATTCCGGCCTTGCGCGTTTTGAAGGTCACGATGTCGGTCTCCGCATCCTGCGCCATCACAATATGCGCGCTGGCGAGTGTTGCATGGCCGCACAGACGGATTTCGACCGACGGGGTGAACCAGCGCAGTTCAAAATCGGTCTCGCCGCTGGGGTCGCCGACCAAAAAAGCGGTTTCGGCGAAGTTATTTTCCTCGGCTATTTTCTGCAGCAATTCGTCCGGCAGCCATTCTGGCAATGGCATCACTGCTGCCTGATTGCCGGTAAAGGGCGCACTGGCAAAGGCATCGACATGGAAATAGGGCAGGGTGGTCATTTGGTTTCCTTAAATTTCGGGGATCAATGCTGATGGCTGTGATCATCATGGTGGGCATGATGTTCGACTGTCTCGCTGGGGATATATCCCATTTCGTCCTTGTGGCCTTCGGGATCGGGATGGATCAGCACTTCGACACCGGGAAATTCAGCCATCAGCTTCGCCTCAACCTCATCCATCACGCGGTGGGCCTCTAGCACGGTCATGTTCGGATTGACCCAGACATGAAATTGACAGAAATCATCAGAGCCGCTGGAGCGGGTGCGCAGGTCATGTATGCCTTTCAACTCAGGATGCGTCATCGCCACTTCGATAAATTTCTGACGTTTCTCAATTGGCCATTCGCGGTCCATCAAATGGTCGATGGCAGAGCTTGCCGCCCGCCACGCACCGAAAAGCAGCCATGCAGCAATGCCGAGACCGAACATTGCATCCGCGCCTTTGACAGACAATATGGTGTCGAGGATGATTGCTGCGATCACCGCCATATTAAGAAGCAAGTCGGTTTGATAATGGACATGATCGGCATGGATGGCGACCGATCCAGTTCGTTTTATCACCATCCGCTGATATGCCAGCAGGCCGAGCGTGACCACAATGGCGATCAGCGACACGCCAATCCCATATTCGGCCTCCGTCGTTTGCGCCCCGCCGCGCAGCCGCTCTATCGCCCGCCAGGCAATAGCCAGCGCAGACGCAGCGATCAGCATCACCTGAAACAGCGCCGACAAAGCCTCTGCTTTGCCATGGCCGAAACGATGTTCATTATCGGCTGGCTGCATGGCGTAACGCACGGCAAAAAGCGTGACGAGCGAGGCCACCAGATCCAGCCCAGTGTCTGCCAGCGAGCCCAGCATGGCAACAGACCCCGTTTGCGCGGCGGCAAATAGCTTTATGACGAGCAGGAACAGCGCAACACTGACGCTGGCGATCGCGGCCTTGGTAGTCATCGAGCCATGGCCATGTGTGTGGCTGTGCCCATGATCATGGATATGAACGCCGCTCATGGATAGAGCATCCCTGTGCGCCAGCCATCGCCATCGCGGGTATAGACCCAGCGTTCATGTAGACGAAACTCACGGTCCTGCCAAAATTCGATTGATCGCGGCAGGACAATATGCCCGCTCCAATGCGGCGGGCGAGGCACGTCGCCGCCTGCAAATCGCGCTTCTGCCTCGGCATAGCGAGCCTCAAATGTCGATCGGTCGGGCAGCGGGCGCGATTGATCGGACGCCCACGCGCCCAGCTGTGATTCGCGGGCGCGGCTGGCGAAATAGGTATCGGCGGTTGCATCGCTCACCCGCTCTGCTGGCCCCTCAATCCGTATTTGTCGGCGCAGGCTTTTCCAATGGAATAGCAACGCGACATTGCCATTCACCGCCAGCTCGCCGCCCTTGCGGCTTTCCAAATTGGTGTAGAATATAAACCCGCCGCCATCGGCGCTGCGCCCATCGGCATCCGGTCCATGTCCTTTTAACAGCACCATGCGAACCGATGGTTTTCCATCGGCATCCGCCGTCGCCAATGCCATGGCGTTGCTATCATTAATTTCGCTGGCGCGCGCTTCGGCCATCCATGCGTCAAACAGATCATAGGGTGATTTGGTTTCCATATCGCTATCGATAGGCTAGACCGGTGCAACACAAAAGAGGGAAAGGTAAAATATCATGGGGATAGAATTGCCGTGGGAGACTATTTTTAAGGTCGCCAATGTGGGGATTTTGCCCTTTTGGCTGCTCCTTGCCTTTGGACCGCGGCGGCAAATGGTGCTGCGCGGTATATTTTTACTGGGTAGCGGTTTGTTGGCGGTCAGCTATGCGATATTGATCGTCGGGCTACTCGGCGGTGCTTTTGATGGCGGCGGCGGGGCAGGGGGCAATGCGGACCTAACGACCCTCGCAGGGGCAATGGCGCTATTCGACAGCCCCGGCGGCGCAACCATCGGCTGGATACATTATCTCGCCTTTGACCTATTTGTCGGAATTTGGATCGCCCGCAATGCCGACCGGCACGCGATCGCGCGACTATGGCAGATTCCTTGCTTGTTTCTGACATTGATGTTCGGACCGATTGGATTGTTACTTTATCTTATTTTGCGCAGTTTTCTGGGGAAAAGCTTGGAAAATGGATTCACCCCACGTTGACTCTTGGCGCATCAATACCGATTTAGGCGTATAAGACAGTGTTTGTAGGGTAAAAATGACCGATCCATATTCCATATTGGGCGTTTCTAAAGGGGCGGATGAAAAAGCGATCAAAAGCGCTTATCGAAAGCTCGCCAAGGAACTCCATCCTGACAAGAATAAAGATAACAAAGCCGCCAGTGACCGCTTTTCTCAGGTAACGCAGGCCTATGATCTATTGTCCGACAAGGAAAAACGCGCGCAATATGATCGCGGTGAAATTGACGGGGATGGCAATCCAAGAGGGCCCTTTGGCGGCGGCTTCGGCGGCGGCGGACCGCAAGGGGGATTTGGCGGTTTCGGCGGGCAAGCAGGCGGCGTCGACCTTGGCGACATATTTGAAGGGCTATTTGGCGGTGGCGGCGCAGCGCGCAGCGGGCCGCAAGGCAGCTTTGGCGGGCGCCCATCCGCTCCGCCGCCCAAGGGCGCGAATATCGCCTATAACCATTTGGTATCCTTCACCGATGCCGCCACATTGACGCCGCAACGCATCACGCTGAGCGATGGCAAAACCGTGGAATTCAAATTGCCGCCCGGCATTGTCGCTGGGCAGCAGATACGCATCCCAGGCAAAGGACAGGCTGGCCCCGGCGGCAATGGCGATGCCATGGTCACGATCAAAATTGGCGCGCATCCCGATTTTGTGCGCGATGGCGACAATATCCGCATGAACCTGCCCATTAGCTTGGCGCAGGCGGTGAATGGCGGGAAAGTGAAGGTGCCGACGGTGGACGGCGCGGTCATGCTGACCGTACCGCCTGCGACCAATTCGGGTACAACGCTGCGGATCACGGGGCGCGGCTTTACCGGGAAAAACGGGCAGCGCGGCAATCAATTGGTGACGTTGATGATCCATCTGCCAACCGATCAGGCCGAATTGAAAAAGCTATCCGAAATGCTGTCGGCCAATATTTCTGCAGGATCAAAATCCGGGGCCTGATGTCGGATCATTCCCCCCTCTCTCCCACCGCAAGAGCACGCGCCGCAAGCTCACTCGATAGCGCGGTGCACGGGGGAAGTGAGGCCGCTTGGTTCAGCCATTTGGGAAAACGCGCTCAATCCTATGAGATTGTCAAACGGGTCATTGTCGGCGTCTATAGCGACGGATTTATCCATGCGGGCAATTTTGCGTATTTGTCGCTGGTTGCGTTATTTGCTTTTTGCATCGTTGCCGCTGCTGTCGCCGGTGCATTGGGGCAGACACAAAGCGGGATGGAATTGATTGAGGCCTTTTTTCGCACCGTTCCGCCCAGCGCCGCAGAGGCGCTACGCGGGCCGGTTGAAAATGCGATGCAGGCGCGGTCAGGGCCTCTATTATGGCTGAGCGCAGCCGTCGGCCTATGGACAACCGCCAGCCTGATGGAGGCGTTTCGAGACGTGCTGAACCGCGCCTATGGCACGGAGGGGCAGCGGCATTTCTGGCAATATCGGCTTGTGTCACTGGCCGCGATTATCGTCGGCGTCCTGCTGTCGATGTTCGCATTTAGTGCGCAATTCATTGTGTTGACGTTGGAAGATTTGGTCTATCAATATCTGCCGGTCGCACAAACCGCGTCTGCTTATTTTGCATGGGGGCGGATCATTCCGTTTTTCGCCCTTTTCCTTGCGATTTATGTTGTGTTTCGTGGGCTTACACCGCGCCGCTACCGCCCGCGCCACTTTCCCAAATGGCCCGGCGCGGCATTGGTCAGCCTCTGGTGGCTCGGCTGCACATCGTTGTTGCCGATATTCGTGTCGCAAATGGCCAATTATGATTTGACCTATGGCAGCCTTGCTGGGGTAATGATTGCTCTCATATTTTTCTACCTAATTGGGCTTGGCATGGTTACAGGGGCGCAGCTAAATGCTGCTTTGGCCAATGCCACCGAAACGGCTAGGCAAAATGGCGATAAAAATATTGATGCGTAAATTGGAGTTAGATGGAATATGACAAAGCTGATGCAAGGCAAACGCGGCCTGATCATGGGGCTGGCCAATGATAAGTCGCTGGCATGGGGCATTGCGAAAAAGCTGAAAGAAGCAGGCGCAGAGCTTGCCATCAGCTATCAAGGCGAAGTGATGTTAAAGCGGGTCAAGCCGCTCGCCGAGCAGCTGGGATGTGATATGCTGCTTGATTGTGATGTGTCGGATATGGCCAATCTCGATAAGACTTTTGCCGACCTTGCCGCAAAATGGCCGACTATCGACTTTGTCGTTCACGCCATTGGTTTTACCAATAAAGAGGCTTTGCGCGGCAAATATTATGATGTAGGCCTTGATGACTTTTTGATGACGATGAATATCAGCGTCTATAGTTTTACCGCCGTGGCGAAACGAGCGGCAGCGATGATGCCTGCCTATGACCGCGAAACCGGCACGGGCGGCGGCGCGATGATTACGCTGACCTATTATGGCGCAGAACGGGTGATGCCGCATTATAACGTCATGGGCGTTGCAAAAGCCGCGCTGGAAACGTCGGTGCAATATCTGGCCAATGATGTGGGGCCGCAAGGTATCCGCGTTAACGCGATTTCCGCTGGCCCGATTAAGACGCTGGCCGCATCGGGCATTGGCGATTTCCGCTATATCCTGAAATGGAACGAATATAACGCCCCGCTGCGCCGCAATGTCACGATTGACGATGTGGGCGGCGCGGCGCTTTATCTGCTGTCCGACCTTTCGGCAGGTGTGACCGGTGAGACGCATCATGTCGATGCAGGCTATCATACCGTCGGCATGAAACAGGAAGACGCGCCGGATATTGCACTGACATGAGCTTTAACACATTTGGCCGCGTTTTTCGCTTTACGACCTGGGGGGAAAGCCACGGGCCAGCGCTGGGCGCGGTTGTTGATGGCTGCCCGCCCGGAATTGCGCTGTCGGAGGCGGATATTCAGCCCTTTTTGGATAAGCGGCGCCCGGGCACCAGCAAATATACAACACAGCGGCAGGAACCGGACCAAGTCCGCATTTTATCGGGCGTTTTTGAAGGGCGCACCACGGGCACGCCCATTTCGCTGATGATCGAAAATGTGGATCAGCGGAGCAAGGATTACGGCGATGTCGCAAAGGCATACCGGCCCGGCCATGCCGATTTCACCTATGATGCCAAATATGGTTTTCGCGACTATCGCGGCGGTGGGCGTAGCTCGGCGCGGGAAACAGCGGCGCGGGTTGCGGCGGGCGCGGTTGCCCGTGCGGCGATACCCGAGGTGGAAATCACCGCTTATGTCAGCGAAATTGGCGGCGACCGTATAGATAGGGATAATTTCGAATTTTCCCAAATTGACCAGAATCCTTTTTTCTGCCCCGATGAAGCGGCGGCGAAACGATGGGAGAAGCTGGTCGATGATGCCCGCAAATCGGGTAGCTCGTTGGGCGCAGTGGTCGAATGTGTGGCGAGCGGCGTTCCTGCCGGATGGGGCGCGCCTGTCTATGCCAAATTGGATAGCGAGCTGGCCGCCGCAATGATGAGCATCAATGCCGTAAAGGGCGTTGAGATCGGTGCTGGCTTTGACGCGGCGCGGCTATCGGGTGAAGAAAATGCGGACCGGATGCGGCCCGCAATGGAAGGCAGCAACCATCCCGAATTTTTGGCGAATAATGCGGGCGGTATCGCGGGCGGCATTTCTACGGGACAGCCGGTTATTTGCCGCGTCGCGTTCAAACCAACCAGCTCAATCCTGACGCCAGTGGAAACGATCACACGCGATGGGCAGGCGACCGATATTGTGACCAAGGGGCGGCATGACCCTTGCGTCGGGATACGCGGCGCGCCGGTGGTTGCGGCGATGATGGCATTGGTGCTGGCGGATCAAAAATTGCTCCACCGCGCACAATGTGGTTAGGCCCTCTGATCGCAGGCTATAGCCTAACCACGCCCCAATTTAATTCAGTCTAAAGCGGCTTTACCGAGCACCCGTTCGGTCAATCCTTTGTCGCCATCTACCTGTGCGACAATGGCCACGCTGCCATCGGTTTCGCGCCGAGCGACCAGAATGATAAACTCATCACCCTCCCCGGCAAATTCGGTGATATCGCGAGGCCGTGCGCTGCGCAGCTTGTCGCGCGGATCGGACACTTGTTTGACATGCTCGCCCTTAGCCACCTTTCGGGCTTGGCGTTCGGCCTTCACAATGCCTTTAAGGCCGCCTTCGTGTTTGGATATCAGGTCCGACAGGCCGCCCATCGGTACCGCATTGCGGTGCGCATAATTGAGCGCAGTCGCAAATTCGGTGAGACGGGTTTTGTCATAATTGGTACCAAAGACCAGCTTGGCGACCGGCGTCATTGGCGCGCGTTCCTGCACTTTAACACCCGAATCAGCCAGCAACTCGTGATAGTCTTCCGGGCTTTTTTCGGCGATCAGGGAGAAATCATAGGCGCGGCCAATGGCTTTGTATAAAGTTTCGCGGCTGCGTGCATCTTCGTCCTTTGCGGTGTCGGCGATGCTGCGAGCGGCATATAACCAGTCCGCGAGCGAAGAATCTTCATCCGGTTCTGCCGCTTCTGCAAATTCGGCGCCCAATTCAAACGTGTCAGAACCGGTCAGCTCCAATGGCGGCAAATCAAAATTGTCGCCTGCGGGACCATCGGCCCAAACCGGCACATGTTCTTTGCGCGGGGCGATATTGTGAAGCGCGCTGCTGATCTCTTGTTCCAAAGCGGCGCTTTCACCGCGCGGTGCAGCCTCTTTCCAATTGATCACGCCATAGATGAAATCAATCGTGTCATCATCGGATGAATAGGGCAGCAAGATACCGCGATACATGATGGTCAGACCGCGATCATTGACGAATTCCGCCTCAAAACCAATCGGCGCACGGTTGGCGATGATTTGCAGATAATGATCGGTGATGCGCGAAAGCAAGGACCGGCTGGGCACTTCATCGAGATAGCTCACCTCTTCGCCAAGACCGCATTCGGTGCGCAAGGTCTTGCCGAGATACTCGATCGACGGATTTTCAATGCCCGATGTGAAATCGAGCAGCACGCTATAGTCGCGGAAATCCTCAACCATTTCGGGTTGCAATTCTTCTATGCTGGGGTAATTTTTGTCATGCAGTTGCGAGGTCCAAAAATTATAGGCGCGCACCTGCATCCGGCGCTCATCCGTGCCAATGGCCGGCGGCGCTTCAATGGCTGCATCTTCGGTTTCTTCGGAATCAAAGCTGACATAGCCTGCCTCATCGGCATTATTTTCCGAGCCCAAAGGGTCGATTCCCCGCAAATTATCCATATACTGGTCCTGTTCGCCCATCTGCTGATTGGTTTTCAGCGACCACAATGGCGTTAGATGGTTAAAATGCAGTTAATTGACGCGCAGGATTTGTTGGGCCGATATGCGGTTAAAATCGGATGCCAAAACAGAAAATGGTAGACGCTACAGGGTTCGAACCTGTGACCCGCTGATTAAGAGTTGGCCTTAAGCTCTTGGTATTACGTGGTAACTCGTTGCATTTCATTGCTTGGGACGCACAATTGCGCGGTTTGGACTTTTGCAGTGCGTTGCAGGCTTTTGTGCTCTGTAGCAGCCAATTGTCAGCTTCTGATGCCCCGTTGATGCCCCACTCGATTAAAAGTTTCGGCATTAGCCATCTCCCTTCGATGTATGTGGATGACTGCCCTCCAAGCTGCCACCCGACTTTTCAATGGCGTCCGCCACGAGTTTGCGAACCGCGTTGAGAAATTCAATCGCACTAGGTTTCATTGCCGGACCGGGCACTGGCGCAGCATCATCGAAAATTCCCTTGATCTCTTCAGCACGTTCAAAGGTCGATCCCGGCCCTCTCAAGTCGTATGCCGCATTCCACTGAGGTTGTTCCTGATCGATGATACGGGTGCGGGCAACGTCGTGGAGCGTTGCAAATACCGCCTGCCGCGCATTGGCAAGCGCCTCTTGAGCTTCGTTCTCATCTATTGGCGCGCGGGTCCATTTTGACGGGGCGTCTAGAAACCGTGAGACCTGAGTCTGCAATTCACGGATGACATCCGCGACCGGCTGGAGAGAGCCATAGCTATCCAAGCCGAAGACGACACGACGGTTAAGCGCCTTCACCGTCGCCCAGTGGGCCTTTGGAACATTGGAGCGGGCAGCAAGGCCTAGCCTTGTGGCCCACTGATCATGAAACTTTTGTGTCGCTGCTTGGATCGCAAAATCGAGACCTAAGAGGTTGTAGACCGGTGCGGCGTCGGGCGTCTTGGGTGGTGCAACCGCCTTGAGGCAGCGTTCGACCAAGCGGCGTAGCTCTTTGACGGCTCCGGGTAGTTTGCCCGCGTTCTTGTGAAGTCCACCCAGCATGAAGGCGTCGTTTTCGACGGCCCGCAACAAAGAGTTTGCGACGCCTCCGCCGATGACTTCCTTCAGCGATCCCACGCCGTTGCGAACGGATGCCATAATGTGTTGACGCTTTTCGGCTGGACCGGGAAGATTATCGCCCTTGATCTGGTCGCAGTGCGTGAATGCCACAACCAATTTGCCGTAGTGGCCGCTGGTCCCGACTGCCGATAGGACAGCAAGCGGCGAGGCCTGCATGGGCTGTTCTGCATTGTCGACCAACACGATCACATCGACTTCGGAAAAGCGGCGCGTGATTTTGGTCGTGACACTGGCAGTGCTATCTGCTGTGTGTCCGAGCCCCTGCCCATCGATTAGAACGAGTTGGGGCAGATCGTCAGTGAAGGTCGGGGCGAATGGACCGCGCACGCGGACGCCATCGACCAAGGGCGTTAGCAAGCGTCCGAAAGATGGCGCATAATTGCTGGAGAACCAACGGACCTGCTGAATAAATTCATCTCGATTGTCGGTCTCAAACGACCACTGGATCGGCCAGCCGGACCGCTTCCGATCAAACATCCCCGCGCCGACTAAATCGACTCTGGTCAGAATGTCGTCGATAATGTCATTCACCAGATCGCTGAATAGCGACGACTGCCCAAGCTCCGGTTCAATCAGTTCCAAAGCAGCGTCTTGTTCGTCAGGTTTGGCGGTATCAAATGAAATCTCAAGCTCGGCGAGAATAGGTTTCGCAACCGTTTCCGCAAGCTCGATCACCCGCGCTAGATATGCTTTCAGTCGTTCTTGATGAGTTGCCGCATCGGCTTCCGGCACAGCGTCTAAGTCATCGACTTGTCCCTGCATGCCTGATGATTCACCGTCACCAAAATCCCAATCGTCATCACTTGCGACTTCTTCGGTCGCCTTTCGCTTTTTCCAGCCACCTAAGATGTAGCTCAAACGCAGCCGTTGGTCGGGGTGATTTAGCAGCCTTTCAACAACGCGCTCATCGCTGTCGCCTTCCAGCACTGCCGCACATGCATTGAAAACGCACTCCTCAATGCCCCCTCTTGTATCCGCTTCTGGAAAGAAGGTGACGGCAGCTTGGTACCTCCCAGGAGCGATAATGACTTCGGTGTCTGCGATTGTCGTCTTTGCAGTTGAAGTTGACGGGAAGCGATCTTCATCAGGGTCGGTGCCGATCAATTGGCGAACCAAGGATGTCTTTCCAGCGCCGGTGGTGCCGACTAGGAAAACGCGCGAATAGCCATCTTCACGACCGGGCAACGGCAGCAGCGATTGACGGAGGGCGCGAGTATCTGTTTGAGCCGGTTCGACTTCATCATAAAAGGCATCCACCACTCGGCTGTCGAATTCAACCAACGCTTCAGCACGACGGGTGATGCTCCACCAACGATCGTCGCCAAGAAGCGCATTCATTTGCCGAACAAGGTCGTCTGCCTCATCAGCAGATGTGGTGCCTAGCCCACGCCGCACTTTTAGTCCCGGCTTGTTTCTGGAATCACGCCTCAGCGGATGACGAAAGTTTATACTCCAGCCGGGACGGCCTTGGCTCTGTGATTTTGATGCAGTGTAAGTGGTCATGCTATCCTCGTTGTTCCACGTTGTGGCAACAGAGATAGGTCGTGACTTATCGGGCGTCAAGCTTTTTTGGAACAACGCGGAACAACATTTTTTATGGGCGTATTTCTCCAATGCTCAGCGGGAACCGATATTTCGGAGGCTCGGCTCTAGACCAGAAAGTTGAACGAAATTGCGTGAGAGCGAAAAATGCCCAGCCTGTCGCGCGGCACTTGGTACGCGTTCCGTGCCCGGATTTCGGTTCTAAGCACCCCCGGTTGTCGTCGCTCATGTAGCAGCGCATAGTTTTCTGAAGCATCCCGTCCACGATCAGGATTTCCTTTGAGATTCGGGAAAATCCATGATTATTAATGCGCCGTTGAAAGGAACGGCATATGCGCAAAACGCTCAGCATAAGGGCAATTGAATTATTTAAGCCTCAGGCAAAGCGGTATGAGGTCCATGACCTCTTATGCCCGGGTTTCAGCCTTCGCGTGTTCCCAACCGGCAAGAAAGTGTTCACTGTTAAATATCGCTATGGCTTAAAGCAGCGACGGTTGCCTATTGGCGTTCATCCCCGCATTTCCCTTGCCGAAGCACGCAGCAAAGCTATCGAAGCCTTGCGATTGGTAGATGACGGGATCGATCCCGCCGCGCGTCGTCGCCAGCTTGGAATGAACGTCGAGTCCATCTGCGCTGATTTCATCCGCCAATATGCCCGCCCGCGCAATCGCAGTTGGAAAGAGGCGGAACGCATCCTTGGGCGCGAGTTCGTCGCTGTGTATGGGCAACGCGACATTCGCGAGATCAAACGCCACGACATTCTCGAATTGATGGACGGAGCTATCGAACGCGGCGCGTCCTATCAGGCCAACCGCATCCATTCTAATCTACGCAAGCTGTTTAACTGGTGCATGGAGCGCGGTATTGTAGATGCATCGCCCGTCATGGGAACCAAGCCGCCCACGCGTGAACAGGCGCGGGATCGTGTGCTAACGGATGACGAAATTCGTGCGATGTTGCGTGCTTGTGCCAAAGAGGCTTATCCCTTTGGTCAATTCGTGCCCTTGCTGCTAGCAACCGCGCAACGGCGAGGCGAGGTGTCACAGATGAAGTGGAGCCAAATAGACCTAGTCGCTGAGCATTGGGTGATTCCAGCGGAGTTGTCCAAGAACGGAAAACCGCACGTTGTCCCGCTGAATGACTTTGCATTGCGGTTGCTGGCCGAAGTTCCTCGCTTCGCCGATTGCGATTGGGTGTTTACCACAACGCGGCGTTCACCGATAAGTGGGTTCAGCAAGGCGCTGCGACACATCCACGAACATTCCGAGACTTCGGATTGGCGTTTCCATGACCTTCGCCGCACTGCCGCATCCGGCATGGCAAGGGCCGGGATCGCGCCGCACGTGGTCGAGAAGGTACTCAACCACATTTCAGGGACGATTTCTGGCGTCGCTGCGGTATACAATCGCTATGGCTATGACGCCGAGCGGCGGGCCGCACTCGACAAGTGGGGGAGTTTTCTTGATGGCCTTGGAGAGTGATGGTCCAGTTGACTTGATTGATCCTTTTGAGAAATTGGGGCGGCGAATGGTTCGGGATTGGTCTCCTAGCCATGTTTCGGCAGCACTACCCGGCCAGAGAAGCAAGTTTTCGCGCAAAGTCCATAGTGGCGCGTGGGAGACCCTGTTTGAGCTTTCGCGCTATGCACGCGAAGGGGTATTGCCGCTGTATCCCTATGGCCGTGTGGAGGCCTCAGAACGGATTTCGCCATCGTTGGTGTGGTTGATTTACCCTTTGTATTCGACATCCAAGCAATCATCGCGAGGGCGTGGGCTGGTCGAGTTGGTCGACGGGGCAATGATTGAGGCCGTTGCGGACATCACTTCCTTCAAGCGGGTCTATGAAGCGGACCATCCTCCACTGCCGCGGATGGGGCGGCCGCAGAAATATCCAGACTACTTTTTCGCTGCCATGGCATTTTGGCAAGCAAACCCGGGAATGGTGAAAACTGGAGTGGTCATTGAACACATCAAGACCCATGAACCGATGCTTGACGACGCAGTGCCCAAATCTTCGCGGTATCGACTTGTCGACGGTGCTCGTGTTGCAGCACGCGAAGTCGGCTGACTTTTGAGAATTTCGTTACAATGAGAATTGTGGTGCGCCGCCGCGTGCCGCGTATATTTGGAAGGCTCTTTCCAACAGAAAGGGCTTTTATGAATGACCAATCTAATCCTAATCGTTCACGCCGGCCTTCGCGCTCGCGGCGTAAAACTTCACAATTCGACACTGCTAAGGCTCGAAGCCAAAGGCCTATGGCCCAAAAGGGTAAAGGTAGGCGCAAAGACCCATTGGCTGGCCGAGGAGGTGGACCAGCACATAAAGGGACTGAAGGAGGGGCGGTAATCGTCGCCTTCGTCCGACCTATGCATGATCCCGAAACCGGGCGCGAGTGGGAACGTGTATTTCTATTCGAGGTGGAATCCGAGGATGACATGGCCGCTGCCGAAGCGTGGCTGGAGGAAAACTACTCGCCGAGTAAGGAGGAGGGGCAATGAGGACTGAGACTTTGCGCATTAAGCTTGATAGGAGCGCCAGCGTTTTGGGTATGATGCAATGGTTCGCAGGGCAGGAAATTCCTGTCCTGCCAATCCACGGTATTGTTGATGGCTGCTGCACATGTGGCGTCGATAAATGCACAAGCCCCGGCAAGCATCCGATCAGTTCATTGGTTTCCCACGGGGTCAAGGACGCCACGATCGACCTGAAAACGATCAGGCGTTGGCATCGCAAGTATCCGAACATGAATTATGCTATCGCGACCAAAGGGCTTGCCGTAATCGACTGCGACAGCAAGGCTGCTTTGCAGGCGTTCCGGTCTAGCTATCGTCCGCCGCCGACCTTTACCGTGAAAACCGCGCGCGGCTTCCACTACTACTATCGGGGCGAGATGCATGCGCGGAACGGTGTGCGCAGTAAGCTGGATATCAAGAGTGGTCCCGGTTCTTATGTGGTCGGGCCGGGGTCGCGACATGCGTCCGGGGCTATCTACGCGGTGTGGGAAGATGAACCGATTGCGGACTTGCCCGACAACGTCGCCAGTATTGCAGCAGAGCCACCAGAAGATAAAACTGCCAACAACACGTCGCTAATCCCGAAAGGTCAGCGAAATACCATTTTGACAGGTTGGGCGGGCTATTTGCGTCGTCTTGGTGCTCCTAGTAAAGCGATATTGGATACTCTGCGCGCTGCAAACGACGCGCTTTCCGATGACCCATTGCCGGACAGCGAACTGCGATCCATCGCCCGTAGCATATCAAAAAAACCCGGTAAGGAATGGCCTACTTTGGTGCCGTTTTCGGAAGTGCCAGAGGAAGAGTTGGATTGGATTTGGTATCCCTATATCT
Source organism: Sphingorhabdus arenilitoris (assembly GCF_042651485.1). Taxonomy (NCBI): domain Bacteria; kingdom Pseudomonadati; phylum Pseudomonadota; class Alphaproteobacteria; order Sphingomonadales; family Sphingorhabdaceae; genus Sphingorhabdus; species Sphingorhabdus arenilitoris. Next base: position 35,093 of record NZ_JBHSDH010000011.1, read on the forward strand.
GCGCTGGAACTGTTGGATTGCTTGACGGCGACCCGGGGGAGGGGAAGAGTCAGCTATGTGTCTGGGTCTGCGCTCGCGTTAGTCAAGGCGATCTATTGCCCAACGGCGATCCTATGCCGCCAGCCAATTGTTTCCTGTTTAATTTCGAAGATCTGCCCGGTGCAGTAATTCGAAAGCGGCTCGAGGCAAACGGGGCCGACCTATCGCGGGTGTTCATCCAATCGCGCCGCTTCCAGCTGACGCAGGAAATGGTCGATTGGTTGGAGGCGCAAATTGCGAAGCACAAGCCTCGGCTGGTCTTCCTCGACCCAATACAGGCTTTCATGTCGGGCGTTGATGCCAGCAACAACATTGAAGTCCGGGGCTTCATGGAAAAGCTAGTCGAGATTGCCGAAAGACAGCGGTGCGCGATCATCACCGTCAGGCACTTTGGCAAAGGCCCGCAAGACAGGGCGATGAAGAAAGGTATAGGTGCAACCGACTTTGTTGGTATTGCCCGCAGTCAATGGGGGTTAGCCCGACGCCGGGACGGTGTGCGCGGCTTTATCGTATTCCACTTCAAGGCAAACTCAGAAAAAGGTCAAGCTATGCTCTTTACCATGGGCGATGCCGATGGACGCAAAGGCGAACAGCCGAAGATTACCTTCGACCGTTTTGAGGATATCGATGCTGACACCTTTTTTTCCGAACCGTTAGCTAAACGTGGACCAGTCCAAAATGAGCAGGAAGACGCTAAGGGATATCTGGCAGAGCGTCTCACAGATGGACCTAAGCCGGTGAAGGCGCTCAAAACTGACGCTGAAGCGCGAGGAATAGGTTCCTCGACTCTAAACCGTGCAGCGGACGCCTTGGGCGTGATCAAGGCCAAGGGCGAGGATGGCCGGTGGTACTGGTCAATCCCGCCTGAGGGCTGATCTACTTTCCAAGATTCCAAGTTTTCATGCCGGGGGTTGAATGTGTCGCTTTCACACGAATACATGCGGCTTCCGGCATTTTTTTTTGCGTCATCGTCGGTGGTGAAAACATGGAAACTTGGAAAGTGGGCGTTATACCGCAGGGGTGGAAGACAGAGCCTTGCGGGCTTCCTCCAGCGCTTTCGATCCCGGCGTCCACTGCCATGGCTGGCGGGCGATGTGATCCTTGCCTAATGTCGGGTAGAGTTTGGTCTGCTTCGCAGCGAGCCGAAGCAGCAAACGGGCGTCACGCGGTGTCATCTTCATTTCGCGGGCGAGCTGGTCGAGTGTGACCATGTTCGGGGCGTCCTTGGCAGCGGTCGCCTTCTTCCCAGCATCGGGTTGCACCTTTACAGCTGGGGCAGGGACGGTCGGGATCGTCGTATCGGTCATGTCGTTTACTCCTTGGGTGTTGAACGACCTTTCCATTAAGACGGGTCGGGACGGCGTGTCAGGCCAAATCCCAGATTCGAGGTAAAAGTGGGCAAGTTTGTAATTTATCGAGAGATGATCGCGCGATTGGAAGCAGCGATTGCTTGCCGATATTTTCTTGAGGCTTCTTGGTATGCGTATGCACTTCTTGAAGATCGATTGATATCATTGCTCGAGTCGAGTGGCGGAAATCCAAGCATGCGAATGATGGGACCAAAAATCGGTGCTCTGCAAACTAGGGCAGCATCAGATTCTTCGCTGGCCGCCAATTTCGAGTATACGCGGCTTAACGCGTGGAAAGATGCGCGCAACGATCTGATGCACGCCATGGCAGAAGGATCAATCCCAATAGGCGACATAGATCTTCGGGCAGAAGCGCTGGCCATAGAAGGTGCCTCTTTGGTTCGGCTATACAGCGCAGCAGCTCGACGTCAGAAGCGGAACGTTGGGAGGACCCGCTGATATTGAATCAGATGGTCGATGCGACCAAACACTTGGACATCCGTATCTCGGGCGAGCTACAGTCTTTCGCCGGGCATCTGAGGGGAACCAGACCGGTCCGCAAGGGCGCGCAGCCGATCAAGGTATAGCGTCTTCGCTTCATACTCCGCATTGTGAAGGCGTCTCACGGTATCGATCCGATTGCGCCCTCGCGGTCGTGGTTGACCACCCGGCCCGCCTAGTCGGCTGCGCAGCTTTTCGGCCTTGCGGCGAGCGCGGGAAACGTCGTTCATGCCCTGCACCGCATAGTTCAGCCGTTGCGCCTCGCGTGAGCCGAACCGGCCTCTGGCATAATAGATCACTTCACATCGCCGCGCCGTAAACGGGCAGATGAAATAGCAACGATAGCCGCCAAACGGTGTTGGCATCATTTCGATGGCAACATGCTGCTTGATGGCACCATCGGGCATATCGCCCCAAATTGTCATGCTGCCGCCACGCTCAATGTCGCTGAGATCGACGCGAAGGCGCGCGCTAGCAGCACTGAGGCCGTTAATTGTCCAGCAAACGATGTCGATGATACATTCGCCCTGACAAACGAGGCCTATTCGCCGCAAAACGCGAATGTCGAGTGCCAACATTTCCTCGACATTGCCAATCTGTGTTGATCGCCGTGCACCTGATCCGATGCCACCCATGAAAGCCTCCTACATTTCGGACCGGATTATACATCGAGAGCGTCCACGTCTCAGGCCTAAAATCCGGCTCTGCAAGTAGCGGCTTTGAGTCTCTCAAGCTAGCTATTCAACGAAATACTGTGGATTGGGGCAGGTAAGATGTCAGTCGAGTACGGTAACAGACGTTCTTTAGCGGTACCGCAGTTGGGCGTTAATTTGGATATCTCAACGCAGGGATAATGCTCCACTGCTGCCCTATTGTGCTAAGCGGCCTGCCGAAGCAGGCGCTGCCCATCATTGTGCTCTCTCTGGCTGTCGATGGAAACGCTTTGCACGAAATAGTTTGATTAAGATCAGGCGAAATGCCCTGCTCACCCAGCTTTCCATTGCCTGCACGACATACCTGTCCCATACACGCCAGCGACACGGCGAAAGAGTTTGTTGTTCGAGTGCCTGATGTGTGTACCGGCATCTGCGTCGATTTTGGGGTGAACAAATGAAAGGTGTGAACGCAATGATCGATTTTGCTAAGAACTCTGGAGCAACAGCTTCACGATACGGCGAAATTTTGCACAGCTACGCGGCTATTGAAAACCAGACCGTTATCGAAAATGAAGATGCTCGAACGACCTATAGGTCGGCAGTGAACTTTATCGAATCAATGCAAGTTTCAAGGCACCGGTGGTTTCCGTATAAGGAAGGGTTCTCCCCCAGTTTTGTGCGTGAATTTATCGGTGAGTTTGCACATGAAACAGGCATCATTTTTGATCCGTTTTCCGGTTCTGGCACCACAGCTTTGGTGGCTGCTGGCATGGGTAGACCAGCGATAGGTTTTGATGTGAGCGCGTTGACAACCTTTATTGCTCGCACAAAAGCTCTTGTGCTTGATGAATCCGAACTTGCTCTGTTCAGGCTGGCAATCGAGGAGTTCAAAAGTGTGCCGCTGCGGAAAATGGCTACTCAGCCGGAAAATGCGACAGTTTGTAGCTACTTTTACCCAGAGCACTTAGCTGCGCTGCTAAGGGTCAAGGCATATTATCGAGACGTTTCCAATGCCTCTGTCGCATCGCTCATCAAGCTTGCATTTCTCGGTGCGATCGAGCCTTTTTCTACTCATCGTAAAGCCGGAAATGGGGTCAAGCGAAAGAAGAAATTTTCCCGACCGCCCAACGAAGAAATAGCGTTTGACGAAATCCGTCAATTCGTAGTTCGTCAGTTAGAAATATACTTTGAAGATATCAAAAGTGACAGTATTTTCAATCCGCCTGAATATCGACTAAAATCATCTTTGAATGAAAGTGGATTTGCTTTCGATGAAAAAATCTCATGTGTTTTGACATCGCCTCCCTATGCAAACTGTTTCGATTACAGCAAAATATATATGTCGGAACTTTGGCTGGGCGATTTTTTTCAAAACAAAAACGATCAAGCCGACTTTCGGACCCAGTCTGTGCGTTCACACGTACATGCAAGTTGGGATCCGCGCAATTCGGAGTTCGGTTCCGATTTGGTTGATCGGCTCATCAAACCTCAGATTGAGGAGCAGAAGTTATGGTCCCCGAAGATTGGAACTATGCTATCTGGATATTTTCAGGATCTAGGTCATTTCCTCGTTGCAATAAAGCCCATGCTCGCGGCTGGCGCACCTCTTGGCTTTGTGGTGGGAAATTCATTCTATGGTGGTGTTACGGTAGCGACTGACCTAATACTTGCTGACCTCGCACGCAAGCATGGCTATGCGATTGACAGAATTCGAGTTTATCGCGGGGTCATTCCTTCGTCACAACAGTATCGAAATATGGGCGCCAATCGCAAATACATGCGTGAAAGCCTAGTGGTTATCAGGAACGCTTGAATGTTGGATAGAAGATTTATCTCGTCTCAATCCTGGGGCGCCAATATTGAATTTCCGTCGAGTAGAGAGCTTAGAGGGTCACCACATTATGTGGGGGGACGTTACCCCTGTAGAAGCGTTGCCTTTGTGCCGCGAATGATCCTTCAGAAAACTGCCGAAGTAAAGCGCGACTTTGCCGTCCTTGATCCGTTTATGGGGTCAGGCACGACAGCTATCGAAGCAGGCACCCTCGCGAATGCCGTTTATGGTGTTGAAGTTGATGCTTATGCGAGACTTATTGCGACGGCCTCCACCACTCCCCTGAGTAGGCAATCGATAGAACGTTTGTATCGAGTATTGGATGATATTGAAAAGGCTGGCGCTGTCGCCGGCGATCCCAAACTAAGGCCTTCACTGGCTAATATCGAATATTGGTTCACCGAACAAAGTTTCGACGAACTGCTGTCGCTCAAAAGTTATCTCTTTGGATTAGGGCTCGACGTAGCGGAGCATAATCTGCTTCTCACGGCTTTTGGTGACATTATTCGAGCCTGTTCAAAAGCTGAGCGACAGTCTCTCAAGCCATATATCTCGACCAAATATGACAAGCAGATCAAGCCTACCATTCCGGAATTTCAAAAAGTTGCGCGGCAGTACCTTAATGCAATTGAAAAACTCGATCCTACTGATTTTTGTGCGATTGAGTGGCTGGGCCATGATGCGACCGCCTTTGAGGCGGAAGCTCCTATCGATCTCGCGATCACGTCACCGCCATATATTAACGCGATGGACTATACGCGCTGCATCAAGCTTGAGAGTGCCTGGATTGGAACTTGTGACGACGCATCGCTACAAAAGACAAAATCTTTGCAGTTGGGAGAAGCTTCACGGCGTCATCAATCTGTTGAAAATTGGATAGACGAGCTTTGCCGAAGCAAATTTGGTCGCTTGCTTGAGTTGGATAATGCGCGGTTTGGAACTGCTGTTGCATATTTCGATGATATGGCGAAAAATTTAAGTTCCGTACAGCAAGCGTTGACCGAGGACGGCAAATATTATCTAATAATCGGCAATAGTCGATTACGCGGCGTGGAGATTGAAACGCACCGAATCATTGCAGAGATCGCGATAATGCTGGGTTTTGACTGGTCTGGCTATTTTACTTACAAAATCAAAGATCATCGCACCTCAATTCCTCGAGGTGATCGCGGTGGAAAAATTGACATTGAGCATGTCGTCGAGCTGACCAAGAATAAAAACTCGTAGATTAAATCGATCTATGATGCCAATCTGAGCCATCCGGCAAATGGGGTGGGGCATGGTCAGCAGTCAATTCTTATATTCCTATACCGACCAGCTTGTTAGTGGCGACCTGGTTGATTGGGTCGAAGGGCCCTTGGCGTCGGTTCCGCCTCCGCAATATAGGCTGAGCACAGGCTTTCAGGAAACTTTAGGCGCTTCGTCGTCTGGAACCCGTACGCGTGCGCTAGAAGGATACAATTTGGGCTTACTAACCGGTCGCTTGGTTAGGGCACAAGCTGGATCGGTCGGGGTTCCGCTTGGCTGGGCTGCGGTTATCGATGGCCAGCTTCCGCTGACAACGCTCGGTAATTATTCGTATATTGTTGGGCGCGCGTGGCGCGATGGAGAAACGGCTGAACTTGATGCTGCACTCGACTTGCTGGCATGTAGCCAAATTCTTCATGTTGGCTTTAAAGCTAATGATCGATGGTTCGTCACAGCATCTCTTATGGCAACAATAAAAGCGCAGCTCGAACTCCAGCTTGGCAAGCAGCTAACCGATAACGAGTTGCGCTATCTGTCAGGAGCGGTGATCAACACGCTCGATAGTGCCGACCGCAACCTGATCTTACAACCCTATATTGACAGATCGTCAGTGAACGAACTTCTATTCGATTTTGAGAATAAACCAAATAAGAAATTCAATCTGCAAGATATTCCTGAAATTGTATCGAACAATGAAATTAACATTAATGAGATAGCCAAAGCGAAGGCTGCCTTGTTTTGGGCCCAAGCACAGCGTGGGATTTATTCGCGAGCAATGCGCTCCGCCGGATTTGATGTTATAGCCGAGTTCACGAAGGTCGATCAGAAATTAGCTGCGTTGGGAAAGCCTAATCTTCTAACATCGATTTTTGAAGATATTGCAGAGTCGAGAGCAAATCCGGGCATTTTTCGAGTGGCTGCTGAGCAATTCTCCGAGCATAGCGATCTGATCACTGAGTGGGACAATTATGAAGAGCAGCTGCTCGAGCTTGTCAATAAAATTGCAGAGCAAACTGACATTGAGAATGCCCCGAAAATTTGGAAAGCGATTCAAAAGTCTCTGCACAATTCTAACAATGCACCCGAGATCGAAGGTGACGCGATGCCGCCCGGTGAGACGGGTGATCAAGTTTCGCCCAGTGATGAAATGTCGTCGCTGGATGATGAAACAAATTCAGATCTGGCGAGCATTGCAGCCTATATAGTCGAGGCCTTTGAGGAACTTTTGGAAGATCAGCCTGAGCCATCAAAACAGCCGCAGAAGGCTAAAGCTGGCTCAAAAGTTGCCAAGACAGATCACGCCAAGAAAGATGCCAAAAACAGAAAGCTCGGTTTCCAAGGCGAGCAATTCGTTGTGGAATATGAAAAAGCACGGTTGGTCCGCACCGGAAGAGATGACCTTGCCCAAAAGGTTGAATGGGTATCCAAAGAGATTGGCGATGGCTTGGGGTATGACATCCTTTCTTTTCAGGAAGATGGAACCAAGTTTCACATCGAAGTGAAGACAACAAATGGGGGTAAAGCAACACCATTCTACATTTCTGTGAACGAACTTGAGGTGTGGCGCGACAAGGTTGACAATTATTGCCTATACCGCGTTTTTCGGTTTGCCAAAGGCCCAAAGCTCTTTGTGATTTCTGGGGATCCAATTATCGCACTTAAATTGGAACCAATGACATTCCGCGCGCGTGTGTGAACACCTTGTGAAATCGATCTATGATTAGATTTCTAGCCTAGAGTTTTCATATCGGTCTCTGGTGCCCAATCGGGACCCCGATCAACTAAATAGCCCACACGCCCGATCCAAGTCATTGAAAGAAATGGTAGACGCTGAGGGGTTCGAACCCACGACCCGCTGATTAAGAGTCAGCTGCTCTACCAACTGAGCTAAGCGTCCACATTTTTTGAGGAGCAGACATGATATCACATCATTCCGCTACGACCGAGGATTTGGTGCTTTATACGGTCAATGTCAAGGGCTGCGGCGCTGCTATCCTGCGAATTTGCCTTGGCGGGATCCTGGATGCCGCTCAATCGACATGATAATCCCAATGCATAGCATCATGGTCAGCATATTATTGCCGCCATGGCTCATAAACGGAAGCGGTAGGCCAGCGACCGGTGCAAATCCCACCACCATCAACAGGTTAATCGCCGCATAGAAAAATATCGTGCAAGTCAGCCCGGCCGCCACCAGCTGCCCATAACGGGATTTGCTGGCCATAGAGACGCGCAAGCCCCAGCGGAACAGCAGGAACAGGCAGAATAGCGTGAACAGCCCGCCCATCAGGCCCCATTCCTCGGACATGGTGGCAAAGACGAAATCGGTGTGACCTTCGGGCAAATAATCCAAATGGCTTTGCGTGCCATTGCCAAAACCTTTGCCGAATATACCGCCCGAACCAATCGCAATTTTCGATTGAGTGATATGGTATCCTGCGCCTAGCGGATCTTTTTCTGGATCCAGGAATATCAAAACGCGATTTTGCTGATATTCCTTCATCCCGAAAAAATAGACGAGCGGCGTAAGGACCGCTAATGCGCCGCCAGCCCCCAAAAAATAGATCAGCGGTAAGCCCGCCAGAAAGCCGACGACGGCTACACCGAAAATATAGGCGATGGAAGAGTCCAAATCAGGTTGCAGGATCACCAGCGCACTGGGTAGGGCAATGAGCAGGCCAAGCGGCCATATTGCGTCAAAGCTGTTAATCTTTGTCGCCGGTAGCCGGTCAAAAAACCATGCAGCCGCAAGCACGACCGCTGGTTTCATCAGCTCAGACGGCTGGATCGTCATAAATCCGATGTTGATCCACCGCTGACTGCCGCCGCCAACTTGCCCGATCATTTCCACAATGAACAGCATCGCCAAAGTACCAACGTAAATCGGCCAGGTGAGTTTTTTCCAAAAATCCAATGGAAACCGGGACATTACAATGGCCATCGCCAGAAAAACGAGGAAGCGGATCATATGCTGCCCGGCCCATGGCTGAAAACTTCCGCCGGCCGCCGAATAAAGCACCATAGTGCCAAAGCTGGTCATGGTGAATAACAGCAGGATTAGACGCCAAGGCAGCGAGGCGATAGGGGCAGGAATGATGCCGCGTGTCATATCGGGTCGGCCTCTTTTTTCTGCGCGGCTTCGCTGTCGGCTTTGCTTGGTCCATTGCTGGCTGCGGTAAAGGCAGCGAGCGAACGCGCCATGCGTTGTTCCGGTGTGCCGCCCCAGCCTGCTTCAAGCGATTCAAGCGTCGCCATCGCTTGTTCCCGGTCATAGAGGAATGTCAGCACATCCTTGGCCACCGGAGCCGCAGCGCGTGCGCCTCCCATCCCATGTTCGATAACAACCGACGCGCCATAACGGGGGTTTCCCACCGGCGCGAAACATACGAACAGACCATGGTCGCGGTGCTTCCAAAGCCCGCCTTTGCCCCGGTAACTGCCGGTGATAGCTCGCACCTGCGCCGTACCGGTTTTGCCCGCCAATTTCACATCGGGGATATCAAGGCGGCTCCGCACCGCTGTGCCTGCCCCATTGACGACCAAATCCATACCATCGCGCGCCACCGCCAAATGTTCCTCAGGAAAAGGCAAGTGCGGCGCGGCTTTACGCTTTTTATAAAGGATATGGGGATCGACCTTTAACCCCGATGCAATTCGCGCCGCCATAACCGCCAGCTGCAACGGGCTGGTCAGCACATAGCCCTGACCAATCACGGCATTCAGCGTATCTGACCGGGCCCACTCTTTATCATATTTGCGCTTCATCCATTCGCTATCGGGGATGGTGCCATAATATTGCGATTGGAAAGGCAGATCAAATTCCTGACCCAGTCCAAACTCGCGGGCCACAGGCGCGATTGCGTCATAACCAACGCGGTTGCCCATCGAATAGAAATAGGTGTTACAGCTTTTCATGATCGCATTGCGCATATTCATCGTGCCATGATGGCCGAGGCATTTGAACACACGGTTGCCAAGCCGGTAACCCCCGCCGCAAAATACGGTTTCATCGGGGTCAATACCATGTTTTTGGAAAGCGACCGCAGCCATCGGTTTCAAAGTCGATCCGGGGGGATAGAGCCCCTGCAATGATTTATTGAGCAGCGGGATATGATCATCTTCGCGCAGCCATTTATATTCGAGCGAGCCAATGCCATCCGAGAAACTATTGGGGTCAAAGCTCGGCATGGACACCATGCACAATAGATCACCGGTCCAACAATCAAAAATTATCACCGATCCCGATTCTTGTCCCAAACGCCGGGCGGCATAATTATGGAGATCAATGTCGATCGTCAGCTGCACTGGGTCGCCCGGAATATCGCCTTTGGTGCTAAGATCACGGACGATTTTACCGCGTGCGGTCACCTCCACCCTTTTTGCGCCGGGTGTCCCCTTCAATTGTTCCTCATAACTTTTCTCAAGTCCGGCCTTACCGATTTTGAAACCTGGCGTGATCAACAGGGGATCGCGTCGCTCCTGATATTCTTCGGCCGATACAACGCCGACATAGCCGATTAAATGACCGACGGCCGGGCCGCTGGGATAATAGCGGGAAAAACCCTGCCGCGGGGATACACCGGGCAGTTCGGGCAAACGCACGCTGACCTTGGCATAGCTATCATAATCTAGGCCGTCGGCCACTTGGATTGGCTGAAACCCCTTTGCCTTTTTCAATTCCCGGCTGACCCGTTCGGTGGCATCCTGCGACAGGTTCAACAGCTTGCTCAGCGTAGCAACGGTTTTTTCTTTATTGACCACACGTTCAGGGATCAAATCGACCCGAAAATCGGCGCGGTTGGTGGCGATGGGCTTGCCGTAACGGTCGATAAACCAGCCCCGGCGCGGCGGAATAAGCGTCAGATTAACCCGGTTGCTTTCCGACAATAGCTTATATTTTTCATTTTCCGCCACCGCAATATAGGCCATGCGAGCGGACAGCACGAGCCCAAGCGCCGCCTGCACGCCGCCGATGAACATGGTTCGGCGCGTGAAAGTAAAATTTTGCTGGGCAGAAGAAACCGGCTTGGGAGATTTCATGACAGGGCCATTATCATGTCGATAGCCGCCACCTGTCAAGCCGCGCGACAATTCTTACTATTAACGGATATAACAGCAAGCATAGCAGGATCTGCGGCAATAGCACGATCGCATCCGGACGCGCCTTAAATACGAGGCCAGCGCATAAAAGCCCGCCGAATAGGGCAAGGACCATCATGAAGGACGCAATCAGCCAGTCCTGCAAATGGTCGCGCCAAACCGCCCTGATGTCGATAATTTCGAGCGTGATCATGATCAGCGACCATATCAATGCGGCGCTGCCAAATGGTTGTCCGCTGAATATATCGTCAAACATGCCAAAGGGCAGGCCAGCCCACATCGGCCATAATCCGGGACGCAGCAGCCGCCAAGCAAGGAATATCATCAGGCCAAATGGTGGCAATATCGGCTGGCTTTCAATGATGGGCATTGCAGTGACCATTGACCCCAGCAGCACAGAGGCAATGGGAATGGCGATCATCGACAGCCGGGATTGTTCCCGGTAAAGCCGCGACTCATAGGTTCGCCCCGGACGTTTAAATGCCGCAATCGGGCTTTTGGTCAATCGGCTGATCGGGCGTTTTTTTAACCTGTTATCTGCCCGTTTCATTCCGGAGCCTCTGCCGCTTCGCCCGGCGCCATAGGTTGGTCACCCGGGATGGCCAGCGTTTCCATCGCTTCCTGCTCATAAATCGGCAGAACCATGGCATAGGGCGTGAAAGCAGGGTTGGCGAGCGGGCGGGCCAATGCGCCATCGGGGATAATCTTTACCACTTTGGCATAGGGGATATTGGGTCGAAACAGGCCGCCATTACCAGAAGTGACAACTATATCACCAATTTTGAATGGGTTAATGCCTAGGTTGACCGGCCGGATCATGACCATGCCATTGGCGGTTCCTTCGCCTGATGCAGCTATGCCATCGGCGATCCGCATGACCGGAACCGGACTGCCCGCATCGGTGATCAACAGAACGCGCGCAGTCGTCGGGCCAACCTCAACAATCCGGCCGATCAGCCCTTCGGGACCGCGCACCGGCTGTCCGGTTTCGATGCCGTAATTTGCGCCGATGGATAAGGTCGCAAGGCGCCTGCTGCTGCTCGCGCTGCTGCTAATCAGCCGGCCAATGGCGATATGGCCCGTCTCCGTCTCTTTCAGCTGCAACAGAGCGCGCAGCCGTTTATTCTCAAGCTTCACCGCCCGCGCTTCGATAATCTTGGTGCGGTTTGCCTTTACCTCTTTTGTCAGTGCAGCATTTTTTGATGCAGCGTCAAAATAAGCAGATGTGTTGCTGCCCAGATCGTTGACCGACCGGCGCAGACTATCGAACACGCGGGCAACCGGCGCAGTCACCTCTGTGCCGATTTTACGCAGCGCGGCAAATCCGGTCGGGTCAATGACCGAAATGACGAGCAATAGGCCCGCAAAAACCGCGCCCGCAATCGTCAGCACATAGGCCGCGAACAGGCTATATTGCGCTTTACGGGAAAAACCCGAAGGCCGGTTTTTGGACGGCGCCATGGGGCGCAGCGCCGGTTAAGCGGTCAGCAGGACGCCCCGGAAGACTTCGTCTTCCATCGCCCTGCCGGTGCCAATGGCTACGCAGGTAAGCGGGTCCTCGGCGACCGTCACCGGCAGCCCCGTTTCATCACGCATAAATTCGTCTAGGCCTGCCATCAACGCGCCGCCGCCGGTCAGGACGATGCCTTGGTCAACAATATCTGCGGCCAGTTCAGGCGCAGTATTTTCGAGCGCAATCCGCACACCTTCTATAATCGTGCCAATCGGCTCGCTTAGTGCTTCAGCGATTTGACCTTGGTTGATCGAAATCTCTTTGGGCACGCCATTTACAAGGTCGCGGCCTTTGATGTGAATGGTATGGCCAATGCCGTCGGCCGGTGCCTGCGCGGTGCCAAAATCCTTCTTGATCCGTTCAGCAGTCGATTCTCCGATCAGCAGATTGTGGTGGCGGCGGACATAAGACACGATGGCTTCGTCCATCTTGTCCCCGCCGGTGCGGACCGACGTGGTATAGGCCAAGCCGCGCAGCGATAGGACGGCAACCTCGGTTGTGCCCCCGCCAATATCGACCACCATCGAACCAATGGGTTCCGTAACCGGCATATCCGCGCCAATAGCCGCAGCCATCGGCTCTTCGATCAGGAACACTTCCGATGCGCCGGCATTGGATGCGGCATCGCGAATGGCGCGGCGTTCCACGCTGGTCGATCCCGATGGAACACAAATGACAATTTCGGGATAACTGAACATCCGGCGTTTGCCGTGCACTTTGTGGATGAAGTGCTTGATCATCTGCTCAGCCACGTCAATATCGGCAATCACCCCGTCGCGAAGGGGGCGGATGGCTTCGATGCTGTCTGGGGTTTTACCCATCATCAGCTTCGCATCATCGCCCACAGCTTTTACCCGCTTAATCCCGTTCAGCGTCTCAATCGCAACAACGCTCGGCTCATTCAAAACAATTCCCTGGCCGCGGACATAAACGACCGTGTTGGCGGTGCCGAGGTCGATTGCCATATCTTGGGAAGCAAAGCGGAAAAACTTATTAAACATATATAATCCATCAATTTTTGCAGGAGCGGGCGGCCCCTGTCTAGACTTGGTCAAATTAAGCGCCGTCCAATCGCGCTGTCCTAGCGGAAATTGCTGTTTTTCGAAACAGATATTTGTCGGATCAAACCTAGCAGGACAGGGCGATTAGGAGTCGCTTGCGACGCCCACTTGGGTTAGGATTAACGATATGTCAATAAGAAGACTCCCCGAGATACTCATCAACCGCATCGCAGCCGGTGAAGTGGTGGAAAGACCGGCCAGTGCGTTAAAGGAACTGATCGAAAATTCAATCGATTCTGGTGCCGCAAATATCGCAATCCGGCTGTCTGCCGGCGGTTTGGACCTGATTGAGGTGATCGACGATGGCTGCGGTATGCGCAGCGACGACATAGCGCTGGCTCTGGAACGCCATGCGACCTCGAAATTGCCCGACGAGGCGATTGAGCTGGTTGAAACATTGGGCTTTCGCGGTGAGGCCTTGCCCTCCATTGCCAGCGTGTCGATGATGACCATCGAAAGCCGGGTGCGCGGTCAAGATGGCTGGCGGCGGGTGGTTGATCACGGCGTCTTGGCACAGGAAGGACCATCGGCAATCCCGCCGGGGACAAAGATACGGGTAGAAAATCTGTTCGCCAAAATCCCGGCGCGGCGCAAATTTTTACGCTCGGCGCGCAGCGAATATGGCGCGGCGATGGATGTGGTGAAGCGGCTGGCCATGTCGCGTCCTGATATTGGTTTTACCGTGGAGCATGATGGCAGGCGGGCGTTGCAGGTGCAGGGCGATATGGACCGCCCATCGCGGGTCGCGGCGCTGACATCGAAGGATTTGGCGGATAACAGCGTTGCGCTCGACTATGAACGCGAAGGCGTCAGGCTGGGCGGGATTGCCAGCGTGCCGACATTTAATCGCGGCATTGCCGATCATCAATTTCTGTTCGTGAATGGTCGCCCGGTGAAGGACCGGCTGCTGATCGGTGCGGTGCGCGGCGCCTATGCCGAAATGCTCGCGCGTGACCGGCATGCGGTTGTCGCGCTATTCCTTGACCTGCCGCCAAGCGAGGTTGATGTGAATGTCCACCCAGCGAAGACCGAGGTGCGTTTTCGTGAGCCCAATTTGATCCGAGGCATGATTGTATCGGGCCTGCGCCACGCGCTCGACCAATCCGGTTTCCGCAGCGTGCAGCGCGCCGCCGAGGTCAATTGGCAGCGCGAGGAAATTGCAGCTATCCCGGACCCGCAAGGCAATATTTTTACGCCGCAGGGACAGGTGCCGCATCCGGCCTATGAACCCTCTGGCCACTATCAATCGCGCCCGCCAAGCGGGGTTTTTTCGTCGCTTGCCGAAAGCCGCAGCAGCTTCGCCGATATGGGCCGGATAACAGGCGAAGACCTCGCCCCGTTGATGGGCCGCGCCGCCGAAGCGCATGAGGCTGTGCCCGAAAGCAAGCGCCATCCTCTAGGTATCGCGCGGGGGCAGGTGGCCAACACCTATATTGTGGCGGAGGCCGAGGACGGGCTCGTTATCGTGGATCAGCACGCCGCGCATGAAAGGCTGGTGCTTGAACGGATGCGCCGAGCCATGGCGCAGGCGGGCGGCGCAGTGCCGTCGCAGGCATTGTTAATGCCGCAAGTTGTCGAACTGGACGAGCCTGCCTGCGACCGGCTTGAGGCGCGGGCGGAGGAACTGTCTGACTTCGGGCTGGATATTGAACGCTTTGGCCCGGCTGCGATACTCGTGCGCGCTACTCCAGCTGTGCTGGGCGGGGGTGATGTCCGCGCGCTGATTGAGGATCTCGCCGATGACTTGGCGGCCTATGACGAGGCATTGTCGCTGAAAGAGCGGATCGACTTGGTCGCTTCCACCATGGCATGCCATGGCAGCGTACGGGCTGGGCGGGTGCTCCGCGTGGATGAGATGAATGCCCTTTTGCGCGAAATGGAGGTCACGCCGCATTCAGGCCAGTGCAATCACGGGCGGCCTACATGGGTGAAACTCGCGCTGGGCGATGTGGAGAAATTGTTCGGGAGGAAATGAGCCTGTCTGGTTCTAGGACGCATTGCGCCATTACACGCAATGCTATTTGGATTTAAGCAGATTTAATGCTGTCTCCATAATCACATCGCGTCCATTTGCTATATCCGCTGGCTTTGTTTTGACCAAGAAATCCGGCTCAATCCCTTTATCTGGCGCCCGATTTTTGGGGAAAAAGCCAATTAAAGGCAAATCAAATTCTAATCCAGATGCAGGCAATCTCACAAAGAAGAACCGGCCGCCATTGATCCCGCGCTGATTACCGCCGGTCGGCTCACCCACCAGCGTCGCAAAACCCGCTCCCTTGCAAAGGGAGGAAAAGCGGAAAGTGGCAGAGCTGTTTTGCGGCCCGGTGAGTATTATCATCGGCGCAACAATACGCGGGCCGCGCGGTGCAATGCGTGTCTCTTCCTGGCTCCGCGCCAACGCAAAAAGCCGTGTGTCATGGGGCGTAGCGCCTTCGCCCAATGTCCTGAAGCTGTCATCCCATGTGTCGAGATAAGGATCGATTGCCTTGGGCGTTGTTCGGTAGCTAACGAGCTTTATCTCGTCGGTCAATGGCACATTGTTCTTCGCAAAGCGGGCGATCAATTCATCGCCACAATCTTCGCCGCCTTCGTTAGCGCGGATATCAACAATCAATCCGCGCGCATTTTCAAGCGTGTTCAGCCGATCGTTCAACCATGCCCGCCAATCCCAGTTACTGTTATACGTTCCCCAATCATTCATCGTCAAAACCGCAATGCCGTCTGGCCGCATGTCCCATTGCCATAACGGTTCATCAGCCTTCACCGCTTTTGATCGGCGATATGATTGCCGGTCCTCATATGAAATCGCGGGTATCATCGCTATTTTTCGTTGGCCTGCGGGCAATAGCATGTCAATTTCATGCATCCCGTTGGCGGGCGCGCCGTAAATCAGCCCGTGAAAAACATCGAATGTTTCAAAATCTTCATATCCAGAAATGGATAATAATGCCCGGCGTTTGGCATCATTATGTCCATCAGCCCGCACATAGGGCAGGAGTGCGGCCAGTATCTTTTTCGAAGGCACGCCGTTAATGCGCAGCACCTGCGTTCCAGGCTGTAAGGCAATGCCGCTGCCATGATCGGCGGTAACCACCATCGCGGATTCGATCCATTGGAACGCAAAAGGCAGACGCGTCTTTCGTTTGAACAGCTCCGTTTGAACAGCTTCGCTTTGATTGTAAAAATTGGCGTAGCTATGCCCGCAGCGGATGCTGGCAAGGAAGCGGGAAAGGGCAAGATAGCGTTGAGCCAGATCGGGTGCATTGACAAAACTGCGTTCCAGCGCCTTTATGCCTGCATCGGCTTGCCGCGGTGAAAGATAACGATAAAGACCGGGGTGGAGCGCGGTAAGCGCCTCGCGCAAAATTGTTATGTCATCCGCATATGTTTTGGCATTTGTTGGCGCTTCTGCGAATAATTTTTGTCCTGTTCCCCCCATGCCCAGTATAGCAGCGGAGCAACCCAAATGAACCACAGATCGTCTTGTTAGCATCATAGACTATAGCTTTCTTGCTGGCTGATCCCTGCCATGGATTCCTTACGCCAGCGCTATTTAAGCATTATTTTCCGCCAGGTTGCAACGTCTGAATTCTGCCATCATCGTTAAAGGTCAATTCCGGCACCCTCACATGGCGCAGAGGACCCTGCCCAGGCAATTGGCTGAAGCGATCGCTAAGCGATGTTGAGAAATTATTTCGACGTAAATACCAGCTAGATTTCAACCTGCGCGCCCATTTCGACCACTCGGTTGGGCGGGATGCGGAAAAATATCGTGGCCCGGCCGGCATTGCGGTTCAGAAACGCGAAAATGCTGTTGCTGATTTTGCGGATTAAGCTGCCTTTTGATTTGAATGTGATTGTTTCACGGCCGAGGTAATAGCTGGCTTGCGCTGGATCGATATCCAGCCCCATGGGCTTACACTGACGCAACCGGCGGGGCACGTCGATGCGTTCGTTAAATCCATAATTGAATGTCACGCGGTGGAAATTAGGGCCGAGTTTTTCCACAGATATTTTCTGATCCTGCTTGATCCGGCCGGTCGGTAACACTTCGACATGGAGCAGCACTACATTTTCGTGCAGCGCCTTATTATGTTTCAAATGATGGAGCAGGGCGGTCGGAACGCCGTCGCTCAACGAAGTTAGGAATATGGCCGTGCCCGGTGTGCGCAGGATCGAGCTTTTCGGTAAACGATCCACAAATGTTTGTGCCGGCATCAAATCTGCCTGCGTTGCGCTGCGCAGCCGCAGCCGCCCGCTTGCCCAGATGCTCATCAAAGCAAATATCGACAGCGCCACAATGACCGGGAACCAGCCGCCGTCGAAGAATTTGACGAGGTTCGCGCCCAGATAGATAATATCGAGCGGCAGGAAAATCAGCGCCAAGAGAGCCAGCAATGGCCGCCGCCAGCCCCAACCATACAGCACCACGAGCACGATCACCGTGGTGATCACCATATCCAGCGCGATGGCGATACCATAGGCCGCAGCCAAATTGCCCGATGACCGGAACATCAACACTAACAGCACCGTCGCAACCAACAGCATCCAGTTTACCAGCGGGATGTAAATCTGGCCAAAGGCTTGCCCATCCGTTTGCACAACCTGCATCCTTGGCAATTGGCCGAGCTGCATGGCCTGCCGCGTTAGCGAGAATACCCCAGAAATCACGGCTTGCGACGCCACACTTGCGGCCAATGTAGCCAACACGATTAGCGGGATCAGCGCCCATTCGGGGGCGAGGTGGTAAAAGGGATTGGCGACCTCGGCAGCGTTGGACAGCACCAATCCGCCTTGGCCAAAATAGTTAAGCAGCAGCGCGGGCAAGACGAGGAAGAACCACGCCCGGCGGATGGCAGGGGCGCCGAAATGTCCCATATCAGCATAAAGCGTCTCACCGCCTGTCACCACCAGGAATACCGTGCCCAGAACGAGTAAAGCGGTGCCCGGCTCGCTGAACAGGAAGGCGAGGGCATAATGCGGACTGAGCGCCACCAACACGCCGGGATTCAAGAAAATGCCGCGTATCCCCAGTAGCGCCAACGTGGAGAACCAAATGAGCAGTAATGGCCCAAATACTTTACCGATTTTACCGGTGCCAAAACGCTGTATAGAAAATAGCCCAATGATGATGCCGATAGTAATCGGGATGATAAAGGGTTCAAACCGGTTGCTGACCAGTTCCAGACCCTCAATCGCGCCCAATACTGTGATAGCAGGCGTGATTGCGCCATCACCATATAGCAGTGCAGAGCCGAATAGCCCCGCGATAATCAGCCATTTTTTGAAATTGCTATTATCGTCGCTCTTCTTTTTCAGCAGCGATACGAGCGCAATGATCCCGCCTTCGCCGCCATTGTCGGCGCGCATAACAACCATAATATATTTTATGGAGATAACGAGGATCAGCGACCAGGTGATCATCGACAAAACGCCGAACACATGGAACGGACTTACTTCCAAATGCGCATGACCCAAAAAACTTTCCCGGAAAGCATATAGCGGGCTGGTTCCAATATCGCCAAATACAATGCCAAGCGCACCCAAGGTAAGCGGTATTGTTTTTTGGTCTTTTTCGGTATGTTGGCTCAAAATATCATGATCCTGCGGCGGACCACTGCACCGAGTCGTCCAAAGAGGGGCGCTTTATCGCTATTTTTAATCTTGGGAAATAGATAAAAACCGCCCCCTGCGCGAAGTGCCCAGTGCCGCGTCATTTACCGCCGGGGTCCAACGTCCGAATTTGGCCATTTTCATCAAATTCGAGCGGGGCAACTTTCACATTCCGTAAATGGGTTTTTCCCGACAATTGGGTGTCATGATAGAAAAGATACCATTGGCCGTCATGCTGGGTGATGGAATGATGGGTGGTCCAACCTTCCACTGGCTCCAATATCGTGCCGCGATAGGTAAATGGGCCATAGGGGGACGTGCCCGTGGCATAAACAAGATAATGTGTCTCACCGGTGGAATAGGTGAAATAATAGAGGCCATCCCGCTTAAACACCCACGCACCTTCGAAAAAGCGGCGATCCAAATCTCCGCCAAGCAGCGGCTTGCCGGCTTCATCGGTGATCAATATGTCGCGCGGCGCTTCATCAAATTCCAGCATATCGCCGCGCAGCCGTGCTATTTTGGGAGCAATGGCCGGGGCACCGGGCTGACCTAGGTCGCTTTCCGATCCATTGGGATCATAGCTGCCGGTGGCCCATTTTTGCAGCTGGCCGCCCCATATGCCGCCAAAATAGATATAATGCGCACCATCATCATCCCGGAAAACGGCAGGATCAATGGAATAGCTGCCTTTCATCGGCTGCGGCTGCGCTTTGAATGGACCTGTCGGACTTTTCGACGTCGCCACGCCCAAGCGGAAAATGCCGGATTTGTCCTTTACCGGAGAATAAAGATAATAACTGCCATCCTTATACGCCGCATCGGGTGCCCACATTTGCCGCCCGGCCCATGGCACATCCTTTATGTCCAGCGCCACGTCATGCAGCGTCACTTTACCGCCGACTTTATACATCGACAGAACGCGGTAATCCCGCATGGCAAAATGATTGCCTGCGCCATCCTCTGCAACGCCGGTTTCAATATCATGGCTGGGATAAATATAAATCCGTCCATCATTCCAAACATGGGCGCTGGGATCGGCGGTGTAAATTTCGGAGATTAGCGGCTGCGCGAGATAATTCCCTTCAGCAGCGGGAGGCGGAGCGGCTTGGGCTATTTGCGAATTTTCCGCGCTGTAGCTTTGACACGAAGCAAGTAAAAGCCCAATGATAGCGCTACCAAATTTACTCAAACGCCCCGACATTTCAATTCTCCATCTCAATTTTATGAATGGCAGGCCTCTGACATGGATTATCGCCGCGTGCAATATCCTTTGCTCATGCTGCAGTTGCCGTAACCGGGCAACGCGCTGGGCTATTGGCGGGGTCGCCCTTACCTATTTCGATTAGGCTGTTTGACGTAACCGTCTTGTCCGCATTCAGATCGGCCAGCGTTGTGGCTATGCGATAGGTCCCAGGATTATCGTTTTCATCAAAAAAGAAAATGTGACTGAAGGTAAACATGGCAAATTCGGGTGTGGGCTTAAAATCGAATATTTGCGGCTCGCCATCACCGCTGTGTAACGTGCCATCCGGTCTAAAAAACTGGATCGTTAAAGCTAGCGAGCAGAGGCCGTTTGCCTCTGTCTTGCATCCCTTTGCCGCGTGATAGAGCTCGATCCGGTCATTAAGCGTCGCAGCCCGCAGGCTTTGTGCCTTTTCAATCAGCATTGCATGCCGATCAAACATGGACTGCTCCTGCCCCTGACAATCCATCGCCATTATTTGCATGATGGACAATTCACCATCACTGGCGACTTGGGCAGGGCCCTGTTCCGGATTTTCCCGATCCGCTTCGATATCAAGCACAGGTGGCAGATTTCGTTGCGGTGCAATCTCGATCGGCAAAGGCGCAGGAGGCGGCAATTCCATGGGATTTTTGGCGAATGCAGGATAAGCTGCCCATAATGTTGCCGCCAAAAATAGACTTAGATATCTCATGCGCTGACTTGTGGATCACGCACCTGAATCAAGCCGTTGCTTTCCATTTCCATAACCAGCTCGTCATGCTGATTATAGACGCGCGTTACGCCTTTGAAGATGCCCATTTCGGGCCGGTTCTTGCTCCGCCGTTTAGACAACACTTCGCTCTCACAGCGCAGCGTGTCACCGGGATAGACGGGCTTTTTCCATTGCAGCCGATCTAGTCCCGGGGAGCCAAGCCCAGCTTGCGCATTCTCTTTCATATTATCGACCATCATCCGCATCGCCATCGCGGCGGTGTGCCATCCGCTGGCGGACAGCCGCCCAAAATGCGTGGCGGCGGCGGCGGTGTCATCAAGGTGAAAAGGCTGCGGATCATATTTGCTGGCAAAATCGATCACTTCCTCGCGCGTGACCGGATAGCTGCCAAAGCGGCTGACCTTGCCGATTTCAATATCTTCCCAATATAGCATGACAATCTCCCTTGCGCTTCAATTGCGCAATAATCGCGGGGGCGCAAGGGAGATTAAATTGGGTTAATGGCCGATCGATAACCGCGTAAATAGCGTGTATCCCATCGGTCTATTGCCATAGACGCTGTTCAGCGCGGAAGGCTTGGCAAAGGCAGACACCGTGCCGCCTAACGCCAGATTCAAAGGCCCGGTCAGCGGCAGCCGGTAAGCATAGCCCGCTTGAAATTTGCTCACGCGAAAAGAATCCTCGTGGCGCGGGTCTGCCTCATCGGGAAATAATTCACGGTTTAGCACATTTTCAAATCGGCCAAAGACAGTGTGATGATCGGTGATATCCCAATTCATCTCGGCCACCAATGCGGTGCTGTCATCGCCGCCGATGATGTTCTTTTTGCTATAGGCCGCCATCGCCGAAAAACCGCCCGTATTTGCATAATGCACCGATGCGGTCGTCCGCTGCTCATCCTCATCGGGATGCGAAACTTCGGGGCTTTTCAGGCGGCCGGTGCTGACCTGCATCGCCCATGCCGGCGATGGGTTATAGGTAGCCCTTACGCTCCACGAATCCAGCTTTGGCTTTTCGATGCCCCAGCGTTCCTCATCAGGTTCACGCCCGCGAAAGGCGGACGCTTCCAGCTGGAATGTATCCGTGGTTACGCCAGCGGTCACCACGCCGTAGGTGATATGCGTGCTGTCAAACCAATGATGCGTGATCGGCGCTTCGGGATTCAGCTTGGCGCTGCTCCGGTGCATAAAGACAGATGGCCCAAGCGCAGGTTCGCCCACCGGGCCGCCATAGACGAAGAGGCTTGCGGCATCGCCAATATTCACATCCACCCGCGCCGATAGCTCCATGAAGAAATCATGCGGATGCTGCCGGTCGACCAGCGGCGCGCCGCCCGCCGTTTCGCCGGTGGCGAACAGACTAGGATAGCCGCGATTGGACATTAAAGGTTCCAGGCTGTTCATAGTGCGGAATTGGACTTTGCCCCAGTCGGTATCATGCTCCGCAGACAGCATAAGCATGGATTGCACATAGGCCTTGTCATCGCCGCGCGGGCCGGTTTGCTTGGTATACACGCCGTTCGCAAAGCCGTGCAGCATCACCATCCAATCACCCGTCGCGAGATGCAACCCATGATGACCGCCTTCATTGCCGGGCAGTAGCGCCGTGCCGGAGCCTGTTGCATTTGCCCGTGCCGTATCACCCATTGACGACATATCATGCTGCATCTTTGAATGATCCATTTTCGAATGATCGACCGGTTTTTCGGCATCAGCCGGACCGTCCTGTTTCATATCGTCCATATCATGGCCATGAAGCCCCGTATGGTCCTGCGCAATTGCCGGCGCAGCAGTAACAGCGAGCGCAGCAGCGCCCGCAAAAAATAAAAGTGTTCTCATCAAATTAGCCTGACTCAAAGAATTGAAATTATCGTTTCATTCTCTGGTTCATGTTCGCGGTGGGGGGGTCGCCGGGGAGGCAATGCTGCCCGCCATTTCTTGTAATGCAGTGATTGGGATGATTGCATCTATTGTTGTCATGCGATCCATGGCGGCAATTTTAGGGACATAAGCGATGCATCCGATACATCCGCGATGCGCCGCGATTTTTTCCCTCATCGGCCCTTTGTGTTCTTGATCCGCCTTGGCTTTCTCGCCTGACTCATGGCAGGATGCTGCAACATTTAAAACCGGCGATAACGGCATTGACGCAGCGGGAAAAGCAAGGGCCAAGCAAAATAGCGCGATGAGGAATGAACGAACCATATCCCGTATATAGCAGCTACACGTTAAATTTGAAATGCAGGACGTCGCCGTCCTTTACCACATATTCCTTGCCCTCTTGCCGTAGCTTGCCGGCATCGCGCGCCTTGGCTTCACCGCCCAGCGTGACGTAATCGTCATAGGCGATGGTTTCGGCGCGGATAAAGCCGCGTTCAAAATCGGTGTGGATTTCGCCAGCGGCTTTCGGCGCTTTGCTGCCGGTTTCAACCGTCCATGCGCGGGCTTCTTTTGGTCCAACGGTGAAGAATGTGATAAGGTGCAAGAGGTCGTAACCAGCGCGGATGACGCGAGCGAGACCGGTTTCTTCAAGGCCAAGCTCGCTTAAAAACTCCATCCGTTCGTCCATGTCCATTCCGACAAGTTCGCTCTCAATCTTTGCGGAAACGACGACGGCATTGGCCCCTTGTTCCTCGGCCATTTTGAACACAGCCGCACTGTGGGCGTTGCCGTCCTTCGCCTGTCCTTCACCAACATTGCAGACATATAGAACCGGCTTGCTGGTCAAAAGCTGCGCCTGCGTCATCATCCGTCGTTCGTCGGGCGTGTCCAGCTCCAGCGTGCGTGCTGGCTTTCCTTCGCGCAGCAATTCAAGCACGCGGCCCAAAAACTCGGCCTGCGCTTTCAATTCCTTGTCATTATTCGCGCGTTTCTGCAGGGCAGGAACCCGCTTTTCAAGGCTCTCCAGATCGGCGAGCATCAATTCGGTTTCCACCGTTTCTGCATCAGACACCGGATCAATACGATCGTCGACATGCTGAATCTCGTCGCCGACATCGGCATTTTCGAAACAGCGCAGCACATGGACGATCGCGTCCACCTCGCGGATGTTGCCCAGGAACTGATTACCCAGTCCCTCACCCTTGGACGCGCCGCGCACCAGCCCCGCGATATCCACGAAAGTCAGCTGCGTTGCGATAATCTTCGCGCTGCCCGCAATTCCGGCTAGCTTGTCGAGCCGCGTGTCGGGGACCGCAACGATCCCTTCGTTGGGTTCAATCGTGCAGAACGGATAATTCGCCGCCTGCGCCGCTTGCGTTTCGGTCAGCGCGTTGAATAAAGTTGATTTTCCGACGTTGGGCAGGCCAACGATACCGCATTTGAAACCCATAAATTCCTCTTGGGAAATGAAATTGCGGTTGTCCTTAGGCGAGGGCGTCTAGACTGTCTATCCACTCTGCTTAAATAGGGGCTGTTTTGTAGAGGATTACTGATTTTTTTGTGCGGCCTCTAACTGGGCTTTCATTTCAGCTTCGCCTTGCGGAATAAACACATAGACCATGTAAAGCCATGAAGCCAATGCCATAACAGGTAAAAGCAAAAGAATGATCACAACAGATTTAGTGTTACCGGTAAGACTTTTCAATTTTGGCGCTATGATCAGGCTAATTCCAATCAAGCTTAGGGCAGCCCATATCCATAGGCCAATGTCTTTGCCTATTCCTGACAACTGGAGCAGAATTAGCAAGCCGCCTGAAAAGACAACAAACAGGAACGCCAACATTTTTGTTGGAGCAGTGCTTAAGAATTTTATCATTTATCTCATTTCTCAAAAAACCAGGTCGTTACTAAAGCGTGCAATCTCGCATTATACAAGCACGAAAATGCTAGTTATTGTAGTCATTTGATCCATTTATAGACAGCTATGTTTTACTATTCGGCCATCCGCATCGCGTAGTCATTCATGAAGCGCACATCATCGCCCTTCGCCAGCCAGTGCGCTTCGGCGGCGATGGCGCCCAGCATGTCGGTCAGCGGTTCAAATTCGCTTTTGTGGTAATCGCCGAGCACATGCCCGGTCACGCGGTCTTTATGCCCAGGATGGCCAATACCGATACGCACACGGCGGAAATCGGGGCCGATATGCTGGATGGTGCTGCGGATGCCGTTATGTCCGGCTGCGCCGCCGCCCTGCTTCACCTTTATTTTGAAGGGGTCTAAGTCAAGCTCGTCATAGAACAGGGTCACATCATCCGGCGTGCATTTGTAAAAATCCATCGCCGCGCGGACCGACTGCCCGCTTTCATTCATGAAAGTTGCGGGCTTTAACAGGATGATTTTCTCCCCGCCTATGCGGGCTTCCTGAATCCAGCCCTTGTGCTTTTTTTGCGGCGGGGCACATCCCTCAATCTCGGCCATGGCGTCCACCACCATAAATCCGACATTATGCCGGTTAAGCGCATAGCGCGGTCCGGGATTTCCAAGGCCTACCCATATCTGCATTGCATCCGGTTACCCTGCTTGGCGGGCAAAGAAAAGGCCGGAGCGCAAATTTGCGTCCAGCCCTTTTTTCGTAACCGTTAAACGGTTTATTCGCCGTCTTTATCTTCGGCGTCGTCTCCGCTGGCTTCAGCTGCTTGTTCTTCGGCTTCATCCTTGCTGGTATCGCCTTCGTCAGATTTCAGCGACGATGGCGCAACAATCGTGGCGATGGTAAAGTCGCGATCGGTGATTGCGCTTTCGCTGCCCGCTGGCAACGTGACCGCGGAAATGTGGATCGAATCGCCAACATCCAGACCGGTTACATCAATTTCAATATGGTCCGGTATAACGGTCGCATCGCAAATCAGCTCCAGCTCGTGACGAACAATGTTCAACACGCCGCCGCGTTTCAGGCCAGGCGATTTTTCTTCGTTGATGAAGTGCACGGGGATCGCAACGTCAACCTTCGCGCCCTTTGCAAGGCGGAAAAAGTCGACATGGACCGGACGATCAGTGACGGGGTGAAACGCGACATCCTTTGGCAGGACGGTCTGTGTTTCTTTGCCCACGGTCAATTCGACCGTGCTGTTGGTGAAGGAACCGGTCATCAATAATTTGACGAGTTCTTTCGCTTCCACATGAATGGCAACGGGGTCTTTTTTATTGCCGTAAATAACGGCAGGAACGCGGCCCGCACGGCGCAATGCACGGGAGGCTCCCTTGCCAGCCCGTTCGCGCAGTTCGGCCGACAATGTCAGCTGATCGCTCATAATATATCTCCAATAAAATTTATCTTTGCCATGACGCCTCCAGGGATGACCATCATGTGCAAGCGCGCGCCTATATGCGCGGTGGCCGGTAAATGCAAGCGCCGTCAGCCAATATTATTGGATTCTTTCGACGCGGTAGCCTTTGGCAGATAATAGCGCCGGCAACCCCCCTTGCCCCGCAACATGCGCCGCACCGACCGCGATGAAAGGCCGCCGCCCCGCATCGATCATCGTCGCCGCCTGTTCGGCCCAATTGCGGTTGCGATTGTCCAGCAGAACAGCACGCAGCCGCGGTGACGCCATAATGCCGGTTTCGGTGCCTTCCAACAGCGCATCGACATCGCCGCGCATCCAGCGGTCTAACAATAGCTGCATATCCGCCCGTGCGTCATCATAGTCGCGCAATATCGCCGACAGCATCAGCCGCTGTTCGGATTCCGGCAATGTGTCGAAATAGCCAAATTGCT
Source organism: Sphingorhabdus arenilitoris (assembly GCF_042651485.1). Classification (NCBI taxonomy): domain Bacteria; kingdom Pseudomonadati; phylum Pseudomonadota; class Alphaproteobacteria; order Sphingomonadales; family Sphingorhabdaceae; genus Sphingorhabdus; species Sphingorhabdus arenilitoris. Next base: position 61,623 of record NZ_JBHSDH010000011.1, read on the forward strand.
GCGTTATGGTTTCCAATCCGCTATGGGGCCGGTCCATTGCCTTAAACCGCATTTGCAATATCGCCTCCACGCCAGACGCGCTGTTGAGCCCCAATCCGCTGCTCATCGATGATGCAATGGTGAGCGCCGCTGCCCATGTCTCCATCGCGTTCATCGCATGGGCCGGAGCCGCAATTTTCCCCGCCGCTTTGTCCAGCTCATCGGCCAAATCGGCCGAAACGCGCTTATCCAGCGGGGGTAGGCCGCGTGTTATGCCCATATGCGCAAATATAGCCGCTGACGTCTGTTTATCATCCAGTCCAGTAACCTCGGTCACAAGGCTCAGCGAATCGTCAATGGCCCGGTCCAGCGCTGGTCCCTGCCAATCGGTACCCGCAGGCAGGGCATGAACTGTACCGAAAATATAGGCTGACCCGGCCCCCGGTTTATTCGACGTCACTTTCCATAAAGCGGGCTTGCCATCCGCTGGCGCGGTGACCGGGGGCGGATCATCCTGCCGCGAACAGGCGGCGAGGAGCAATAATGATATTAGCCAAAAGTAGCGCATCACGGGTTTAATAAACAATCCGCTCTGCTTTTAACCCATAGGCTGTGATTAAATGCGGCACGCTGGTAGGGCCGGACAAATGCCCCGCGCCCACGGCGATAAAAATGGTGCCCGGTTTTTCCATCCGGTCCGAAATCCACCGCGCCCAATTGGCATTGCGCTGCGTCAATAATTTTTCAAACAGAACAGGATCGCTAAAGCCCGCATTCATTAATTCAGCAAGCTTCTCTGGATCGCCTGCCGCCCAGGATTTGACTAAATCATCGAGCGATGCGGTGGTCGCATCCAGGTCGCGGGCTGCTTCGATCAGAAACTCGATCTGTGTTTCTTCGGGTAAACTATCAAACAGACCAAGCTGATATTCGGCAGTTTCCAAACCCTTAATCGGTTTTTTTGCTACCAATGCGCTGGACTGCAATATGGTTTCCGCGCCGCTACCGGGTTGATAGCCCGCCTTTGTCAGCGCCATGATCTGCATCGTCACCCCCGCCGCCCATGGGTCCAGTGGATCAAAGCTGGCTTCGGGCAAGCCCAGTTTTTTCATCGCGGCTTCATACACAGCTCTGTCTTCGGCCGATAATTTGTCGCGCAGACTTTTTCCGCTTTGGTCAATGCCATATTTGCCGAATAATTGCGCAGCCTCCGCATCTGCACCAGCGGGCAGCTCCATGACCAGCGTATCGGATGCGTCAAAGGCGGTTTTTACGGCCTCATCAAACCAGCCCAATCCCGGCTTCAAAATATGGACGGTTCCAAACAGATAAATATTGGTGTCTTCATCCTTGATCAGCCACAGTGCAGGATCGGCATCGACGGTTTCAATTTTCGCATTTTCTACTGGCGCTAGGGGGTCCGCCGCTTCATCGGCCGCCTCTGCCTCCGGCACTAATATATCCTTTTCTTGCGCTATCACAGGCGGCGCTGCGCCAAAGGCGACTGCGCATAGCAATAATGTCGCGGCTGACAGAGCATATTTGGGAATGTGGATTTTCATGGATATTTCCTTTGGAGAGGGATGGGATGAGCAGGCTGTTTTAGCTATATTTTTTCCATAGCCATATCACCAGCCATATCGTTAAGGTCATGCTATAGATCATTACGTCGCTGGGTTCACGTACCATCCCGCCGCGCCATAGCACCCACCAAATTGGCCAGATGATGGAGTAAAAATATATGGCGTAAAATGCGCCTTCGCGGTAGGCGAAGGCTTCTTGTTCATCAACCGCGCGCCTATGCCAATATACTGCGATCGCCGGGACGACGAGGCCCCAGAGCAGGGCAAAAATAATCGCGGCGTTACGCGGTACCGCGCCATCACTAAATACATCAAATGTTTGTCCGTCTGTAACCCATATGCCGCCGAAACTTGTCGCCGCGCCCAACAACACGCAAAATATCATAATATTACGGTTAAGCTTTTCTTTCTTGGTCGGGGCTTCAGAATGTAGCGCCACCTTCCGCGCCAATTTATATATTCCCCAAATAGAAGCCACGACTATCGCAGCGAAAAGAATAGCAATCGCGATAAATTCTACCGATGGGGTTCCGCCGCCATCTTCAAAATGCGCGGTCGCCATGCCGACAAGGATGCCGGCGCTAAACAGACCCGTAAGCCCTAGTAGCAAAAAGACTGCGCCCTTCGTCAGCGCAGAATCCAAAAGCTGTGCTTTATCCATCATGCGTCTCCTTCAAATTCATCGTCGAAAATTTCTTCAATCGGCATATCGAACAGCCGGGCAATTTTGAATGCGAGCGGCAGCGACGGATCATATTTGCCCGTTTCAATGGCATTCACCGCTTGGCGAGAAACATCTAGCTCCTCACCCAGCTGCGCCTGACTCCAATCGCGCATCGCCCGCAACACTTTAAGTTTATTTTTCATTAGACGCCCCGCCAGCGGTGCCATTGAAAAGCGAATGTCACAAACATCGGAGTGATAGCCCAAATCCACACGATGCCGGTGACCAAGCCACGATGGCTGGCCTCTTTCGCAGTCGTGCCGCTTTCCAGTTCTACCAGTTCACCTCCTGTAATGCCCATTGCCGCGCCGTATACGACCAACATCGGCAGCGGTAGGATGATGAGCGCTCGCACGACCGTTTGCGATGTCTTCTGCCACAGCAAGGTTATATATTCATCATGCATGAAGCGGGCGAATACCAAAAAGCCAGGGATGATTAAGGACGAAACTGCCAAGGCCAAAGCGATGGGATCAAAAAGGCCGTAATCCAACTCACTGCCTGAAATGGCTTCGCCGATCATTTCCAATATCCATAAGATATTCAGCACGAAGCAGAAGTCGATCAGCCGGTAAAAAAGCCGGTAGCGGAATTGGTCTTTCATAATGGCTCCCCTATTTTTGGTAAAGGGCAGGGCCGCGGGTCAGGATGCGGCCCTGCCGATGTTTACTATCACGCCTTTGGAGACGCGTTATTGCGGGTATTAATGGCTTGGCGAGAGGCCGATCCCGCGATGGCGAAATCCACCTGCGATTGGACGGCGCTTTTCACCTCACTCCGGCACCGAATTTCCGCTTGGCGGTCACCTAATGAGCGGCCATTGGACGTACCGCAAATTTGCTGAGCTGCGCTGTTGATGCGGCTGTTCAAACGGGCTTGGTCTTTGGCAGAGTTCAGGTTGAGATCGTCAATATTGACGCGGACGCTAATGGTTTCTTCGCTTTGTGCATGAGCGGCAACAGGTGCCAAAATGGCGAAGGTAGCGGCGAGGGAGAGAGTGACTTTCTTAAACATCATAATTTCCTTTTTTAAGTCCCTTGGGAGAGGGTGGTTTGGTTAGGTGTGGCTGACGTTGTGTCATGCTACCCTTACTTTATGTACTGATTCGCTGACTATGTCAACAACCCCTTACAAAAAGTTTTGCTAAGCTGACAAAATGCCAGAAATTCGGGCTTTTGCATCGGGGGGCTTTGGTCAGATGCCGGTCCAAAGGCGCTTGATTTCGCACCTGCAATAAGCCAATGGCATGCCCTATGAACGCGCAACAGGATCAACAACGCGAATCAGTTTCGCCAAAAAACAGCATGAGCTTTCAGGACATCATCCTGACGCTCCACCGATACTGGGCGGATCAGGGCTGCGTGATATTGCAGCCTTATGATATGGAGATGGGCGCAGGGACATTTCACACCGCGACCACATTGCGCGCGCTCGGCCCTGATCCTTGGAATGCGGCCTTTGTGCAGCCATGCCGCCGGCCTACCGATGGCCGCTATGGCGAAAACCCGAACCGGTTGCAGCATTATTATCAATATCAGGTGATATTAAAGCCATCACCCGGCGACATACAGCAGCTCTATCTCAATAGCCTGACCGCGATCGGCATTGATCCGATGCTGCATGACATCCGTTTTGTCGAAGATGACTGGGAAAGCCCAACGCTCGGCGCATGGGGGCTGGGCTGGGAAGTGTGGTGCGACGGCATGGAGGTGACACAATTCACCTATTTTCAGCAAATGGGCGGGTTTGATTGTAAGCCGGTGGCGGGAGAGCTGACTTACGGCCTCGAACGGCTGGCCATGTATATTCAAGGTGTGGACAGCGTCTATGACCTCGATTTCAATGGGCGGGGCGTATCCTATGGCGATGTGTTCCACGAAAATGAAGTGCAGCAAAGCACCTGGAATTTTGAAAAGGCCGATACCGACCGCTTGTTTGAAGCGTTCAAAATGGCGACGGCGGAATGCGAAAATTGCCTCGACGAAAAACTTCCTATTCCCGCCTATGAACAAGCGATCAAGGCGAGCCATATTTTCAACCTGTTGCAGGCGCGCGGCGTGATCAGCGTTCAGGAACGCGCCGCTTATATGGGCCGCGTGCGCGATTTGGCCAAGGGCAGCTGCGCCGCGTGGATGGAGAAAAATGGCTGGGCAGGCGGAGACGCGGCATGAGTGATTTCCTCCTCGAACTGCGCAGCGAAGAAGTTCCCGCACGGATGCAAGCTGGTGCCCGGGCGGATTTGGAGAAGCTATTTATACAGCATCTGTCCGCCGCTGGATTAAAAGCGGACGGCATCACCGTCTATTCCACGCCGCGCCGTTTGGCGCTGATCGCACGCGGCTTGCCGGATCAAACAGAGGCGGTGAGCGAAGAAGCCAAAGGCCCGCCCGAAGGTGCACCGGACGCCGCGATTGACGGTTTCTGCCGCAAAAATGGCGTGGGCCGTGACGCATTGGAACTGCGCGATGTAAAGGGGCGGATGACGTATTTTGCGGTCATTAACAAACCGGGCCGCGCGTCATCCGATGTGCTGGCCGAGGCGATACCGGCGATCATCCGCAGTTTCCCCTGGCCCAAGTCGCAGCGGTGGGGCGCAGACAGCATTTCAACCGAAAGCTTGCGCTGGGTGCGGCCTTTATCGGGCATCATCGCGCTATTGGGCGGCGATGTCGTGCCGTTTGAAATAGGCGGGATTGCGGCTGGCCGTGAAACCGTGGGCCACCGTTTTCACCATAGCGGCGTAATTACCATTGGCGGCGCCGATGACTATGCCGCAAAATTGCGCGCGGCCCATGTCATTGTGGACCATGAAGAGCGGCAGGAGTTGATCCGAAGCGGCGCACAAACGGCGGCCGAGGCAGCGGGCCTGACGCTGATCGCCGATGAAGGGCTGGTTATTGAAAATGCGGGCCTGACCGAATGGCCGGTGCCGCTGCTAGGCCGGTTCGACGAAGCGTTTCTCGATGTGCCGCCCGAAGTGATCCAGCTGACGGCGCGGGTGAACCAGAAATATTTTGTGTGTGAGTCTCCCCTCCCGCCTGCGGGAGGGGCTGGGGGTGGGCCAGAATCCGGCGCAATCTCTGATATGCCCACCCCAACCCTCCCCCCTGAAGGGGAGAGGGAGCTTGCCAACGCCTTCATCTGCACCGCGAATATTGACGCTCATGACGGCGGCGCGGCGATTGTGGCGGGCAATGAAAAAGTGCTGGCTGCGCGTTTGTCCGATGCCAAATTCTTTTGGGAGCTGGATCAGAAAACCTCGCTGGCGGGTCATGCCGCAAAGCTGGAGCGGATTACTTTCCACGAAAAACTGGGCACCGTCGCCGACAAGGTGGAGCGCGTGGCAAAGCTCGCCCGGTGGCTGTGTGAAGAGGGGATTGTCACTCCCCTCCCGCCTGCGGGAGGGGCCGGGGGTGGGCATATGTCTGAACCTGAAACGACAAGCTCGCCTGCGGCTCGCCCCACCCCTAACCCCTCCCGCAAGCGAGAGGGGGATGACGTTGCGCATTTGGCGGACCTCGCCGAACAAGCCGCGCGGCTGTGCAAGGCCGATCTGGTCACTGAAATGGTCGGCGAATTTCCTGAGCTACAGGGCCTGATGGGCGGATATTACGCCGCGAAAGAAGGGCTGCCGGTGGAGGTATCGGACGCGATCCGTGATCACTATAAACCGGTTGGGCAGGGCGATGACGTGCCCACCGCGCCCGTGACGGTGGCGGTGAGTTTGGCGGATAAGTTGGATACGCTGGTTGGGTTTTTCCAAATCGATGAAAAACCAACAGGCTCAAAAGATCCATTCGCTTTGCGTCGTGCGGCGATTGGGATTCTGAGTCTGATATTGGAAAATGGTCTGCGGGCCTCCATGTTTGATTTAATTGCAGCATCGGCTCATTCTGGAAAATCACCCAGGAAAGGGCACGAAATTGCTTCATTCTTGATTGACCGTCTTAAAGTCCAGCAGCGTGATGCGGGTGTTCGGCATGATATGGTCGACGCTATAATCGGCGCTGAAAAAGGCGGAGATAATGTCCGCATGGTCGCCCGCGTGAAGGCATTGCAGGCTTTTGTGGCAACCGACGAGGGCACGAATTTGCTCGCCGGATATAAGCGTGCGGCTAATATCCTCAAATCCTCCCCATCAGGGGAGGGGGACCATGCGCAGCATGGTGGAGGGGCACGTGCAGAGTCTTATTCCAGCGAAGGCGGGGCCGATCCTGACGTGCCCCTCCACCGCGCAAGCGCGGTCCCCCTCCCCGCGGTCGGGGAGGATTTATTGGAGCAGGAACAATCACTTCTCTCCGCCCTCAACGCCGCGGAACCCGCCGCTGCTGCCGCGATTGCGGCGGAAGATTTCGAAGGCGCAATGGCCTCGCTGGCCAGTTTGCGCGCGCCGATTGATGCCTTTTTTGAAGGCGTTATGGTCAACGATCCAGACCCGGAAAAACGGGCATTTCGGATTGGCCTGCTCACCCGTTTCCGCGACGCAGTCCACAGCGTCGCAGATTTTTCAAAAATAGAAGGCTGATTTCACTCCCCGGGATTGCTGACAAACAAAAAGGAAGTAGCATGACCCAATATGTATTTCGTTTCGGTGGCGGCGTTTCGGACGGTGATGATACCGTTCGCGGGAATAAGAATCTGCTTGGCGGTAAAGGAGCCAATCTGGACGGCATGGCCTCCATCGGCCTGCCGGTGCCGCCGGGTTTCACTATCACCACCGAAATGTGCACCGCTTATTATGCCAATGGCCAAAGCTTCCCCGACAGCGTTCGGGCCGAAGTCGCCCATGGCATTGCCCATATTGAGGCAGTGACGGGCAAAAGCTTTGGCGATGCCAGCGATCCGCTGCTCGTTTCGGTGCGATCGGGCGCGCGTGTATCGATGCCCGGCATGATGGATACGGTGTTGAACCTTGGGCTCAATGACGAAACGGTGGAGGGGCTTGCCGCGTCGTCGGGCGATCCGCGCTTTGCGTGGGACAGCTACCGCCGTTTCATCCAAATGTATGCCGACGTTGTGTTGGAGCTCGACCATGGCGCGTTCGAAGAGGCGCTGGAAATCGCCAAGGAAGACAATGGCTATTATCTCGACACAGAACTCACCGCCGGTGACCTGAAATCGCTGGTCAGCGAATATAAAAACCTGGTCGAGGCGCAATGGGGTAAGCCGTTCCCGCAAAATGTGCAGGATCAGCTTTGGGGCGCGGTCGGCGCCGTGTTTGGCAGCTGGGAAAGCGAACGGGCAAAGGTGTACCGCAGGCTGAATAGCATCCCGTCCGATTGGGGCACGGCGGTCAATGTGCAGGCGATGGTATTTGGCAATATGGGTGAGACATCGGCGACGGGCGTGGCCTTTACCCGCGATCCGGCAACGGGCGAAAATGCCTATTATGGCGAATATCTGATCAATGCGCAGGGTGAGGATGTTGTCGCCGGTATCCGCACGCCGCAATATCTGACCACCGCTGCGCGCGAACGCGCCGGGGCAAAACCGCTGAGCATGGAAGAGGCAATGCCAGAGGTGTATGCCGAACTGGCGCGGGTATTTGCGATATTGGAAACGCATTACCGCGATATGCAGGATATCGAATTTACCGTGGAGCGGGGAACACTATGGATGCTGCAAACCCGGTCGGGCAAACGCACAGCAAAGGCGGCGCTGAAAATCGCAGTCGATATGGCGGCAGAGGGTTTGATTAGCGAGGAAGAGGCCGTGTGCCGGGTCGATCCGATGGCGCTCGACCAATTGCTGCACCCCACGCTTGATCCCGATGCGCCGCGCGATGTGCTGACCAAAGGGCTACCTGCATCGCCGGGCGCGGCGTCGGGCAAGATCGTCTTTGACGCCGACACCGCAGAACAATTTGCACAAATGGGCGAAAGCGTGATTTTGGTTCGCGTCGAAACCAGCCCGGAGGATATTCACGGGATGCACGCGGCCAAGGGTATTTTGACCGCACGCGGCGGTATGACCAGCCATGCGGCAGTGGTTGCACGCGGCATGGGGCGGCCCTGCGTCTCGGGCGCGGGCGGTATCTCCATCGATGCCAAGGATAAGGTGCTGCGCACCGGCGGGCGCAGTTTTGGCGAGGGCGATGTGATAACGCTGGATGGCTCGACCGGCGAAGTGATGGCAGGCGAAGTGCCGACATTGCAGCCCGAGCTGGTCGGTGATTTTGGCACGCTCATGGTCTGGGCCGACAAAGCGCGGCGGATGAAGGTGCGCACCAATGCCGAAACACCGGCGGACGCACAAACCGCACGTGATTTCGGCGCGGAAGGCATTGGCCTGTGCCGCACCGAACATATGTTCTTTGATGCTGCCCGGATTACCGCCGTGCGTCAGATGATCCTGGCCGATAGCGAAGCAGGACGCCGCGCCGCGCTCGACAAGCTGCTGCCTGAACAGCGCAGCGATTTTGCCGGGATATTTAAGGTGATGGCGGGATTGCCCGTTACCATCCGTTTGCTCGATCCGCCGCTGCATGAATTTTTGCCGCATGAGGAAAGCGAATTTGCCGATGTTGCACAGGCCGCCGGTGTCGGCATCGAGCTGTTGAAGCAACGCGCCAGCGAGCTGCATGAATTTAACCCCATGCTGGGCCACAGGGGATGCCGCCTGGGCGTCACTTTCCCCGAAATTTATGAGATGCAGGCGCGGGCGATATTTGAAGCGGCCTGCTTGCTGGAAATCGCGCCGGTCCCCGAAATCATGATACCGCTTGTCGGCACAAAGCGCGAGCTGGAGCTGATGAAAGAGGTGGTTGATAAGGCCGCGGAGCAGGTGTTTGCCGAACAAGGCAGGCGGATCGAATATCTGGTCGGCACGATGATCGAGCTGCCCCGAGCCGCATTGATGGCCGATAAAATTGCCGAATGCGGGGCGTTCTTCTCCTTTGGCACCAATGATTTGACGCAAACCACATTGGGCGTATCGCGCGATGATGCCGCGCGTTTCTTAAGCGTCTATGTCGATAAAGGCATTTACGAACGCGATCCCTTTGTCAGCCTGGATATCGAAGGCGTTGGCCAGTTGATCGAAATTGCCGCACAAAAAGGCCGCGCGACGCGCCCGGACATAAAGCTCGGCATTTGCGGCGAGCATGGCGGCGACCCGGCAAGCATCGCCTTTTGCGAAGCAACGGGATTGGATTATGTCAGCGCTTCACCCTACCGCGTGCCAATTGCAAGGCTTGCAGCGGCACAGGCGGCGCTGCGGGGGTGAGGGGGAAGGGTGAGTCTGATTAGTATTGAGTATCCGGAATTCTTGTGTCCCCGGGATTCTCGGAATTCATGAAGGAAGTATAGAGCAAGCAATCATGGATTGAAGCGCATTTGATGCTCAGCGTGTAAGATAATGCCCTTATTGCGGAGGACCTTGACATCAAGTTAATTAAAGGTGGGATTTTATATGCAGTACATCTCTGAATTATACCACAAAGTTTTTTTGAGCTTATCAAAAATTCCTACTTTGGCAGGGTTTTCTAGAGATAAAAATTTTACATCCAAGCTCAATTCTTGCACTTTGATTACCGTTTATCAAATTTCATTTTTCATTTTAATAAATAAAATATTTGAGATTATAACAACAATTACTTCACCAATTGAAAAAAATCATATTATGATTTTGGCCGTCATTGCATATATGATTAATTTGTATGTATTTTTACATAAAAAAATTAATGTAGAAGCAGGTAATGACAAATACATATTGACCTTGTTTTTTTCTTCTCTGGTTTTAATTTGGATTGCAATGTTCCTCATTGGAATTCATTCAAAAGAATTTTATCAAATTCTGGTGACACAATACTGATTACCATAGCTTGTTTCCAGCAATTTTCTGACTGAAGAAAATAAAGCTAAAAAAAGGATCAGGCCGAGCAAGATGATTTAATTTAGCATCGTCTCGCTGGACACGGGCACCTAGGCCGGCGACTTGCCATTTCGGAAATCTTCGGCCACCGGCGCCGTCACATTGCGTGCCGCCGGATCGCTGCCCCCTTTTGTCTTCGTTCCTTTGCGGCTTTTATGACCCGAGATTATCGCGCGTCATACCGGTTTCGATATTCCTCCTCGTTCCGCGGAGGAATTTAGGCGGCAGAGTCCAAAAAAGCCCTTGCACCATTTCCAATCCGCTCCTAATAGCGGCCTTTCAGTGCACCCGTAGCTCAGCTGGATAGAGCACCAGACTACGAATCTGGGGGCCGGGCGTTCGAATCGCTCCGGGTGCACCATTTTCCTCTCGCCGATGTTGAGAGATTGATTTTACCATGAATAATCCTCGTAAATCCGCCATTGTCCTTTTGTCCGGCGGCCTCGACTCTATGGTTGTGGCAGGGCTGGCGAAGGCGCAGGGCTTTGACCTGATCGCGTTGACCATTGATTATAATCAGCGGCACCGGATCGAGTTGCAAGCGGCGGCCACGATCGCGGCGCATTTGGGCGCGGTGGAACATATCGTCCTGCCGCTCGATCTCACCCGTTTCGGCGGAAGCGCGCTGACCGCCGATATTGACGTGCCCAAGGGCGGCGTGGATGAAGGCGCGATACCGGTCACCTATGTTCCGGCACGCAACACCATATTCCTGTCGCTCTGCCTTGGCCTTGCCGAGGCGCGGGGGGCGCGGGATTTATGGATCGGGGTGAATGCACTCGATTATTCGGGCTATCCCGATTGCCGTCCCGATTTTATTCGCAGTTTTGAAAGCATGGCGAACCTTGCCACCAAAGCGGGCATCGAGGGTGACAGTTTTACCGTCCACACTCCGCTGCTGCATATGAGCAAAGCCGATATTGCGGCAGAGGCGGCGCGGCTGGGTCTGGACGCGGGGATGAGCTGGAGCTGCTATGATCCTGCGCCCGATAATAAAGCCTGCGGCCAATGCGATAGTTGCCGTTTGCGGCAAAAAGGATTTGCCGAGGCAGGGCTGACCGATCCTACAGTCTACGCATGAGCTACGCGGTCAAAGAGATTTTCCTGACATTACAGGGCGAAGGTGTGCAGGCGGGCCGCCGCGCCGTGTTCCTGCGCTTTGCCGGATGTAATTTGTGGAGCGGGCTGGAACGTGACCGGGCCAGCGCCATTTGCCAATTTTGCGATACCGATTTTGTCGGCATGGACGGCGAAAATGGCGCTCGATACGCGGACGCCGCCGCTTTGGCGGATAAGGTCGCGGCGCTGTGGGGCGACGGGACGGATCGCCGCTATGTCGTGATGACCGGCGGCGAGCCTATGCTGCAAGTGGATGACGCGCTTGTTGCTGCGCTCCATCGCCATGGCTTTGAAGTGGCGATGGAAAGCAATGGGACGATTCCGGCACAGGCGGATATCGACTGGATCTGCATCAGCCCCAAGGCAGGCAGCGAGATTGTGCAGCGCAGCGGCAATGAGTTGAAACTCGTCTGGCCGCAGGCTGGCAGCGATGCGGGCGCGATGGCAGCTTGGCAGTTTGACCATTTCCTGATCCAGCCCATGGATAGCGGCAGCGATGATGCCAATGCCGCAAATATCCAAGCGGCAACGCGTTTTGTTCAGGATAATCCGCGCTGGCGGCTGTCGCTGCAAAATCATAAAATTTTGGGCTTGCCGTAACGATAACGCCGCCAAGGCTGGTTTGATGCACGCAGGAAGCGGCAATTTACGGCCAATTTCAGCTACTACGGCATTTAACCTTAATCCCTTTGACTCCTCGCCACCAAAATGTCACATTCGTTGGTGGAGAGTGTGAGAGGAGAGTGGCTATGGCACGGGCAAGAAGTGCGGGGCCGATGCGCGGACGCAGTGGGCGGCTGGGCAAAGGTTTTGCAAAACGGATGAGCGATAATGTCGCCATCGCATTGGTGGTTTATACGCTGATGCTGATTTTCATTGTAACACCGTCGATCGAAACCGAAGGCGTATCGATTTTCCCTTATTTTCTGCTGGTGATATTGGTGGGCGGGGCCATTCCCGTTCTGCGCCGGTTTGAACATCGCTGGGCTTTGTTGGATGACAGCGAATTGAGCGATAGCGGGTTGAAGCATCGCTTTGCCATGGACCGGACCAAATTATGGATATTGGCCATTGGCGTTCCGTTTTTGCTTTCCATTGCTTGTGCGGGCCTGAAAACTATTTTGTGACAAACGGTTTTTTGGCGGCATTTATCGCCCGATAATGGCGGATGGAATTGACGCGAATCCTGCCTGCGCCTAAGCGGAGCTATGCTATCGAAAAACGAAGCGCTGGAGCGCGCAACATCCCTTGTCGAAAAAGCCATGAAGGCAGGTGCCGATGCCGCAGATGCAGTCTATAGCTGCGATGCGTCCACCGACGTACAGGTGCGGCTCGGCCTGTTAGAAGACGTATCGCGCAATGAAGGCGAAGATATTGGCCTGCGCGTATTTTTGGGCCAGAAATCGGCGACCATCTCCTCATCCAATATGAACCCCGATCTGCTGGCCGGTTTGGTGTCGCGGGCGCTTGACATGGCGCGGGAGGCGCCGGAGGATAAATATGCTGGTTTGGCGCCTGAAGAATTGCTGTTCAAAGGCGAGCTGCCAGACATTGATAGCGACGATGGCGGCGATCCTGATCCGGCGGCATTGAAAGAGCGAGCGCTCGCCTGCGAAGATGCGGCGCGGGCGGTACCGGGCGTGACCAATAGTGAAGGCGGCGGCGCAAGCGCGGGCCGGTCAATTTTCGCCATTGCCACCAGCCACGGTTTTGCCGCTGCCAACAGCTCATCAGGTTACGGCGTCCATGCCAGCGTGCTGGCGGGAACGGGTGAGGGCAAGGAACGCGATTATGATTATCGCTCCGCCCGCCATGAAAGCGACTTGCCCGCCGCCGAAACCATCGGCAAAAGCGCCGGCGAACGCACGGTCAAGCGGCTCAATCCGGGCAGCGTCAAAAGCGGCGCGATGCCCATCTTGTTTGATCCGCGCGTAGGCGGCTCGCTGATCGGGCATTTGCTGGGCGGAATCAGCGGCTCGTCGATTGCCCGGCGCACCAGCTTTTTGCTCGAACAGTTGGGCGCTACGATTTTTGACAGCAGCCTGTCGGTGATTGATGATCCGTTGCGTCCGCGTGGTTTGAATAGCCGCGCCTTTGATGCCGAAGGCCTGCCGACGCAGCGCAGCGCCCTGATCGATAAAGGTGTCCTAACCGGCTGGATGATGGAAGCCGCATCGGCGCGGCAATTGGGGTTGACCCCCACCGGCCACGCGGCACGCGGGGTGAGCGGCGCACCGGGGGTCAGCGCATCGAATGTGCATCTGGAGGGCGGCAGCGGCAGCGCAGCCGATTTGATGGCTGACATTAAACAGGGCATATATATCACCGAATTATCCGGGCAGGGCGTCAATATGGTAACCGGCGATTATAGCCGGGGTGCGGCGGGTTTCCTGATATTGGACGGCGAAATTGCCGGCGCGGTCAGCGAATTTACCATTGCGGGCAATTTGAAAAACATGTTCCGGCAAATGCGGGCGGCGAGTGATCTGGAATTTATTCGCAGCGTCAACGTCCCCACGCTGCGGATTGACGGGATGATGGTGGCGGGTGCCTGAAACCCGGATTGACCATACCCAGCTAGTGGCCGTTACCCAAGAGGCCGCCGCTTTGGCCTATGCCCGTTGGCGCGAGGGTGCAGCGCCCCATGCAAAGGTATGGGAAAAAACCAAAGGACAACCGGTTTGCGAAGCCGACCTTGCTGTAGATGCATTTTTGAAAGAGCGGCTATCGGCAATTTTGCCCGGTGCAGGGTGGCTGTCCGAAGAAACGGCAGACAATCCTGCACGGCTTAACGAGCGGCTGCTATGGTGCGTGGATCCGATTGACGGGACCCGCGATTATGTGCGCGGCCGTTCGGGATGGTGCGTGTCGGTGGCATTGATTGCCGATGGCTTACCCTATCTGGCGGTGATGGCTGCGCCGGTGACACAGCAGATTTGGGTTGCACAGGCGGGGCAAGGTGTAACCTGCAATGGCAAAAAATTATGCTCCAGCCAAAGAACCGAATTCCCCGGATCGCGCGTGCCCACCGATCAATTGATGAAGGTGGACGGCGACCTCGCCATGGTTGAAAAACCCAATAGCATCGCGATGCGCATGACCATGGTGGCCTGCGACCGAGCCGATCTGGTGGCGACGTTACGCTGGGGCAATGAATGGGACGTTGCCGCGGCGCATCTGGTGGCGCAGGAGGCTGGTGCGAAAGTCAGCGATGCGCGCGGCGGAGCCTTGATTTATAACAAACCGAGGCCCGCCGATTTCGGCCTTATCTGCTGCGCGCCCGGCATCCATAACGCAGCGGTGGAACGGCTGCGCGACCGCGCCGATGCGCTGTGGGATGGGTAGCGTCGCCGCGATATCGGCGCTCTGGCCTGATAACGATCTGTGCCAGTAATGAGAGTAAGTGACAACGAGCGTATGGCGGCCGCCAAAGCCGCTTACTTTCGCGTCCATAGGCCGTCGCGGCTGACCGGTTCCGGCTTGTTGCGGACAGCTTCGACAAAGGCAGCGGCGACGCGCTTGGCCTTTGCGCCCTTGCTCACAAATATGCGGTGGTCCCAGGCATGGTCACCGGCGCTGCGCACTTGCCGCGCAATATCGCCATATATGCCCGCCGCCGCCAGCACGGCCCAGCGTGCACGAAAGGGCAAGCGCGTCGCGCCGACCCGCGCCGATGCTTCATATTTTTCGCTGGCATCGCACAACATTTTCGCCATTTGCGTCAGGCGCGAACGATAATGCGGCTTCATATGCTGTCCAGGCGGAATGTCCATTTCGACAATCCATTCAACCGGCAGATAGCAGCGAGCAGCCGCGTCATCTTCCTCCAAATCGCGGGCGATATTGGCCAGTTGAAAGGCAAGCCCAAGGTCGCAGGCCCGGTTAAGCGTTGCGTCATCATCCGCATCCACGCCCATAACCACGGCCATCATCACGCCCACGGCGCCTGCTACATGATAGCAATATTGATAAAGGTCATTCTCACTGCGCGGCCGCCAATCGGCGGCATCCAGTGCAAATCCCTCAATCACCGCATCGGCCATTGCCGGGGTTAGGCCGCATTCCGCCGCCACCACCGATAGGCAGTCAAAGGCCGCTTCGCCGGTTTGTTCACCGCGCATGGCCTTTGCCGTCAAATCACGGATCGCTGACAACCGCGCCGCCGGATCGTCCACTGCCGCCATTTGCCCGCCATGGTCCTGTCCATCGGCCATATCATCGCATTTGCGGCACCAGGCATACAGCAACCAGACACGTTCGCGGGTCGTGCGGTCAAACAGCTTGCTGGCTGCGGCAAAGCTTTTACTACCTTTTGCTATCGACTGCCGGGCATAGGTGACAAGGGCGGTGCGGGAGTGCATTAAATTCCCCTCCCGCTTGCGGGAGGGGTTAGGGATGGGGGTGAGCATAGCGAGCCGTTTGCTCCGCAAGCATTCCCACCCCCGATCTCTCTCGCGAGCGGGAGGGGAGATAAGCATCGCACTCTCACAAATCCTCCGCCTTCATTTGGAAAATGCTTTTATGGGGGACATAACCGTCCATTTTGGTCAGCAGATCGTCAATCTCCTGTGCCATCACCAAAATGCCTTTATGCGCGTCGCGCACAAATCCGACCTCCGCCATATGCGCGTTAAACGCGATCAGATGGTCGTAATAGCCCGCGATATTCAGGATCCCCACGGGCTTGTGATGATAGCCAAGCTGCGCCCAGCTCACCGCTTCCCATAGCTCATCCATCGTGCCCACGCCGCCGGGCAGGTTGATGAAGCCATCGGACAGGTCGGTGAACATACGCTTGCGCTCATGCATTCCGGGGACGACGTGCAGCTGCGTGCAGCCCTGATGCGCGACTTCACTGCCCACCAAAGCCTCAGGAATAACGCCGATCACATCGCCGCCAGCGGCCAACGCCGCGTCCGCCACCGCGCCCATCAGGCCCAGCCTGCCGCCGCCATAAACGGTGGTAATACCGCGCTCTGCCAAGGTCCGGCCAACATGGCGGGCGGCATCGATATAAACGGGATCAGCCGGCGTTGCCGAACCGCAATAAACGGCGAGGGCTTTCATTGAATTTCGCTCCAGCTGACGGGAGCGGTGAGGGGCTGGAATGAATCGTTTTTGATCATCCAAGCGCTATGCCCTCCCCCGGCTTGTCTCGCAAGCGGGAGGGAGGGTTCACGCCATATCTTCCAGCATCAATTTCGCGGTCGCTTTCGCGCTGCCGACGACACCGGGGATACCTGCGCCGGGATGCGTTCCTGCACCGACGAAATAGAGATTGTCGATTACATCATCGCGGTTATGTGCCCGGAAATAGGCGCTTTGCCATAATACTGGCTCTAGGCTGAATGCACTGCCATGATGCGCGCCGAGGTCGCGGGCGAAATCGGTCGGCGCATAATAGAAGCAAGTGGCGAGATTATCGCGCAGCCCGGGCATCACCCGCCGTTCCAGCTCCTCCAAAATCGCATCCTTGAATTTCTCGCCAAATTCGCCGTCCCAATCGACATCCGCCTTTCCCAAATGAGCGACCGGCGCAAGGCAATAGAAAGTGGAATAGCCCTCTGGCGCCATATTGGGATCGGTCGCAGTGGGATGATGCAGATACAGGCTGAAATCATCGGGCACGCGGCCATTTTTGTATATATCGTCGAGCAAGCCTTTATAGCGCGGACCAAACAGGATCGAATGATGGGCAACATCGGGATAATGTCCCTTTACGCCAAAATGCACCACGAATAGCGACGGCGACCAGCGTTTGCGTTTCAGCGATTTGGCTTGGCTCGCCCCGCGTTTATGTCCGGTCAGCAGCTTTCCATAAGTATGCAGCAAATCGCCATTGGTGGCGACCGCGTCGGCTTCTACGCGGTATCCGCTTTTGGTGCGCACGGCGACGGTGCGGTTGCCCTCTGTCTCAATCTCTTCGACCGCGTCATCCAGACGTATCGTTCCGCCCAGCCTTTCAAAATGCGTCACCATGCCCGCAACGAGCCGGTTGGTTCCGCCCTTGGCAAACCAGACACCGCCGCGTTTTTCAATTGTATGGATCAACGCATAAATGCTGCTCGTCGTCATCGGGTTGCCGCCGACCAGCAATGTCTGAAAGGACAGCGCCTGGCGCAATTTTTCATTCTTCACATATTTGGACGCGATCGAATAGACGCTGCGCCATGCCTGATACCGGGCGAGCGCGGGCGCAGCTTTTATCATGCTCGTAAAATCGAGGAATGCGACTGCGCCCAGTTTTTGATAACCTTCGCGCTCCACGCCTTTGGAATATTCCTGAAACTTGTCATATCCCGCCAGATCATCGGGGGCGAGTTTGCGGATTTCGGCGCGCAACTCTTCTTCATCATTGCTATAATCATATTGCGTACCATCGGGCCAGTTGAGCCGGTAAAATGGCTTGACGGGCATCAAGTCTACATCATCGGACAGTTTTGCGCCCGACAATTCCCACAATTCCTCCAAGCACGGCGGATCGGTCACGACCGTAGGGCCAGCATCGAAAATAAACCCCTGACGCTCCCAATAATATCCGCGGCCGCCCGGCTTGTCCCGCGCCTCGATGATCGTTGTGTTGATCCCCGCCGATTGCAGGCGAATACCCAGCGCCAGCCCGCCAAAGCCTGCACCGATGATTGCGGCTGTTTTCATTATTTTTTGCTCCTGATCGCGCGCAAGGCTTTGCCCACCGGCACGGGCGGTTTGCCCGACACGATGCGCATTTTATCCATCGCCGTGCTTTGCCCAGCGTAAAAGCGGGAAATCAGGTCAGCGTCCATACGGTAGAAACGCTCTAATATCTTATATCGTTCCCCCGTCGCGCTGGCGCGGAACATCATGCGGTTGAGCATTCGGTAATATTTGCCGTCCGCCCAGTGGGTATCGGCGCGGCGTTTCATCATCATATGCAGCCGGTCGCCGTCCATATCCTCCTGCGCCGCGATGAAGGTTGCGGTGCGCACTGCATCGGGCAGGGAATAGCTGGTTACAGGCTGGAAAAATCCGCCCCTTGCGCCCGCTTTGGCCACGCGGCCCGACCCGCTGGCCCAATAGCTGTCCAGATCGCCGCCCATCACAACCGGCAGCACGCCCGATTCCTCGCGCAGCACCCGTTCCACTTTCCAGCCATGGGTGTCGGTATATTCGGCGATACGCTGCGTATAACGGCGGCGATCATGTTCCGGCCGGTCAGCATAATAGGTGTCTTCGATAAATAGCTTGTCCATGCCAAAGGGCAAGACATAGACGAAACGATATCCGTCATGCTGATCCACCGTCGCGTCCATGATGATCGGCCGTGTCAGGTCATGTGGCTCGGATAGCTGCAGCAATTGCCCAGTGAATTTCTGCCAACCGCAATCGAGATGATGGACATCGCCGGGGCCGCGGCAATCGATAACCCCGCCCGCATTGATCCGTTGCCCACCTTCGAGCACGACCAGACGCGGGCTGACGGCTTTCACCATTTTTCCGGTGAGCAGATTGGCCGCCGGAATTGCGGCGCGGATCACTTCGTCCAGCCGTTCGGATTCGATGCTGTAATAAATGCCGTCCAAAATGCGGCTATGCCCGGGAAAACGCACTTCATTGCCCGACCAGCCATAGGTGACGAGAGGCGCGGTGAGCCAGCGGTCTTCGGCAGCGATGTCGCTGGCAAAGAAGCTCCAAATATGGTTGCCGCCAAAATGCTTTTCCGCCTCAATTAACACAACCTTCAATTCGGGTCGCTGCCGTGCGAGCGCCAATGCGATCAAGCCACCGGACAGGCCGCCCCCCACTATCGCTAAATCGCATTTTATATGTTCCATATCCGATGCCCTAGCGCGGCGGGCAGTGCAGGGAAAGGGGGATTATCGGCGGCGACGAGTCGGAAGGCAGGCCGGTGCAGGCCAGCGACCAAAACTGCGTCGTTAATGTTACGTTCAAGTAAAATCGACGGCTTGGAAATAAGGATCATCGGAAAATAACAACAGGTGAGGGGTGAATAGGTATATGTCATAGATTAACCGAAGTGATGAAATGGCGGGTTATGGATTGTTAAGGAAAAATCGCGTCTTTTAATGGCGTGCCAAGGACGTGCCCCCATATCCTTGGCACAAACACCCTGCGGCAACATTGCCCTTGGGTCGCATAATTAGGAGAATGAAATGTTACGCATATCAAAGCTCGCCGGAGCCGCCGCGCTATCCGCCATCGCCTTTTCGGGTGTGGCAATGGCGCAGGAAACACCGCCAGCCGAAGAAACCATGCCCGCGGAGGCGCCAACTGAAACGCCTGCGCCGGATGGTGAGGTAACCCCCACCGACGTCCCGCCCTCTGATCCATCCGCTCCCCCTGCAGAGGCTGCACCAACCGAACCATCCGGCCCCACCCCGCCGGTCAGCCGCGAAGAACAAGTGGCACAAGTGGTTGAGGCCGAATTCCCAACATATGATGCCGACCAAAGCGGTGCATTGGAACGGGAAGAGTTCGCAACTTGGGTAACCACATTACGGCAAAAATCGTTGGAAGCACAAGGCCGCCCGCCTGTTCCGGAAAATGAAATGTCCGAATGGGTGAAAAATGCCTTTGCCAAAGCCGACAGTGACAAAAGCGACAATGTGTCCAAGTCTGAATTACAGACCTTTTTAATGGGTTAAACGCTTTCCTTCTTGTCTCCCGCCTTATGCCGGATGGTCCCCACATCCGGCGCTGAGGACGCGGCAACGTGCCGAGGATATCCCTCATATCAGGGCAGCCGCGTCCTCAATCTTTTTTTCGGTCAATCACCTTGATCGTGGGCAATGATCTTGAGTGCCTTCAATGCATGCGCCATAGCGAGTAGTGAAGGAGACCATTATGCCTACCAATCAGATACCCACCCGCCGGCAAATTTTAACTGGTGCAGCGCTGTTGCCCCTGGCTTTGACCGCAGGAAAGGCAGCTGGTCAAACGGCCAAGGGACAACCATTGTTGGGCAAGCCAGACTTGCCCGATCCGATGGATGCCCGCACGGGCTGGGCGATCGTTGGCTTGGGAAGCTTTGGCGTGGGGCAGGTAATACCAGCTTTTGCCGATGCAAAAAAATCGCGTCTTGCTGCATTTGTTTCGGGTAACGCGGAAAAAGCAACAATGCTGGGGCAGCGGTATGATGTCCCCAATATTTATGATTATAACAATTTCGACAATATCGCGGATAATCCGGATATCAGCTGCGTCTATATTGTCTTACCTGTGGGACTGCATGCCGAGTATACCATTCGGGCCTTGCGCGCGGGTAAGCATGTTTTATGCGAAAAGCCTATGGCTTCTTCTCCCGCTGAATGTGAGGCAATGATCGCGGCGGCGAAAGCGGCCGATAAACAGTTGGGTGTTGCCTATCGCGTTTATTTTGAACCTGCCAATATCGAGGCGCAGCGGCGGATAGCGGCTGGTGAAATTGGCACCATTCGTCATGTCCAATGCGATCATGGTTTTGACGCCAATCCGCAAGCTTGGCCGCCGCATAAATGGCGGCTGGAAAAGCTATTGGGCGGTGGCGGATCCATGTATGATATCGGCATTTATGGACTAAACACATCGTTGATGATGATGCCCAATGACAGGCCCGTCGCTGCTTCTGCGGTTTATGTATATCCGCGAGATGATCCACGCTTTGCTGAGGTCGAGGGCGGCATTGACTGGCGCGTCACGATGGAAAGCGGCGCGAATATCAGCGGATCAAGCTCCTATTGTTATAGTCCGTATGTCAGCAGGCAGCGGTATTTCGGTGACAAGGCATCGATCGAAATGATGCCAGCCACCACTTATTATGACAATGACCTGATAATCGAAGGCGCAGGGCCGCGACGGCATATTGGCACTGCCCCTGCTATTCAGCAATTTGCGGCGCAAGTGGACGGCTTCAGCGAAGCCGCGCGCAATGGCCAGCCGCACCGCACGCCGGGCGAAATGGGTCTGCGCGATATGCGGATAATTGCTGCATTATATGAAAGCGCGGATAAAGGCGGCGTTCCGGTGAAATTATAAGGATAGCGCGCGGGCAGGTGATGGTTTATGCCTAGCCATATGGGTCCGCACAGCACCGCCATTTTCCTATCCGCGCTTACCATGTCGGCGATTGTCGCCATTCGCTATCTTGCGACGAGCGGCTTTTTCGCGTGGCTAACGCGGCGGGTTCGGCCGGGTCTATATGACCGGCTTGATACACAAATGCGGCGGGAAATACGATGGTCACTGATGAGTGCGGCCATATATGGCATCCCGGCAGGGATAGTGGCATGGGGCTGGGATAATAGAGGCTGGACGCAAATATATACGGACATTTCCGCCTATCCGTTATGGTATGTGCCTTTATCGCTGTTCCTATATCTTTTTGCGCATGACACTTGGTTCTATTGGACCCACCGATTGATGCACCGGCCATGGTGGTTCAAAATCGCCCATGCGGTTCATCATGAAAGCCGTCCGCCAACGGCATGGGCCGCGATGAGCTTTCATCCATGGGAGGCGTTAACCGGTGCCATTGTCATTCCACTGCTGGTTTTTATCATTCCAGTTCATATTGGTATATTGGCGGCGGTGCTGACCATTATGACGGTCATGGGGATAGGCAACCATATGGGATGGGAAATGTTCCCCCGCTGGATCGTTCATGGACCATTAGGACGCGCCCTGATAACAGCAACGCATCATCAAAAACATCATGAGGCATATAGGGGCAATTATGGGTTATATTTCCGTTTCTGGGATAAGATTTGCGGTACCGATATTGGGCTTGGCGATTTCGGCCTTGGCCGCGGGATCCGCAATGCCGGGCCCCGTTCGCGCGGCTGAAGCCAAAGCCAATGTGACGGTCAGCGTCACCAATCTGCGCAATCAAAAAGGGCAGTTGATGGTCTGCCTCACCAAAAATCCGAAAGCCTTTCCCGATTGCAGCAAAGACGCAAGCGCGCTGAAAAAGCTGGTGCCTGCGGGCAGTGCCAGCAATATTGTGTTTAGCGGGGTTGAGGCTGGCACCTATGCAGTGGCGATCGTCCATGATGAAAATAATAATAACAAAATGGATTTGCGGATATTCATTCCGCGTGAGGGCTTTGCCTTTTCCCGCAACCCGAAAATCGGTATGGGCCCGCCAAAATTCAAAAGCGCATCCTTTGCTGTGGGCAGCGCCAATGTCACTCAATCGGTAAAGATGAAATATATGTTTTAGGATCTGCTGATAGCGACGAAGCAGGCCCTGTCCAAAATATACTTCGGCATGCCCGCGAAGGCGGCGCTCGCCGCCCCATTCATTGTTAGTTGCGGATATTAGGGGTTGTGCATTTCGAAAATATCACGCATACTTGTCTTTCGTTGTCAGAAATTACGGGAGAGAATGGTCATGGACCATAAAATAGCCTCAAGGGCGATGGCCTTATCATGCATAGTGTTGATCGCGACATCTTGCGGGGGTGGTTCTGCGGGCTCCTCTCCGCCCCCGCCGCCACCTGTATCGGTCACCCCGCCGCCACCACCGCCGCCCCCGCCTCCGCCTCCGCCTCCGCCCCCTCCTCCGATGGGCAGTAAATTGACTCAGGCTGATGCCCGCATCGGTGCTTGCATCAATATGGGCAACCAGTTGGAAGCACCCAATGAAGGCGATTGGGGCCGCGCCATTCGGCAGAGCGACTTTACCGACATAGCAGCGAAAGGCTTTAAGACGATCCGCTTGCCAGTGCGCTGGTCCAACCATGCGTCCCGCACCGCGCCCTACACCATCGATGCAGCTTTTATGACGCGCGTAAAAACCGTTGTAGATCAGGCGCAGGCCGCAAATTTGCGGGTCATATTGAATGTTCATCACTATGATGAATCGGGCGCGAATGTGTTCCAAAATCCAACCGGTGAACGCGCCCGGCTGGCCGGAATTTGGAAACAGATTGCCGAGGAGTTTAAGGATAAGTCCAATAATATGCTGTGGTTCGAACTTCTTAACGAACCGCATATGAATTTGAACCACACGAATCTGCTGGCTACTCTACAACCGTCGCTCGATGAAATCCGTAAGACAAATGCAACGCGGCCAGTGGTGATTGGCGGAGAATTTTACAGCGGGGTGGGGTCATTAAATGGCGGGAGCGGACCTAACTTTACGGGCCTGCCGCTGCCCATACCAAACGATCCATATATTATCGCGACGTTCCATTATTATGATCCTTACAATTTTACCCATCAAGGCGCACCGTGGCTGCAGCCAAACGCGCCATCGGCGCCGCGCGATTTGACGCAAAATGAAAAAGATCAGATCACCAGAGATGCCCAGAAAGTGCGTGACTTTATGACCCGCACGGGCCGCCCGGTTTTCCTCGGCGAATATGGCGTCCTTGAGGCATCTGGCCCTGATTTCAACAATCTGACAACTATTCCAGAGGCAAAGCGTGCGGAGTATTACCGCCTGGCCCGCACCGCATTTGAAGGGGTGGATGTGGATGGATGCGCCTGGTCGTACACCAATACATTCTCGGTAAGGCGGAATAGTGATGATGTATGGTTTGATGAAATTTTGAGGGCAGTGGGCCTTTAAAGTTCATATCGATTGCCATAGGACTGCTGCTTGGCAACAGTCCTATGGCAAAGCCGTGACTGCGTCCCTATATAGACGGGATGAATAATATAGCCCCGAAATTGTCAGCGCAATTGCTGCTCTGCTCTATCGCCACGCCTTTTGCCTATGCGCAAAGCTCGCCATCAACGCCTGTATCCGATACAACAGAGACCGCACCTCCTGCTGGCCCGCCGGCTGGCGGACCGCCGCCCGGCTTGGCCGATTCCATATTTGCCCGTGATTGGATTACCATTGGCATTGGCGGCGGTATCCGGCCCAGTTACGAAGGTTCGGACGATTATAATTTCGGGCCTGCGCCGCTGATTCAAGGCAGCGTCGATGGCTTCGATTTCGGCGCGCGCGGCCCTGGGCTGTTTGTCGATGTCATCCGTGACGGCGGGCGCGATGAACGGGGCCAACAGAAAAAGATTCAATTTTTGCTCGGCCCGCAAGTGCAGCTTCGGCTCGACCGGAATAACCGCATTGGTGATGATGTTGTCGCCTTATTGGGGGAGCGAGATATTGGCGTTGAAGTAGGTTTTACTTCGGGCGTATCGTTCCGAGAATTATTGACACCTTTTGACAGCCTGTCATTCACGCTGGATGCCGGATGGGATGTCGCGGGCGCACATGACGGACGGGTCGTGCGGGCGTCCGTCGGATATTCGACGCCCTTATCGCGCGCGGCCTTCGCCAATGTGTCGTTGTCCGCGACCCATGTCGACGATAATTATGCCGACACCTATTACAGCATAGATACCGCCGGTTCTGTTGCCAGCGGCCTGCCGGTTTTTGACGCGGACGGCGGCGTGAAAAGCGTCGGAAGCTTCTTGGTTTTGGGCTATGATCTGTCGGGCAACGCGCTTGATGGCGGGTTCAGCCTGTTTGGCCTCAGCAGCTATACGCGCCTCCTCGGCGATGCCAAACGCACGCCGATTACGTCGATCCGCGGCGATGCCAACCAATGGTTTGTAGGCGGCGGTGTAGCCTATAGTTTTTGAGGATAGGGGTTTGGTTTGAGCCGCAAAAAAAGGGAGGCCGGATGTCCGGTCTCCCTTTTGTGATGGACCAACTACGCGCTGACGCTAGGTCCTGACCCAAGGCCGTTTTAGCCTGCTTCGGCGTCCAAACCATCGGTATCAGGCGCATCGGCCGCATCGGCCTTAGCCTTGCCCGCTGACCGTTTCGCTTTGGCAGGGGAGGAGGCCCGGGCATCAGCCGTCTCGCTTTGCTCGGCGGCACTAAGCAGATCGGACCCGCCGCTACCCGCTGCATCCTTGACCAGATTTTCCAACGAGGAGCCATTCAGGCCCAGCTCTTTCATCAACCCGTCAATCACCGGTGCCTGCGCGCGGTAGGCAAGTGCGGCAGAGACAGCATCAGTGGCCAAATTGCCGCTGGAACCCCCGCTACTTCCGGCGCCATTCCCACCGCCATTCCCGCTGCCGCCCCGTCCGCCGCCATTGGTAATGCCGTCGACTTGGACGATCTTGATGGAATCGATCGCCTCCATCGGCTTCACAGATTCGCGGATGACTTCGGGCAAGACTTTGAGCAACGCCATTTTGGTTTGCAGCGAAATCTGGTTCGATGACAGGATGTTGGCGGCCTCGTTGATTGCCCGTTGCCCTGCGGCTTCGACTTCAAACCGGATCCGGCTGGCCTCAGCGCGCAGTTTTTCGGCGTCGGCTTCACCTTCTGCCGAGAGGCGGACGGCAGACGCGCGGTTGGCGGCGGCTTCTTTCTCGGCTTCGGCTTGCACTTTGACGCTGATTGCCTCGCGCTCGGCCTCTTTGGACGCCTCGATCAGCTCGATCCGTTTTTCACGGTCGGCAATCTCGGTTTCACGAGCAGTTACCACCTGTTCCTCGGCGGCGACCGCTTTGGCACGGGCTTCATCGGCCTCTGCTTTGGCTTGGCTTTCCTCGCGTGATTTGTTCTGGATAGCGATTTGTTGTTCCTGACGAGCAATTTCAATTGCCTGTTCCTGACTGATTTTCGCTTCCTGAACCGCGCGGTCAGCCTCAATCTGGCTGCTATCAATTTGCTGCTTTGCTTTGATCTGCGCGCCCTGCGCTTCTTGGTCCCGCAGCGCCTTTTCCTTCGCCACGTCCGATGCCTGGGCGGCGCGGCGCATTTCGACTTCGCGTTCCTGTTCCAACCGGGCAAATTCATTGTCACGGCTGATTTCAAACGAACGCTTGTCCGCCTCCAGGTTCTTTGTCTCGATCTGAACCCGCGTGTCCTGTTCGATGTCGTTGCGCGCTTTTTTGCGCAGCTCAATCTGCTCGGTCAGCTTGGTGAGACCTTCGGCATCGAACGCATTGTTAGCGTTGAAATGCTCGATGCTCGTCTGGTCCAGTCCGGTCAGCGATACCGATTCCAGCTCCAGACCGTTCATCGCCAAATCAGCGGACGACGCTTGCTGCACCATCTGTACAAAGTCGGCGCGCTGTTCGTGCAGCTGGTTCATCGTCATCCCCGCTGCAACAGAGCGCAGTGCATCGACGAATTTACCTTCGACAAGGTCCTTCAGCATCTCGGGCTGCATCGTGCGCAGGCCCAGTGTCTGTGCGGCCATGGCAAGCGAGCCCGCATCGGGGCGAACGCGGACGTAAAATTCCGCCTTCACATCGATCCGCAGCCGGTCGAGCGTAATCAGCGCGTCAACATTGTTGCGCTCCACTCCCAGCCGGACGGTGTTCATATTCACCGGCATGGTTTCGTGCAGCACAGGCAGGACCAACGCGCCGCCATTCATGACGACTTTTTCCCCGCCAAGACCGGTTCGCACAAAGGCAATTTCCTTCGTCGCGCGTTTATAGAGCCGCATCAGGAACGCGATCAGGATGATGAAGGCAATGATGGGCAAACCCAAATAAATGCCGAGTGAGATTAAATTTTCCATATATTTTCTTTCTATTTTAAACGCCGTGTATCGGGCGCCATGTTGCTTGACCGGGTGAGCGCTGCGCTCACCCTCAGCCAGTCGTTCAGACAGCCATTATTTTGGCATCTGCATCGGCCGGCTCAGCAAGAGCGCATCTGGTAATGTTACTGCGGCGCTTGGCGGACATCGCGGCACGCATTGTTGGTAATTCATCGTCATCCTTCCAATCGGGGCAAATTTTGCTCGCCCTGTGTTATGGCCTTAAAAATATGGCCTTCGCGGCGGACCAGCAGCAGTTTTTCTCCGGTCACAAAAGTCTGACCGGCATTGTCGGGCTCCACCATGATGAAATGGCTATGCCCGTGAATGTCCACTGCCTTTGCCCGCGCAGCTGACCCTTGTGCCGCCGTGCCAATCTCAATGACCGCGAACCGTCCGATTAAGCTGTCGATCGGCACAGCGGTCGTTTCATCCTTTGGCATGATCCGCGCCAGCGGCCTTGCCAAAGCGGCGGTAACAGGCAATGCGGTCAGCGCTGCGGCTGGACCGGCCAATATCATCGGCAATAAACCACCGATGACGAGCGCGACCATTTGCTGACCCGCATAACCAATCAAGGTGAAGGCCAGCAGGAACAGAGCCAGCCAGATCATGATTGGCAACCGGCCCAATCCCAAAAAAGCCAGCAAGCCGTCGGCCACGCCGTCAACATCCAGACTCGGATCCAAATCCGTGTCCATATCCGGCCCAAAATCGCCCAGCCCAGTTAGCTGCAACAGCATCAATAAAATCAACAGCATAGCCGATCCTGCAAAAAGCAGATTTTCACTGGCCAGCCAAAAATCAAACATCATCAACCCCTTAATATCGCCCTGTTGCGATGGCAGCATATTGGAATATGGGGCGGTGGGGGTCAACGTAAATCGGATCCAGAATATCCGATTTATACACATTTAATCAGTTGTTTAGGGCGATGCATTCTCGGCACAGCACAAATTGCCCGCCATCATTGCCGCTGGGCGTTGATAAAATGGATTCGCCCGTTACCCTGACCACATGCCGGGCAGGCAGATTCGGTTTGTCCGGTCATGGCGATGGGAGGCCGGTATGGGAATGACGCAGACGATAACCGCATGGATATTGATATTGATCGGATTATACAGCGTGGCTGCGGCGATAGGCGAGCTGCGCCGACGGGGGACATGGGCGCGCATATTTTGGGAATTGGAACGCAGCCGCACACTGCAATTTCTGATCGGGATAATGTGCATGGTGATTGGTGCGACGATCATGCTGGTCAATCCCTATAATGGGCTCGATCTGCAAAGTATATTGGTGACCATATTGGGCGGATTGATCCTGTTGGAAGGAGCCGCCTTTCTGGCTTTTCCCGATTGGATGATCCATTTGTCGCGGCAAGTGATGAACAGCCGTTCGGCGATATGGGGTTGGATTGCGTTATGTATCGGAATGGCGTTGATGGTGGTTGGTTATGTACGGATGCTCGCATCCTGACTATGGGGCAGCGATGAACAGCATGACGACGAAAGCCCTATCGGCCGGATTTTTGGCATTGGCTGCTGCGCAATCAAACGCGGCGCAGCAAGTAACGGACTATCCCTGCGACAACATCACCGCCCATACGCAATATGTGACGCGGCGGTAAGCGGGCGTCTGACCGTCCTAATTATCTCCATGACAAGCCCGTGCGGCTGCGCTATCACCGTCCCGTCCCCGGGGAGTCATGTGACTGAGAGGGACGGGTAACGCCGTCCGACCCGTTGAACCTGATCCGGCCCCCGTTTTGGGGCTTACCGGCGGAGGGAGGGAGCGGCTGTCACCCTGATACCGCCCTTGCTCCGAATAACGAAGGAGTGAGAATTATGGCAGATATCCCCGCACGCACCGAAATTGGCGTTACCACTGGCCCCATTCGTGGCAGCAAGAAAATCCACGTCGCGGCCAAATCAGGCAGCGGTATTCGCGTCGCCATGCGCGAGATTTATCTGGAGCCATCGAGCGGTGAGCCGCCGGTGCGGGTCTATGACACCTCCGGGCCCTATACCGACGAAAATGCGATCATCGACATCGCCGTCGGCCTGCCCGAATTGCGCCGCGAATGGATACGCGCGCGCGGCGATGTGGAAGAAGCGCCGCAGCGAGAGGTAAAGCCAGAGGATAATGGACAGCTTGGCCCCGACCGC
Organism: Sphingorhabdus arenilitoris; assembly: GCF_042651485.1. Taxonomy (NCBI): domain Bacteria; kingdom Pseudomonadati; phylum Pseudomonadota; class Alphaproteobacteria; order Sphingomonadales; family Sphingorhabdaceae; genus Sphingorhabdus; species Sphingorhabdus arenilitoris. The sequence continues at coordinate 90,565 of NZ_JBHSDH010000011.1, forward strand.
AGCGGCGGCGTTGCGCCTTTTCCCAAAGTGCGGCAGAATATCCTGCGCGCCAAGCCCGGCATGAATGTCAGTCAGATGCATTATGCCCGCAAAGGCATCATCACGCCCGAGATGGAATATGTCGCCGAGCGCGAAAATCTGGGCCGTGAGCGTCTGAAGGAATATAAGCGCGACGGCGAAAGCTGGGGCGCGGAAATCCCCGATTATGTCACCCCCGAATTTGTCCGCGACGAAGTGGCGCGGGGCCGGGCGATCATCCCCAACAATATCAACCACCCCGAAAGCGAACCGATGGCGATCGGCCGCAATTTCCTCGTTAAGATCAACGCCAATATCGGCAACAGCGCAGTCGCATCCGACGTGGCAAGCGAGGTCGACAAGATGGTCTGGTCGATCCGCTGGGGCGCGGACACGGTGATGGACCTCAGCACCGGCCGCAACATTCACGACACGCGCGAATGGATCATCCGCAACTCGCCCGTGCCGATTGGTACGGTGCCGATCTATCAGGCGCTCGAAAAAGTCGGCGGCGTGGCGGAAGACCTGACCTGGGATATCTTCCGCGATACGCTGATCGAACAAGCCGAGCAGGGCGTCGATTATTTCACCATCCATGCGGGCGTTCGCCTGCCCTATGTGCCGCTCGCGGCCAAGCGGATGACCGGCATCGTGTCGCGCGGCGGCTCGATCATGGCGAAATGGTGCCTCGCGCATCATAAAGAAAGCTTCCTGTATGAGCGCTTTGACGAGATTACTGAGATTATGAAGGCCTATGACGTCGCCTATTCGCTCGGCGATGGCCTGCGCCCCGGCAGCATCTATGACGCGAATGACGAAGCGCAATTTGCTGAGCTCTACACGCTGGGCGAGCTGACCAAACGCGCTTGGGAATCCGATGTGCAGGTGATGATCGAAGGCCCCGGCCATGTGCCGATGCACAAGATCAAGGAAAATATGACCAAGCAATTGGAAGCCTGCGGCGAGGCGCCTTTCTATACGCTCGGCCCGCTCACCACCGACATCGCGCCCGGCTATGACCATATCACCAGCGGCATTGGCGCAGCGCAAATCGGCTGGTATGGCACCGCCATGCTCTGCTACGTCACGCCCAAGGAGCATCTGGGCCTGCCCGACCGCGACGATGTGAAAGTCGGCGTTGTAACGTACAAGCTGGCGGCACACGCGGCGGACTTGGCGAAGGGCCACCCCGCGGCGCAAGTGCGCGACGATGCGCTATCCAAAGCGCGCTTCGAATTTCGCTGGCGCGACCAATTCAACCTGTCGCTCGACCCCGACACCGCCGAGCAATATCACGACCAGACGCTGCCAGCCGAAGGCGCCAAAACCGCCCATTTCTGCAGTATGTGCGGGCCGAAGTTTTGCAGCATGAAGATCAGCCAGGAAGTGCGCGAATTCGCCGCCAATAATCCCAATGGCGTGCTGGGTTCATCCGAAATTCCTCCCCGGCACGGGGAGGGGGACCATGCGAAGCATGGTGGAGGGGCAGGTGCCGCTCATCCAGACGATTTAAGTGGTTCACGCGGAGGCGCGGAGGCGCGGAGCTTAAGTGAAGCCGAAGCCGAAAAAGGCATGGAAGAAATGAGCAAAGTCTTCAAAGAAACCGGCAGCGAGCTGTATATGGGGCAGGGCGATAGGGAGCATGATTGATTGCGCATAGCAAAGGCCGTCCTCGCGCTCGCGGCGGCGCTGCTGAGCGCGGCCTTTGCCCGGCTTTGGCTTTCCCGCCGCGCGCTGCCCTATGGCGAGGAGGGACAGTATTTCGATGCCGCTTTGGGCGTGACCTATAGCGAAGGCGCGGTGGCCGTGTATTCAGCTGCGGCGCTGCTTGCTGGACTGGCGACGCTTTTGCTGGCCGTCTGGGCATGGCGGAGATGAGTGAGGTTTAGGACGGGGCCGAGGGCACAATACGCATAAGGAAGAGATTGCTATTGGCTCTTGCGTGATGCAAATGTGCGTTTGGACGAAGCCAAGGAAACAAATGCGGTATGAATTTAATATTGTGTTGTCTAATTGATATTCGCATTGTTCTGCTTTCGTGACGTTTTTTTTGCCCGATTACCGATGGTTGTCTTCGAGGTCTGCGAACGGCATTGGAGCCTTTGGTGTTCGAGCCTTCATGATCGCGGTCAGGCGGTAGGTATGGACGT
>NZ_JBHSDH010000012.1:0-200039 GCF_042651485.1 Sphingorhabdus arenilitoris
CCCTGTTTCCAGCACCACCCGCTCAAGGCCTGCGGCATGCTTCGCCAGCCATTTTGACAACACATCCGGATCACTCGCCACCACATCGCGGCGGATAACAACACCTTCGGCATCAACCACGCATATGTGGCACGTCTTGTCAGATACATCCAAACCTGCAAATATACTCATCGGTCACTCTCCTCCTTTGGAGCGCTCCATTGCGACTCCGTGCTAACTAGGAGAGTGGCTACATCAATTACGCAATGTCCCCGGAATATGGTGCGACGATTATGTCATCTGAACCCAGCTGACCTAGGCCGCATGCCGCCTTTGCAATATTCGAGTTCCGGTTTGAAATCGCAGGGGTAGGACAGCCATTGATCGTCTTTTCGCAGTTTCAGCGGATATTCTTGGGCTGCTGAATATCTGAACGGCACGACCACTTCGCCGCTATCATGCCGTACAATACCATATTGACCATTGCGCTGTGCGATCATGAATGACCGGTCTTGCCCGCTGTCATCGTCGCGTTCTGTGATTGACCGAGACACAGCATCGATAGTAAAGTCGGCGATTATGGATTGGTCGATGCCGATCAGGCCCCATTTGCCATCTTTCTTCGCCCATAAACGGCCATCGCGAACCAGGTTGAGATTGTCATACTCAAATGGAATGATGACCTTATTTTTTTCGTCTACTAGGCCGAATAATTTCCGTTTTCCCGCCTTATCATCAACTATTTTTGCGGCGGGCAGATACCCTTCGTTAAATTGATGCACCTGCGCATATTCTGCCGGGATCACGAACATCCCATTTTTGTCGATAACGCCATATCGCCCCTCTGGGTTGCTTACGGTGACATATCCTTTTTCCTCGGATGGCGCGTAATGCACGGTCCAATTTTTCGGGCTTATTTGGCGTCCGTCATAATCAAAATACGCCGCTGTATTTCCCTTGCGCGCGTAAATAAGCCGGTGTTTTGCGTGCGGCCAAAGGCTTTCGAAATCCGGCGGGATTAAGGCATTGCCGTCGCGGTCAAGCAAAGATGCGGCACCGCCGGCCTCCACTAGGAATTTGCTGTCCGGCATTTGCCGGACTAAATCATAAATCCCGCCAAAGGCAGGCGCCATGTCTCGGGTCAAGAAGCGATAATGTGCATCATCCTTTCCAACGACGTTCTTCACAATGACAAGATTTTCGCCCTCGATAAACTCAATAAAGTCATATTTTTGTCCGATAAATTCCAGTTCATCCGCATCAAAAACCTGCTGGTTGTAATCGCTAAAAAAAACAAGAAAGCGGCCATCGCCCTTGTCAATTATCGCTTTATGCTGCACCGCCAATATGGTTTTTCCAGAAAGCGAAAGCAAACCGGTCAAGCCTTCTTTGGTTTGGACGATGAAATTGCCTCGAGCAAAGTCGATATCATCATATTCGGGCTTTATAACGATGTCGCCGCGCGAATTTAATATCCCTTCTAGAAACGGATTTTCTGGCTCGCTATATTCATAATATTCACTGGCACCGCCAACTGGCTTCACATTTCGGAACATTCCAATATGCCTTCGCCAGCCAGCGGCTATGCGGACGGCGCGCGCGTCAAACTGCGCGGTAATTTCGACAAACGCTTTAGCAGCAGCCACGGTGTCGGCATTTGCTTCAAACAATAGCGGAATATTGTCAATCTCAGCTAGGCTGCTCGCTTTGATCCGCTTCGGTTCATCTTGAGATGTCAGTATCTGAGCCCGCGCGTTTTCAAATATCACCGAAACGCCGCTATTTGGTGCAGGCTTTGTCAATCGCGTCATGAGCGGTTGAAGTGACGCTTTAATGGTGAGCGGGGCGTCCTGACCGCGAACTGGAACCTCACACTCAAACGGTGCAAAAGCCATAACCGCAAGGGGGTCATGAACGCGCAAAGGATAAGCCGTGGCCAGCTTTTCTGGTTTTACCAAATTGGATATTTCATCTTTACAATATACACCGATTTGATTTCGGTTTGCTTCGCCCTCAACTGCCGCATCTGCCCCGCCTCGGACCACTACCGCTCTATTGTCTGCCAAATCAGATGCTAAAACCGGGGAAGACACAGCATGGATCAATATCAACCCGAAGACTGTAACCGACGATAATCTCAAATGCGATGCCATTTATTTTCCCTACTCGTGTAACGGGCCGCGCTTTTATAACTTTCCGGATGTTTGGTAGGCGCAACCATAAATATGATTAAGGTTCGGTACCGGGGTTCATGATTTTTTCCGGGACCTTGATCTTTCCTCACTACATTATCTGGCATCAAAAAAAAGCCGCTGGCAACTGCATCCTAATTGCTAAACAATGCTAACATAATCGGTCCCCGCCCTAAGTGGTTTCCATCGCTTTTTTGTAAATGCTGTTCAGCGGCTTTGCGAATAGCTTCATCACCATCGGTTCGAAAAATTCGAGCGGTAATGTGTCATATTCGGGGTCAAAAGCCGGGCAGTCGTATTTTTGCACGAATTCTTCGGTGGCGGCGAAATATTTATGGCCGCGAAATTGTTCGCGCATGTCGGGATCAAGGCCGATATGGTGGAAGAAATTCTTGCCCTGAAAAATGCCGTGATGTTCAACGATCCAGTGCAATTCCTCCGATACGAATGGCTTGATGATCGCTGCGGCTATATCGGGGTGATTATACGCGCCCAGTGTATCGCCAATGTCGTGGATCAATGCCATCACGACATAATCGTCCGGCCGGCCGTCGCGGTGTGCGCGCGTCGCGGTTTGTAAGCAGTGGGTGAGCCGGTCGACCGGAAAACCCCCATAATCGCCTGCCAACAACCGCAGATGGTCGAGAACGCGCTGTCCGCCATTGGCGGCAAAGGGCATTTGTTCTTTTACAATAATCGCCCAATCTTCGGCCGTGCTTTCGGCCATATCGCTGAAGCTGGCATGCTGCCTGTCTTGATGATCCATAGTCTCTCTCCAAAAACTGATCTTTGGATGGTATCACCGTTGCCGTTATAAAAACAAGGGCTTCTAGAGATGGGATTTAGGCGCTAGATACAGTTTATGGCGGTCATTGAACTTACCGAACAGCCGTTCTTTTCCAATAAGAACAGGGCCTTTTGGAATCTGCACAGTGCGGGCTGGGCCGGGGCAATTGCGCTGCGTGCGGCGTCGGCGCTTGCGGGCGGGCAACAGCTTAGCTTCCTCCTCACGCTGTTGATATCGGCGGTAACGGGCTATTCTGTCTCATTGCTACTATCGGTGGTTTACCGGTCGGTGATTGATCGCCGCCCAATCGTCACATGGAGCGTCACATTGCTGGCGGTGGCGCTGGGGTCGGGGCTTTATGCCTATATTGATGCCTGGGTGAATCAGACGATGCGGCCCACAGCAGAAGGCTCCCCCTTTGTGCAGCTATGGCTCGCCGCGCTATATATTGACGGCATTCTACTTGGAGCATGGTCGGCGCTATACTACGCGATCAATTTTTTCGTGCGCGCCGAAGAACAGCAGGATCAAATGCTTCGGTTAGAGGCGCAGGCAACGACGGCGCAGTTGACCATGCTGCGATATCAACTCAATCCGCATTTCTTGTTCAACACGCTTAACAGTATTTCGACGCTGGTCCTGTTGAAACAGACCGAGCAAGCCAATGCTATGTTGTCGCGCCTGTCGTCCTTTTTGCGCTTCACCCTGATCAATCAGGCGGAGGCAAAAGTGCCAATTTCGCAGGAAGTAGAAACATTAAAGCTCTATCTCGAAATTGAAAAAATGCGTTTTGAAGAGAGGCTGCGTCCTAAATTTGATATTGATCCGGCGGCACATGACGCTCTGGTGCCATCATTATTGCTGCAACCCTTGGTAGAAAATGCGATAAAATATGCGGTTACACCGAAGGAAGAGGGAGCCGATATTGCCGTTGCCGTTCAACTGGCCGGTAAAAAAATTCGGATCACCGTTTCGGACAGCGGCCCGGGATTGCAAGAAGGGCAGAGTGATCCCAAGCTTTCAACAGGTGTCGGCATGGCCAATACAAAGGAAAGATTGATGCAAGCATATGGAGATGCGCAAATTTTCCGGCATGGGAAAAGCCAGTCCGGGGGATTTGAGGTTTTTATCGAAATGCCCTATCAAACAAAAAAATCCATGGCGGCATCGGAACCGGTTAAGGCCGAAGCCAAAGCATCTGGCACCACCGGCGAAACAGCAAATGATACAGGGAAAAAATCGGGGGCTATTGCGCAAGGAGCAATAACTACATGACCATCCGTACCATATTAGTCGATGATGAAAAACTGGCAGTCCAAGGTTTGCAGCTGCGGCTGGAGCCATTTTCCGACATTGAAATTGTCGCCACCTGCCATAATGGCCGCGACGCCATCCGCAAAATAAAGACGTTAAAACCCGATCTGGTATTTTTGGACATCCAAATGCCGGGATTTGATGGCTTTTCGGTTGTGCAGGGCGTGATGGATATTGATCCGCCGCTATTCGTCTTTGTCACCGCCTATAGCGAACATGCGATTCGCGCTTTTGAAGCGCAGGCCATCGATTATCTGATGAAACCTGTGGAGCCGGACCGTCTGGCCGATACGATGGACCGGATTCGCGGCCGCTTGTCGGAGCGGCGCAGCACGGAGGAGATTGAACGGCTGCGCAATGTCATTAACGAGGTTGCGCCTGACGCCGCCAATAACCTGCCCTTGGCGGATGAAGAGGTCGCCGCGAGCCGATATGAAAAATTGATCAATGTGAAAGACCGCGGGCAAATTTTCCGCGTTGATGTCGACAGTATCGAGCGGATCGACGCCGCTGGCGATTATATGTGCATCTATACCGCTGATAACAGCCTGATCCTGCGAGAAACGATGAAGGATTTGGAAAAACGGCTCGATCCGAGAACATTTCAGCGCGTACACCGTTCCACCATCGTCAATTTGGACCAAGTGCGCCAAGTCAAACCGCATACCAACGGCGAATGTTTTCTGGTGCTGGAATCCGGCGCGCAGGTGAAGGTCAGCCGCAGCTACCGCGATGTGGTCGCCCGTTTTGTGCATTAACGGCTCATGGCATCATCGCAGCTCGAACAGATATTCAATTTCCGGCGTATCGATAGCCGGTTGACTATTTCCGGCCAGCCAAGCGAAGAACAACTAGCATTGCTGCGTGATGATGGGGTGGAGGTGATTGTGAATCTTGGGCTGCACAGCCATGAAAAAGCCCTCCCTGATGAACCTGCCAGCTGCGCCAGACTGGGTTTGGAATATATTCATATCCCGGTCGCTTTCGATGCCCCGACTGAAAAAGACTATCAGGATTTTTGCGAGGTCATGGACATGCATCAAAATAAGCGGCTGCATGTCCATTGCATCGTCAATGCCCGGGTGACCGCTTTTTTCCGTCGATATGCAGCGGAAACTGGCTTAATCGATATGGACGAAGCAGCCGCATTGCTGGAAAGCGTCTGGCGTCCCGGCGGCGTCTGGGCAGATTTTCTGGGGAATGATGAACGACGAATGCAGGATCATAAATTTTGCGGGCGAGACTATAGTATGTAACATAGGCCCGTAAAACGCGAATAGGGCAAAACATCAAGATCACGGGACCCATTATTATGACTGAATATACTCCGCCAAAAATTTGGACATGGGACACCGAATCCGGCGGGCGCTTTGCCAAGATCAACCGGCCGATTGCGGGGGCAACGCATGAAAAGGAGCTGCCAGTGGGTAAGCATCCGTTTCAGCTTTATTCGCTGGGAACGCCCAATGGGGTGAAAGTAACGATCATGTTGGAAGAGCTGCTCGCCGCCGGGCATCAGGGTGCCGAATATGACGCTTGGCTGATTAACATTGGCGAAGGCGATCAATTTGGCAGCGGTTTTGTTGCCATCAACCCAAATAGCAAGATACCGGCGCTGATGGATCATAGCGTGCAGCCGCCCCTGCGTCTGTTTGAATCGGGTTCGATGCTCATCTATCTCGCCGAAAAATTTGACACGTTTTTGTCGAAAGACCCCGCCAAGCGCGCCGAAACGATCAATTGGTTGATGTGGCAAATGGGCAGCGCGCCGTTTTTGGGCGGCGGTTTTGGTCATTTTTATGCTTATGCTCCTGAAAAATATGAATATCCAATCAACCGCTATGCCATGGAGGTGAAGCGGCAAATGGATGTGCTTGACCGGCATTTGGCGGAGAATGAATATTTTGCTGGCGATGAATATAGCATCGCCGATATGGCAATTTATCCTTGGTACGGGGCAATGGCGCGGGGTATTTTATATGAGGCCGCAGAATTTCTTCAGGTCCATGAATATGAAAATGTGCTGCGCTGGACAAAGCTTATCGGCGCGCGCGAAGCGGTAAAGCGCGGCACGATGGTCAACCGGACCTTTGGTGAACCCTCCAGCCAGCTGCGCGAACGCCATGACGCCAGCGATTTTGACACAAAGACGCAGGATAAGCTGGAAACGGCGAGTTAGGCGCTTGACCCTAATGTGTCATTTGAGCAGCGGCCCGCGCGTTACCGTAACCGGTCCCTCTGTCGGTTCGTTGGCGGCGATGATTTGAGCAATATCCTTTTCCAAAGCATCGACAGCCTTCTTATCCGTGCCATTGGCGCAAACCGCCTTTTCGCCTTCGCGGCCCCATTGTTTTTCGGACATGGTGAATTTGCCGGATCGAGAAGCGAGTAAAGCCTTTATTTCGCGATAGCTTTTGTCGTCAATGCCGCTGGCATAGCTGCCGAATAATATTTCCAAGCTGCAGCGTTCGCCGAATAAATCTTCGAAAAAACTGCCCTTGATATTCCCTTCGGTAACAGGACGGCTTGGCGGTTCGCATGCGGTAACGGCGCATAGAGCGGTAATGGCGGGTAACATGGCAAGGCGATATTTTTTCATCGGCGATCCTTGAAAAATTGCGTTAGGAGAATGGCCGCATCATCCGCCGCAATGCCCGAATAGATTTCGGGCCGGTGGTGGATGGTTGGCTGGGTAAATAGCTTGGGGCCATGCGCAACCGCGCCGCCTTTGACGTCGTCTGCGCCATAATAGAGCCGGGCGATCCGGGCATGAGCAATGGCACCGGCACACATGGCGCAAGGTTCGAGCGTGACCCACAAATCGCATCCGGTGAGCCTATCGGTTCCCAATGCCTTCGCCGCATCCCGGATCGCCGCGATTTCGGCATGGGCGGTTGGATCATTTTGCGCCAAGGGCCGGTTCGCGCCGCGTCCAATAATCTCACCATTTTTGACCACGACCGCGCCGACCGGAACCTCTCCGCCATCGGACGCAGCTTTGGCGAGCGATAACGCTTCATCCATAAATTTGCGGGCGTGGGATAATGACATGATCTGCCTTTAGGCATTTACCGGGCTTTTTGCTACATCAGAAGCTTGACCTTTGCCGCGCACAAGGTTAGTGGCTGCGTCTTTCCGGGGTCGGTGATTCCCGTCAATAGTTCAAACAATAGGATTTTCAACATGTCGCGTATTTGCGAGCTGACTGGCAAAGGCCGCCTTGTAGGCCACAATGTAAGCCATGCCAACAACAAGACCAAGCGGACTTTCCTGCCAAATTTGCAGAAAGTAACCCTCTTGTCTGATTCGCTGGAGCAAGGCTTTAAATTTCGTGTTTCAACATCGGGCCTGCGTTCGGTTGAACATGTTGGCGGCCTCGACAATTGGCTGCTGAAAACTTCGGATAGCAAGCTGAGCGATAATGCGCGCAAAGTGAAGAAGCAGATCACCAAGAAACAGGCTGAAGCTGCTTAATCGGCGATAGTGCTTTTGAACGGTATTTGATCCGTTTGACGATTTATAGAGATTGAAAACCGGGCGCGATGTTTGCGTCCGGTTTTTTTTCGTCTTTACCGCCTTTGCGATCCTTACCACCGTCAAGATTGAGAATAAATTTCATCAATAATGTCCGCTGCCACGCATTGAAATTATTGTCGGATATCATCCAAACGATTATCCGGCCATTTTCCTGAGTAGTGGTCAAGCCTTCCATATTATCAACCAATAATGGCGGGGCGAGCGTCGCAATGACGGTGCCTGTAATTGCTTCCTCCTTCGCAATATCCGATGGGTCCAGCAGGACAAGTTTTGCCGTGAAGCCATCCGGAAAGCTGACCCGGCGGGTGAGGATCAATATCCGCCCATCCGGCAGCAATGTCGCATCGGTCGCCTTATATCCGCTGGGCGGGCGGTAACCGAAGGAGAAATGGCTAGTGCCAGCCTCCACCGGATCGCCCGAAAAAAACAACGCCTGATAGCTGCCATCGGGCAGGTCCATGCCTTCGGAAAATAGGATGAAGCGGCCATCAGCCAATCGGACAAGGGCTTCACCGCCGCTATTGGCCCCCCATTTTTTCATCTCTGGCGCGGTGAACTTGCCGCTGATCCGCGCGAATGACGGCGTAAAGCGGCGGATCATATGTTTTGCTTCATAGCTGACCCAGAAACGGCCGGTTTCCCGGTCATAGGCGATGCCTTCGCTATCCCGGTCTTCATAGCTGATGTTCGGCCCCACTGCGCCGGGCAGGGCGGCGATGAAGGGCCGGTCGGCTTTATCATCGCGGGTCAGGCCGAATCCAATGAGCGCTCCCGCATCGCTCACCCCCATAAACCGTCCACCGGGCAGCGCCACCAACGCGGATATACCGCCAAAATCGCTATTGCCGCTGCCCAATTCCCAAGCGCGCAGAAATGTAAGGGCGCCAACGGTGCGGCGATCCGAATCATTCACATCAAGCGCCAGCGGACGCAGAGCGATATCCTGACTATCATTACGGTTTACGACGCGGATTCCGCCGATCAAGCAGATCAGCATCGCGATCAGTAAAGTGGAGCGAAGCAAGCGAAACAGCATGATTTTGGCCATAGCGGCGCTTTGTCCGATCCCCAAGTCTGAACATTGGATAACAGCGATGTTCAGGAAAAACTCAATTTAGATGAACTAAACAAGCTCTCAAGGGGCATGATATTATTAGTGGAGCAAGACAATGAAAATGAGCAAAACATTGGTAGGATTGGTTTTGGCAGCAACCACAGTCACTGGCTTTGCCGCAACACCGGCAATGGCGCATGGCAAACATCGGGGTCATCATTATTATGACCAGCGCGATTATAACCGCGACGGTTATTATGACCGTTATGATGACCGTGATTATCGCCGCGATCAGCGCCGCGAATATCGCCGTGATTATCGGGATCGTTATTACCGCGAACGGTGCAGCAACGGTACGGGCGGTGCGATCATCGGCGGGGTTGCTGGCGCGGCAATCGGTGACCGGGTTGCCCGGCGCGGTGAGCGGACCGAAGGCGCGATCATCGGCGCAGTGTTAGGTGCCATTGGCGGCCGTGCAATCGACCGCGGTACCAGCCGGTGCCGCTAAGCAGATAGTTTTTCGCCCACGGGTGACGGGTCCCTGAACCTTTCTCGTTACTTGGGGCGGATGTCCGGCTTATGTCGGGGCATGGAGGGTCGGTGCATGACGCACTGGCCCTTTTTGCATTTCAAGCGTCAGGGTCACGGCCGGTTCAATTCTGAATAATCGACATTGACGATATTCGCCATGACCGTTTGGCAGAGGGCACGGCCGTCGGCGAGCGGGATGGCGGGGATAGAAATGGACCCTCCCGCAATACCAAAATGCACGCAGCACAGCCCCTGCAAGCGCGTGATTGGTCCTTGCGTAATTTCGACCGATTGAATTTTAATTTGCGGGATCGCAGTTAATTTCTGGTTCCACCAGCCACGCCGCACAAATATATACGGGCCGCTGTGCGCATGCAGGCTCAGCCGCCATTGCAGCAGGGCGGAGAGAGTAAAAAAGGCGATGACTGCGAGCAACCAAATGGCCAGCGCACCCGCATCGGTAAATGCGATCAACACAGCGATCCCGGCGATCACCACCGGAATGATGAATATCAATATATTCAACCAATAGACCAGTTTTCCGCGTATCAGTACCACATTAGCATCGGGCATAGGAACACCGGCGATCTCGGCAATCTTGCTTATTTCTGGCCATGTGGCCAGCGGGGCCGCCACATGATCGCTTTCGCCTTTTTCACTGGCGCTGCTATCGCCGGCCAGGCTGATGAATTTCAGCCCATACCAACCGCGCAGTTTGCGGATGGGGCCGGTAAATACGGTGACCGCCTGAACGCGGTGCACGGGCATAACGACGTCGGTTAAAGTGAACAGGCCCCGGCGGCGGCGGAACCCTTTTTCCGTTTGGTCCAACCTGAATCCATATTCGCGCAGAAGGGTGCGCACTATGCCAGTGGCAAAGCCCAACAGGATCAGGCCGAATAGCGCCATCAAGGCCGCAATCGCCCGCGCCGTGATGCTTAAACCGTCAAGCGTTGCCCCCCGCTCCTTGGCAATACCAAGCCAGGCGGTCCAATCCCACAGGTCAAATGGCAACAGCCAGTCAAACTGATTCAGGACACCAAATAGCACCGCAAAAATGACCAAAGAGAATGAGTAAAAGCCGAGCGTCAATATACGGCGATTATCCATCGCAAATATGGGGGGCTGTTCAGGTGCCTGCGCGCCTTCGCTGTCACTGCTGGCTATTCCCGCCTCACCAAATGCTGCTGGCGCTGTTATGTCCGATTTGCGTGCTTTGATAAGCTCTCGTAGCCGCTGCGCTTCGTGGAGGGAGACATAACTTAATTGCCCATCCTCGCCCGCGCCGCCGCCGGTTTCAAATTTGACCTCGCCAAGGCCAAATATCCGCGCCACCAATTTTTGTTCGATGCTGACATCCTGTATGCGTTCATAGGGGATGGAGCGTGCCTTGCGGAATAATATGCCGCTTTCGATGCGGATATCTTCTTCGCCGACAAAATAGCGGAACCGGGTCCAATCGAGCCAGCGAAAAAACAGGCTGCCGCCAAGCGCAAGGCCGAGGATGACGGGAATAAGGATATGTTCCGCGCCGCTGCTACGTGCACCGAATATGGCTGCCAAAATTGGGAAAATCAGATTGGGCAGGCCGGTGATGAAGGCCGCAAATACCCCCATGAGGCTTAGCTTTGTGCCATCGGTGATCGGCTCTGCCGGCTGCACCTCTGGGGCTGGCAAGGCCGAAATATCGCTATCCGCCGGTGTCAAAGCGTATCCCGTTTAATATGGGCGCGGATTTCCTCCCGCAGCGCGAGCGCATCTTCATGCGCCAAGGAGGGCAGATGCACCGAGCTGTTATAATTACCCGCAGTATGCAGGGTGAGCGTGGCTATGCCATACTGCCGCTCAATCGGGCCTTGGCTGACATCAATATGCTGCACCCGGCCAAAGGGCACCACGGTGTCGCTGTAAAACATATAGCCGCGCACTATCCGGATTCGGTCCGCCGCCATATGATAGCCCCAGCGACGATATTGCCGGGGCGGAAAAATGAATATCAGGAATATCGACAATAGCAGCACCGGCACAAAAATCACGCCCGGGGGTAGCAGCTGCGCTATTTCCAGCACGCCGGCACCGATCATTAACGGCACCATCATAATCGCATAACCAATCCGCGTTACCGGCACGTCACGGGGGTCAATCGGGGTCAAGGCATCGCCGCTCTGTGGCGCGTTTGGGGCGTCGGATAATATCGGCGCAATGTCGGCTTCGGTCATATCGGTGATATGGAAGGGTCCCGGGATATTGGCAAGATGCTTTTATCTGTCGTCCTAGCCCTAATGCGCCAGCGCCGCTTCGGCTTCGTTGACCAGTTTGGCGATTATGTCTTTCACTGGCCGCTCGACCTGTACCATCCCCACCGACTGGCCCGCCATGACCGATCCATTTTCGACATCGCCGTCAATCACCGCCCGGCGCAGCGCGCCTGCCCAATAACGCTCAATCTGCATTTGCGCCTCGGCCATATCGATTTCGCCTGCATCCAGCCGCGCTGCAACCTCCACTTGTGTCCGGGTAAATTCCTCCGTGCCCTTGTTTTTGAGAGCACGAACCGGAATGACGGGCAGGCGCGGATCAATCTGCACGCTGGCCACCGCATCACGGGCATTGGCGCGCAGGAAAGCCTGCTTAAAATTGGGATGGGCAATCGATTCCTCGGCGCAGACAAATCGGGTGCCCAACTGCACCCCCGATGCCCCCATTTCGAGATAGCTGGCCACCGCATTGCCCCGCGATATGCCGCCTGCCACAAACATCGGCACGACCTCTGCCATGTCCGGCAATATTTCCTGCGCCAGCACCGATGTGGCAACAGGACCAATATGTCCGCCCGCCTCACTGCCTTCAATAATCAGGGCATCGACACCGCTGCGGACCAGTTTTTTGGCGAGCGAAAGCGCGGGTGAAAAACAGATCAGCTTTGCGCCATGCCCTTTGATCGCATCAATGCTGCCCTTGGGGGGAAGGCCGCCTGCCAGCACCACATGGCTGACATTATGGCGGGCGCATATATCGATCAGCTCAAACAAATCAGGATGCATGGTGATCAGGTTCACACCAAAGGGCTTATCCGTCATCGCCTTGGTCGCGGCAATTTCGGCGTCGAGCAAGGCGGGCGTCATTGCGCCGCACGCAATCACGCCAAAGCCGCCCGCATTGCTGATCGCGGAGACCAAATTGCGCTCCGAAACCCACGACATAGCGCCGCACATAATCGCGACCTCACAACCCAAAAATTCGGTGCCGCGCCGCATGAGATGGAGGAGTTTTGACATGACGCTAGCGATAGCGGCCTAACCGCTTTTGGGGCAAGCGAAATTGCCGCGCCGCGTGCGCCCCGCCGTCTAAAAATTGGTCTGGGTTGATGGAGACGCGGCCCACCTTATCCTCCCCATCGCCAGTCGATGGGGAGGATGGGACCTCAAAAACCCGCGCTTCCCCCGCATAGACTGGCGGCAGGGTATATTGTTAACGGTCACCAAATCTGCGCCGACCGAACCCCCATCACGGACAGGCTGGATCGCAGGAAATAGAGCGCACCGCATCGTCAAGGCGTGCTGTTGCAAAAGTTTAACCGCGCGATTAAACATGGCGGATGAATGATAATGATCTAGCCAAAAAGATTGAGGCCTCTTGCCGGCGGCAGTTGAATGACAGCGCGGCAATTGCCAATTTGGAACAGCTTTCCGGCGGTGCGAGCATGGAAAGCTGGGCTTTCTCCTTTGGTGATCAGGATATGGTGTTGCGCCGGTTGCCGGAGGGTTTGGTAAGCGAACAGGAAGATACTGCGGCGATATCTGCGATTTCGCTGGATGCGCAGGCCGATTTGATTGAGATCGCCCGCAATGCCGGTGTCCGTGCCCCGCAAGTGTTGGCCAGATTGACCGATGAAGATGGTATGGGCCAAGGCTTCATGATGGCCCGTGTCGCTGGTGAAACATTGCCGCAAAAAATTCTGGGCAACCCGGATTATGCCGTTGCTGTTTCCCGCCTGACCAGCCAATGCGCCCACGAATTGGCGGCCATCCATGCGATTAGTATCGATCTGTTACCTGCGGAAATTCAATCCATCGACACGCCCGACCTGCTCAGCTTTCAAGAAGAAGCCTATCGAGCGCTTCAAGCCGCAATTCCTGCCTATGACTATGCGTTCAGATGGCTGGAAGACAATATTCCGCAGGCGCAGGAACCAAAACTTCTCCACGCTGATTTCCGCATGGGGAATTTCATGATCGATAAGCAAGGCATCGGCGCCGTTCTGGACTGGGAACTTGCGCATTTGGGTGATCCGATGCAGGATTTGGCGTATCTATGCACGCCCAGTTGGCGCTTTGGGTATTATGACAAAGAAGCAGGCGGATTTGACAGCGCGGATAATATGATCGCGGCTTATGAAAAAGCCAGCAGCACCACGGTTGACCGAAATCGCTTCAACTGGTGGCTGGTGTATAATACGCTATGGTGGGGCGTCACTTGCTTGCGTATGGGGCACAGCTACCGTGACGGGACCGTCCCAATATTGGAACGCACCATAATTGGCCGCCGTGCATCGGAATCCGAAATCGACCTGCTATTGCAATTTGAACACATGGGCCTTGCCCAAGGTGCGCCTGTTCCCTTCAAAACGCCGCCGCTTCTGCCCGAGCATGGAGAGGTTGAATATGCCGAGATTTTGAACGCGCTGATCGAATGGAATAAGGACAAGGTCATGCCCAGCGCCAAAGGGCACGCATTGTTTGAAGCGCGGGTTGCTAATAATGCGCTCGGCATTGCGCAGCGTCATGCCGCCTGGGGCCAGCAATATGCCGAGCAATCGGGTGCGCGGCTTGCCAGCATGGGCATTTCGGCCGATGCCTTTTGCTGCGCGTTGCGAGGGGGAAGCACGGCGATCACTGATCCGGAAGTTTGGGATCATATGCGGCTGACCGCGCTCGAAAGGCTTTCGATTGATCAACCCAAATATGCCGGCTTGAAAGTCGCCTTAGAAAAATGGACTATTGATCGGCTTTAGCGGCATGGGTGATGGAGGAAATTGGGAGAGAGGGACAATATGATAACACGCGCCGATGAATATCCATTTCATCAAACCTCAGAGCCAATGGCCTTTGCCGGTACCGATCGGAATTTCTATGACCGTTTTTTCTTCAACGGCTACACGCCGGACGGCGACATATTTTTCGCAATCGCTTTTGGTCTTTATCCTCAACTTGGCATTATGGATGGTGCGGTATGTATATTGAAGGATGGCAAGCAGCATAATGTGCGCGTTTCGCGCAGGATGAATGGCGACCGGTCTGATCTGAAGGTGGGCCCGCTTTCGATTGAGATATTGGAGCCATTGTCGCGGTCCCGCATTATTCTGGCCCCTTGTGACAGCGAGATTTCACTCGATCTGACATTTCATGTGCGCCACCCGCCTGTTGAAGAGCCGCGCTTCACACGGCGGATCGGCACCCGCGCGTTTATGGACTATACCCGGATGACGCAGAATGTAGCCTGGTCAGGAACCATCCACCTGGGCGATCAACAGATCAGCATAAAAGCGGAAGAGACATTCGGCACGAGAGATCGCAGCTGGGGTATACGTCCGGTAGGGGCGTCGGAGCCGCAGCCGCCACGGGACGGAAATTTAAAACAGTTTTTCTGGCTTTGGAATCCCTGTAATTTCGAGGATTATGTCGCATTTTCGCATACCAATGACGATGCCTTTGGCCGCCCATGGAACCGCCGCGCGGCGATACAAAAGATTGGCGGTAAGCTGTATGAATTTGACGATGTCGAATATGACTATCAATGGGTTGAAAAGACACGCCGCATAAAATCTGTTTCAGCCTTATTAAAAGGTGACACCGGCGAGGCGACGATTTCATTCACCACTGGGCCGCTATTTTATATGTCGGGCCTTGGCTACACGCATCCGGTTTGGGGACATGGCCGCGATCATGGCGAAGAGGCATTTCAATATGATGTAATCGCCACTGATGAATGCCAGCCCACCGATCCGCTATATTTGCATATTCAAGCTTTGGCCAAAGCAAAGCTCGTTTTCAACGGTGTGGAACGCGAAGGCATGGGCGTTGTCGAGCAGCTATTCATCGGTCCGCATGAGCCCACCGGCATGGCGGAGGGAGTCGCCCTCATTAGGGAATAGCAAGATCGCAACTGCGAGAGGAAAGGTGGTTGCGGACAGGCCGCGGAAAGCTATCGCGCGTGAATCATAGGGTGAGGAGACGAAATACTTGCGCTGTTGGCTGAATGCTGCTGAAAAATGCCGGTGAAAGGAATGCTGGAGGTGGGCGCAGTCATAAGGGACGCGTCTCTTCCTGCAATTTCCTGCATGCAGGGAAATTACAGTGAAATTTTCTACTATTCTGCTGTTTGGCCCGCCCCAAAAGCCTACAGATCCGAGCATTTTCGCTATTTCATAGCGGATTCCTCTAGTTTCAAAACAGGGAATTTATTCTGAGATAACAGGGAAATTATTGCAGTAAACAGGGAACTAAGTCAGCCATAACTGCGAAAAATCGGCATATTTGGGTCAGAAACAACGCTGATAAGTGAACAAATGTGGGATATCCGAGGCCAAGCGTGGGATAATTTCGTTTACCGTGGGATATTTTCAGCGCCGCTAAGATGGCGGACCGAACTGATGGTATTGCTTATCTATGAAACGACATAGAAAAAGCGGTACGTGGGACTCTGGGCCATCCAAGCGCGATACAAGCTGTGTTGGGCGGGATTGCTTCAGGCTCGTTGAGCGGACTCAATTATATCTCAACTAGCTCGTCCAATTGCAACGCACTTGGATAGACCTCTTGATTCGGAATGGATATCTCAAGTGGGTTCTCCAAGCCGTGTTTCTTGGTTGCCGGCAAGCTAAAAGGTCAAAAATGAAGTCAAAAAATACCTAAAAGATGTGGGTAAATTTATTTTTACTAATTGACCGGAACGTTCATTGCATTTCTGAGAATATAGGATTTTTTCTTCAATTTTTATATTTGTAACGAAATATGTAATTTTCAAGTAAGTTTCAATAAGAGGTGTCTAAGAGGTGTTTAAGAGACCTCTAAGACATAGTAAAATTGGTTTCGAAGCGAATTTGGAGGTCGATAATTGATGATGTATAAAGTAATTCTCAATCTGGAGATCATCTATGACCAATGCTCAATATCAATCCAAAAAGCCAGCCCGCAACCTTAGCTACCAGCCCACTAACGACCTAAAGCCCTTGGCGCGTAATGCAAGGACGCACTCGCGAAAACAGATCCAGCAGATCGCGGATTCGATAAACCGGTTTGGTTTTAACAATCCAGTGCTGGTTGATGATGGTAATCAGATCGTAGCAGGCCATGGCCGCGTTGCAGCAGCTAAGCTATTGGGGATGGCAGAGGTACCTGTCGTAGCTCTATCGGGAATGTCCGCAGCTGAACGCAAAGCCTATGCGTTGGCAGATAACAAGCTGGCTCTGAATGCGGGCTGGGATGTGGATCTGTTGGCATTGGAGCTGCAAGAGCTTATTGACCTCGATTTTGAAGTTGAACTTACTGGCTTCAGCTTAGCGGAAATCGATTTTACGCTTGAAGCTGCAAATGACGGAGCGCAGTTAGCTGCAAGCGACGAAGCCGACACTGTGCCGCCAAGAAACGATACGCCGGTAACTAAAGCTGGAGACATTTGGCAGCTGGGTAAGCATTTACTGCTTTGCGGCGATGCGCGTTCGGACGCGGATTATTGCAAATTGATGGCCGGTTTGCAGGCCGCCATGATATTCACAGACCCGCCTTATAATGTTCCCATTGATGGCCATGTTTCTGGATTAGGCAATGTAAAACATCGGGAATTTGCAATGGCTGCAGGTGAAATGAGCGTTGCTCAGTTTACCGATTTTCTAAGTTCAACACTAACCGCGATGTCAAAACAATGCCGGTCTGGTACCATTATCTATGTTTGCATGGATTGGCGCCACATGCGTGAGCTACTCGATGCAGGTGAGGCAGCTAATCTGGAACTCAAAAATCTATGCGTGTGGAACAAGACGAATGGCGGCATGGGAGCCTTTTATCGCTCCAAGCATGAGCTCGTCTTCGTATTTAAACACGGGGATGCGCCGCATGTGAACAGTTTTGGTCTAGGCGAAACCGGCAGATACCGCACGAACGTATGGGACTATGCAGGCATAAGTAGTATCAGCGCCACCCGCAAAGAAGAGTTGGAAATGCATCCCACCGTTAAGCCGGTTGCCATGATTGCCGACGCAATCAAAGATTGTTCGCGCAGAGGTGAGATTATTTTGGACCCATTTGGCGGTTCAGGCAGTACGCTCATTGCGGCTCAACAAGCGGGTCGCATAGCGCGGCTGATTGAACTGGACCCGCTATATTGCGACACTATTGTTCGTCGTTTTGAAGCCTATACCGGACAGCAAGCGGTTCACACAGAAAGCGGTCAATCGTTCGAGCAACGCCTGGACTGCAGCGATTTGCTCCTTAATGCGGAGGTCAACTGATGAGCAAAAAAGACGCCAAGCCCGCAAACACGATAGGCTATGCAAATCCGCCACGAGATACCCGGTTTAAGTCGGGCGAATCTGGAAACTATGCTGGCCGGCCCAAGAAGAAACATAAACCAGAGCCGCCCATATTTAATCCCGCACGGTTTCCGACCAGGTCACTCCTGCGACACGAGGCTGCGCGTGAACTCAAAATTCGCGATATTGATGGCGTTAGCTGCATTTCAGTGACGCAGGCCGTGTTACGTTCACTCGAGCGGGAAGCTCTTAAGGGCGGGCCGATGGCTATGAGAACTTACCTCCAGTTTGTGATCCAAGAAGATGCCGCTTATCACGCTGACAAACAGAAAGTCTTTGACGTTTGGAGTGAGATCAAAGCTGAACAAGCGGCGATACTGGAACGTGCCAAAAAGGAAGGTAGGGAAGAGCTTGATATCGTACCGCATCCCGATGATATCCGGCTAAATTGGCACGAACTTAAGGTCGAACTATTGGGACCAGTAGACGTGGAGGAAAAAGAGGCACAGGACAAGAGAATAGAAGCGCGCGATCTGATGTTTGAGCTGTCGATATTCTACAACGAAAAATCAAGGCTACCAGACGAGAACGGACAAAACGCCTCCGTTGGGCTGTTTTTTCTCACATTCGTCCGAATTGAAGCGGTGCTACCTCGCCGTCTGCGCTGCGACCATCAAAAGCTCCACGGCGATATTATGACACGCGCTGTGTCCGGGCGCGGGGAATGGAGCAGCTATCTGGCGAAAAAATGTGAGGAGTATGGCTTGCCCTTCTTTTATATTGGTCGAAACGATGCATCGCCCTTTTCTTTCCCGTTAGACAAGCTCGGCTTTGAGTTTGCCAATGGCGAGTTAAGACCATCAACTCCCAAGTTGAAGCGTGAGTTGAAGAGGATGATGGGTGGGTAGTTTCCATTTCTGTTCAGAAAATCAAATTCTCGCGCCGGTTTCATTGCAAAAGAAGAGGGTAGCATTGCTAATCTCGGCTCTATTGCCGCTACAAAGCGTTGTCTTAATCAACATCTATATTGCGATGCTTATGATCGACAGATTTGGGGCAATAGAGGTGAAGCCCAATGGTAATTGGAAAGCGTGATCAAAGCAGGCGCATTGAGTTTAGGGTCGGGACTTGTTTAATCCGTGCTCGATGCGTCAAAATGGCTAAGATATCGGGAGAAAATGACCGCAGTTAGGTAGTTATTCTGCCTGCAAGGTCATAGTGACTGCCGTCGCCAGAAAACTTATCACTATCGCTAACGCGCTGTGTCGGTCAGACCAAGCGTGGACAGATCAACCCGCATGCGAGATACAGTTGCTAAACTTGGCGAAATCGCTGCTCTGAAAACACACTGCGCTCGGATGCCTCATATAAATAGCTCTGCCTTCATCAAAAGCGGCGCAGAAGGGTTGGCAGAGGGCGTCCGACATTCTTTAGCTTCAAAATTCAGCAAAGCGATGCTAACCTTTTAAAGACTGGTGTTTCGGACGTACACACGGGTTGGGGCGCGAGCATTGACCCCCAGTCACAATCACGGCAGTTTAATCCAAGTATTTTGCATTAACTATAATAAGATAGCTAACAAAAACGTCCCGTTTCGGACCTTCGGCTTTGGCTTATTGTTAAAGATAGCCAACCCATGTTTTTCCAATCTGCGTGTATTTGCCAAGCATTTTTTGCCGCTCATGCCGCTAATTATTGAGGACTATATAACTTACTAGCCCTTATTTTGGCACCATCGCAGCAACGGGTTCAAAAGCAGTCGGTCCGCGGCGCAGTATAACACCTAGTTGGCACAGTTTCGATCAGGTCATCTATAAGGACCGCAAGTTGATTGAGCGCTTCTTCAACAAGATCAGTTTCAGCAAAATCATGCACTTCAGATGCGTTGCCATAAGATATGACAAAATCGCCAGAAACTATCTTGGCTTTATAAACCTCGTTGCTGTTATCAAATAGCTCTAATGAATGGCATGACAACCTGGGATATGTAACGCCAGATCCCACTCGACTTCCCCTTGAAAGCAAGCATTGCTGTTCGTGCGCGGCCTGGGACTTGGAATGCGCATATGCTCTAGCCGGATAGCTGGCGGAGCCTTTCTCGGTAGGGCGCGGCAAGTTGCTGCTCCTGCTAAGAAAGGAATAACGATATGGCAAAGGCCGCAACCACAAAACCCGACCTCAATGATGTCATCAAAGACGTCCGTGCACCAAAGCCTCAATCCAAACTCGACTGCCTTCTAAGGCTGCTGTTGCAACACGATGGCGCCTGTCTCGACGAGATGATGGAAGCAACCGGCTGGCAACCCCACACCGTCCGCGCGTCGATGACCGCGCTGCGGGGGCGCGGCTATGATATCGACAAACGCATGGGCGGAAATGTCACCGTCTGGTTTATCGATGCCGGTGAAGCCCAATGAAGCAGCCCAAGCAAGCGGTTAAAGCCGAAGTCGCCGCAATAGCGTCCATGAACCTGAGCGAGCTGCGCGCCCTATGGCGGGAGCGCTTCGGCGATCCGCCCACCATCCGCGCTGCGGACCTCATCCGGCGCGTGCTAGCATGGCGGATACAAGCCGATGCCTATGGCGGCTTTGATGCCGCGACGTGCAAAATGCTGGGTTCAAAGCAAAGCTCGGTCATAAAGACATCGCCGGCCGCTGGTATGCGGCTGGCGCGAGAATGGCAGGGCATGCGCTATGAAGTCACCGTCTTGGAAAGCGGCATATTCTACGAGGGCGTCAAATATGGCAGCCTGTCCGAAGTCGCGCGGCTGATAACGGGAATACGCTGGAACGGACCGCGCTTCTTTGGGCTTAGAGAGAGCAACAAACGATGACCCAGCCTAGAGCCAAACATCGCTGCGCTATCTATACCCGCAAATCCACAGAAGAAGGACTGGAGCAGGAGTTCAACACGCTCGATGCGCAGCGACAGGCCTGCGAAGCATATATCCTAAGCCAAGCCGGTGAAGGCTGGGAGGTCATCCCCAAACAATATGACGATGGCGGCTGGTCTGGCGGTAATATGCAGCGGCCAGCGGTCAAGGAGCTGCTCGACGATGTGGCGCGGGGCCGGATTGATATCATCGTGGTTTATAAGGTAGACAGACTTACCAGAAGCCTGATGGACTTTGCCCGTATGGTCGAGACGCTCGACAAGCATGAGGTCTCGTTCGTCAGTGTGACGCAGGCGTTTAACACCACTAACAGCATGGGCCGTTTGACGCTAAACGTGCTCTTATCCTTCGCTCAATTTGAGCGCGAGGTGACAGGCGAACGTATCAGAGATAAAATCGCAGCATCCAAAGCGCGCGGTATGTGGATGGGCGGCAATGTGCCGCTGGGCTATAATTTGGGTGAGCGGAAGTTGCTGATCAACACGGTCGAAGCTGACCAGATACGTATGATGTTTGCGCGCTACCTCAAACTCAAATCTGTTCCCAAGCTGACGGCGGAGCTTAACCGCAATGCTATTCGCACCAAGAGCTGGACGTCGGGCAAGGGCCGAACACATGGCGGGGTCAACTTCAGCTGCGGCGCGGTCTACCATATCCTGAGGAACTCCATCTATGTTGGCGAGATCGCGCATAAGGGTAATATCCATGAAGGAGAGCATGACGCGATCATTGAACGCGGTCTGTTCGATAAAGTGCAGGCACAAATCGCTGCGCAGAGGGTAACGCGTTCAGCCAAGAAAACCCGTTCTGCGACAGGGCAACTCACTGGCAAGATATATGACGGTGAAGGCCAGCCGATGCGCACGACCTTTGGCTATGGACGCGGCAAGAAGATATACCGCTATTATGCCTCTGAGACGATACTACCTAATGGCAAAGCACAGCATAGCGATAATCATCAGGGGATAAGATTATCAGCAGAGCGTATTGAGCGGCTGATTATCGCGCAGCTTGGAACGCTTATACCCGATAGCAAAGCAAGAACCGCGATCTTTGACGCAATCACCAAGGTAGTCATCGACGAGAATGTTCTCAGGGTGAGGCTGGATGCAGCTGAGCTGGCGCGAGAAGATGAAACGCATCAGCAGCTGCTTGAGCGCATTCAGCTAATAGATAAGCATGTAAGCATCGGCGAAGACATCATAAACCTCTCAATAGACGCGCGGCCTATCAAGCGTGGACGCACGGTTCGGGCGCGGACGCATCTGCTTGATGATGTCGAGGCCAAGCAAGTGCTGGCAGAGCTGATCAAAACATCTCATCGCAAGCTCGATGAGCATAATGCTTCGCCATTATACCCTGAAAACCATGCGCAAATGACGACGCCGGTGAACAAATGGTCACGCGAACGCAATGTGCCAGGATTACTTGCACCAGATATTCAAAAAGCGTTGTTACGCGGCGATGTTCCAAAGAGGCTCGATATTGAAATCTTGCTGTCGCGCGATATGCCACTGGATTGGGAGGAGCAGAGGAGGCTGTTGGGCTTTGAGTGAAAGACGAGATATTTATGCAATTTGCGCTATTCAAATTCGCGAGGAATTTAGCGAGTGGGGAATCGAATATGATAACAAAATGCAATGTCGCCTCTGCCGCCAGTTTTTGATTATTGGAAGCCAATCTAAAGTCGCTGTTAAACTGACATCTTAACAACGCAACTGGAAGGGCAGAAATGTTGGACGGTCCTGACTGTCTGCTATCGCCAGCGTAATCGCGGTAAGCTGCCGTTCGAGATAATGTGTCAAACCAATAACTATGATGACGCTTGCACATCAACAAATGTGGAAGTAATGAAATCATGACTTTAAGAGAGGCGTGGCATGGTGGGCAAGGCGGTGGGCGAAAGCGCAATTCAATTCAAAGTCTCACCGGCATTAAAGAAAGAGATTTGCCGCAATGCGTTGGAGCAAAACGAAACCGTAAGGGTGTTCATTCTGCGCGCGCTCAAGGCACAGGGCATTTCTATATCGGATTCCGACCTGATAGATCGTCGTCGGGGTGCATCGCGATGACTGGCACCCAACCAACGCCAAATGCCTCCGTCGTCGATTTGTTTTGCGGCGCGGGCGGCCTGTCGCACGGCTTCAAGGCGGAATCCTTCAGACTGGCAGGCGGTATCGACATAGACGAGGCATGCCGGTTTCCTTATGAAGCCAACAACGGGGCTCCGTTCCTGCGAAAAGACGTTGGGAAACTGACAGCGAAGGAAGTCGAAGACCTCTTCATTCCTGGCACCAAGCGCGTCCTAGTTGGCTGCGCTCCGTGCCAGCCATTTTCGACGTATAATCAGAAAAATGAAGACCCAAACTGGAAGCTTCTCCAAGCATTCGGCGACATCATAGAGGCTTCATCACCTGATGTAGTTTCCATGGAAAACGTTCCCCGCCTTCTCGCTTTCCGAGGCGGCGCGGTATTCAACGCGTTCGTCGCCAAGCTCAGATCGGCAGGCTACCATGTTGTGTGGGACGTGCTGTATGGCCCGGATTTCGGGCTAGCGCAGACGCGATCGCGCCTTGTGCTGCTTGCATCTCGGCTTGGCCCGATTTCCCTTCCATTACCCACGCACAATGCTGAGAGCCATCGCACTGTACGAGAGGAGATCGGCGGTTTGCCGCCGCTGGCACATGGCGAAAGAGACGACCGCGACCCGCTGCACCGAGCCAGCCGTCTTTCAGATAAGAACGCGCGTCGCATCGCGTCCGCCAAACCGGGCGGCACTTGGCGAGATTGGGACAAAGACTTGGTAGCAGATTGCCACAAAGTCGCGACCGGCAAAGGCTACTCGTCAGTCTATGGGCGCATGAGCTGGACATCACCGTCTCCCACGATCACCACGCAATTCTATGGGTTCGGAAACGGTCGGTTCGGACACCCAGAACAGCATAGGGCACTTACTCTTCGGGAAGGCGCTTTATTGCAGGGGTTCCCGCGCGAATACCAGTTTGCCAAACCTGGTGAGCCAATCCACTTCAAGCGGATAGGACGGCTAATAGGAAACGCCGTTCCGGTGCACCTTGCCAGCGCGATTGCGAGGGCCGTCAAATCGCACCTGGAGAGCGTCGAATGAGTGACCAGCGTGAACTTGTTATGACAATCAGCCTAAATGCTCTCGAGCACTTAGGAATCAATCTTTACAGCAATATCCCGGCAGTGCTGTCCGAGATTGTCGCAAACGCTTGGGATGCCGATGCAGAGAATGTCGCAGTATCGATCGACAAGGCAACAGAAACGATCACAATTGAGGATGACGGGACGGGCATGGACAGGGACGGGGTTATTGACCGCTTCCTGACCGTCGGCTTCAAACGGCGAGAGGCGCTGGGTAGCAAAACGGCTAAAGGCCGGAACCCAATGGGGCGCAAGGGGATTGGCAAACTTTCAATCTTTTCCATCGCGCAAATTGCCGAGGTCTACACGATTGTCGGAGGTCAGAAGACAGCATTTCGCATGGACCGCGAGGTAATACGCCAAGCAATCGCGGGAACCGGAAAGGACAGCTACAGGCCCGAGGAGCTTAGTGACTGGCCGAAAGATTTGCAGTCGGGTACGCGGATCGTTCTTTCGACGATCTCGAAGTCTTTATCAGGTATGACTGTCGAAGGATTGAAGCGACGCGTGGCGCGGCGTTTTGCCGTAATTGGCTCAAAAAACGGCTTTAATGTAACCGTCAATGGCAACGTCATTGGGCCAGAGGACCGAGCGTATCATAATGCCCTGCAATATATTTGGACGTATGGCGACCAAAGCGAGTTCACGAAACTTTGCAAGAATCTCGAGCGCCCTGCCGACAGCCGAACCTCTGCTGTAAAAGTCGAATTAGCCAATGCGGGGATATCGCTGACCGGGTGGATCGGAACCGTCACGAAGCCGGATCAGCTCAAGGACGAAGACGGTGATAATCTCAACCGCCTCGCCGTATTCATGAGAGGCAAACTCGCGCAAGAGGACATCTTGGATGAGTTTGGTCAAAAGGAAATCTACGCCGACTACCTTATCGGTGAGCTGCATTGCGAAGAGCTCGACCTTGATGATCAAGGAGATATCGCCACCAGCAGCCGCCAATCGCTTAAGCAGGATGACCCTCGATTTGAGGCATTGCGAAAGATTGTCCTAGCCGAACTTCGCAATATAGCTGGGCGCTGGAGCGATTGGCGGCGGACAGATGGCACAAAAGACGCAATGAAAGTTCCGGCGGTATCTGACTGGCTGAACAACTTGCAGGGCGACACAAAAAAGAAGGCGGAACGTTGGATTGGCCGACTGAACACAATCCGATCAACCGATGACGACAAGAAGGAGTTGCTGAAGGCCTCTATTCTTGCTTTCGAGAGCTATCGCCGGAAAGATGATTTGGATCGCCTTGATGCTTTGAAAGATGAAGGGCTTGATCATGTTCTCGCAATTTTTAAAGATATCGACGATCTGGAACTGAGCTATTACGGCCAGATTGTTAAATTGCGCCTTGGCGTGATCAACACGCTCCAAAACAAGCTGAAGCAAAATGACAAGGAGTTGGTTCTCAGGGACTACATTTTTGAGCATCTATGGCTGCTTGATCCAGCTTGGGAGCGCACCAAAGGAACGGAGCATGCCGAAACGCTGGTGAGGAAGTTTCTTGATGACAACACGGCTAAGCTGAAAGGTGATGAAAAAAAGAACCGCATCGACATCGGCTACCGCACTGCTGGAGGCAAGCATGTCATCGTTGAGCTGAAACGTGCATCGGTGTCCGTCCCGGTCGACGAGCTGATGAAACAAATTCGGACCTATCGAGATGGTGCCAAAGCTATTCTCGACAAAACCACCTACAAGGATTGGCCGATCGAGATCATATGCCTCCTAGGTAAAGAGCCCCCCGAATTCAAAACATCGACAGGTGCGTCTGGCGTCGCTGCTACGCTTGATACGGTTGGCGCGCGAATTGTCTTTTACGACGAATTGCTCACCAATGCCGAAGCAGCATATGCTGACTATCTCGAAGCGCACGTGAAACGCGATAAACTATGGGGTGTGTTCGAAGCGATCGACGACTTTAGCCCTCCTCCAAAGAACTAACGTGGATCCGGGGCCAAGCCGATTTAAACACTTATCGGAGCATGAATGAACGGCGGCTGTTATGGCCGCCATACAGGTTCATCAACGGCTGGAAAGTTAGCGGAACTTGCCGTTCAGCGGCTTACGGTGAATCTGTGTACCAATTATGCACTGGAGGCCGCCAGCACGCGGCGTCGCCGATGGGGACCGCTTTACGCACACGACAAGGAACAGATCGTCTGCCAGATCGAGCGCGATTTTAATTTTGGTCTGCGAGGGTGCGGAGTTCGCGAACAAAACGCCGAAGCGCTGTGGGTCGCTTTGAGCATTTTCGCTGCGCCGTAGGAATGGGCCATAGCGGCAATTGCTAGGCCACTAGCCCTTTATATTTGACGGTGTGTCGTCGTTTCAACTGGCTGGCGCAAAACTGGAGCAAGGTTATTGAAGGACACTATTGCAGCCTGTCAGGTCGTTTTTCTATACTAATGCTTATTATATGACGAATTTGACCTATGCTACCCCCGCCGTGTTTGCTACCTGCCCGCGCGATTAGGGGCGCAAAAATTGGCAGACGTAGATTCGGGCAATCCACAATATGGAGGTAATGAAGAGGCTGTGCCGATCGATCCGGCGCTGGCCTGTTTTGTGTTGCTTGCTAAATTTTTGGGGACGCCTGCCGAACCATCTCAAATCCATCATGACCGCGGCAAGGGTAATGAAGCATACAGCTTTGGCGATTTGGCGCGGATTGCAAAGAAGCTGGATCTGGTAGCGCGGATTAAAAAATGCAAATTTGAAGAATTACCCAAAATGCCGGTTCCCTGCCTGATGGGTCTGGTCGACGGTGATACGGTATTGTTCTTAAAAGCGGAGGAGAATGCTGATCTGCCGCGCTATATGGTGCAGCGCCGTGACGGAATGCGGCCTGAAATATGGTCGGCGGAAGAGATGATGGACCGTTTCTCCGGCGAACTGCTTTTGATGACAAGCCGCGAGAAAATGGCCGGAGAAAACCGCGCCTTTGATATAAGCTGGTTCATCCCGGCGCTGGTCAAATATCGCAGCGCACTGCGCGATGTATTGATCGGCAGCTTCTTTTTGCAATTGGTGGGCCTTGTCTCGCCGATATTCTTTCAGTTGGTGATTGATAAGGTGCTGGTGAACCAGTCGATGACGACGCTGGAGGTTCTGGCTTTTGGTCTGGCCGTTGTGTTGATATTTGAAACGATATTATCCGGCCTGCGCACTTGGCTATTTGCGCATACCACGAGCCGCGTTGATGCCGAGCTATCGGCCTCGCTGTTCCGGCATCTGGTCAATTTGCCGCTAAGCTATTTTGAATCGCGGCGTGTCGGCGATAGCGTGGCGCGCGTGCGCGAGCTTGAAAATATCCGAAACTTTTTAACCAGCAATGCAGTAACCGTGGTCATCGATCTGTTCTTCACGATTATATTCTTTGCGGTCATGTATTTATACTCGCCGTTATTGACCTTAATCGTTGCGCTCACCATTCCAATTTATGTGGGCATATCGATGGCGATCACGCCAAGCCTGCGCACCCGTCTGGATGAAAAATTCAAACGCGGCGCAGAAAACCAGTCATTCCTCGTTGAGACGGTGTCGGGCATTGGCACGCTGAAGGCGATGGCGGTGGAGCCGCGTATGCGTGACCGCTGGGAAAAACAGTTTTCAGGTTATATCAAAACCGGATTTGATGTCACGGTGATGGGCAATTGGGGCAGCCATGCGATCCAGATGGTATCGAAGCTAACCACCGTGGCGATACTGTTCTTTGGCGCGCAGGCGGTGATTAACGGCGATCTGACCGTCGGAAGCCTGGTTGCCTTCAACATGCTGTCGGGCCGCGTCGCGCAGCCGATATTGCGCTTGTCACAGCTCTGGCAGGATTTTCAGCAAGTGCGTATTTCGGTTGATCGTTTGGGCGATATATTGAACGCGCCTGCCGAGCCTGAACATAACCCCAATCGCGCCAGCCTGCCGCCGATAAAAGGGCAGGTTGAGTTTGACAAAGTCCGGTTCCGTTACCGTCCGGATGCGCCCGAGGCGCTGCGCGGGGTAAACCTGAATATCGCGCCGGGTGAAATGCTGGGCATTGTTGGCCCGTCGGGTTCGGGCAAATCCACGCTGACCAAGCTGGTGCAGCGGCTTTATGTGCCCGAACAAGGTCGGGTGCTGGTCGATGGTGTGGATCTGTCGCTGGTGGATCCCGCATGGCTGCGCCGTCAGGTGGGCGTAGTGTTGCAAGAAAATATCCTGTTCAACCGCAGCGTGCGGGAGAATATCGCGCTGTCCGACCCCACGCTGCCTATGGAGCGGGTGATTGCAGCGGCTGAGCTTGCGGGCGCGCATGAATTTATCCTGGAGCTCAGCCATGGCTATGACACGGTGATTGAGGAGCGGGGCGCAAATCTGTCAGGCGGACAGCGCCAGCGGCTTGCCATTGCCCGCGCGCTGATCGGCAATCCAGCTATCCTGATTTTGGATGAAGCAACCTCGGCGCTTGATGCTGAAAGCGAAGAGATTATCCAGAATAACTTGGCCGCCATTGCGCAGGGGCGGACCGTGATCATCATCGCGCACCGCCTGTCGGCTGTGCGGCAAAGCGATCGGATTATCACGGTTGAGGCCGGCGAGATTACCGAGATGGGCAATCATGATACGCTGGTGAAAGCAGGCGGCCGTTATGCACAGCTTTATGCCAAACAAATGGGCACGCAGGTGGGTCAATTATAATGGGCTGGTTTGCAGATCGTTTTCCCACGCTCGCCAAACATGGCGCGGTCCTGAAAGAAAGCTGGCGGCAGCAAGGCGAGGCGGACAAGGCGTTTAAGCCCAAATCCGATCACGAGTTCCTGCCTGCGGCCCTGGAGATTATGGAAAAACCGCCCAGCGTGGGGCTGCGCCGGTTGCTCTTGCTGCTTTGCGCTTTGTTTGTGATCGCGCTTGCCTGGTCGATATTTGGCCGGGTCGATGTCGTTGCAACGGCAGGCGGTAAGACCATCCCGTCGGGCAGCATCAAGGTCATCCAGCCCATTGAAATTGGCGCTATCCGCAAAATCCACGTCAAAAATGGCCAATATGTGCGCAAGGGCGATATATTGGTCGAGCTCGACCCAACCTTAGCGAGCGCCGATACCGCGCAAAGCACACAGACATTGCTGTCGGCGCAGGTTATTAAGGCGCGGAACAAGGCGCTGATCGATCATATGAACGGGCGTCCTGCGCGCTTTGTGGCTCCTGCCGGAACGCCGGCTGATATTGTTGCCAATGAACAAGCCTTTGTCCGCACAGCGATTGCAGAATTTAATGCCGAACGGGCTGGGTTGCAGCAACAGCGTGCCGAAAAAATATCTGAATTAGCAGGCGCGGAGGCCGAGCTTGCGAAGCTGCGCGAAACACTGCCCTATCTCGACAAGCAAATGACGGCGCGCACGGAGCTTGCGGAAAAGGGATATTTTTCCAAGCTGCGCCTATTGGAATATGAGCAGCAGCGCGCCGAACATATTCGTAATATCGATGTGCAGAGCGCCAATGCAGAGCGCGCCCGGGCCGCCATTCGCAGCTTGGAGGCACAGGCTCTAGTCTTGCGCGAACGCTTTGGCAAAACCGCAGTCACCGATTTGGCGGAGGCCAGCGACCGCGCCACCATGGCAGGCGAAGAGCTGACCAAATCGGCCAAGCGGCAGGAATATCAGATTTTGCGCGCCCCGGTGGACGGCGTCGTGCAACAAATGGTCATCAGCACCGTTGGCGGGGTCGTGCAACCCGCACAGTCTTTGATGGTCATCGTTCCTTGCGCAGCAGCAACCGGCACGTGGCCAGACCCCGCACGCTGTAAAAGTGCTGTTGAGGTCGAGGTCTTTGTGCAGAATAAGGATATTGGCTTTATCAAGGCCGGGCAGAAAGTGGCGGTAAAGGTTGAGGCGTTTAACTTCACCGATTTTGGCCTGATTGACGGCACGGTCGATTTTATCAGCCGCGATGCCATCGATATGTCGCAGCAACCAGCAGGCAGCCAACAAGACGAACGCGGCCGTCCGGCGCAGCAAGGCCTGGTCTACGCCGCGCGCATCCGCCTTGAATGCGCCCCCACCCGCAAGACCCGCGCGCCCTTATGCGACCGGGTGCAACCGGGCATGAGCGTGCAGGCCGAAATCAAAACCGGACAGAGGCGGATCATCCAATATCTGCTCAGCCCGATCAGCAAGGCCATGGATGAAGCAGGACGGGAGCGTTAATGTAAAAATATACCCTAACGGTTCGTACACCATCATTTTTACTTGCCAATAAATGCAATGCCGATCAATCTATGGGTCTGATATACAGGGGGTTTTGTGGGTCGCAACATTTACGGGAATTACGGATATGACCAAATAGGGATTTGCGCGCCTGTCTCATGGAGCTTTATGGCATGGAACGGCCGCACAGCAGAAGTGGTCGCCGTGGGTTTCTGCACCAACCAAACCAACACCCGCTTCATCATCCCCGACGACTTTGAATATGACACCGATGTGTTCGGCCTGCCCAATTTGAGGGGGTATAATATTGGTTCATATACCAATCGACGCAGTTGCGAGGCAAGACAACATGCGGCAAATGATCATCAATACTGTGATATGAGGAAGACGGCGGCATGACCGAAAATCGTAAAAAGTGGGATGCGCCTTTAACCGATGACGAATTGGAGCAGTTCATTGGCTATCTTAACGATAATTCTGATGCCATGAGCGATGCCAGATTAGGCAATGAAATAGAGTTCATGGTGCGCAATGGCTTTGACCCTGCCATATTATACGGCCAATTTTGTGGCGCAGCTGTGGATGAAGAGTCCCCCTTGCGCACGACTAAGCCCTATGAGAATTACAACTTACGTGACGATTGGGCAACAAAGCTATCCAAGAGTGGTCGCGACGAAGACTATCTCCGTATTATATTCATCCAGACTGTCGATTACTATCGAAAAAAATGGGGTCACCCAGCACTGAGCGACCAAGACAAAGAAAATTGGCCGAAGGTTCCAGTGCCCGCAAAGAATTGGCATAAAATCAGTAAGCCTGCCCCAAAAGGTTGGTGCGGGTCACTCCAAACAATCGAGCTTACCGAGGAACAGATTGAGTCGGTCGCAAACTACATGCTCGAAAATTATAGAGAAATAGTGGCATGGAACCAAGCGATACTAAAACTTGCAGAGAAGCAGGGTTACAAAGATTTTGACGAGATTCGCAGAACGGGCATTTTCGAGTCCTATTTAACAGACTCCATCGCTGCAATTTTCACTCTCAATTATGACGAGATGGTTGGATATAAATCTATCGAGAAAATCGAAGGTAAATTGAACAAGGGGCGGCTCTGAGATGGCTATATATTTTCTAGATACGAACACATTACAGGCGCTGATTGAATCGGGGCAATATGAAGCCTTTCGACGCGCTGCTGCAGCTCGAGGTATAGAGCTTGCAACGACACGGACTGTGATTGATGAGTTAGGGAGGGGCACTC
This sequence comes from Sphingorhabdus arenilitoris, assembly GCF_042651485.1. NCBI lineage: Bacteria > Pseudomonadati > Pseudomonadota > Alphaproteobacteria > Sphingomonadales > Sphingorhabdaceae > Sphingorhabdus > Sphingorhabdus arenilitoris. The sequence continues at coordinate 31,432 of NZ_JBHSDH010000012.1, forward strand.
CTAGTCAGGCTGTACAAGATTTTAGAAGAAATGCTCAGCAATTAATCAATGTTGAGGTGGACCCGTTTGGGCCGATAGATGTTTATCGTCGTGAAAACAGAAATGCTGGCGAATTAGGCCTCGCTGAATTGGTGCAGCGGCAATTGCAGGCGGGAAATGATGCTGTTCTGATCACCCAGGAAGTGCACGCAATACGTTCATTTAGAGCAGCATATGGCTCAGATTTCCCATTAGCTAGTGTTGGTGAATTACCTGGCTTTACAGGCGGCAATAGCGGGAATGATCCCGTTCAAGCGCCAGTTCGGCAAATCAACAATGAGCTTTTTGCTAATGATCCGCTTTTTAACCGTTCCTTGTGGAATGACGAAAAGAGCCACGAATTTTCTCACCATAGAATTATCTGCACACATAGGATTTATATATGAGAATTGTTTTAATTATTCCAGTTTGCACATTGTGTTTGTTGACATCGTGCATTTCGGAAAGCAACGAAAAAGAGAAATCTTTTGATAAGGACAATAACTACTTGTTAATACCTATTGCAAATGTGATAGACAATGATAATGACTCATCTATAAAATTGGATTACATAAATGCTATATATCCAGGTTCCATAGTATGTTTCCACTCTCAATACTCTTCGTCAACTATAAATCGTGATAAAATAAAAAAATATGGAATAATAAATGAACTTGTGCAAGTTCCTTCTGCGCGAGGATATCCTGAAAATAGAATGGGTATGTCAATAATTCATGGAAATAAGCAGTATAATTTTGAAATACCTGTTGTTTCTAGTCAATATTTTGATGAGTTCTCTCCTTGCGCAAGATCACTTGGAGCGGTTCTAAAAAAAGAAAAAAATTATGGCATTCGGATTTTTGAGGAATAAATTATGGCTAATATTATTGACGACCTATTTCGTACATTTATTGATGCCTTGACGTATACATCTCGTGGTATCGCTAAGGGCAACGAGTTGCCCGCTGAGGGTACAAATAGTATTGAGCACGCTTACGTAAGTGCTGCACTGCAAAGAGCTTTTGCAGGTGGGCGAGGGGGGCGGATTTTGGGAGATGCAAAAGAATTTTCTTCAGATATCGGTGAAGAACTAGACAGCTTCAAAGATAGATATAATAATGAAGTGGGTCGGAACATTGCGAACTATTTTCGAGATAATGGCAGCAACTCTATTGAAGAAATAAGGAGCGCTGTAGTAGATGCATTCAATAATGGTGGGTTGCTCGCACAACGAGGAAGCGAGTTATATCGGTTTTTTAGGCAAGAAGATGGAAGTTATATAGAAATACCGGTTGATATAAATTCAATACCGTTAAGCGATAGCGGGATTCCTGCTATTTCATGGAATGGCCCGATAAATGAGCCTGGTAGCCCAAATGATCTTTACAGGCAGCCAGACTACGCGGGAGTGCCAGACCCAAGAGAGGGTTTGCAAAGGATCATTGATTGTCTCGCAGAGTATGGGAGAACCTTTAGTAACTGGTTTAGCGATATCTTCGGCACCTACTTCTTCAACCGCGACCCATTGGTTCTCGATCTTAACACAGGCGATGTATCGCTGACGTCGCTGTTTGATTCCGCGACCTTCTTTGATCTGGATAGCAACGGCTTTGCCGAGCGGACGGGCTGGGTGCGTCCGGGCGAGGGGCTGCTGGCGCTGGATGTGAATGGCAATGGCCGCATTGATAATGGCGGGGAGCTATTTGGCACGCCGACGACCGACGGATTCACGATATTGCGGCAATATGACAGCAATGGCGATAACCGGATTACGTCCGATGATGCGATATGGAATAGCCTGCTGATTTGGCGCGATGGGAATGGCGACGGGATCAGCACGCCCGACGAGCTGACCAGTATAAATGACAATGATATCCGATCGATCNCGACACAGGACGGCCGCACAGCAGAAGTGATCGCCGTGGGTTTTCGGACCGACCAAACAAATACGCGCTTTGTCGTGCCCGACGACTTTGCATACGATCCAGAGGTGTTCAGCCTGCCCAATTTGAGGGGGTATGGCGAGCTGCCCGATCTCTGGACAGCGATGAGCCTCGACCCCGTGCTGAAGCAAATGGTGAAGGACTTTATGGCGGGAGAGTATGGCTCCATCGACTTGATTAGTGGTAGGCCAACATCATATGTAATACCAGTTTTGATCCGCAATGGACGGGTGGTAACTTCGCGGACAGAATATGGTTATGCCCCCAGCACTTTTGACAATATACTCGCAAGATGGGCAGGAGTCGAAATAACCGGTGGGGCGGTGCAGGCCCAATCAACCGCAGAAGCATTTTTAGGTCGTGATATATTGGGCAGTGTTAGGGGCCTTAGGACGACTGGTCGCGGCGCTGGCAACCCAAATTTCCACAATGCATTCCGGCGTTTTTCGTTGGAGCTGGCGACTCGCTTCGTGGTGTCTTGGGCCGAGATCGCACAGAATCAGGCTACGCTTGACCTGTTCCAAAATCTCGCCGCCGCTGCCGGAGATGGTCTAACCGGGCCTGATCCAGAGACATTGCAGGCCTTGATTGATGGAGCTTTGGCTGACGCTCAAACTGAGCGTGATTTGCCAGCATTCCTGCAACGCTATTTGGCGTTGGATTATGATTTTGCCAGCGATGAGATCAACGGCGACATTACGGGCTTTATCGATGCCGAACTGCAAAGCTTTGATTTCAATCCAGACCTCCCTTGGGATGGTTGGAATCAATGGTTTGCCGCGCGTAGCGGGATATTGGGTGTCATCGATGCCGATGGCCAACTGCTTACGCAGCGGCGGCGGGTGCTGAGCGGCAACCGAATGCTTGAGGTATATCGATTTAACGGGCTTAATGAAGGGGATGCGATAGTCGGCGATGCGGGTGATAACGTCCTTATCGGGCGCGATGCTATTTATTATGGAGGATCATCCGCAGGGAGCACCTCTTCCTCCGGACCGAGGACAGGTGGTTCTGCTGCTTTTATTCCGATACCCGATATACTGATCGGCGGAGCAGGCAATGATATCTTGCAGGGAGGCGCACATAATGATGCTTACATTTTCCGTGATGGGGATGGTCAGGACATTGTCATCGATAGTTCTGGTAGTGCAGATGAGATTGCATTCCAAGGAAGTCTAACGTCTGACCTTGCGCGGTTTGAAATTACCGGTGCGCAGGGTCGTGATTTGCTGATCAGTTTTGAGGGCCGCCCAGAGTCCGTCTTGGTGCGTGGCTATTTCAACGACAATGGTAACTCCGTGATCGAACGGATTACCTTTCCCGATGGACCAGATTTAGGAGGGCGCTTTATCCGTGACGTGGCGGTAGCGCGACTTGCGACCGACCGGAATGATCGAATTCGCGGAACATTTTTGGATGAAACGATTTTGGGCGGCGCGGGTAACGACGATCTTGGCTATTCGCTGCATGATCTGTCGGTCGGTAATTTTAGGGACATTCAAAGCAACAGGTTCGTCGGCGACATTTTTGATGGTGGCAAAGGCAACGATAACTTGCAAGGCGCCTATGGAAATGACCGTTACCGTTTCGTGCGCGGCGATGGGCACGACTTTGTATCCGATATTGCAGGCGCTGATGTCCTAGAATTCGACGAGAGTATTTCTCCTGAAGACGTCCATATTCGCGCCGCGACAAATGGCGAAGATATCGTCTTGACCATTGCCGGAGAAGATCAGTCGATAACATTGGTTCAGTTTCTAATCGAAGGCAGGCGTGTTGAAGGGTTTTCAACTAATGCCAGACAGCAGTTCAGCGTTGAATTTGCAGATGGAACAATATGGAGTCAATCTGACTTGTTGGCTCGAGCGATTGCCGGAACCGACGGCAACGATATGCTCTTTGCCTATGAACAGGGAAGTTTGATTAACGGCGGCGCAGGCAATGATCGGATAACCGGTAAGAACGGTGATGATATTTTGACCGGCGGAACGGGAGATGATGTGCTGGACGGCGGTATAGGCTTTAACCAATATCGCATCACGCGCGGCGACGGTCATGATATTATAAACATCTACGACCCTAGAAACACAAATTTTGTGGGGTTTCGCGATACAATATTATTTGATGCAACAATCGATCCATCCGATATTCAAATTGTTCAGGTTCAGGATAATAATTCGATAGTTATTTCGATAGTTGGTGAAGATCAGTCGGTCACGGTCACCAATTTCCAACAATCAGTCGATCAGGTCCAAATGCGGTTTGCGGACGGTACAACATGGACTGGTCGCGAGTTATTTAATTTATCGACACAAGCTACTCAGGATGACGATTTTTTTGTTGGGACACGTTTTTCTGATCAAATATCTGGGGGCGATGGCAGCGATACCTTGGCGGGGCAGAACGGGAATGATCAATTGTCAGGAGACGGCGGCGATGACCATTTAGACGGAGGTTATGGCGATGACTTATTGTCAGGGGGAGCGGGCAACGATCAACTATTTGGCGCGGACGGAAACGACGTTCTTATTGGCGGTGCAGGAAACGACGGGCTTTTTGGCGGATTTGGCAGCAATGTATATCGTTTCTCTATCGGCGATGGTCAAGATATTATAACATTTGGGTCGAGCAGCGACATAATAGTTTTCGAACCTTTCATCTCTGCATCTGATATTACCGTGCATGGCGCTAGCAATGGCAGCGATTTAGTCATTTCAATCGCCGGACCAAATCAAACTATTACTCTTACTGCTGTACTAACCAACTCAGCTTATGCTTCTAATATTGTTCAATTTGCTGATAGCTCCAGCTTAACCGTCGGTGAATTGATCACATTACAAGGGCAGTTTACGGTAGGTGATGACGAGATATACGGCAGCTTCCTCGGCGGTGTTCTGCAGGGCGGTGAAGGGAATGATATCCTGTCGGGTGGTTTTGCTGATGACATCATTATTGGGGGGCGAGGCAATGACATTTTGTCTGGCGGCGGCGGTACCAACATATTCCGTTTCGCTATAGGCGACGGAGAAGACCAAATAACTGTTGATGCAAATGGTTCTCAAGCGACAAATGTTTTTGATAGCATCGAATTTGGCGATGGAATTTTGCCCGAAGACATTGGCGTTGTTGTGTCAGACGATGGCGAGGAAATAATAATTTCTATTGCTGGGACCAATGACACATTGACAATCGATAGGCGAAGTCGAATTCTTTCAAATGGTGAACTTCGATTTACAAACGGTACAACTTGGACTTCAATTAACCTCTATGCTTTGGCTAGCGATGGAACGCCAGGCGATGATAATTTATTTGCTGATGCGCAGGGCTCTATGCTCCAAGGCTTTGCTGGCAATGATCAGCTAGTTGGGGGGGATGGCAATGACATCTTAATCGGGGGAGAAGGAAACGATATCCTATCGGGGGGAAGCGGTGATGATATTTATCGTTTCCAAAGCGGAGATGGTCAGGACATAGTTATTGACCAGGGTCGTTCCTTTATTTTCGATGGTGACGGGGAAGGCCAAATAGCGCATGACGATTCCAATACAATAGTATTTGGTCCTAGAATAATAGCAGATGATATATTTGTATTGCGCGGACCAAATTCTGGAGACCGAATTATTAGATTCAACGGCTCAGATGACTCTATACTAATACAGGCACCTACTATCGGCGATAACGCCGTGGATACGGTTATTTTTTATGATGGGACGGTTTGGCAAAACCCTGACTTGGAAAGTCGGCTTATCGATGGCGACGTTGTATCTGGTATTTTATTCGGTGGAAGCAATAATAACACCTTTGATACACGCGGGCTTTTTTCTAACATTCAAACAGGCGGTGGAGCAGATACCGTGTTCTATCGGCCTGGATATGGGCCGCTAACAATAGAGGCTTTTGGTCTGAGTCAATCATCCTCGAGCGCTAACTTGAGCCTTAACTTTGCCGCAGGTATCTCGCCCGAAAATATCCATGTTAACACGGATGAAAATGGAGAATTTGTTATTTCTCTGGGAAATAACGATAATATCACAATAATCGGCGCGAGGTTCCTCTCTGCAGAGCCCTTCAATGTACTCACTGGCGAGCTAAATCCCTACGTTGGAACACTTCAGATACAATTTGATAATGGCACTATATGGGATCAAACGGATTTGAACCGGCAGCGCTTCTTTGGGAGAGAAGCGCAAAGCACAATCATTAGCGATGCTTTTGGAGCAAGTTTGGATCCTAGAGGCTACTCTCGCCAGATCATAAGTCGCGGGGCAGCTGATAGTATCATTTATAAACGCGGCTATGGCCGTGTCTCAGTCGAGGTTGATATTTTAACTGGCGACGCATCGGGGCGTGCAGCACTAACTAATGAAATCCGCTTTGGACCTGGCTTGGATTTGAATGCCGCTAACATCGTGTCAGACGAAAATGGAACTATAACTTTTGACTTCGGCGACGGCGATATATTGCAAATTATTGGTGCAGCCTTACCTCCGACTGACGATACTCATATAAACCATATCGAAAATTTTTATTTTACTACCGGTCGTCCAGGAACCTTCATTATCAGGAACTTGAGCCAGATTGTTGATCAAGCGATTTACGATGCGGTAGACATAGATGACGAAGCCAACATGGCAGTTGGTTTGTACGGACATTTCGGAAATGATTTCTTTGACAGCCGTGGTATCGCTGATCGTGTTACCACCCGTGGTGGCCAGGATGAAATATTTTTTGATCGCGGTTATGGGGTCTTGGAAGTTATTTCGGACAGGAGCTTTGGTGCGGACACTGACAATCGAATTGCGTCAACGCAGGACGAATTTGGGCAGTTGGCGACTACTAGTTTTAGACCAGGCAATGGGCCAGGAACGGTAGATCCAGAAGGCGCATTACGTGAGGTCGCAACTACGACGATCTTAATAGGGGCAGATATCGAACCAAATATCGTGTCTGTTTTGGCCTATGGCAGCGATACATTTATAGACTTCGGAGGCGGCGACCGGATAATTTTGAGAAATTTGGGAGAAGCAGATCTGGTTGGAGAACCCGATCAGGTTGACAACTCTCCCCCAACATATGAGCTCCATTTTAATGGCGGTTCAATTTGGACAAATCAGGATATTCTGAGCAGGCTGGAACTGAACGCTACGCCTATTTTTTCTGGTGATCAGCCATCCATTATCTTGTCCGAGACGGGTGGTGTTTTGGCCCAAGTAGGAAATTTCCAGTTCTCAGATTTGAATGTTGATGATGATCACGATGTTGTTGTCTCATCTGTAGCAATGTCTGGCACTGTGGGCGGCGACTTGAACAGCGCTAATTTGCTGACACTTATAGCGGCCGACGTCATCAGGCAAAATGAGCAAGCGGTAGACGGGAACTTGCGCTGGTTGTTTGTGGCTGACGAGTCGATGTTTGACTATCTCGCGGATGGTGAAATGCTGTCGCTTCAATATCAGGTGGATCTAACAGATGGCCGCGGCGGCAACGCTAGCCACATGATCACAATTAATATTGCTGGAACAAACGACAACCCTATATTGCTCGATAGCTCAGTTATTGGCCGTGTTGAACCGGCAGAATCAGCATCGATTTCAGGCCAGATTGTATTTTCTGACGTTGATTTGACGGATACTCATACTGCGGTTTTAGCAAATATTCAGCTGGCTGGAGAGACAGCTGGCTTGCCGGCATTGTCTGAAATAGAGCATTGGCTTTCGTTTGAAATTTCCGAAAGCACATCGATAAGAAACCAACATTTAGTTCACTGGAGCTTTGACTCAAGCGATTTCGATTTTGGATATCTTGGAGCGAGCGGAGAAGTCCAGATACGTTATCAACTAATTATTGAAGATGGAAACGGTGGAACAATCACAACGCCAATCTCGATCAATATCTCTAATGCGCAAAACGCAGCGGGAGCACTGTTCACGCTTGGGACACAAGTTTCGATTGAGGACACGCTTATAAGCATCGGCTTGCCAGAAAACCTGTTCTCAACATTTCTTCCCGGTCAATTGTTTCTCACTGCAACATTGTTCTCCGGCGAGCAGTTGCCAGAATGGTTAACTTTTGATGGAACAACTTTTACCGGAATTCCGCCTACAAATTTTGAAGGATCTGTAAGCATTAGGGTTACTGCGAGTAACGGAGAATCATCAGTCAGCGACATATTTAATTTGGTTGTTGAAGCAGTGAATGATGCTCCTGTAATTTCAGCCTTGCTACCAGATCGGGCTTACGCACGAGGCATGCTGGTCGATATGACGTTGCCATTTGGTGCATTTTCCGACGCGGATAATGCCAACCTTACATTCATTGCAACGATGGCTGACGGTTCTGACTTGCCCGAATGGCTCGGTTTTGACGGGTTTCGGTTCTTGGGAACCCCGCCTTCCGATTTTTCGGGGTCCTTACAAATCGATGTAATTGCAAGTGATGGCGAACTAACGACCAACCAAACTTTTATCTTGTCGGTAGGGTTAGACAACAATGCCCCGTCGATTACTTTCATATTGTTGGAACAGCAGTTTAATGAGGATTCTACGATAGAAATCCTGCTGCCCGCCAACACTTTCGCGGATATTGATAATGATCCATTGACCCTATCTGCGATGCTAACAAATGGTTCTGCTCTTCCCGCTTGGCTATTGTTTGACGGTGTTGCTTTCACAGGTACACCGCCTAAAGACTTTAACGGCGTTTTGCAGATATCTGTAATCGCAGATGATGGTATCCAGACTAGGAACCAAAATTTTAATCTGACGATATTACCAGAAAATGATGCTCCGGTTGCGGCGCTTAACTTAGAAGACCAAAGTGTCGCCGAGGACGGTACAATTGATATTCTGATACCGTCAGGCACATTCACTGACCCTGACGGCGATGATCTGATGTTATCGGCTAGCTTGTCTGATGGTTCAACTTTGCCGGCATGGCTATTTTTTGATCCGGCGCAGCTTCGGTTTACAGGTACTCCGCCGTTAAACTTTAACGGGTCGATCGAAATTAGAGTATCTGCAAATGACGGGGAGTTTTTGGTAACCAACGATTTTGTGCTGACTATTGACCCTGCCAATGACGCACCCACCCTTGAGATGATGCTATCCGATCAGAGTGCAGCGGAAGATCAAGCAATTGACTTTGTGATCCCCGTTGACAGTTTTGCAGACATTGATGGAGATAGCTTGACTATCACGGCCATCCTTACCGATGGCTCAGAATTACCGGCTTGGCTGACCTTTGATGGCAGCCGCTTCACGGGAACACCGCCTACCGACTATAACGGAATAATCGATATACGGGTGAGCGCCAGCGATGGTGAACTTAGCGCCGATGATATATTCCGACTTGAGATCACGCCGGAAAATGATGTTCCTTTCGTTGTGACAGCACTTAGCGATATCTCATTTGCCGAAGATAGCGGCTTTTCGATTATGGTCGGCGCTGATGTTTTTGGCGATGTCGATAGCGATGCACTTACGGTTTCGGTTTCGCTAGGCGACGGATCGGCGCTTCCTGAATGGCTCAACTATGCAGACGGAGCGCTGATGGGCACGCCGCCGCCAAATTATAACGGTGCGCTCGACATTGCAGTGACTGCAAATGACGGCGCGCTATCTGTGACGCAGGGTTTTACGTTGACCGTAATGGCCGTCAATGATGCGCCAGTGGCCGTTTTAACAGCTGTCAATCGGAATAGCAGTGAAGACGAACCGTTATTGATACAGCTATCTTCTGGTCTTTTTGAAGACGTTGATGGCGACCTATTATCTTATAACGTTATCCTGGCAAATGGTTCCGCTCTGCCATCATGGCTGAACTTCGATCCGGCAAACTTGTTGATTACGGGAACGCCGCCTGCGAATTTCAATGGGATTTTGGCACTGCAGGTTTCGGCAAGCGACGGAGAATTTGGCGTAAGCCAAAATTTCACTTTGACCATTGACCCGGTAAATGATGCGCCTGTTGTCTTGGCGCCTCTGGCTGATCTAACATCTGCCGAAGATACCGCGATTGATGTGATCATACCAGAAACCAGCTTTATCGACATTGACGGTGATACGCTGACCTACAGTGCAGTTTTGTCAGACGGTACATCATTGCCCTCTTGGCTGTCCTTCAATGCGGCGGAGCGACGGTTCACAGGGACACCGCCTTTGAACTTCAACGGAGCGCTTGATATACGGGTGAGCGCAAGCGACGGTGCTTTGCAGGTGCAGGACGTCTTCCGTTTGACCATTACGCCTGTCAATGATGCGCCCGTAGCGGCAAACGATTCAGGTTTTGCGGTCAATACGGCGGCGGCGCTGACCATCAATCCTGCGAGCCTACTTGCTAATGATAGCGATGTTGATGGCAATGCACTTTCTATCGTGAGCGTTGGCAACGCTGTGGGCGGCAGTGTGGTTTTGAACGCGCAGGGACAGATTGTGTTCACTGCCGGAGGCGCAGCGGGAAGCGGCAGCTTTAGCTATACCGTGAGCGACGGTAACCTTACCGCAAGCGCGACTGTTAGCCTACAGATCAATCAGGTGGGCGGCATATGGGTGTACGGTACGGCTGTGACCGATTATCTCAACGGTCTTTATGGTCAGGTGAACTGGATCGATGGGCGCGGCGGCAATGACTTTATTAACGGTGCTAACCTAAATGACCGGCTTGTCGGCGGCGATGGCAATGATCAGCTTAATGGCCAAGCGGGTGATGATGAGCTGGATGGCGGCAATGGTGATGACCAGCTGAATGCCGGGCAAGGCAATGACCGGCTGCTTGGCGGCGCGGGTAATGACGCGCTGAACGGCAATGAAGGCGATGACTATCTGGATGGGGGCGCTGGCAATGATAATATCGCTGCGGGCTCAGGCAATGACACTCTGATCGGCGGCGCGGGTAACGATAACCTCTATGGTAATGAAGGCAATGATATTGCCGACGGCGGCGATGGGGATGACATACTCACGGGAGATGCTGGCAATGATATTCTCCGCGGCGGGGCCGGCAATGACCAGCTTTGGGCGGGCGAGGGTGATGATATTGTAGCGCCGGGCGCCGGTAATGACATCACAAGCGGTGATAATGGCATCGATACTCTAGATTATAGCAGTGCGACATTGGCGATGAATATTAACCTCACCACGAACAGCGCGACTTCTACAGGAGAGACAGATACAATCTATAATTTTGAGAATGTCATTGGCGGTAGTGCAAATGATTTGATCACAGGCAATTGGACAGTCAATATTCTCACTGGCAGTGCTGGTGATGACCGGCTGACCGGCGGCAGCGGCAATGACATCCTGTATGGCGGTACGGGCTTTGACACGGCCGTCTATACTGGAAACCGCAGCGAATATTCGATTGTGACATCTGGCGGTATAATGTCCGTTGTGGATAGTATGTCGTGGCGCGATGGCACTGATGTGATTAATGGAATTGAAAGACTGCTTTTTGCCGGCGGACAGACATTGTCGATCACTTCGCCGATTATCCTTGATCTCGACGGCAATGGTGTTGAAACGTTGAGCGCGGCAGAAAGCAGCGCGCGGTTTGATATGGACGGCGACGGGCTTGCCGACGATGTTAGCTGGTTCGGGCGCGGCGAGGGATTGTTATTCCTTGACCGGGACGGCAATGGCACAGTCACCAATGCTGGCGAATTTAGTTTTACAAATGACGCAGAAAATGCAGCTTCGGATCTTGTCGGCCTGCGCAGCTTTGACAGCAATAGCGACGGTGTTCTGAATGCAAGTGACACGCGCTTTGCTGAATTCCGTATCTGGCGCGACCGGGATGGCGACGGCGTAGCCGAAACAGGCGAAATATTATCGCTAGCCGATGCAGGCGTCCGTTCGCTTAACCTCGCAGGAACAGCTGTAAACGGCAGCACGAGTGCGGGCCAGGTTGCCATCGTGAATACAGGCAGCTTCACCCGAACCAATGGGACAACGGCTAGCTTTATCGATGCGGCGATAACCTATTTCTCAAACCGCGATGGAACAGTGGCACCATTGGGAATGCAGGCTTTGGATTATGGCCGTAAGTCGAGCAAATACCGGATGGTGGCTCAAGGTGGTTCTTTATTCGTGAATCCGAAAAAGGCTTTTGGTTCGATTGATCCCGGGGCAGGGCGGCTAAACGGCGCGACGATGCTTAGCTTTAAGGGCCGAGATTATGGCTATCTGTCACCCATCGTTCTCGATCTTGACGGCGACGGATTGGAGCTTCGCAAATATAAAAAATCTCAGGCCATGTTCGATATGGACGGTAACGGCAGCCGCGATGATACCGGTTGGATCAGCGGGGATGATGGCTTTTTGGTCATTGACCGTAATGGCGATGGGTTGATTACCAGCAATGCCGAACTTAGCTTCCTGACCGAAAGCCCTGATGCTCCGAACAACCTGACTGCATTGCGTAGCCTCGACAATAATGGTGATGGCGTGGTGGATGACGATGACGCCCGCTTTGGTGAGCTTCGGGTATGGCGCGATCGTAACGGCAATGGCAGAACCGACGGAGGTGAGCTGCTGACTTTGGAACAAGCAGGAATAACATCTTTCACCTTGGGCAGCACGGCAGCAGATGGCAGAGTGAAGGTTGGCAAAAACATAGTGCTTGCCACATCCAGCTTCACCCGCAGCAATGGCACCACCGCAACGCTTGGTGAAGCGGCACTTGCTTTCTTACCCACACAAAGTGGTCAATCATTGGGCGTTCAGTCCGGATTGCTGCAATCGCTATTGGGCAACCGGTCAAATGTTGTGAGCAACTTCGCATCTAGCGCTGCAAATCCTGCCGCCAGCGAGCTGGCCAGCGGTGCCTCTGCGGAAACAACCGGCATTATGAACCGGCAGATGGCGCAAGAAATTATTGCCCACCGGACCAGCAATATTGGCGATTTGCAAATACCGCGTCAGATATATCAGCGGGACTTTGATGCATTTGCTGCTTATAGCGAGAGATATGACAACATGTTGGAAGCGCGGCTCCAAGCAGCGATCGATAGCAGCGGCATGCAACCTGCTGCCGATGTTCCAGCAGATCTGGAGGCCACCGATGGAACAAGCAGTCCAGCCAGCATCATACCCGTTCCAGCCGCCGCTAATGATAGCGATGCGCAGCGCTTAGCCCTGATTGCACAGGACATGGCCAGTTTCGGCAGCAGCAGCGGAGAAATGAGCAACCGCACCCGCGGCTATGACGACGATATTGGACGCTATTTTATGAGCTGAGGATAATCGCACAAGCGGTGCGGCTATATAGGATCTAGCTTTTTGGTACCTCAAATGCCGCACCAATATCTCCGCGAATGATTGAAACCATTATGGCTGTTACATTTGGAGCAGCAGAGGAGATAACCTGATCGCGGTTTTGTTGGACGCTGCCGACAGTCCGGTTTTATGACAAATATTGGGAAATCAGAAGTTGGTTCAGCTGGACACCCGCAATAACTATCATTTTGTCGGCGTGAAGGATGGGGTGGCTGCGTAGGCCAGCAGAAGCCCGTTATTGAAGGGCTATTCGGAGGTCTTTTGGCTCTTTTTTGCTTTTCGGGAACGCTTTACCGGATTTCAGGCGTAGTTACCCCGGTGCTGCCCTTCTTTCATGGAAGATCAGGCGGTCGAAGTTGTAGGCGAGGTTGGCAAGTGTCATTTTCGCCTGCGCCCGGGCAAGACCAATAGTGCGGATGTAGAGGCCAAAGCGGCATTTCTGGTGTGCAAAGACATGCTCTACTTTTGCCCTGATAGCAGATTTTGCCGCATTGGCCCGGGATGTATGTTCGGGCATGGGCTTGCCCTGCGGCTTCTTGCGGTGGATGCGGCTTTTGAGCATATGTTGCGTTAGCCAGCCCTCATTCTTCTTTGAGCGATAGGCGCTGTCGGCCCAGACATCGCTGGCTGTGTTGTTTGTGTCGATGACATGCCTCAACTGCCGTCCGTCGCTATGCGCCGCCGAGGTCACCGCGCCCTTACGGATAAAGCCGTAGCGCCGGTCGATGCTGATATGGCTCTTGTAACCGAACACCGGCGTTGCAATCTGCGGCAAGGGCGTGCCATCGGGCCGGTAGCGCACTTTGCCGCCCATCTTTATCGTCCAGCGGGCATCAACATCTTTTTGATGCGCCTTATGCGGCTTACCCCGCCATATCTGCTTTGCGCTTCTGCCTGCCTTGATCGCGGCCTTTTCGTCTTCTGTATTGCGCTGCTTGGGCGCAGGGACCAGCGTGGCATCGATGATCTGACCGCCCATCGCGAGGTAGCCCTGTGCCTGCAGCTGCTGCTCAAAGGCCTGCATCGCCTCGGCAAGTGCACCGCTTTCCATAAGCCGGCTCCTGTAATGCCGGATGGTGTTCTCGTCCGGCATCACCCCGCCAAGGTCAAAGCCGAAGAAGCGCATCCAACTTAACCGGTCGCGGATCATATATTCCATCCGCGCATCCGACAGATTATGCTGCGCCTGCACCACCAGAACCTTGAACATCGATACCGGATCAAAGGCGGGACGGCCGCCCTTCGCGCCATCCGAATAACCCAGACCCTTCACCAGCAGCCCGCGGAATATCTCAAAATCCACAGCCGCAGCGAGCACCTCCAGCGGATCACCATCATCGCTCAACCGCTTCAAATGTTCAGACAAAGAAAACAGATTGGGCAAATGCATCGGAATATCTCCTCTGCTACCCATGAATCACATATCACCCCTCAAAGCCAGAGGTTATTGCGGGTGTCCAGCTTGACGTCAGGTCGCCGGACTGCACGGTTACAGGGATATACGCAATGGAGAATCAAATTCCAGAACTACGAGTCACTTTCAAATGTGCGATAGAGTCAATTTCACTGGAATCAGTAGGCTCAGTACTAGACATTCGGCATTGCGCACCTGATTTATAAAATTGCCTATTTCAGGGCTGGCTTTGATTGTTTTCCCTGAAAGCAGAGAATCCTACGCGGACATGGCAGGCAGGCTTGGTGAGCAGCAAACGACAATTTGTTGCTCGTTTGCTGCTCACTCTTGTTGATTTGAACTGGCCTTGACGGTGAACGGCTTTCGGCGGGAATCGCTTTCCGGTACTGGTCTTTTAGGCTCAGAGACAATGGGTATTTTAGCCCTGATATATAAGCATTTCGTTCGCTATGGAGACCACAGGTCGGTCTCTCATATCCCGAAAACCGCCGCAATAGCGGGCGTCGCGGTCGGCCACTAAGTCATTGTATATAAAAGAGAAAATGCTGGAGGCCCGAGCCGGAATCGAACCGGCGTGCAAGGATTTGCAGTCCTCTGCGTCACCACTCCGCCATCGGGCCTCTTGCACTGCATTGATGCGGAGATGGGCCGAATAGCGGGTGATCGCGTGCATTGCAAGCCGCCAATGCGGGAGCATGCGCAAAATTTTGGTGTGTGGCGCGGATATGACGCTTGCCGGTTAAAATAGGCGGTTTGTTTGAATCCCGCTTGGCCTTTGGCTTGCGCCTGTCTAAAAAGCCTTAGCTGTATTGCATATACAATACGGTTATGCCATTAAGCGTGGTATTTCACCCTATAAACAGGGCCGTTGTAACAAGATTTCGATAAAGGTATCCCATGTCCAGTTCCAATTTTTCCGGCGCCCGTAAAGCGATGATTGACAGCCAGCTGCGCACCAGCGGGATAAACAGCGCTTGGGTCATTGCCGCTATGGGCCGCACCGCAAGGGAAGATTTTGTCCCGGATAGCCGCCGCGATATTGCCTATATGGACCGCACTATTCCGCTGACGAACGGGCGCGTTTTGAACCCGCCGCTGGCCACCGGTTTGATCCTGCAAGAAGCGGATATTCAGCCATCGGATAAGGTTTTGCTGATTGGCGGGGGCAGCGGATATATGGCGAAATTGCTATCTGACCATGTGGCGAGCCTTGTTGTGGTGGAAAGCGACGAAGCCTTAATGGCGCAAGCGCAGAAAAATTTGGGCAGCGCCGAAAATGTGCATTTCGTATCCGGCGATCTGGCCCAAGGTGCGGCGGATAAGGGACCATATTCAGTTATATTGATTGACGGCGGCGTCGCGCAATTGCCCGATATGTTGGTCGATCAACTTGCCGATGGCGGCCGCATTGTTGCCGGTATGATGGACGCGAGCGTCAGCCGGATCGGATATGGCGTCAAACGCGGCGGAAAAGTTGCTCTGCAATCCTTCGCCGATTGTTCGATCGCGCCGCTCCCCGGATTTGAGCGTGCAGAGGAGTTCACATTTTGATTTCTGCTCAACGGTTTCGCACGAAGGCCTTGTTTGTAACGGCCGCATTGATTTGTGTTCCCATGTCTCCTGTTTCGGCGGAGACGTTACGTGATGCATTGGTCGCGGCTTATGAAACCAACCCGACGCTGACCGGTGCGCGGGAAGGGCAAAAAGCAACCGATGAAGGCGTGCCGCTGGCCAAGGCCAATGGCCGGCCCAATGCGTCGGTTGATGCGACTTATACGGAAAATGTTATCAATAGCGCCGGTGCCTTTGCACAGGGCCGCAGCTTCAGCGGTGTGGGTACGGTGAGCGCCCCGTTATATCAGGGCGGTGCCGTTAAAAATGCGGTTCGGGCGGCGGAGACGCGGGTGCAGGCTGGGCGTGCCGGACTGCGCGGCGCGGAAAGCCAAATTTTCTCGGCCGTCGTCGGTGCTTATATGGACGTGATCCGCGACGAATCGGTGGTCGAACTGAACAGGGCGCAGGTCGGCGTGTTGCAGGTCAACTTGGAAGCGACCAAGGACCGGTTTGAAATTGGCGATTTGACCCGCACCGATGTCGCGCAATCCGAAGCGCGCTATGCACAGGCGCTATCGGGGCTGGAAACCGCCCGGGCAAATTTGATTCGGTCAAAAGAAATTTATATTCAGCTTGTTGGCCGCGTACCCGGTGATTTGGAAGCGCCGCCGCCGCTGCCTAATTTACCGGATAATCCGGATCAGGCGGTCGATATCGCGGTGGACAATAACCCCGACTTGATAGCGGCCCGGGAACAGAGCCAAGCGGCTCGTTTCGACCGGAAAGCTGCGGCGGCTTCGCGCTTGCCAACAGTCAGTGCGTTTAGCCAATCGACCTATAACAACGCATTGGGATCACAATCGGCGCAAGCGCAGGCCTTTCGGGACAATGCCACATTTGACAATAGCATCGGCATCCGCGCGACCATCCCGCTATATCAAGGCGGGCGACCAGCGGCGCAAATACGGCAATCTCAGGCCCGGTTGGGGCAAGCGCAGGAGCAGGAGATCGCCGTCGAGCGTGACATTATTGCGCAAACCCGCGCCGCTTATTCCAGTTGGCAAGCGAGCCTGGAAGTGATTGCCTCGTCCCAGCGTGCCGTGGCGGCCAACGAATTATCGCTAGAGGGTGTCCGCGCGGAAAATAGCGTCGGCAACCGAACCATATTGGACATATTGAACGCAGAGCAAGAATTGCTGAATAGCAAAGTGAATTTGGTCACTGCGCGGCGCAATGCCTATGTCGCGGGCTTTACTTTGCTCGCCGCGATGGGCCGCGCAGAGGCGCGCGATTTGGGGCTAGAGGGCGGTGCGCTGTATGATCCGGTGCAATATTATGACAAGGTCGATGGCAGCTGGAATGATTGGTCATCCAATCCCGACCCAGACGTAAAGGCAACCCGCACCATTGACACGCCTGCGCAAAAGGCCGAAATAGAGCCACTGGCCGACGTTGCCGCTGGATATCAAGCGCAAAAGCCAGAGGAATAACGTCGGGCGGGAAACAGGATAATGGGGCGGATTGAATTATGGTGAATAACCGCAATGAACCTTCGATGGATGAGATTTTATCGACGATTAAAAAGATAATCGCCGATGAGGACCGAGCGAAAGCTGGACCGAAAGCCAAATCCCCACCGCCTGGCGCCAAACGGGATAGCGACGAAATATTGGAATTAACTGAGGCTGAGGAAGCAGAGGCCGAGTCCTTGCTTGATGCGAATAAAGCACAAAATCTCGCGCGGAGTTTTTCCACATTGCAAACCCTGTCCGAACCGGGTGCAGCGCCGCAAATCGTGAAATCGGGTGAAACATCGTTGGAAGGTCTGGTGCGCGAAATGATGAAGCCGATGCTCAAACAATGGCTCGACACCAATTTGCCGGTGATTGTTGAATCGATGGTCGAACGCGAAATCGCGCGGATTACGAAAAAGGGATAGGTAGCTTACCTAGCTGGCGATGCGTAATTTTCTTGCGCGCGCATGAAACGCCGATTAGCTTTCGGGTTATGAAAAGCTATATCTCGACATCGCTCGCCGCGCTGGCCATCGCCTCCGCTCTTTCCGCAATCCCCGCCGCCGCCCGTCCGATGACAGAGACGGATTTGGCCACGCTGAAACGGCTGGGATCGCCAACGGCATCGCCCGATGGCAAGATGATCGCTTATCAATTGCGCGAAACTGATTTGGCGGCGAATAAGGGAAAGCTGGACCTGTATATCGTTCCCGTCACCGGCGGTGAGCCAGTGCAAATTGCATCCAAACCCGATAAAAACGAACATAGCCCGGCCTTTTCACCCGATGGCCAATATCTCTATTATCTCAGCAATGAGAGCGGGTCGGACCAGCTATGGCGCGCACCGGTCGCGGGCGGGCAGGCTGCGCAGATCAGCGATTTCAAAACCGATATTGCCGGATATAAATTGTCCCGCGACGGCCGCCGCGTTGCCATTTGGGGCGATATTGCCAAGGACTGCCCGACCTTTGGCTGTGACAAAGATGGCGACCGGTCGAAACCCGGCCCGGGCACAGGGCGCGAATATGATGAATTATTCGTGCGTCACTGGGACGCGTGGGAAACGCCTGGAAATTACAGCCGCTTATTCGCTTTTGATATTGGCGCAGACGGCAAATTGGGCGAAAGCGGCGTGGCGATGGACCGGGGGGTGACCGGCGACACCCCAACCAAACCATTTGGCGGCGGTGAAGAGGTGGAATGGAGCCCCAGCGGTGATGGCTTAATCTTTGCTGCGCGAAAGGCCGACGCCAATGAACCGCGCTCGACCAATATCGACCTTTATGGCGGCGACGTGGCGGGCAATGACGATGTGTTTAATTTTACCGCCGATAATCAGGCAACCGATACGCTTCCCGCGGCATCGCCCGATGGCAAATATCTCGCCTACGCCGCCATGGCGCGGCCGGGATATGAGGCCGACCGGCTGGTCGTCCACTTGCTGGATATGGAAGCGGATGAGCAGCCGAAACCGATTGCCCTGACCCAGGACTGGGACCGCAGCGTCGGCAGCATCGCTTGGGCACCGGACGGCAAAAGCCTATATGTCACGGCGGATGAAATACTCGACACGCCTTTGTTTCAAATTGACCTGAAAGGCAAAGTCACGCGTCTGACCGGGGAAGGCCATGTCAGCGCGGTCCTGCCACTGCCCGATGGCAGCGTCGTGTACGGCATGGACAGTCTGCACGCGCCGACCGAATTGTTCCGGCGCGATAAAAAGGGTAACGTCACCCAAATTACCGACGTCAATGGCGCCGTGTTGCAGGAGATTGACCGCGTCACGGTGCAGCGTTTCAATTTCAAAGGCGCAAATGACGAAGTGGTTTGGGGTCAGATTATCAAGCCCGCGACCCGCCCCGAAGGCGGGGCACAGCTGCCTGTTGCATTCGTCGTCCATGGCGGACCGCAGGGCAGTTTCGGCAATAGCTGGTCATTCCGTTGGAACCCGAAAGTCATGTCGGCGCAAGGCTATGCCGTGGTTACCGTCGATTTCCATGGCTCCACCGGCTATGGCCAAGCCTTCACCGACAGCATAAATCAGGATTGGGGCGGAAAGCCGCTAACCGATCTTAAACTCGGCCTTGCTGCGGCGGGGCAGGTGGATACGGCGATCGACACGGCCAACGCCTGTGCGCTCGGGGCATCCTATGGCGGCTATATGATGAATTGGATTGCCGGCAATTGGAATGACGGCTTTAAATGTTTGGTGACCCACGCAGGCGTATTTGACCTGCGCGCCATGGCGTTTGAGACAGAGGAGCTATGGTTTGACGAATGGGATCATGGCGGCCCTTGGTGGGCGCGCAAGGATGCGGAAAAATGGAATCCGGTCAATCATGTCACCAAATGGAAAACGCCGACCTTAGTGATCCACGGCGAAAAAGATTTCCGCATCCCCTATAGCCAAAGCCTCGCCGTCTTCACCGCGTTGCAGCGGCAAGGGATACAGTCAAAGCTGCTGATCTTCCCCGATGAAAATCACTGGATATTGAAAGCACAGAATAGCATCCAATGGCACCGGACCGTCTTTGATTGGTTGGCGCAGCATTTGAAGCCGCAAGCGGACAAGGAATAAGCGCGAGCGACCCCGCTTTGAGACGCCCCAATGGAGCCTGCCAAAGCGGAGTTATCATTTTTACCCCAGCCGCCCCAAGGCGGCCTGTAGCCTTTCGGCTTCTGCGGATTTTTCGGTCAGATCGGCGCGGGCTTTCTCTACCGCTTCGGGCTTTGCGCGTTCAACGAAATTGGCATTCGACAGGCGGCCTGCCAAAGATTTGGCTTCCTTATCCGCCGCCTCCATCGCCTTGGTCAGCCGCGCTTTTTCCGCCGCAATATCGATAATGCCTTCCAGCGGCACGGTGATCGTTTCGCCGTCCACCACCAGCTGCATCGACGCGCCTGCGGGGGCCTCGCCAAAGCTAGCGCTGCCCATGCGGGCGACCCGTTCGAGCGTTGCGGACAGCGCAGCCACCTTGCTTTCCATCGCGGCAGGGAACCAGCAATCGAGCTTTGCCCCCGGCGAAATGCCCAGCTCATTCTTCGCGCTACGCATCGCGCTGGTGAAGGCGATGATCCAGTCAATCTCGGCCTTCGCCCCGGCACAGACCGCAGCACGCGGCGCAGGCCATTTGGCGACAATCAGATCATAGTTTCGTTCGCCCAGAGCGTGCCACAACTCTTCGGTGATGAAGGGCATAAACGGGTGTAGCATGACGAGTATCTGGTCAAGCACCCACCCGGCCACGCGGCGGGTTTCATCGGCATGGTCCACATTGTCGCCCTGCATAACCGGCTTAATCAGCTCCAGATACCAATCGCAGAAATTGTCCCAGACAAAATGGTAAATCGCATTTGCCGCCGCATCAAAACGCAAATCGGCGAGCGCCTTGTCGAGCGCGGCCTGACATTCCGCAACCTCGCCTATGATCCATCGGTTAACCGCGAGCGTCGCGGGCGGCGCGGCCAGCGTGTCCGATCCACCAATGCCATTGCCATGCGCAAAACGCGCTGCATTCCAAAGCTTAGTCGCGAAATTGCGGTATCCTTCGACCCGCTTGTCATCCATTTTAATGTCGCGCCCTTGGCTCTCCATCGCGGCCATGAAAAAGCGCAGCGCATCGGCGCCATATTGGTCAATCAGACCTAGCGGATCGACAACATTGCCCTTGGACTTCGACATTTTCTGACCATCGGCGGCGCGGACCAGCCCGTGGAGATACAGCTTGCGCCACGGCACATCCTTCATGAAATGAATACCCTGCATCGCCATCCGCGCATCCCAGAAAAACAGGATGTCAAAACCGCTGATCAGCAGATCGTTAGGGTAATGTTTGGAAAGCAGCGAGGGCGTGCCCACCCCGCTGCCACTAACTTCGCCTGCGGCGTCGTAAGTCTCGCTCCCCTCCCGCTTGCGGGAGGGGCTGGGGGTGGGGGGAGTGTCCACAAGAGCAGCGCTGGCGTTAGAAGCCCCCTCTCTTTCCGCAGCTACGCTGCTCCCTTCTCTCCCCTGAAGGGGAGAGAGATTTTCCTCCGGCCAACCCAGCGTGCCAAAAGGCCACAGGGCGCTAGAGAACCATGTGTCGAGAACATCAGAGTCCTGCGTGAGTTCAACCGCATCACCCGCCAACAGCTGCGCCGCAGCTTGATCCTCGGCGACATAGAAATTGCCATCCGCATCATACCAAGCCGGTATCCTATGCCCCCACCATAGCTGGCGCGACACGCACCAGGGCTGGATATTTTCCATCCAGTTGAAATAGGTTTTTGCCCAGCTTTTGGGGACAATCTCAATCGCGCCGGACTTCACTGCCTCAATCGCGGGCTGGGCCAGCACGTCGGCCTTCACATACCATTGGTCGGTGAGCCACGGTTCGATCACCACGCCGCCGCGGTCGCCAAAGGGCGTGGCGATGGTGCGCGGTTCGGCGTCATGCGCTTCGTTTTCGCCATCTTTGTTCTTGGTGATATGCGGGATCAGGTAGCCTTGCTCCTTCAACCGCTGCACGACCAGCTCACGCGCGCCGTCTACCTTGTCGCGGCGGAAGCGGTGCAGGCCGATATATTCATCTGGCACAAGCCCGTCTGCCGTCTGGCAGACATTCCCCTCGGCATCGAGCATATTGAGCATATCGCCGGGCGCAAAGCCCGCGCGCTTGCCAACCTCAAAATCGTTGAAATCATGCCCCGGCGTGATCTTCACCGCGCCGCTGCCCAATTCCGGATCGGCATGTTCATCGGCGATAATCGGCACACGGCGGCCGGTGATGGGCAGGATGACATGCTTGCCAATGACGCTTTGATAGCGCGGGTCCTCGGCATTCACCGCGACCGCCATATCGGCGAGCATCGTTTCGGGCCGCGTGGTGGCGACCTCAATATAATCCTGCCCATTATCTAAGGTGACGCCGTTACCATTTTCATCGGCGGCGAGCGGATATTTGAAATGCCAAAAGCTGCCCCTGACCTCCTGCGTTTCCACCTCAAGATCGGAAATCGCGGTTTTCAGCTTCGGGTCCCAATTCACCAGCCGCTTGTCGCGGTAGATCAGGCCTTCATTATACAAATCGACAAAGACCTTGATCACCGCCTTCGAAAAATGCGGGTCCATGGTGAACTGCTCGCGCGACCAATCCATCGAGCAGCCCAAACGGCGCAGCTGCCGCGTAATAGTGCCGCCGCTTTCCTCTTTCCATTGCCATACTTTTTCGATGAAGCCGTCGCGGTCATAATTGGTCCGCTTGTCACCGGCGGCCTCCATCTGGCGTTCGACCACCATCTGCGTCGCGATGCCCGCATGGTCGGTGCCTACAACCCATAGCGCATCCTTACCGCGCAGCCGTTCATATCGGATCATCAGGTCCTGCAGCGTATTGTCGAGCGCATGGCCGATATGCAGCGACCCCGTTACATTGGGCGGCGGGTTGACGATGGTGTAGGGCGCGGCATCGGGGCGTTCGGGACGGAACAGGCCGCGATCTTCCCAATGGCTATACCATTTGGTTTCAATTGCGGCGGGGTCAAAATTTTTGTCGATAGAAGCTTTTGTCATGGGCAGGGCCATAACGTGAAGAGCCGCCAAGGGGAAGCCGCAGTTTGCGGAAAAAATGGGGCGATAATCCCACGCGGTGCCGCCTGCTAAAGGCCGAAAACACCGCGCGGGAGATATGCGATCAAGCAAATTTGTTGATCAGATTTTCCAGCATTTCCTGACGCCCGGAAACTTGTTTCGGGCTGATATTGCCGTTCAAGGCATAATCGGCAACGCTGGCAAGGTCCGATTTGCCGGACAATATGTCTTGGCCAAATGCCTCTTTCCAACCGGCATAGCGTTGTTCGACAAAGCCATCGAGCGTGCCGTCTTCGATGATCGCAGCGGCGGCCAGCAGGCCTTTGGCAAGCACGTCAACGCCGCCAACATGGGCATAGAACATATCCTGCGGATCGATGGATTGACGGCGCACTTTGGCGTCAAAGTTAAATCCGCCTGTGGTAAAACCGCCGCCTTTCAGCAGGTGATAGATGACGAGCGTTAATTCTGGCACGCTATTGGGGAATTGGTCGGTGTCCCAGCCATTTTGCGGATCGCCCCGGTTAATATCGATCGAACCCATAATGCCATAAGCGTTGGCAACTGCGACTTCATGTTCAAAGCTGTTGCCCGCCAATGTCGCGTGGTTTGCTTCGATATTGACCTTGATCTCTTTTTCCAGGCCGTAATGTTTCAGGAAGCCATAAACCGTGGCAGTGTCGCGGTCATATTGATGCTTGGTCGGTTCATGCGGTTTGGGCTCAATCAGGATCGTGCCATCAAATCCGATTTTATGTTTATGTTCGACAACCATATTCAGAAAGCGGCCGAGCTGATCCATTTCCTGACTCAAATTGGTGTTTAATATAGTGTCATAGCCTTCACGGCCGCCCCACAGGACATAGTTCGCCCCGCCCAGTTGATGCGTGACTTCCAGCATCGAACGCACCTGATGTGCGGCCCAGGCAAAAATTTCGGGATTGGGATTGGTCGCCCCGCCGGCGGCATAGCGCGGGTGGCTGAAAAGATTGGCGGTGCCCCACAAAAGCTGCACGCCGGTTTCGGCAATCTTGCCTTCCATCTTCGTCGCAATCGCCTCCAGCTCGCGGCTATACTCGGCGGGCGTGTTATGCGCGGCCATCGCGTCGACATCATGGAAGCAGTAAAAAGGCGCGCCCAATTTGGTGAAAAAGTCAAAGGCATTGTCGAGCTTTATCTGCGCCAATTCTGGGGTAACCAGCTCGCCGGGATGCCATGGACGTTCAAATGTGCCCGCGCCGAAAATGTCATTCCCTGGCCAAGCAAAGCTGTGCCAATAGCATACCGCCCAGCGCAAATGATCGCGCATCGATTTGCCGAGCACCATTTGATCGGCATCATAATAGCGGTAGGCCAGCGGATTATTGCTGCTGGTGCCTTCAAATTTAATTTTCTCTACGTCTTTGAAATAACTCATGTTCAATCCTTCCTTCATGTCTCAAAATAATGGGCGCAGCGTGCTGTATAAGCTGCGGAATTTGTGGAGCCGTTCGCTGCAATCGCGCTGCGGGTGATAACGGGCGAGTTCAGCTGGCTTAGTGCAAATTTCCTCTGCGCTGCCGCCGCCGACGCAAAGCTGTGCCAGCCGCGCCGCGCCATAGGCCGGGCCAAGCGCCGCGCCGTCGCGGTAGACAAGTGGCAGGCCAATGCTGTCGGCCAATATCTGCGCCCACCAAGATGAACGCGATCCGCCGCCAATCACCGACAGTTCATCAAGATCCAGCGCGAGCGCATCAAGCCCGTCGCGCAGCCCAAAAGCCACGCCTTCCAGCACCGAAGCGATCAAAGCCGCGCCGTCGGTATCATGGTTCAGCCCGAAAAAGACGCCCAGCGCATTGGGGTCATTATGCGGCGTGCGCTCCCCCGACAAATAGGGGAGGAATATCGGGGTATCATCACGGTGGCCCCGTTGTTCAGCCGCCGCAAGCGCCGCCGGAACATCGGTAAAGCCCGCCAGCTTTGCCGCCCAATCGAGGCAGGCCGCGGCGGACAGCATCACCGACATGACGTGCCAGCGGCCGGGTAGGGCATGGCAAAATGCATGGACGCCGTTTGCCGGGTCGGGCCGGAATCCATCGCCCGAGGCAAAGATCACGCCCGATGTGCCCAGACTTAAAAATGCATCCTTGGCATTGATGACGCCTGCGCCAACCGCGCCCGCCGCTTGGTCCCCGCCGCCGCCTGCAACCGGTATCACAGGTAGGCCAAGGCTTTCGGCAATGGCGGGTAACAACACGCCGCCCGACTCGCTTCCTTCGATCAGGCCGGGCATTTGCGCTTCGGTGAGGCCCGTGGCGGCCAGCATTTCGGCGGACCATGTGCGTTTGCCGACATCCAGCCACAGCGATCCCGCAGCATCCGACATATCGGACAATTTTTCACCGGTCATGCACAGACGGATATAATCTTTGGGCAGCAGGACCATTTTGACCTGCGCAAAAATATCAGGCTCATTGTCCCGCACCCATGCCAGTTTCGGCGCGGTAAAGCCCGGCATGGCGAGGTTGCCGGTATGCTCGCGGGCGGCGGCATCCAATAGCGCACATTGCGGCGCGCTGCGTCCGTCATTCCACAATATGGCGGGACGCAGCACGGCGTCAGCTTCGCCGAGCAAGACCGCACCATGCATTTGCCCCGACAGGCCGGCACCGCGCAGTTGACCGCGTAAATCGGCGGGCAGGGCAAGGATCGATTCCTGCACCGCATTCCACCAATCTTCGGGATTTTGTTCCGACCATAATGGCTGCGGACGCGAAATGGGCAGGGCAACGGTTTTTTCCGCCACAACCGCGCCGTCATCCGCCATGATGATCGTTTTGACACCTGATGTGCCAATATCAATTCCCAACCACATTATTCCGGCTCCTGCACAATAAATTCAACTTGTCGCTCTGCGCGCTCGCCGGGCATCAGCCAGCATTGGCCACTGTTTTCCTCTGGCAGGTCGCTATTCACCGCATCGGGAATATGGCTGACCGGCTCGACACAGAAATAATCCTCGCCCTGCGGCAAATAAACATGCGCAAATTGATTCAGCCCGTCTGTTTTCATCGTCAGCCGCCATGCAGGCGCAGTGATGACGATATCGCCGCCCCCGCTGCGCGCATAACAATGGTCAATGAAGCTGCCGTCAAACCAGTCTGGCTGGGCATCATAGCTTTCATAGCCATCCGGCAAACGGTCCGCGCCGTTATTCCACCGGCCTGCAACCGGCATCGACAAATGGGCGCCGCCGCGCGGGAAATAGGGGTGCAGGCCGAGACCATAAGGCATTTTGCTCTGCGCCCGGTTGGTTATCGCGATTCGGTGGATATAGCCATTATCGGTCAGCTCAAAATGCTGTTCGGCGTCATAGGCCCATGGCCAGATGCTGCCATCATGGCTTTGCATCAGCGCCGCCGACGTTTCATCCGATGCCGATATGTGCCAAGGGGTGATCCATCCCAATCCGTGCAGGCTATGCTCGCCGTCGGCGGCTTCATGAGTCATCGGCAAAGTCACATCTTGGCCGTTCGCTGTAAAGCGGCCGTGGGCAATCCGGTTGCAATAGGGAATGAGCGGAAAATTGGAGAGTTTAAGGGGGTCAGAGCCGTTATCTGCGGGCCGGAAAATGTCATGACCGCGCCAAGTAAAGCGGCCAATGCCGCCGCCGCGCTCGGGCAAAAGCTGCAGGCAAACATCGTCTTTGTCCAACGCTAAGCCCAAAATATCCTCCCTCGTATGATATACACGAAACTGCCCCCAAAACAGCTTTGTCACAAAAGCATTGACTCGCTACAAAGGGGAAGTCAAACAAAATACGGTAGCGCTACCATAATTATCCATTTGGCGGTTTCGGGAGCGTAAATTTGGGAGAGAATAATATGCAGGATCAGCAAATAGGAGGCGAAACCAACTTCGCCTTCATCACCCTGATCGTCGGAGTGGCGACGATTGGCGGTTTCTTATTCGGCTTTGACAGCGGCGTTATTAACGGCACTGTCGATGGCCTGAAAATTGCTTTTAATTCAGATAGCATCGGCACGGGTTTTAACGTTGCGTCGATGTTGCTTGGCTGCGCCGTGGGTGCATTTGCCGCTGGGCGTTTGGCGGATCAATTTGGACGGCGTATGATCCTGCTTGCGTCGGCGGTTTTTTTCCTGATTAGCGCCTGGGGATCGGGCATCGCGGTGTCATCCACCGAATTCATCATTTACCGTGTCATTGGCGGCTTTGCCGTTGGCGCTGCCAGCGTGCTCGCGCCGGTTTATGTCAGCGAGGTAACCCCTGCCCATATGCGCGGCCGTTTATCGAGCATACAGCAGATCATGATCATCATCGGTTTGACGGCGGCTTTTTTATCCAACTATCTGTTGGCCGGAATTGCAGGATCTTCGACCGCGAAATTCATGTGGGGATATGAAGCCTGGCGGTGGATGTTCTGGATTGAAATGGCACCGGCGGCTCTGTTTTTCGTGGCCTTGCTATTCATCCCGGAAAGCCCGCGCTATCTGGTTTTGAAAAAACAGCATGATAAAGCCCAGCAGGTTCTGACTCGCCTGTTTGGCGCAGCAGAGGCAGAGCGTAAGGTCGCGGCGATTGAAGCATCGTTGGCCAGCGACCACCAACCGCGGCTGTCCGACCTGTTGACGCCCACTGGCGGCGTCCGCAAAATTGTGTGGGTCGGCATCGGCCTCGCAGTTTTTCAGCAGCTGGTTGGGATCAATGTCGTTTTCTATTATGGTGCGGTTCTGTGGCAAGCGGTCGGCTTCAGCGAAAATGACGCGCTGGCGATCAATGTGCTCAGCGGCACTTTGTCGATAGCGGCTTGCTTGATTGCCATATTGGTTATCGACAAAATCGGACGCAAGCCATTGCTGATGATCGGCTCGATCGGGATGACGATTACATTGGGCGCAATGGCGATCGCATTTTCCACCGGCAGTTTTGACGGCGAAAAGCTGGTGCTGTCGGATAATGCCGGTCTGGTCGCGCTTATTGCCGCCAATGCCTATGCGGCTTTGTTCAACCTAAGCTGGGGGCCAGTTATGTGGGTCATGCTTGGCGAAATGTTCCCCAACCAGATTCGCGGATCGGGCCTTGCGGTCAGCGGCTTTGCCCAATGGGTTGCCAACTTTGGTATCACTATGACATTCCCGATTATGCTCACCTCCATTGGCCTTATGGGAGCCTATGGTTTTTACGCCATCAGCGCGCTGATATCGGTGCTGTTCGTGGCGAAGCTGGTATATGAAACCAAGGGCCGTGAATTGGAGGATATGGAAGGATAAGCTTCCTGCCATATAGGATATAGAAAAAGCCCGTAAGTCATTTGACCTACGGGCTTTTTTATGACCGGTGCTGTGCCGGATAAACCGGCGGCGTGTTATCCCGTGATGGTCAGCGTTGCGGTTTCAAAGCTTTCGGAGCTGTTGCCGACCATGATATCAAATTCACCCGGTTCGACCACGCGCTTCATATTGATATCCCACATTTGAAACGCCTCTGGTCCCAATTTGAAGCTGACATTCTGGACTGTGCCCGGCTGCACGGTGATGCGTTTAAATGCTTTCAAATCTTTGACCGACCGGGTCACAGAGCTGAATTTGTCACGGATATACAGCTGCACCACTTCGTCACCGGCAACCGCGCCGGTATTTTTTACCGATACGGTCACGGTGACATTGCCGTCCGTTCCAATGCTGCTGGCTGATAATGTCGGTTTTGAAATGGTAAAGCTAGTATAGCTGAGCCCGAACCCAAACGGATAGAGCGGCGATTTGTCGGCCAGCACATATCCGCGCCGTGCCGTTGGTTTGTGGTTATAGAAGAATGGTAGCTGCCCTACATTGCGCGGGAAAGTAACCGGCAATTTGCCGCCGGGATTGACTTTGCCGAGCAGGATATTGGCGAGGGCATTGCCGCCTTGTTCACCCAGATACCAGCTTTCCAGTATCGCATTCGCTTCATTGGCGATTTTTTCGATCGCGGGCGGACGGCCATTGACCAGCACGACCGTGATCGGCTTGCCCAATGCTTTGAGCGCATCAAACAGCTCTTGTTGTTCGCCGACCAATTCCAAACTGTCGCGGTCGCCCAAATGATTTTCCGCCCAACCTTCACGGCTGGTTTGCTCGGTATCGCCCAGTGTCAGGATAATCTGATCCGCGTCCTTGGCCTTTTCCACAGCTTCGGCAATCATTTTCAAATTGTCTTCGCGCGGTATCAGGGTGACTTTATCTTCATACCAATCATCGCTTTCGGTGATCTTCACACCTTGGGCAAAAACGATATTCGCTTTATCGCCCACCGCTGCCTTCATGCCGTCAAGCAGCGACACTTTATTGCGCGGAATGCCGAGATAACCGCCCAGCCGTGCAATATTGGCGCTGGGTCCGATGACAGCGATCGTTGGTTTTTGCCCGGCTTTTCCGTTAAGCTTCAGTGGCAACGTGCCGTCATTTTTCAGCAGCACGACCGACCGTTCCGCCGATGTCCGGGCCAATGTAACCGCTTCGGCATTATTGGTTAGCGCCTTGGCCTTGGCGGCGTCGCCATAGGGATTTTCAAACAGGCCAGCGTTGAATTTCAATGTCAGCATCCGCCGCACCGCCATATCGACGTCGGCCTCTTTCACCTTACCTTCGCGCACCAGCTTCACCAGTGTTTCATAAGACGCACCATTGGGCAAATCCGTATCCACACCGGCATTCAGCGCGAGCATGGCGGCTTCTTCCTTCGTTGCGGCAATTTTGTGGCGGCTAATCATTTCGTCGATGGCAAAATAGTCGCTTACGACCATGCCCTCAAATCCCCATTCACCGCGCAGCACATCATGGAGCAGCCATCTGTTGGCATGGCTTGGAACCCCGTCAATTTCATTATAGGACGCCATGACTGCTTCAACATGGGTGCGTTTCACCACTTGTTCAAAAGGCGGGAAGAAATATTCGCGCAGCACGCGTTCCGAGATATTGGCGGGGCCCACGTTGGTGCCGCTTTCGGGTTGGCCATGGCCGGTCATATGTTTCAGCGTCGCAAATACTTTCCCATCGGGCAACTTCCCCTTGGTGCCAACGCCTTGCAATCCATTGACCGCAGCAACGCCCATTTCGCTGACCAAATAGGGGTCTTCTCCAAAAGTTTCTTCGAACCGGCCCCACCGCGGGTCACGGGCCACATCGACCACAGGTGATAAAACCAGACTGGACCCGCGCACCCGAATTTCGCGGGCAATCACATTATTGATCTCCTGCACCATGGCCGGGTCCCAGGACGAGGCCATCGCAATCGCTTGAGGAAAGCTGGTCGCGTTCACAGCGGCATAGCCGTGCAGGCCCTCTTCATGCATCAACACAGGTATGCCCAGCCGGGTTTTTTCGGTCGCATATTTTTGCACCGCATTGATCAGGCGGACCGTGCCCTCTTCGTCGCGCCATTTTGACGCCAATGGTGACGCCGGACCTTTATCGTCGCTGGGGCGGGTAAACTGGCCAATGCCATTGGGGAATAACTTCGCGAATTTTTCCGGTGCAAATTCGCCTTGCTCATCCATGATATCGGGCTTTTGCTGCCAGATGGTCATCATCTGAGTGACTTTTTCTTCCAAAGTCATCCGGGCCAGCAAATCCTCCACCCGCGCTTCCACGGGCGCGCTCGCGTCCTTATACAGCGGCGCTGCGGCGGTACTGTTCTGGGCCGCCATAATGTCCTGCGCAGAAACAGCAGACGGCACCGACAGCGCACAGACCGCAGCCGACAAGGCGTATTTCCATTGACGATGTATCATATTCTCTCTCCCAATTGCTATTTGTGGTAGCGCTATCAAAATATCAATGTTGCGTCAATCGGGTAGCGCTGGCAATGCTATGCACAGGAATGCGCCAAAGGTATGCGGTTATCAAATGCCATATTCGGGGGCATAATGGGGAAGGGTCTAACTTGCGCAAACGTCGCACCTTAAAACAGCAGGGCGGGCCGCGTCACGGCCGGCTGACGATCGATGATGTCGCGCGCGAAGCCGGCTTTTCGCCCATGACGGTGTCGCGGGTGATTAATGCCGACAGTAATGTGAAAGCAGCGACCCGCGAGCATATTCAAAAAGTTATCGCCGAAATGGGCTATAGCCCCAATGCTGCGGCGCGTTCCTTGGCGGGCGGGCGCGAAAGGCGGATCGCACTGATCTATCAAAACCCTAGCGCCGCTTATCTCAGTCGGGTTTTATTTGGCAGCCTCGAACGGGCGCGTAACTTGCACGCGCAATTGGTTGTTGAAGATTGTGGCTCGGGGCGCGATGCGAAAAAGGCGATAGACGGGCTGTTCGCGTCGGGTGTGGAAGGGGTCATATTAACGCCGCCCTTGTCCGATGACGAAAAATTGCTGCGCCATTTGATGAAGAATAAACATCCGTTTGCGGTGGTTGCCAATTGGAATCCTGAAGGCGAAATGTCGGTTGTCTATATTGATGATCGTTCGGCCGCTCGCCGGATAACCGAATATCTATTGTCACTGGGACATCGCCATATTGCCATGATCGAAGGCCCAGAAGGGCAAAAGGCCAGTAGCGAAAGGCGCGCAGGATATGGCGATGCGCTGAATGCAGCCGGGATCGAAATTGATCCGTCGCTTATTGAAGCTGGTGCCTTCACTTTTCGGTCCGGCATGGTTGCGGCGGAAAAATTAATGGCGTTACCGCATCCGCCGACAGCAATATTTGCGGCCAATGATGATATGGGGGCAGGGGCGATTACCGCGCTGCACCGCATCAACCTGAATGTCCCAGATGACGTGTCGGTATGCGGCTTTGATGATTCGGATTTCGCCAAATCGATTTGGCCAGAGCTGACCACGATGCACCAACCTATTTCGGATATGGCAGCAGAAGCGGTGGAGCAGTTGGTCACCGGCCTGAAAAGCTATTCCAAAATTAACGGCTGGCCGCGCGGCGAAACCGAAATGGCGGTTAAATTGGTCAAACGGGCCTCTACCGCGAAGTTGAAAAGGCAAAAATAGCTGTCCTACAAGGGGGCAGATATTGTAGTCGGCTCAAGTGATGACATATCTTCCGGCACGAAACCCTGTAAGAATTCTGGGCCCCTTGGGGTTGGCAACTTTCGCCAGTGTCACCGAATCAGGACGGCGAGCGAATATCAGTTATATGACCCGCCTTTTTCTATTTTTGCTTTTGCTCATAACGCCGTGGATGGCGGTTCAGGCGCAATTGCCCGGGGCGCCGCTTAACGTCCCTGCTACATTGGAAGCCGAAACGATGACTCCCGCGCCGGGCGGCGAGGTGACGTTGGCCTTTGTGATGCGGCCAAAACCCAAATGGCATGGCTATTGGGAAAATGGCGGCGATGCAGGTGTAGGCATGAATCTGCAGTGGGACTTGCCCCCAGGCGTCACGGCTCAGCCGCTGCGCTATCCCGTGCCAAAGACACTGATCATCGCGGGGTTGATGAATTATGTTTATGAAAAACCCTATGCGCTGCTCGCCAATTTGAAAATCGATCCGTCGGTGCCAATGGGAACAAGGATTGCCGTAAAGGTGCGCGCGAACTGGCTCGCCTGTGATGACCGTGTATGCGTGCCGGAGGGCGATGATCTGTCGGTCAACCTGACCGTTGGAGATGGACGGATCAGCGCGGATCGGCGCAGCCGGTTTGACGGCTATCGCGCGGCTTTACCGGTGCCGTTGGATCAGAAGGGCAGGTATCGTATCGACGGAAAGATGATTGAAATTGCCGTGCCCTTTCCGGCGGATGCCGATATTGGCGCCCCTTATTTTTTCCCAAAAACCGAAAAGCTATTCGCCTATAGCGCGGCGCAGAAGGCCCGGCGCAACGGCGATATGGTGATTATCCGCACCGGCGTGGACAGCTATAATATCGCCAGCTTTGGCGGCGGCGACGTGAACGGCGTCTTGCGTTACGGTGAAGGGCGCGGGGTCATTGTAACATTACAAAACGGCGCGATTCCAACCGGAGGCACGCCGATTTTGGATGACCAAGCGGCGAGCGGCAAAGCGCCAGAAAATTTCCTGGTGATATTGGGACTGGCATTGCTCGGCGGATTGTTATTGAACCTGATGCCCTGCGTTTTCCCGATATTGGGGTTAAAGGCATTGTCGCTGGCCAAAATGGGCGGCGACGCGGCGTCGGCAAAGCGCGATGCGCTTGCCTATAGTGCCGGCGTGATTTTGGTCTGCCTTGCTCTTGGCGCCGTGATGCTCGCGTTACGGGCAGGCGGCGAGCAGATAGGCTGGGCCTTTCAGTTGCAGGAGCCCCGCGTGGTGTTGCTGCTCCTGCTGATGATGACGGCCATTACCGTCAACCTATTTGGCGGATTTGAACTGGGCAGTATCGGCGCGGGCAGCGGCTTGGCCGGGCAATCGGGTGTGGCTGGAAGCTTTTGGACCGGCATATTGGCGGCATTGGTGGCAACGCCGTGCACTGGCCCGTTCATGGCGGCGGCCCTTGGCGCGGCATTGCTGCTGCCGGTGCCGCAAGCATTGACATTATTTGCTGGGCTGGGCCTCGGGCTCGCATTGCCTTATCTGGCGATTGCCTACGTTCCCAAGGCGCGGGCCATGCTTCCCCGGCCGGGACCATGGCTGCAAAAATTCAGGATGTGGATGGGCGTGCCCATGGCGTTGACCGCTGCGGCTTTGGCGTGGCTCTTGTGGCGGCTGTCTGGGCAAAATGGTCTGTTCATTGGGCTGAGCGCGGCGGTTCTATTGACCGTGATCCTGCTGTTTTATGGCCGGATGCAATATCGGCGGACGGGTAATGGCCGGGGCATTATGGCTGCAATGGCGGCGGGCGTAATGCTATGCACGGGGGGTGCTTTTGTGGCGCTGCCCGCTGAACCGGTCCCGGCGGTGCAGCAAGGCGCCGACAATATCTTGGCAGCTGAAGACTACAGCGCGCAGCGGTTGGCGCAATACCGGCAAAATGGCGATCTGGTTTTTGTCTATTTCACCGCCGATTGGTGCGTGACGTGTAAGGTGAATGAGGCATCGTCGATTGATCGCGCGGAGACGGCGCGGGCCTTCAAAAAAGCCGGGATCAAAGTTTTGGTCGGCGATTTTACGCGCGGCGATGCGGAAATTGCCCGGACGCTGTCGCAATATAACCGGCCGGGCGTACCGCTCTATCTCTATTTTCCAAGGGGCGGGGAGGCTCAGATTTTACCGCAAATTTTGACAGTAGATATGTTAGCTAACTTGGCCGAAAAAAAGGAAACAGAAACAAGCCTTTAATCGAAGCGGCACGATGCGTTATGCCGGATCTTACCCCAGCGCCTGCTTCTGCTTCCCAAGGTTCGGCAAGTTGCGACCCTAAACGTCTTGCCGAAGAATAATGTGCCAACGGGCGGGAAAACGGGGACAGACCAAGTTGAGGTGCGACATTGTTATCAATGCCGTGATCTGCCCCCGCCCCATTCACCGGCAAGTTGCGACCCTAAAAGGACTCGCCGGAAATTTCGATCCGCTTGACCAGATTTGCCCCAATCACGGCAATCCCCCGAGTGCCAGTGATCCCGGTCAAGGGAACCGACCGCTCGAACACGAGCGATTGGAAACCGGGGTTTGCGTCGACATCTTCTTGATCGTTCGCGGGCTCCGGTACAGTTACGACCGCCACTTCAATGCCCCAATAATCGGGCTGGTCGTGATAAAATCGAGGAGCAAGTTTGACTTCGAAATCGCCTGCGGGCAGTTCCCCGCGCACCCACAGATAAAGGCTATCCTGAAAAGGAACCTTTCTGAGTTCGGCCGTTTCAAAGTCAATGATGCGCCCGTTCGGCACGCTCGAAAGCGAACCGCTGGCCGAGCTGTTCATATCCCGCTCCATAGTTGGTAATTTTATGTCGCAACAGTGACTGCTTATTTTGCGTCACTCTTATTATGGAAATGGTTATACAGGAGTGTATCTGACAGTAAAGTGAACAACGTGTAAAACGTCGTATCATAGCGTAACGCACTGAAATTATGCGCGGAATAATTGTGCAGTGCAGCAATTTCGGGAAAAACTATGACATGCTTGTCATATCATGGAACAAAATGACCTTTAATTCATGCTCAGTCTTGATTCGCTTCAACCCAATTGAGGCGTTTTGAATCCTTTATCGGCGCAATAAGCGCGTGGCGGCAATGCAACGCCGCCGCAAAATATCTGGCCAATGTGCCAAACCGCTTTATTTGCTTGCCGTTTGCGGATAAAGTGCGGCAGGATTTAATCATCAGGAGTTACGACTATCGCTGTTCCCAATACCCGCCGCGGGCCGACACCACCAGTAAAGGGCGGACCGCGTCACAATGAATTCATCACTAGCGAAAAAGTCCGTGTAATTGACGGCGACGGTGAAAATCTGGGTGTGTTATATACCCGAGAGGCGATCGAACAGGCCGCAGAGGCTGGACTGGATCTGGTCGAAGTATCGCCAAACGCAAATCCGCCCGTCTGCAAATTCCTTGATTTTGGCAAATATAAATTTGAGGCTCAGAAAAAAGCCAATGCCGCGCGTAAATCTCAAAAAACGCAGGAAATCAAAGAGATTAAAATGCGCCCAAATATCGACACGCATGATTATGATGTGAAGATGAAAAAGGTGAACCAATTTATCGATCACGGCGACAAGGTGAAAATCACCTTGCGTTTCCGCGGGCGGGAATTGGCGCATCAGCAATTGGGCATGCAATTGCTGGAACGGGTGCAGGAAGATACAAAAGAAACCGCCAAGGTAGAGGCGCATCCCCGGATGGAGGGGCGTCAGATGCTAATGGTATTATCGCCAAAATGAACCGAGTTGGGCCAGCGTTGTCTGACCCGTTCGGCACCGGTTTAATCCGTGCGGTTTGATGATTTCAATTTCTGCCGCACGGCCACTATAAAAATTACCGCAGCTGCAAAAGCAAAGATGAACCATTGGATCGCATAGAGAAGATGGTCGTTGGGAATACTGTCAATCGATGGCGCTTTCGGTGCGCGCAGCCCGCCCAGACCCTGACCCGATACCAGCATCGGCCGCAATATGATGTCGGGTCCGAATAATTTGGCGATCAGCGTGCGATGATCGGGTTCGCGGGTGATAATTCCGGTTACGGGGCCGCCGGTCCAGTTGACCTTGGTTTCGGGCCGGTCACTGACACCCGCCAAAATCAAAGCGCCGGGACCTTCGGCACCGGTTTGGCAATCGGCTAGATATTGATAGCCCGCCTTACCCTTGGCATCGCTGCCCGAAATGGCACGCCAATTGGTGACGGTGATGCAAGTAACCGATGACGTGCGAAAAAGGACGTCATCCGCAACCGGGCCCAATTCGGGATAGGTCACCGGGCTTTTGGTGAAGTTGGATTGGAGCAGGATGATCTCTGCCTCTTTTTCAACCTTACGCTGCAGTTGCCATATGCCGAGGCCGATCATGGTTATGACCGCCAATACGGCGATGATGCTGGCGGTAATCGGCCAATTCTTCATGACTTGCCGCCCGCTTCACGCGCATCGCGGCGATATTCAATAATCAATAGGCCCGCCTTGATGATCCGGATACTGATAAAGGTGATGATGGTTGTCACTGGCACCCAAATCACTACTTGCAACCAAAAGGGAGGGTTGGCCGCAATATCAAGCCACAAGGCCAGGGTGATGATCAGCGCCGCAATCGGAATGATTAGCAATGCGGCAGGGCCATCGCCGACATTGAAACCCGTATAGTCCAGACCGCATTGCCCGCATTTGCCGGCAAAGCGCACGTGAAGCAAATTGCGGCTGTCGAATAAGCTGGGCGCATGGCACTTTGGGCAAAGACCAAAAAGGGCAGCCTTAGCAAGGCCAGGCTGCCCTTTTTCATTTGAGGATGTGTCCATCAATTAATGAACCGGCGCGCCCCATCCGCCCCATACATAGATGACCACGAACAGGAATAGCCAAACGACATCGACGAAATGCCAATACCATGCGGCGGCTTCAAAACCGAAATGCTGTTTCGGCGTGAAGTGGCCTTTGTAGGTGCGAAACAGACACACGGCGAGGAAGATGGTGCCGACGATCACATGGAACCCGTGAAAGCCGGTAGCCATGAAAAATGTGGTGCCATAGTTGAGGCCTTTAAACGCGAATGGCGCTTCCATATATTCAACCGCTTGCAAAGCCGAGAATATGACGCCCAAAATGATTGTCAGCCACAGACCTTTTTTAAGGCCGTCACGGTCCCCATTGATCAGGCTATGATGCGCCCAAGTCACCGTTGTGCCGGAGCACAGCAGGATCAATGTATTAAGCAGTGGGAGCTTGTTGGCCGCCAAGACCTCAACACCTTTTGGTGGCCATTGCAGCAACGCGGCTGCACCTTCTTGGCCGAACAGGCTTTCAGTTGCGCCATCAATCACCTGAATTGGTGCGGGAAAAAGCGAATAATCAAACCAAGCCCAGAACCAACCGACGAAAAACATGACTTCTGACGCAATGAATAATATCATGCCGTATCGCAGGTGGAGCGATACAACAGGCGTGTGATCGCCGGCATGGGCCTCTGCAATCACATCGACCCACCAGCTATAAAAAGTGAACAGCACGGCCAGCAGGCCAAGGCCGAAGATCAAGCTGCCATAAGCGACCTCGTGCATCCACATAACCAGCCCGCCAAACATGATGAGCCCGCCAAAGCTGCCGAATAACGGCCAGATGCTGGGTGGTAAAATATGATAATCGTGATTTTTGGCGCCTGCCATAATATCTTCCCTACAAATTTCCGGCCTTGTGGCCTGTTTATTTTCGACTCTTTAGCTTCACTTATCGCTCTGGTCCACCGGGTAGAAGGTGTAGCTGAGCGTTATTTCTTCAATATCTTTGGTATCGGGGTCGGTCATAATCTTTGGATCGACATAATACAGCACCGGCATCCGCACCTGCTGACCCGGTTTTAATGTTTGTTCGGTGAAACAAAAACACTGGATCTTGTTGAAATATTTGCCGGCAATTTCGGGCGTGACGTTAAAGCTTGCGGTTCCCGTCACTTTCTCATCTGAATAGTTCTTCGCGATATATATCGCCATGTCCCGCGCGCCGATGCTGACCGTATCGGTTGGCCGTTCGGGCTTGAAATCCCAAGGCAAGTCGCCCCGGTGATTTGCGTCGAAACGGATCACCATTGTCTTTGCACTTTCCTGCACCAATGCGGCCTGTGCTTCGTCAACCCTCATCGTGGTCCCGCCGAAGCCGGTGACCTGGCAGAATATCCGGTATAATGGCACCGCCGCAAAACCAACGCCGACCATGGAGACTGCCAGCGCTCCGGCCATTATGCCGGTTTTGATGTTACGAGCTGCGCTCATGATAGAAATCCTATTTTGACCACGGTAATGGCGAAAAACAGAACACACATGCCGAGCAATATCATGCCCAATACCCGCGAACGCGCATCTTGTCGTTCGCGAACCAAACGTGTTTCATCCGCACTCATCCGGCCAACCGATTGGGCCTCGTCCTGCGAGTCATAGATGGAGCGGCGGGTAATGGCTTCCGGCGCGGATATGCTGTCTTTGTCGGTCATAGCATCAACATCCGATCAGCGGCGAAAACCGCGAAAAGCAGAAATAAATAGAGGATAGAAAAAGCAAATAGCCGTTTTTCAGGCTTCATCGTCATCACATCTTCCGATGGATTGCGCCATACTGCAAAAGCCAGTCCCAAGAAGATAAAATTGAGCGCGATGGCACAGGCGCCGTAGACCCAGCTCGCTTCACCCAAGGCATAAGGCGCGAGTGATGCCGCCGCCATGGGGAAGCTGTAAAGGAATACCTGATTGCGGGTCGCTTTACGTCCGGCAACATTGGGCAGCATCGGAATACCCGCTGCGCCGTAATCCGCCTTCATAAAGAGCGCGAGCGCCCAAAAATGCGGCGGCGTCCAAAGGAAGATGATCGCGAATAGCAGGACCGGGATGAGCGTGACATCGCCGGTGACGGCGGCCCATCCAATTACCGGTGGAAAGGCACCCGCCGCTCCGCCGATAACGATATTTTGCGGGGTGTTAGGCTTTAGCCAGATGGTGTAAACCACAGCGTAAAAGAATATGGAGAAGGCAAGCAGTCCCGCCGATAACCAGTTTACGAAAACGCCCATGATGCCAACGGAAAAGGCAGCAAGGCCAATGCCGAAATGCAGCGCTGCTTCCCGGTCCATCCGGCCATCGGGGAGGGGGCGTTTCGCGGTCCGCGCCATTTTGGCATCGATGTCGGCTTCATAATATTGATTAAGCGCACCTGATGCCCCGGCACCCGTGGCGATGCACAATATCGCGGTGAAGGCGATGATGGGATGGATGTCACCTGGCGCTGCGAGCAAGCCGCATAGCGCAGTGAATACGACAAGGCTCATCACCCGGGGCTTGGTCAGCGCCAGGAAATCCCGCCAATCTGCGGGTAGGGCAATGTTTCGTGTCGTGCTTGTCATATCATTTTATCGTCAAATGGGCCGCAGATTAACACTGCGGCCCATATTGTCTTATTTAATCACCGGCAGTGTTTCAAACTGATGGAATGGCGGAGGACTGCTCAATGTCCATTCCAGCGTGGTTGCGCCTTCGCCCCAATAGCTGTCTTCAGCTTTGCGGCCCGCAATGAGCGAATAAATCACATTGACGAAGAAGACGAGGACACCGGCTAGCATGATCAAATAGCCGAAGGAGGCAATCTGGTTCCAATAAGCAAATGCCTCTGGATAATCAGGATAGCGGCGCGGCATGCCCGAATTGCCCAAAAAGTGCATTGGGAAGAACAAGACGTTCACGCCAATGAAGAACAACCAGAAATGCAGGTGGCCCAATGCTTCGCTGAGCATTTTACCGCTCATCTTACCGAACCAATAATAGAAACCTGCAAAGAGCGAGAATACCGCGCCCAGCGACAGCACATAGTGGAAGTGGGCAACCACATAATATGTGTCATGCAAGTTGTCATCAAGACCGCCATTGGCCAGCACAACGCCCGTCACGCCGCCCACAGTGAACATGAAGATAAAGCCCATTGCCCACACCATAGGTGTTTTGAAGGTCACCGAACCGCCCCACATGGTCGCAATCCAGCTGAAAATCTTAATGCCAGTAGGGACCGCGATCACCATCGTTGCCGCTGTAAAATACATTTTCATGTCAACGGTCATGCCGGTGGTGAACATATGGTGCGCCCATACAACAAAGCCCACGACACCGATGGCAACCATCGCATAAGCCATGCCGAGATAACCAAAGACGGGCTTGCGGCTAAAGGTTGCGACGATTTGCGAGATGATACCAAATCCGGGAAGGATCATGATATAGACTTCAGGGTGGCCGAAGAACCAGAAGAGATGCTGATACAAGACCGGATCACCACCTGCAGCCGCATCAAAGAAGGCGCCGCCGAAATTGCGGTCAACGAGCAACATCGTAATCGCCGCAGCCAATACGGGCAGAGCGAGCAATAGCAGGAATGCGGTAACGAGCACCGACCATACAAATAGCGGCATTTTGTGGAGCGTCATGCCCGGTGCGCGCATATTGAAAATGGTTGTGATGAAGTTGACGGCACCCAGAATTGAGGCCGCACCCGCCAAGTGGAGTGAGAAAATCGCCATATCCACCGCAGGACCTACTGACCCAGATGTTGATAGCGGCGCATAGACGGTCCAACCTGTACCTGCGCCCAAACCTGTTCCACCGGGCACAAAGCTGGAGCCGAGCAACATGATGAAGGCAACAGCAGTTAACCAGAAGGACACGTTGTTCATGCGGGGGAAGGCCATATCGGGTGCGCCAATCATCAACGGCACAAACCAGTTACCAAAACCGCCGATAATGGCGGGCATAACCATAAAGAATACCATGATCAGGCCGTGGGCAGTGATAAGCACATTCCACATATGATAGGCTTCATCCAGATTGGCACCCGAACCTTTCATCATCGACGCCCAAGTCGTCAGATGCTGAATACCAGGCTCAGCCAGTTCCCAGCGCATCAGGCCAGAAATCGCACCGCCCACGATCCCTGCAAATATTGCAAAAATCAGGTAGAGCGTGCCGATATCCTTATGGTTGGTTGACATAAACCACCGCGCGAAAAAGGACGGCTTGTGATCCGCATCATGCGCGTGATCGTGAAAATCAGCAGGATTAGCAGCTATTGTTGTCATGTCTTGCCTCTATCAATTGGTTGCGGCGGCTGCGGGTGCAGCGGCTGCGTCTGTTGTAGGTGCTGCGGCTGCAGCTGGAGCGGCGGCGGGTGCAGCAGCAGGAGCGGCTTCGGCTTTTTTCTCACCAGGCATCGAACCGCCTTGCGCTTTTACCCAAGCTGCGAATTTTTCCGGCGGCAATGCTTCAACCGATATCGGCATAAAGCCATGCCGTGCACCGCACAGTTCAGAGCATTGGCCAAAATACACGCCGGGCTTCGTGATCGTCAGTGTTTTTTCATTCAGCCGTCCGGGTACCGCGTCCAATTTGAACCATAGCGATGGAACCGCAAAGGCGTGGATAACGTCGGCAGCCGTAGTCTGCAGACGGATCGGAACGCCAGCAGGGACAACCATACGGTTATCCACGGCCAGCAATTTGGGGCCATCGCGGTCGGTACGAGCACGTTCTTTCGGACCCGTTTCGCCATCTTCTTTCAGCATATTGGAAATCACCTCAATGCCGCCATGGTCGGGATATGTATAGGTCCAATACCATTGATAACCCGTGGCTTTTACGGTTACCGCATTGGCCGGCGCAGGCTTAAACTGCTTTGCCAACAGATCAAGCGAGGGATATGCGATACCGAGCAAGATCAACACCGGAACCAAGGTCCAGATCACTTCAATTGTCGTGTTATGCGTCGTTTTTGAGGGCACAGGATTGGCGCTGCGACGATAACGGATGATGATCCAGAAGAGCAGGCCAAGCACGAACAAAGAGATTAAAGTGATGATCGGCAACAAAATGGTATTGTTGATCCATTTTGCATATTGGCCGTTTTCGGTAAATTGTTCTTGAAAGTCGATTTCCTTTGGCATCGGCATTCCAATGCCTTCCGTCGGAGCCATTGGCGTATATCCGGGCAAAGACCCATCAGCGGCGGGCGTTGCGGCTTTACCTGCTGGTGCAGCATCGGCCGCTATCGGAGCCGCCGCATCCGCTTTAGGCACTTGCGCAACCGGCGCAGCGGGCGCCTCGGCGACGGGCGCAGCAGGCGCCGCCGGATTCGCATCCTGCGCTACAACAGCAGCCGGAGCCATAATCATGGCCATTGGCAAAAGGATTTTCTTCAACATTTTCATCAACATGACCCCATGTTTTATCTTCTAACGCATGCAATTTTGCATATAAACCAAAGCCCGGCAATACGGGATTCCCGCGACCTATAGGCTTACAGGCACCATCGCTCAAGCGTTGCCATATATTTTTATGAATTTATTCGTGGGAAATTGCTACCTATTTGAATATCTAAGCGCGGTGCCTATGTTGCAAAAAACAAAATTCTTGAAAATATAAGGATCAAATCTCCCATGACTGAAGAAGAAATATTGGCGGAATTCAGGGCCGCAGACGCGCTTTTGGAAGGGCATTTTCTTTTATCGTCTGGACGGCATAGTGCGCATTTTCTGCAATGCGCCCGGCTGTTGATGAACCCGGAACGGGCATCAAAGATCGCTATCGCCATCGCTCAAAAAATTCCGCGTGAATTGCGCAGTGAGATTCGGGCCGTTGTTTCACCGGCAATGGGCGGGCTGATAATCGGTCATGAAATGGGCCGCGCTTTGGGCGTTGACGCCATGTTTGTTGAGCGTCCCGATGGCGTGTTCGGGCTGCGCCGTGGTTTTTCGCTGGAACCGGGAACGAAGGTAT
Organism: Sphingorhabdus arenilitoris; assembly: GCF_042651485.1. NCBI lineage: Bacteria > Pseudomonadati > Pseudomonadota > Alphaproteobacteria > Sphingomonadales > Sphingorhabdaceae > Sphingorhabdus > Sphingorhabdus arenilitoris. The sequence goes on from NZ_JBHSDH010000012.1 coordinate 74,559, forward strand.
TGATGATGGAGGATGTCGTGACCACCGGCCTTTCAGGGCGCGAAGCAATCTCCGCAATTCACGAGGCTGGCGGTGAAGTGATTGCCGCCGGTGCGGTTGTCGACCGCTCGGGCGGTACCGTCGAATTGGGCATCCCATTTTTCCCGCTCATCGAACTGAATTTCCCTACATATGCGCCAGACGAGTTGCCGCCAGAATTGGCGAAGAGCGAGGCGGTTAAGCCAGGAAGTAGAAAATAGGATATGGCAAAGGCATCCAATCATCTGCGCCTCGGCGTCAATATCGACCATGTGGCGACCATTCGCAACGCGCGCGGCGGCGATCATCCCGATCCGGTCCGTGCGCTGCAAATTGTCGAGGCGGCTGGCGGCGACGGCATCACCGTCCATTTGCGCGAAGACCGCCGGCATATATGCGACAGCGACCTTGATGCGATCATGGCGGGCGCACGCCTTCCTATTAACCTTGAAATGGCGGGGACGGAGGAGATGCTGGCCATCGCGCTGCGCCACCGGCCCCATGCCGCCTGTATCGTCCCTGAACGCCGCGAAGAAAGGACGACCGAAGGCGGATTGGACGCAGCAGGCGGGCATAATCATCTCGCCCCGCTTTGCGCTCGTCTCGCAGAAGCAGGCATTCGGGTCAGCCTGTTTATCGAACCAGAAGCCAGCCAGATTGAGGCCGCAATCCGTTTGAAAGCCCCTGTCGTGGAATTTCACACGGGCCGCTATGCGCATCTATTTCAGGATGGTGACCAACAAGCAGTGGCGGCCGAATTGCGGCGTATTGCCGATGCCGCGGCGCTGGCCACAAAAAATGGGATTGAGCCTCATGCCGGTCATGGCCTGACATTTGACAATGTGCAGCCGATTGCTGCGATCCCGCAAATTGCCGAATTGAACATCGGACATTATCTGGTGGGCGAGGCGATCTTCATTGGGTTGGATCAGGCAATCGCCAAAATGCGGAGATTGATGGATGAAGCGCGGTGATCATCGGTCTTGGTTCCGATCTGTGCAATATTGAGCGTATTCAAAATTCGCTCGACCGTTTTGGCGCGCGTTTTGAACAGCGTGTTTTTACCGATCAAGAACGCGCCAAAGCCGACAAACGCCCCTTCACCAAAGCGGGAACCTATGCCAAGCGTTTTGCGGCCAAAGAGGCTTTTTCCAAGGCCGTCGGAACGGGGTTCAGGCGCGGTGTGTTTATGAAGGATATCGGCGTTGTCAACGCGCCATCCGGGGCACCGACGCTGGATTTGCAAGGCGGAGCCAAAGCGCGGCTCGACGCGATGATCCCGCCCGGCTATACCGCTTTCATCCATTTAACATTGACCGATGACCACCCTTGGGCGCAGGCATTTGTTGTTATTGAGGCACGGCCAGATTAAGCCGCCAAAGGACAAGGAACGATTTTGAATAACGACAGCTCCACTGGCCCAATCGAAACCGGGCACGAACAGGAAAATATAGCCGGTGATGTCTCCGCCGCCGGCGAGCCGCAGCGCAGCAGCAAGCTCGCCGCGTTATGGGCAGAGATAAAGGGATTATTCTGGTTGCTGCTGGCGGTGCTTGTGTTCCACAGTTTTGTTGCCAAGCCTTTCTACATTCCATCTGTTTCAATGATGCCTACATTATATGTGGGCGACCGGTTATTTGTCAGCAAATATGCCTATGGCTGGAGCCATGTGTCGCCGACCATTCCCAATCCCAGCGCTATTTTCCGATGGATCGTGCTGCGCGAGAATGTGTCTAGCCTTGCGGTTGAATTACCGCCCAGCGATGGCCGGGTCTGGGGCAAAATGCCAGAGCGTGGTGACATTGTGATATTGAAACCAGAGGGCAAAACCGATGACTTGATCAAACGGGTCATCGGGGTTCCCGGCGACCTGTTGGAAATGCGCGCGGGTCAAATTTGGCTCAATGGTAAGCCCGTTAAGCGGGAACAACAGCCCGATACCTTGATCCCGGAAGACGGCCATTTATGCGACCGGGGCGGCTTCATCCCGCCGGGCCCATGTTATGAAGGCTTCACCGAAGATCCGGTCCGTCAAAAAGACGGCTCCTTGGTCTATTCAGTTCCGACCGTCCGCGAAACCCTGCCCAATGGGGTTAGCTATAATACGTTCGATATTGGCGAGACGATGGCGGATGATTTTGCCCCTATTCGGATCCCGCAGGGGCATTTATTTTTGATGGGCGACAATAGGGATAGGAGCGCCGATAGCCGGATCGATCGTTCCTCCGGCGGTCTGGGCGGGCCGGTGTCATGGGACCGTATCGGCGGCCGCGCTGAAATCATCTCTTTCTCGCTCGACGGTACAACGGGTTGGAACCCGAAAAGCTGGTGGAATTCGCTGCGCGGCAGCCGCGCGGGAACCAGCCTGCGTCCAGACACGGAGAAGTAGTGTATGGCGATATGGCGTGATCTCGATAGGGCGATGGAAAAGGCGCTGACTTCATGCCGTTAATCATCGCGTTCCTTTTGGGTATCGCCAATTTCGCCATGCAAAAGGCCGTGTCCGAGTCCGGTCACCCTTTTGTCGAAGACAGCAAAATCCATTTCGGCAAATATTTCGGCAAAAACAGTAGCTATTATCTCGAATATGCGATTTTGGTTGGGGTGATGTATTTTGCGGTTGGCGGGTCTTGGCTAGCGGTAGGTATCTACCTTGTCTACAGCGCGATCAACGCTCTGGCCGCATGGGTTTTATTAACCGGAAGGGTGTAATTGGACGCTATCTGAAAACCGCGACTCTGATCTATAATCAAATGTCGTTGGTCGAATGGATATATTCGGTAAAGATGTCGCCGAATATAGGATAATATACAGAATTAAAGTGTTTTTCCCCCGTTTCTCAATAGGAATGATGATTGCTGCTACCGCCCATTTCACCGCAACGTTACCATCGGGGCTTATCGATCCTGTTTTTCGCTTGTGCGCCCTTCAGTAGCGCCGCTTTTGCCGCTGAGCCTGCCGCAACAGAAAGCTCCGCTGATGCCGGCGCTGCGGCGGCGGGACCGGCGGGAAATTTGGTAGCCCGCTGGGAAGATGGAAAACAAATTTATGATCCGTCTGCCTTTGCAATGTTCGCCCCTCAAACCGCCAGCGACATGGTTGGGCAGATACCCGGCTTCACATTCACAGGCGGAGGCAACGAACGCGGGCTTGGCGAAGCAACGCAGAATGTATTGATCAACGGACAGCGCATTTCGGGAAAAAGCAATGACGCCTTCACCGTCCTGGGACGCACACCGGCGGCGGCGGTGGTGCGGATAGAGATATTGGACGGCGCAAGCCTGAATATTCCGGGGTTGAGCGGGCAGGTGCTGAATTTGGTTACCCAAAATGTCGGTATCAAGGGCAGTTTCGGTTGGAGCCCTTCGTGGCGCAAACGGATCAAAACCCATTGGTATAGCGGAGAGCTTAATCTGTCCGGGCCGCTGGGCAAGGGCGAATTTACTCTGGGCCTGAATAACCGGAACAGCTACCGTGGCGGCGGATGGGGACCGGAGATTGTCAGGAATGGTGACGGTGACTTGCTTTTTACCCGCAACAGATTTGACCAATTTGACGGCGACCGGCCGACCCTGTCGGGAAGCTATAGCCGCACCAGTAAGGCCGGATCGATATTGAATGTGAACGGCGAAGCGGGCCTGAATATTTTTCGTCGCCGTTCGGAACGGCAATTATCGGGACCGGCCATTTCGGACCGAGAAGAATTATCCACTGGTAAAGAAAATGAATGGAATTTTGAAGTCAGCAGCGACTATGAATTGGCGGTCGGTCCCGGCCGATTAAAACTGGTTGGATATAATCGTTTTGAACGCAGCCCGATCAACAGTTTTTTTGGGCAGACATTTACCGATGGTAGCCCCGAAGAGGCGTCTCTTTTTAACCGCACCGCGGATGAGGGCGAGACAATTTTCCGCAGCGAATATAGCTGGAAAAGCGGTAAATCGGATTGGCGCGTATCAGCGGAGGGCGTTTACAATTTTTTGGACGCACAATCGGAGCTGCTAGTGCTGGATAGCGGCGGCGTGTTTCAACCGGAGGCCATTGACAATGCTAGTTCTCGTGTGTCCGAAAAACGCGCTCAAATGATCCTATCCTATGGCCGCCCCATAGCGCCGACATTAAATTTACAAGCGCAGGTGGGCGGCGAATATAGCGAATTAAAGCAAACCGGAGCCAACGGCCTGACCCGTCAATTCATCCGGCCAAAGGGGCAGGTGTCGTTGGCGTGGAAGGCGTCACCCAAGCTGGACATAAATTCCAAATTACAGCGTAAAGTAGGGCAGCTTAACTTTTTCGATTTCCTTGCGTCAGTCGATTTGCAGGATGACAATAGCAATGCCGGCAACCCCGATCTGGTACCCCCGCAAAGCTGGTTGGCGGAGGTTGAATTTAACCGCAAATTGGGAACATCCGGTTCAATCAACCTAAAATTCCAACATGAACGCTTCAGCGATATTGTCGATCAAATTCCGGTGCCGGGCGGGGAGGCACCTGGCAACTTGACGGGCAGCGCGCAAAGATGGAGTGCGGAGCTGAATTCGACCTTCTTACTCGACAAATTCGGCTTCAAAGGCGCGAAGGTCGACATCGCAGGTTATTTGCAAGATAGCAGCTTGACAGACCCGCTGACCGCGCAAAAACGCCGGTTTGGATTTGACCGCAAATGGACTTGGTCGGCCGCGATAAGGCATGACATTCCGGGCAGCGATATCGCGTGGGGAGCAGGGATAGATGATTTTAGCAACGCCCCATTTGTGCGATTGGATTTCCAATTTAGTGAAAGACGCAGCAAGCCGCAAAGCTACATTTTTATCGAGCATAAGGATGTTGCGGGCCTAAAACTTGCGGCCTCGCTCGTGAATGTGCTTGGCCAAAATGAGCAGTCGCGCGAGATATTCTATAGCGACCGGCGGCAAAATCTGATCGACGAAACGCGCGACGGAACCAATTTTTATGGCCGGATATTTCAAATTTCGGTGAGCGGTAATTTTTAGCTCAGTTTTTGTTGCGGCCTAGCCAAGAGAGAATATCGCGCCCATATAGCGGCCATGCACGCTCCCACTTCTCCCCCACAAAAAGATGAAAATGGCAAAAGAATAGAGCCGCCGGTCATTCCCACATTGCGCCGGTTCCTGCCTTATTTGTGGCCCAAGGATAAGCCGCAGCTCAAATGGCGCATCATTTGGGCCGCGTTAATGGTTTTGGCGTCCAAAGCGATCGTGCTTTATATGCCTTTTCTATTCGGAGCGGCGATTAACCGGATGGAGCCGGGGATGGAGCCTGGCGCGGCACTGGCCATTGGATTGATCCTCGCCTATGCGGGCGCGCGGTTGGCGGGCGTATTATTCGACAATTTGCGCAATATCGCTTTTGAAACCGTGGGGCAGGAGGCCACGCGCGAACTGGCCGTCGGCGTATTTGCCCATTTGCATGCATTGTCGCTGCGGTTCCATCTCGCGCGGCGTACGGGCGAAGTGACTAAAGTGATAGACCGAGGCACTAAAAGCATCGACACGATGCTCTATTTTTTGCTGTTCAACATCGCGCCGACCATATTTGAGCTTGCAGCGGTGCTCATCATCTTTTCCTATAAATTCAGCACCGGGTTAGCGGCGGCGACAGCAGTGATGGTCGGCGTTTATATTTACCTGACGCGGGTGATTACTGATTGGCGCAACGCGCTGCGGACACAGATGAACGATCTGGACACCAAAACAGTGTCCCGGTCGGTGGACAGCCTGCTCAATTATGAAACCGTGAAATATTTCAGCGCGGAACAACGGGAAATTTCGCGATATGAAACCGCCGCGCGGCAATATGCAGGGGCGACAGTAAAAAGCGAAAATTCGCTCGCAGTGCTGAATATCGCGCAGTCGCTGGTCACTAATGTGATGATGGGCGGGGCGATGGCCTATACCATTTGGGGCTGGTCACAAGGCGATTTTAAAACCGGCGATGTGGTGATTGTGAATGGCTTGCTGCTTCAACTTTTCCGCCCCCTCGATCTGCTCGGCATGGTATACCGGATGATCCGGCAAGGGTTGATTGATATGCAGGCCATGTTTGACCTGATGGATACGCCCGAGGAAATTGCCGACCGAGCCAATGCAAAGCCGCTACGGGTCAGCGATGGCCTTGTGGAATTCGACCATGTCAGCTTTGGCTATGAAGCAGATCGGCAGATTTTGAACCAATTGAGCTTCACCGTACCAGCCGGTCAGACTTTGGCAATCGTTGGGCCATCGGGGGCGGGCAAATCGACCATCGCGCGGTTGCTCTTCCGATTTTATGATCCTCAGCAAGGCAGCATCAAAATCGATGGGCAGGATATTGGCAAAGTCACGCAACATTCGCTGCGCAGCGCCATCGGCATCGTGCCGCAGGATACCGTGCTATTCAACGACACCATCGGCTATAACATTGCCTATGGCCGCAACGGCGCAGGCGAAAATGAGGTTGTAGAAGCTGCAAAAGGCGCGGCAATTGATGGCTTCATCGCATTGCTACCCCAAGGATATGATACCGAGGTTGGCGAGCGCGGATTGAAGCTGTCTGGCGGAGAGAAACAGCGCGTGGCCATCGCCCGCACGTTGCTCAAAAATCCGCCCATTTTGATATTGGACGAAGCGACCAGTGCGCTGGATAGCCGCACCGAAGAGGCAATACAGGAGACGCTGAATAATATCGCCGAAAAACGCACGACCATCATCATCGCACACCGGCTGTCTACGATCACCCATGCCGACAGCATCATCGTGCTTGATGCGGGCCAAGTGGCGGAACAGGGAAGCCATGAAAAACTATTGGCGGCGGGCGGGCTATATGCGGGCCTTTGGCGGCGGCAGCAGGCGGAACGCGATAAAGAAAAAGCGGTGGTATAAAATTTTTGCGCAAAACAATCTGGTGCAACAGCCGATACCGACCTAGAGCCATAATATGGCAACGCTCCTTGAAAAAGATCCCGTATCATATTTGCAGCGCATTTTCGGTTATAACGAATTTCGCGGGCAACAGCGTGCGGTGATCGACCGGGTGCTGGCGGGGCAGAGCAGCCTGGCCGTGATGCCAACCGGTGCGGGCAAATCCTTATGCTATCAATTGCCATCGGCGATGATGGCGGGAACCTGCATCGTGATATCGCCGCTGATCGCGCTCATGCACGACCAAATGCGCGCCGCCGAAGCGGTGGGGATCAGGGCGGCGACGCTGACCAGCGCCGATACCAACCGCACCGAAACGATGCAGCGGCTGCGCGATGGCGATCTGGACCTGCTCTATGTCGCGCCCGAACGCGCGTCGGGCGAGGAGTTTCGTTTGCTTCTGTCACAAGCGCATATCAGCTTATTTGCGATAGACGAGGCGCATTGCGTGTCCGAATGGGGCCATGATTTCAGGCCCGATTACCGGTTGCTGCGTCCGATGATGGATGATTACCCCCATGTCGCGCGGCTGGCGCTGACCGCGACCGCAGATGCGCATACGCGCAGCGATATATTAACGCAGCTGGGCATTGGCACAGATGGCATGATTATCTCGGGCTTTGACCGGCCCAATATCCGCTATCACATTTCCCCCAAAGCCGGCGCCGCTCGGCAAGTGGCGGAATTTGTCGCCGCCAACCCGGGCGCGGGCATCGTTTATGTCCCTTCGCGTGCGGGCGTGGACCAGCTTGCGGCGAAGCTGGCCAGCACGGGGCGCAGCGTGCGGCCCTATCACGCCGGGCTAGACCCTGATGTGCGCCGCGCCAATCAAGCGGCCTTTGTCGCGTCCGAAGATATGGTGATGGTCGCAACCGTCGCCTTCGGCATGGGCATTGATAAACCCGATGTCCGCTTTGTGGTTCATGCTGGCTTGCCGAAATCAATTGAGGCCTATTATCAGGAAACGGGCCGCGCCGGGCGCGACGGCGATCCGGCGGAGGCGCATCTTTTTTGGGGCGCAGAGGATTTTTCGAAAGCACGCATGTGGCTGCGTGATATTGAGGAAAGCCGGTTGGCGGGCGAGCGGGCACGGCTATCGGCTCTTGCCGCGCTGGTTGAAACGCCCGGATGCCGCCGTTCGGTTTTGCTGCGCCATTTTGGCGAAAGCCCGCCCGAAAGCTGCGGCAATTGCGACAATTGCCTCACCCCGCCAAAGACAGTTGATGCCAGCTTGCTGGCGCAGAAATTCCTCTCCGCCGTATATCGCACCGGCCAAAGTTTCGGGGTCGGCCACCTTGAAAAAATCCTGACGGGTCAGGCGGATGACCGGGCGGCGCAATTGGGGCATGACCGGTTGTCGGTATTCGGCATTGTGGAGCGCGAAGAGGCGGCGATGATTAAGCCGGTATCCCGCTCATTGTTGATGAAAGACGCGCTGCGCAACAATGAACATGGCGGGTTGATGTTCGGTCCGGAAGCCAAACCTTTTTTGAAAGGGGAGAAGGAGCTGCGCCTGATCCTGCCGCCCAAACGCCAACCGCGCAGCAGGAGCAGCGGCGATACCCCGAACCCCGTTGGCAATCCCTTGTTTGAGGCGCTGCGTGCCTGCCGCCGTGATCTGGCGATGGAGGCGGGCGTGCCGCCCTATGTGATATTCCACGACGCAACCTTGCGCGATATGGCCTTGCAATGCCCCGCCAATCTGGCCCAAATGGGTAGGATCAGCGGCGTCGGCGCGAAAAAGCTGGAGGCATATGGCGCCGCATTTTTGGCAATAGTGGAGCAATATAGATGAAATATTTGGCCGCCCTGTCACCTCTGTTCCTGCTTGGCGCTTGCGGAACAGGCACCGCCGAAACGCCACAGGCCAATAAGGCGGTTTCAGACACGCCGAAAATAAAGGAGGATATTTCGATGTTTCGGAAAATAGAGGATCATATTTCGGTCAGTCCGCAAATCACGCTGGCCGATATCGCTGCGGCAAAGGCGCAGGGCGTGACCATAATCGTTAACAACCGCCCCGATGGCGAAGACCCATCCGCACCGCAAGGCGCAGAGATTGAAGCCGCCGCGCGCGCCGCAGGTATGGATTATGTGGCCATTCCCGTCACCCATGCCGGATTTTCGCGCAGCCAAATTGACGCGATGAATGCCGCGCTGGAAAAAGCAAAGGACGGCAAAATGCTCGCCTATTGCCGGTCGGGCACCCGCTCCACGCTGCTGTGGGCGCTGGCAGAGGCGGCCAAGGGCGAAAGCCCCCGCGTCATCGCCGCAAAAGCCGCCGATGCAGGCTACGACGTCGCCCCCATTCAAATGATGCTCGACACGCTTTCAGGCGCAGCAAAGAGCGGGCCGGAGTAAGCATCGCGGCATCAGGCCGCCCGCTGCTGCGGTGTTGCATTACTGACGAGAAAGACGATGCCTACCCGCATCATTGGCGGCCAGCGCCTTTTCGCCCGTCGCCCCCGCCCCCGCCGCGCCGCTCGCATCGCCGGTTTTCTTGGCTGGGTGTCATAGGCTGGCGCAGGGCCGGAGCAAGCTGAGGCCGCAACGTCAAACGCTTCATGGTAACGATCGCCATCGCTGGATAAACGTTTTGTCTAGTTACTACATGGGAGCAAAATGCGATCCTCTACGCATTGAGTGAGGGAGTCGTTTTATGACAGTTGCCATTTCAGCTGTCGGCCAGAATGCAAGCTATCGCGCACCGCCCGCCGCAGGTGGTACGGATTATCGTGTCCGGCCCGGTGATACGCTGACCGAAATTGCGGCCCGCTTTGGGACCGATGTAAAGACGCTCCAGTTACTGAACAATATCAGCAACCCGAACCGGATCTTGGCCGGCCAAACCATCACTGTGCCATCAGGGGGCAAGACCGTCGCGGTGCAGCGCGGCGATACCCTCTCTGAGATCGCGGCCAAGAATGGCACAAGCGTCGCCGCGCTGATGAAAGCCAACCCCGAAATCCGCAACGCGAACCAGATATATCCGGGGCAGAAGATTGATATTCCGCCGGGGAGCGGCGGCGGAGCAACGCCGAGGGTGCAAGGCCCGCAAGCGTCTGTAGCCAAGGCACCAAGTGCAAAGGCCGCTGAATGGAAACCAGCCGCTGCGCGCCCGACAACAAGTGAAACAAAACCAGTTTCGGCTTCGGTGGTCACAAATGGCGTATTGCAGCTTTCGAATCAAGATGTCATTGATCTGAAAAAAACGCTGGCGACTGAATGGGATTCCCGCAACGGTGAAGATATTCAAGCAAAAGGAATCATTGACACAATTTTGAACCGCCAAGCTTCAGGACATTGGGGCAGGTCGGTCGCTGACGTCGTCAACGCACGCAAACAATTCTCTGATATCAATGGTCCCGTTGCCTGGAAACATGGCTGGCATTCTGTCGATGGTGTGCCTATGTCGCGCGTTTCGGTGCGGGTTGACAAGTTAGTTGACTCGTATCTGGTAGAACGCGCAAATGGCGCGCCATCCTCAGTTGGTACCAACCTCAATTATGCCAATCCGGAATTTTCGGATGCTACAAACCTTCCGTGGATCATGGCCCTTAAAGGCCCCATTTATGGTCATGGCCAATCAACCCACCGCCACGGTACTACACCAGCCTTGGAAAAATATCGCCCCCAAGCCTACGCGGTCCAACTGGCAGGAAATGGGCCGAGCGGCTTGATCGCTGCTCCTAAGCGCCAAAGCTCCGCACCGCAGATAAAAACTGAAGCAACGAGTTCGGCAGTCAGTGCCGCCAATGTGCGCAATGGCGCAGAGTTCGCTGCCCAAATTGAACGCTTCGGAAATGCCCAAGCACGGGCCGACCTAGCGGCAGGCAAAAAAGTCGTTGTTGCCTTGCGCATTGATACCAACACGAAAATCAACGGCGGTGCCGGTAAGTATGACGATACTATAGCGATTGTTTGGAAAAAGGCTGATGGCAGCTATGCCGTCAAAATATTTTCCGGAAACACGGAACCTTCCGCGCAATACGCATATAACGGTCCGAAAGCGTCAAAAGGTTCGGATACGGACATGAACAAGGATGGCAAGGCCGACCTCGGACGGCTGATGGCTGGCAACTATCGCTATGAAAATGATGGAATATATCTGGGCAACCAAAGCTTTAGGGCAAGAGGAATACAGGCCGTCGAACGGGATACAAATCAGGATGGTTTCTTCAACTCCGCTGATTCCAACCGGATCGATCGCAAAGGTGCAAGTAACTCGATGTTGATCCATCAAGGCGATAACAATAACACATGGTCAGCAGGGTGCCAGACCATTCCGAAATCCCAATACAATAGCTTCTTGGCAACACTTGGCTCGCAGGATAGTTTCAGCTATGTTTTGATCAATGCATCAAAGTAGAGGGATTGGCCTAATGGTCCGATTTTGGGTTATCTGCGCTCTGATATCGACTACAGCCTGCCAGGAAGGAACTCCGTTAGCTCAAAAGAGCGACAGCCTTGGTGACAGAGCAGCAATTGCCGATGCCACACAGAGGCAAAGCACAGCAAAGGTTGGAACAACAAAACCGGAGCCTCCTGCTTCTATTGCTAGCTCCCAAGAAGAATTGGAAGCAGCGCATTGCGCCAATGTGACAGACCCTCAATTTGATCCTGACATATGCCTCGCAGAGCCAGAATTCCGTCCGGTGAAATTCGCTGGGCACTGGCGCATTACCAATGTGTTTGTTGGGGACGTCGGAGTGACCTCCTATGATCGCGATGATCCTGTAATTGTTGGTGCCGCCTTCGACATCTCACTAAAGCAATTGAGGTGGCGCGACGAGAAACGTGATTTCCACCATGATGATGTGTGTGAAGGTCCCGTAATCGGTGCAATAGACAAAATTGCTGAAGCAGAATTGGGCGGTCTGGCACTAGACGCATTAAAAGCGTGGGATATTTCCGATGCGGCACGCGGAGCGATGTACCGGATGTCATGTACTACGGCCGGAAATTGGGGGCCGTCAGGATCAAGGGGCGAAATGGTGATCGTGCCGATCGGCAACGATAAACTTGCGATGCAATGGTACGATGACACCGTTTTGCTTGCACAACGATACGACTGGAAAAAGTAAACTTCATAATCACAGTGTCTGCTGCTGTTGATGAAGATTGGCGCAATTCTGCTCTGTGCGACCCGCACACTTGTTTATTTTCGGCCAGGCGGCGGGTGCAGGGACAGGAATTACGGTGACAGGTGCAACTATCCCCAAATTGCGGAGTTTCATCACCCCCATCATCCCCGCCGTCCCATGGCTTTACCGGCGAGGAAGACGCCGCCTAGGCCTGCGCCTGCTGCTGCGGCGATTAGGGCTAATTGCGTGGCGGAGAGGCCTTCGCTGTCCGCATCTGCTCCGCCGTCAACATCGCCCGCATCATTCGCGGCCAGCGCCTTTTCGCCCGCTGCCGCGCCGCTCGCATCGCCGGTTTTCTTGGCCTTGACAAAGCCGTCGTCGGTCAGCGTCATCTGATCAAGGTCGAGGCCCGTCGCCTTCGCGCCTTGCATCACCGCTTGGCCGACTTTGCGCAGCATAGCGGGATCGGACAGCGCATTCTGCCGCGCCGCATCAACCATTGCGCCTTGGATCAGCAAGGCTTCAGCCATTTCCTGTTTCTGCGCATCGGTGGCACGTGTGAATTCGGGGGAAGACGCAAGCCCGCGCGCAGCCTGCTGCGACACCGCGCGATATGTGCTGCCGGGGGTTTCGTCAGAAATGCCATATGCCGCGGCCCACGCATTCACCCAGTAAACGGCAAAGGCGTCGGCGACGTTGTTCTTGCTCATCCCTTCGGAGGCCATGACCTGTCCAATCTGACCGATTACATCGTTGGAACCAACAAAAGCCTCCAGCTTTGCTGCACCAGCAGGATCGACCGCACGCGATTTATTGACGAAGGTTTGGAGGTTCGTTTTGGTGCGGGATTTGGAGGGGGTGTAAGTGAGGTCGGTTTGATTCTCGGAAGGTGTGTTTGTGTAATTGGTCCCCGACGACGAGTTCCTTTTTTCTGGGTAGCTTTGATTGCGAATTAAGTCGTTTACGACTGCGACGTTTATTGCCTGGTTGTTTGCATAAAAATCGGTGTATGGTGATGGATAAACATCATTTGCGCGCGACGCACCTGCACCAAAAAATAAACTGAGCACTAATATTTTTATCGGAATCGCTTTCATCTGTTTGCTCCAGAATTGATGCCTCCTATTTTTTACGAAAAAAGACGGAACGAGTAAAGTCTCGAATTACGGTGACAGATGCAACTATCCCTGAATTGCGGAGTTTCATCATCCCCGCCGCCCCATGGCTTTACCAGCGAGGAAGACGCCGCCTAGGCCTGCGCCTGCTGCTGCTGCGATTAGGGCTAATTGCGTGGGGGTGAGGCCTTCGCTATCTGTGTCCGCCCCGCCGCCCGCGTCAGCGTCATTTGCGGCCAGCGCCTTTTCGCCCGCTGCCGTGCCGCTCGCATCGCCGGTTTTCTTGGCCTTGACAAAGCCGTCTTCGGTCAGCGTCATCTGATCAAGGTCGAGGCCCGTCGCCTTCGCGCCCTGCATCACCGCTTGGCCGACTTTGCGCAGCATATCGGGATCGCCCGCAGCCTGTTCCTTGGCGGCGTCGATCATCGCGGCTTGCACCATCATCGCCTCGGCCATTTCCTGTTTCTGCGCATCGGTGGCGCGCGCAAATTCGGGGGAGGAGGCAAGCCCGCGTGCCGCCTGCTGCGCGACGGCGCCATAGGTGCCGCTGCCTTGCGTTGAAGTGTCGCCATAGGCGGCTTGCCATGCGCTGACCCAGTAAACCGCAAAGGCGTCGGCGGCGTTATTCTTATCCAGCCCCACACCGCGCATCGCTGAACCAATCGCACCGATAATATCGGTCGAGGCAAACAGCTGCTCCATCTGCGCCGCGCCAGCAGGATCGGCACTGCGCGATTTGTTGACGAAGGCCTGAAGGTTGGCGCGCGTGCGAGAGGCGGAAGGGGTGTAGGTTAGGGAGGTTGAGAGAGTTTCTCGAGATTGCAAAGGGTCAACTGCAGTTTTCTGGACGTCTCGGTCTATGACCTGCCGGTTAATATTCTGTACTTCGGTGGCCCGCATCGAAAATCTCGCGCCGACAAAATCCATTTGCGCATTCACACTTTGTGCAAAAAATAGAACCGTCATTAGTGAAATTAGGATTCGAAATTTCATAACCATTCTCACTTAAAAAAAGCCCCACGCTTTTGATAGCATGGGGCTTTGTATTTGCAAGTTTATAGCAGTTTATCCTTTACGGGCAAGCTGCGTAACTCCATCACCAATAGACTTGATCGTAGTGCTCATTGCATTTGAAATAAGGCCAAACTCTTGGCCCTTCGCTTGCATTTGACCGGTAAGCTCGGTAATTTTATTGGCATTTTTACCATCTTTGATACCACCAATTTGATTTGCCAATGATGCCATCTCGCCCATTTTTTTATCTGCAAGCTTACCAAGCGCGGTAGCGATTTGCATAAAAATGCTTCCTTTGGCAGCGCCTCCAGCTTTTGCATTCTTAAATTCTTCTGACTCTAACATTGAGTCTAGCAATTTCCGTGTCGCATCTTGCGCTGTCCGTTCAAGATTGCCCCGGTCTTTTGGCGACAGATTAATTTCGTTAGCTATGCTATCAACCGCCTCTCTCACGTTTCTAAAGCTTCCTTTAACATCACCACAGCTTTGACAAAAAGAAGCTTGTGCCATGTCAATCGTTGATTGAGGCAATCCAAGCTTATCACCAAGCTGCTGGATCACCTGCTGCCCGACGGCACTTACTAACATCTTTGTCGCCAGCGACGCCCAACCTGCGGGCCCCATGGCCAGCTGTGCCAGGCTCATTGGATTGATAACCGATTTCATAATTCCACCAAGTAACGACATCTTCCATCTCCTTTAATAAAACTGCCCAAAAATCTGTCTGTGTGGCGGGGGATTGCCACCCGTCGCATATTCTTTTGCCCGATAGAAATGAGTCGCGGCATCCGCAAAATGTTTAGATTGGGTAAACATTATGTTTAGATACAGCGCGGCCAACTTGTGGCAGCTTCGCCGTCTGTAAATAAGGTATAGGCAGGAGCGAACGCACATGATTCAATCAACATCAGCGGTGAGTGGCACAAATTCTCTTTCCACCGGCAACGGGCGGCAGGATGTGCAAAGCTATCAAATACAGCGCGGTGATACGTTGTCGTCCATCGCCGCGCGTTTTGGCACGGATGCCCGCACGATTGCCGCGATGAATGCCATTGCCAATCCCAATCGAATCTATGCCGGACAAAGTATCAGCGTGCCGGCGGGTGGCGGGCAAAGCTATACCGTGCGCAGCGCCGATACGTTGGGCGCGATTGCGCGGGCCAATGGTTTGCCATTATCATCCTTAATCGCGGCCAACCCGCAAATTGCCAACCCCAACCGCATCTTTCCCGGTGATGTCATCACCATCCCAGCGCGCAGCGGAGGGGGAATTGCAAGCAATGCGGGCGGCGTGGCGGCGACATCGTCTGCTGCCCCGGTAGCGGCGGGTACGGGCTCTGCGCCCAGTGGTCCGCACCGTTTGGGTTCGCTGTCGGAAACTTATGAAAGCGGAGGCCGCGGCCCTGGAACAGTGTCGAGCGGCCGGGGCGATCCCGGCGGCGTGTCTTATGGTGTATATCAACTTTCGACCAACGCCGGAACGCTGCAAACATTTATGCGTAATGAAGGATCGCGCTGGGCCGGAGAGCTGCGCGGGCTGACCCCGGGTTCAGGCGATTTTAGCGCAAAGTGGAGAGCAATTGCCGAACGCGAGCCGCAGGCATTTCGCGCCGCTCAGCATGCTTTCATCGAACGGACCCATTATCAGCCGGTTATCAGCGATATATTGGCGGGACGCGGCATCGACCTGAATGCGCGGCATAATGCGGTGCGCGATGCGGTCTGGTCGGTTTCCGTGCAACATGCCGGGGCCAAAACCATCATCAACCGTGCGGTGGCCGCGACCGATGCACAAATGGCCCGGACCGATCCCAATTATGACCGGGCGCTGGTGCAAAATATCTATGCCGAACGATCGCGCTATGTTTTGGATGTGGCGCAAAATAACAGCCGCCTAAATAGCGCGGAACGTGCGCAATTGCGCGATGTTGTAAGGACCCGCTATCCGGCAGAGTTGCGCGATGCGATGGCGATGTTTAACCGGCCGCAAGCCGCGGCTACCTCTGCGCCTGCTGCATTGGATTCGGCGCAGGCTGCCACTGCCGATCGCACCAATCCGCAAACGGCGGCTGATTTTGCCGCCGTCATCAACAGCCGCGGCGATGCGCAGGCGCGCAGCGACCTTGCCGCAGGTAACAAGGTGGTCGTTGCGATCCGCACCCCGACATCCACAAATGCCAATGGCGGAGCCGGGCGCTATGACGACCGGATGGCAGTCGTATGGCGCGATGGTCAGGGCAATTATCAAATGCGTGAATTTAATGGCAATACCGATCCATCGGGACGCTATGATGGCCGCTATGGGCGGGATATGAACGGCGACGGAAGGCGCGAATTGGGCCAATTGGTTACCGGAAATTATCGCTATGAACGGCAGGCTGGCACCTTTGTTGGCAACCGTTTCTTCCGGGCGACAGAAAGCCAGTCGGCCATTCGTGATGTCAACCACGATGGCCGGTTTGACAGCCAGGACCGCGTTGACCGCAGCGGGGTTGGCACGTCCATGCTATTCCATCAGGGTGGTAATAATATCACGGGATCAGCCGGTTGTCAGACATTGAAGCCATCGGACTATAACAGCTTTCTCCAGCTTCTGGGCTCACAGCGTAATTTCAGCTATGTGTTGATCTAAATTTTCGCGTGGGTTAGCGCAATTTGCAGTAGCGTTTTTGGTTGGGCCTAGGCCCCAAAAGATTCGCCTACTGTAACTATTCACTCTTTCAATTTGGGATGGGATGTTCATGGGGAAATATATGATTTTGTCGCCGATTTTACTGTTGCTGGCGTCATCCTGTTCTGCATCCTCGCCTGCGCCTGCAAATGAAGCAGCAGAGCAGGGCGGGCAGCTAACCAATGCTGCGGATGGCGCCTATTCAGCGCCAGCAGATAAAGCGGCCCGCATGGCGCCTGCCTCAGGGGGCGCAGACCGTATGGCGATGCGGGACGAATGCGATTGGTCCAGTGCCAATCCATGCCCGATCGAGGGGCGCTGGCAAATTGAGGCGGTCTATATGCCCAGCTTGCCGAAAGCCGAACAGCTGTCCGATCCCAACAGCATGAAAGGCGCGGTTTTTGCGCTGCCGGAAATTGGCGATAGCGGCGGTAGTTTGAAATTTGAAGGCCCCGATACTGGTCAATTTGACGTGACGCAGCAATGCGATATGCCCTTCATTTCCGCCCCCGATACCGCCGTGCCGCCTAGGCAGATGGAAAGCCTGCAAAAAGCGATGGCAGCGTTTAAGTTACCGGCGGCGCGGCCTGAATATACGCGGATGCTGGCCTGCGATTTTGGCCATTGGGCCACCGCCATTGACGGGGCCGGGCATGAAGCGGTGTTCACAAAAGCTGCTCCAGACCGGCTGGTCATCAGCTGGTTTGAAGGAACATATCTGCTCGCCCGCAAGATATGATGGTATCCTAGGCCGTAAACTCATAAATATCATCATCGGAGTTCGAACCATGTTGCGCTGATATGTTCAGCTACGCTGGCCTGCGGCTCCACCATTTTCAGGCCTTGATGCGCTCCTTATTGAGTCCGCACCGTAAATCTCGGTAACATAATACTAAATTGGATAGGGCCGCCGCATGGCTGGTTCAATCCACAGCAAATTTTCCAACTGGGCTTGCAACTTTGGCGATGGTGATGCTTATGGGCCGCTATGCTATTGGTCTGCCCGTCCTGTTCGACCCGCTATGTTGTTCCTGACGCTGCTATCGGTGTTGATGGCCGGTCGGTGCGCTGTGCCAATTGTAAGCATAGCTGGTTCCAAGAGGGCGTTCCGGTAGAGGTCGCGCCGCCAGCACCGCAGGTTGTCGCGCCAAAGACTGTGCCAGATCTTTCTGGGGAAGAAGGCCAGCAACCAGCGCCACCGTCACTAACGCCACCACCATCAGCGCCGCCGCCGCCAGCGCCGCCGCCAGCACCGCCACCACCAGCAGCGCCGCCTCCCGCTTCTGCGGTCCAATCTGCCGCATCGGCCTCTCCGCCGCCTGCAACGCCAGTGCAAACCGGTTTCGCGGCGTTTGATGATCCACCAAAAGCCAAGGGTGCGGCGACCCCCGATATCGCTGCGATGTCCGTCCCCGACGTGCCGGAGCCGCCGCAAACCAGCCAATTCGCGCATGAGCCGCCCTTTAAACCCCGGCGCAATCCGGCAAAATTATGGACTATGGCGGCGGTTGCTTTTGCGCTGACCATCGCAGCGATCGGCGCGGCGGCATCCTATTTCGGTATTCCCGCCGGCGGTTTTACTGCGTCCTTTAACGAACCCGATTTGTTGATCGAACTGACCCCGGACTTGCAATTGCAATATCGCACCGATGGCACCGCTTATTTTATCGCGAGCGGCAGTATCGTGAATCCCGGCAGCTCGCAGCAGTCCATTCCCGACATGCTCGTCACATTAAAGGATGGCAGTGATCGGTCGGTATATAATTGGAAGATTAAGCCAAAGGTACGCACAATCGAACCGGGACAAAAGGTTGATTTTAGCGAAGCAAAGCTCGACGTGCCGCGCTCGTCACGCAAGATCAGCGTGAAATGGGTTCTCGACAGCGCTAACTAATCTTTGCGCTTTAATCGGTCAGTTCAATCCATGTTGGCGCATGGTCGCTTGGTTTTTCGCGGCCGCGATGGTCCTTGTCCACACCGCTTGCGACTAACCGATCAGCAGCGTGCGGGCTAAGCAGCAGATGGTCGATGCGAAATCCGTGATCCTGTTGCCAGGCCCCCGCCTGAAAATCCCAATAGGTCCAAATGCCCCCTTGCGGATAATGGGTGGCCAGCGCATCGGTCCAACCATCGCCCAATATTTGGCGATAGGCCGCCATGCTTTCGGGTTGGCGCAGCGCATCGCCCCGCATGGCGTCTTTGGCCCAAATGTCGCAGTCGCGCGGGATAACATTATAATCGCCGGCCAGCACCACGGGCATTTCCAAATCCCACAGACCGCCAGCATGGGCGCGGAGCCGTTTCATCCAGGCAAGCTTATAGTCGAATTTTGGCCCCGGCTGCGGATTGCCATTGGGCAGATAAATGGTGGCAATCCGAACGCCGTTGACATCAGCCTCCAAATAGCGGGCTTGTTCATCGTCATCATCGCCGGGCAAGCGGCGCTGCGTTTCTTTTGGTTCGGTCCCCCGGGCCAATATGGCGACACCGTTAAAACTTTTTTGCCCATGCCAAATCGCGCCATAACCGATTTTTTCAAATTCTGCGGCGGGAAAGCCGTCATCTTGGCTTTTAATTTCCTGAAGGCAGGCGACATCAGGCTGCGTTTCCTCCAGCCATTCGAGCAGGCGCGGCAGGCGGGCCTTGATGCCGTTAATGTTAAAGCTGGCGATGCGCATCACGCTCCCTTTGCGGCTGACCTATTATACCAGCCATTTGATCGCAACAAACCCGCCGACAAAAGCTATCCCGCCCAGCGTGGTGGCAAGGGCGAAATTTTTGTCGATCCACGCTTTCATCGGTGCTCCGAAGAAACGCAGCAAGCCAGAAACGAGAAAGAAGCGCGCTGACCGGGCAACTATCGACGCGGCGATCAAAATATAGAGCGGCATCGCGGTCGATCCAGCGGCGATAGTGATAACCTTAAACGGCAGCGGCGTGAAACCAGCGAGGAGGACGATCAGCCAGCCTTGTTCATTGAAACTCTGCGCGAAACTGTCAAATTGATCGGCTAGGCCGTAAAAATTCAGGATAGCTTGTCCGATAGTTTCGAAAAGGAAAAATCCGATCGCATAACCAAGCAATGCGCCCAGCACCGATGCGATGGTGCAAATCAGGGCATAGCGCCATGCCTTTTCCGGGCGGGCAAGGCACATGGGGGCCAAGACAACATCGGGCGGGATCGGGAAAAAACTGCTTTCAATGAAAGAAATGCCAAATAGCCAACGCTCCGCATGGCGGTGTGCGGCTTTTTCCAATGTCCATTCATATAATCTTTTTAGCATCGCCGCGATTTAGCCGCGTGATGCCCTCCTGTCGATGGAATATTGCGCCGCCAAACTGTCATTATGGGTTGCAAAGGAAAACGGATATGGCAGAGTGCGAGGATGCAGCTTCTAACCCATGTAGAGAGAGGATAACCCCATGAAGATTTTTGGTGCGCCGCTGTCGCCCTTTGTTCGTAAAGTAATGATTTACTGCGCCGAACGTGACATCCCTTATGACCATGTGCCGATTTTTCCGATGGGGCCCGATGGACAGAATCCAGAATTCCTAGCCGCTTCCCCGCTGGGCAAAATTCCGGCTATTGAAGATGATGGCTTTACGTTGGCGGATAGCAGCGCGATCATCCATTATCTGGAAGCAAAGCATGGGCAGGCGCTGTTGCCCGAGGATGCGCAGGCCCGGGGGCAAGCGATATTCTTCGATGAAATCGCTGATACGGCGATTGCGGCAGTCACAGGGCCGATATTTTTCAACCGCGTCGTTGCGCCCAAATTTATGGGCCGCGAAGGCGACATGGCGGCAGCGGATGTCGCTGAAAAAGAGACCTTGCCGCCCATTTTGGCAAAGCTGGAAAAGCTAATGCCGGATGATAGCGCTTATCTGGTCGGCGGCGCACTTAGCGTTGCCGATATTTCGCTCGCCAGCGTGTTCATCAATTTCAAACATGGCGGAGTAACCGTCGATAGCGATCATTATCCCAAGCTGTCTGCTTGGCTCTTGGCGATATGGGATCGCCCCTCCTTCCAGCGTCAAATGGCCTTGGAGGCCCGGATATTGGGATAATATAACCATATAGGTTATTTATGCTTGACATCGTAACGCTATATGGCTACAAAAAGGCATGGTCGAAAAAACTGATTCGCACAGACGCGGCCATCATGGCGGCGGCGACCGGCAATATCAGGTTAGAATATAAGGGCTGGCTGCTTTCGGGCGTCCAGCCCTTTTTCATGGGCAAGGGAAGGGTTCCATATGTCAAAAAATAGCGCGGCAAAACGGGGTCAGGCATCAAAATCGGTACGGATAGGCGCGGCAAAGCGGGAGGTTTTTCTTGCCCAATTGGCCGAGACATCCAATGTCACGGCATCCGCCCGTGCCGCCGGGGTTAGCAGCTCCGCCATATATACATTACGCCGCCGCTCAGCCGAGTTTCGGGACCAATGGGCCGCCGCACTGACCGAAGGCTACGCCAAATTGGAGGCCGCGATGCTGGAAGAGGCATTGCAGGCGGCAAGCGCAGCAACCAGCGATGCGATGTTGAAATCGCGCGCGCAAAAACACCGGCTGCGGCTGGCTTTGCTGAATGCACACCGTGCATCGGTTAAATCGCTGCCCGATCCGCGCATTACGCCGGAAAAACAGCCGGACGGCGAAGCCATCAAGGCGAAGCTGATCGCAAAACTATCCGAGATGCGGCGGCGCATGGAGGAGGACATAACCAAAAAGGATAACATAGGCTTGCAAAATGGCTGATATCGACCATAGCGCTGAGGCGTTGATTGGCATGCCTGCGGGGGAATGTGCGGCCATTTTGGCACGCTGGAAGTTGCGCGATTATGTGCGTCATTTCAATGCTTGGCCATTTTGGCGGCGCCATGATCAAATGCCCCCGGAACGTGATTGGCGTATCTGGCTGGTGATGGCCGGCCGCGGTTATGGCAAAACCCGCATGGGGGCCGAATGGGTGCGCAGCCAGGCGGAGCAGCATGAAGGGGCGCGGATCGCCCTGATCGGCGCGACGATCATGGAGGCGCGGCAAATTATGGTGGAGGGGGAAAGCGGTATTTTGAACCTGCCGGGCACGTCAAATCTGCGCTGGGAATCCTCTTTGCGCCGGATCATTTGGCCCAATGGCGCGCAGGCAACATTATACTCAGCCGCCGAACCGGAGTCGCTGCGCGGGGTGCAGCATCATTTTGCCTGGGCCGATGAAATTGCCAAATGGCCGGACGGGATTGCCGTATGGGACAATTTGATGCTGGGGATGCGGCTGGGTGACCGGCCGCAGACTATCGCGACCACCACGCCGCGCCCGGTGCCGCTCATCCGCCGCCTTGTGACCGAAAAAGATGCCGCGTTAACCCATGGCCGCACCGATGATAACCGAGCGAATTTGCCGTCCGATTTCCGTTATGCCGTGGAACAGGCCTATGGCGGCACGCGGCTAGGGCGTCAGGAGCTGGACGGCGAGCTGATCGAGGATTTACAAGGTGCCTTATGGAACCGGCCGATGATTGAGGCATGCCGGGTTGGCAACCTGCCATCTTTTCGCCGTGTCGTGATCGGCGTTGATCCGCCGGTCAGCAGCGGCGGCGATGCTTGTGGTATCATCGCAGCGGCGCTGGGCCATGATGACAAAGCCTATATTTTGGCCGATCACAGCGTTCAGGGATGCTCGCCCGAAAAATGGGCGCGGGCGGTCGCCGCCTCATCAAATAAATGGCAAGCAGACCGAGTGGTGGTTGAGAGTAATCAAGGCGGAGAGATGGTCGAAAGCACATTGCGCGCGGCGCAAATTGGCCTGCCCATCACCCGCGTCCATGCGAGCCGAGGCAAAAGCGCGCGCGCAGAACCTGTGGCCGCGCTGTATGAAACCGGGCGGGTCCATCATGCGGGCGCCTTTCCGGCGCTGGAGGATCAGATGTGCGGATTGATCGCGGGTGGCGGCTATGAAGGCCCCGGCCGATCACCCGACCGTGCCGACGCACTGGTATGGGCGATCACGGAAATAATGCTCGGCAAAACCAAAGCCGGGCCCAGGGTGCGGATTTTGTGATCTCACTCTTTTAGGAGATGAAAATGAAAATATTCGGCTGGAAATCGGCCGGGCGTGGGAAGCTGCGTCCGGCCCGTTCGCATGTGAAATTAACGCGCGGCTATGGGATAGCGGCGCTGGGTGAATGGCCGCGCACTTATGACGAGCAGGTGCGCAGGCTTTATCTTGAAAATACGATTGCGCAGCGGGCGGTGCGGCTTGTGGCAGAGGGGGTGGCATCGGCACCGCTGATGACCAGCGATGACGGCGCATTGGAGTTAATCAATGCGACATCGGGCGGGCAATCCTTGCTCGAAACCATTGCCGTCCAATTGCTGCTTCATGGCAATGCTTATGTCGAAATGCTGCCCGATGCGGTGGGGGCTCCGTGTGAGCTATATGCGCTGCGCCCCGAACGGGTGCAGGTGGAAACCGATGTCGATGGTTGGCCCATGGGATTTGTATATGGCGCATCGGGTGCCGCATCGCGGATCGCATCGGACCGGATTATCCACATTCGCACAATCCACCCGCTGGACGATCATTACGGCCTTGGCTGTTTGTCTGCGGCGGCGGGAGCGATTGCCATCCATAATGCAGCGTCAAAATGGAATAAGGCGCTGCTCGACAATGCGGCGCGGCCATCGGGCGCATTGGTGTATGAACCGGGCGAAGGAACACCGTTATCCGGCGAGCAATTTGACCGGTTGAAATCCGAATTGGAGGCCAGCTTTGCAGGTGCCATCAATGCCGGGCGGCCAATGCTGCTCGAAGGGGGACTGAAATGGCAGGCTTTATCCATGTCGCCTGCGGATATGGATTTTGTCGCATTGAAATCGGCGGCGGCGCGGGACATTGCGCTGGGCTTTGGTGTGCCGCCGATGCTGCTCGGCCTGCCCGGAGATGCGACCTACGCCAATTACCGAGAGGCCAACCGCGCTTTGTGGCGGCAGGCGATTTTGCCCCTGGCCAATAAGATATTGAGCGCCATTGCCGAAGGGCTGGCCCCTTGGTTTGATGATCTGCGCCTGTCGGTTGACCTCGATCAGGTCAGCGCGCTGAGCGAGGACCGAGAGCGGCTTTGGGCTCAGGTGACCGCCGCCGATTTTTTAAGCAATGCCGAAAAACGCACAATGCTGGGTCTGGCACCCGAACCCCAAATAGAAGCGCAACCCCCTGCGGCACCCCAACCCGTGACCAAGGCTGAACCAGCGCGTGCGCAAGAAGAGGAGCAGAGCAGCGATGAGGAATAATGATATTTTGCTGCAACTGGCCGGACAGGCAAAGGGCAAGGGCACCGATCTGGCCACGTTGAAAGCGCTGATTGAGGAAGCATCGGAATTGGGCGCACACCGCGCAATGGCTGGATTGGGCCTCGATGATCCAGCGGCGTCGAAGGATATGGCGGAGCTGCGCGAATTGCTTTCGGCGTGGCGTGATGCCAAAAAATCCGCAGGCAAGGCGGCAATTGGCTGGATTGTGAAGGCGTGCCTTGCGCTGCTGCTCATTGGTCTTGCGGTTAAGCTGGGCTTGACCCAATTGGTGATGCAATGAAGATTGCGGGCTATGCAGCGATATTCGATCATCCCGACAGGGGCGGCGACATCATCCGCAAAGGCGCATTCAAACGCAGCGCAAAGGCGGGCATACCGCTATTGTGGCAGCATGATCAGGCGCAGCGCATCGGCTATGTCGAAAGCATCGCAGAGGATGAACGCGGCCT
The DNA here is from genome assembly GCF_042651485.1 of Sphingorhabdus arenilitoris. NCBI lineage: Bacteria > Pseudomonadati > Pseudomonadota > Alphaproteobacteria > Sphingomonadales > Sphingorhabdaceae > Sphingorhabdus > Sphingorhabdus arenilitoris. The sequence continues at coordinate 99,144 of NZ_JBHSDH010000012.1, forward strand.
GCGCGTGATCGCCGAGATTGACGATACCGCCGCAAACAAAGTGGCCAAGGGGCAGGGCCTGTCCTTCGGATACCGGGTGCAAGGCATGAAGCGGCAGGAATATCGCGAATTGATTGACCTTGACCTGATAGAAGTCAGCATCGTCACCCACCCCATGCAACCTTTGGCAAGGGTTTTGGCAACCGAGTAAGTCCGCGGCTGGGGTGTTCCCCATGCTGTGGCTCATCGATCCAGGCGCTCCATTTCGGGGCGCTTTTTTTTATGGAGAAAAGCATATGAAATATGAGATTAAAGCCGACACGTTGAACGGAGCCTTTGACAAAGCCGCCTTTCCGGCCTTCGCCACGCGGCGTCCACAACTGTCGGGAAGCAAAGCGGCGAGCGCGGCGCGGTCCGCCTTCGTTGATGGCTATTTGCGCACAGGTGCGGAAATGGAGTTGAAAAGCGTTTCGGGCGCAGTTGCCGGTGATGGCGGCTATGCCCTGCCGCAGGAAATTGACGCCATCATCGATGCAACCTTGAAAACTGCATCGCCCATCCGCGCCATCGCCAATGTCGTCCAAGTGGGCAGCGCAGGATACCGCAAATTGGTGACGCAAAATGGCGTTGCCTCTGGTTGGGCATCGGAAACCGGCGCACGGGGCCAAACCAGCACGCCCTTATTTGCGGAAATATTGCCCAGTTTTGGCGATCTATATGCCAATCCGGCGGCGTCGCAGGCGATGCTCGATGATGCGCAATTTGACGTTGAGGCATGGCTGGCCAGTGAAATTGCCTCGGAATTTGCCAAGGCAGAGGGCAGCGCCTTCGTCAATGGCGATGGCGCCGATAAACCCACTGGATTTTTGACAGGTCCAGTCAGCAACGCCGATGACAATATTCGAGCCTTTGGCACCCTGCAATATGTGGCATCGGGTGCAGAGGGCGATTTTGATGATGAGGATCCGCAGGACCGTTTGATCGATCTGGTGCAAAGCCTGCGCGCGCCCTATCGCCAAGGCGCGGTCTGGGTAATGAATAGCGCAACGCTCGCCAAAATCCGCAAGATGAAAACCGCCGATGGCGGGTTTTTGTGGCAAGCCGGTCTGGCCGCTGGACAAGCCGATACGCTGCTCGGCTATCCCGTGGTCGAAGCCGAAGATATGCCGGATATGGCCGCGGGCAGCCTGTCGATTGCCTTCGGTAATTTCAAGGCCGGTTATTTGATTGCGGAGCGCGGCGAAACAGCAATCCTGCGCGATCCTTATTCCAACAAGCCCTATGTGCATTTTTATGCGACCAAACGGGTTGGCGGCGCGCTGAGCAATTCTGAAGCCATCAAAGTGATGAAATTCTCCGCCAGCTAATATCAATAAAACTAGGGCGTCATTACGGTTTGGGCCGGGATGGCGCCTTTATTTTCACTCAGCGGAAATGAACAGTTATGACCAATTATATTTTTCAGCGCGGAGAGACAATTTCGCTGGCGCTAGATGCCTTGTCGGGTGACTCCCTGTCCGTCAGCAGCATCAGCGCAGTGATGAAGGCAGTGGCACCGGGCCGGACGAGCGCTGCTCCCGGTGCGCCGGTTGCCGCTGCCTTCGCTATCGAACCACGCATGGCCGGGGACGATAATCCGGCGGGTTGGACCTTGACCGTGCCCGCGATGGTCAGCGCCGATTTGCCGCCGGGCAGCTATATCGCCGATGCGCGGCTGGAATTGACCGATGGGAAAGTGGTGGTGTCGGACAGCATCACCATGTCCATCCGTCCATCGGTGTCGGCATGATTGTGCCATTGGCGCTGCTGTGGCGATTGCCCGATTCTCCTTTGAAAACAGCTTGGCGGGCACCTGCAACGGTTGTTGCCGTGCCACTTGCGGACCGCCGGGGACAACGGCTGAATTCGCTCATCGGACCTGCAGGCCCACAAGGCCCGGCGGGGCCGCAGGGGCCGCAGGGGCCAATGGGCCTTCAAGGCCCGGCTGGCGAAGCGGGCGCGACGGGAGCCGCAGGACCAGCGGGACAACCAGGCGCATCAGGACCGGCAGGTTCGCAGGGGCCCAAAGGCGACAGCGGCGCGGCAGGAGAAAAAGGCGTTGTGGGACCAGCCGGGCCCCAAGGGCTCACCGGACCAGCTGGCCCGAAAGGCGATGCAGGTTCAATTGGCCCAATCGGTCCCGCTGGTCCGCAAGGTGTGACAGGGCCTGCGGGGCCAGCCGGTTCTAAAGGAGACAAAGGTGATAAGGGAGACATCGGCGTTACCGGAGCTGTGGGCCCGGCTGGAGCAATGGGACCTATCGGGCCAAAAGGAGATATTGGACCGCAAGGCGCGGCCGGGGCAACTGGTCCAGCTGGCCCGAAAGGTGATTCAGGGCCCATTGGGCCAATCGGTCCTGTTGGTCCGCAAGGCCCTACCGGGTTAACCGGACCGGTAGGACCAGCAGGTCCGCCCGGACCAAAGGGGGATACGGGAATAACCGGTCCAGCAGGACCAATCGGCGCAACCGGACCTGTGGGCGCATCTGGTCCCCAAGGGCAGGCGGGAGCGGCGGGTCCAATCGGTCCGATGGGTCCAGCGGGTTTAGCAGGTCCAGTAGGTCCGGCGGGTCCAGTGGGTCCAGTAGGTCCAGCGGGTCCAGCGGGCCCCGCCGGCGCCGTGGCGGTTACACGGCAAATATCGACTATCGGCGGACGTTGGAATTTTTCCATTGATGGTCGGTGGGTTGGATTTTCGACAACCTCTGGTTCGCACGGCGAAAATTATATACAGTCGGCTGGCACTGCGGCTGAACCTGCTGTTTTGTGGAATCAGCTCGGTCCTTTTGTCACAAGTGGCAGTAAAGTGGTGCGACTACGGATAGGCGGCTTGATGAGTCATGTTGAAATATCAGCTGTAAATATCCGTTTGTATCATCAAACCGGACCATGGACCGGCGAATGGGATACGGCGGCAGAGACAATCCGAACCAATCTGTTGACAGCCAACAATGTTGATTTTTCCGGTGGCGATTTGAAGCGCCATGTTTTCGAGATCAACCAAATTGTTAACAGCGATGGTTTTTTGGTTATGTTTGTGCAGCCGGCCGTACCCATCACAGCGATCCGTTATTTAATGTGTAGCATGCTGCTGGAATCGGAACCGGCTTGATCCTGCCAAAGCTGAACCAAAATTTCAAAAATTGAGGAAGATATTATGTTGAGCATTGATCCGCTCAACCTCGACAGCTTTATGCTGGACGAGGTTAGGGCTTATTTGCGTCTGGATCAGGATGCAGAAGATACCTCGTTGGGCGCAATTTTGCTGGCGGCCATAGTCCATGCAGAAAGCTTTACCCGGCAAATTATGATCCGCCGCACGGTGCGCGAAATAATGCCATCATCATCGCATTGGCAAAGGCTTTCGGCGAGCCCGGTTGCCGCGGTTGTGGCGGTGGCCGGAATTCCTGCTGAGGGTTCCCATTTCGCAATGGATGAAAGCCATTATACCGCCCGGATTGATGCGGACGGTGATGCCTATATAAGTGTGCGGCGGGCAGGTTCAGCTGGACGGATTGAGGTTACCTATCAAGCCGGATTAGCGGCGAGCTGGTCCGATCTTCCCGAAAGCCTGCGGCTCGCCATATTGCGCATGACGGGGCATTTGCATCTCTACCGCGATAATGACGGCGATGCCGGTCCGCCCGCTGCGGTTGCCGCTTTGCTGCGTCCATGGCGGCGCATGAGGTTGTCGGCATGAGCGGGGAATTTGCAGGCACTCTGCGCGAAAGAGTGACCATTGAAACCCGCACCGGCAACCGCGATGCATTGGCGGGCAGCAGCGGGCAATATGCCTATTCGGGTGAAGCCTGGGCGGCATTAGCACCGATTGTGCCGGGCGATTTGACGCAGGCAGGCAGCCTGAGCGCGATGCCCCGGTGGAAAGTGACGATGCGCAAACGGGAAGGCATTGATCCGCGTGTCCGGCTTGTCTGGCGCTCCAAATATCTCGCCGTGCGTCAGGTGGTGAGCGACCCGCGTGAGCCATCGCAAATGCAGATCACTTGCGAGGAGGTGCGATGAGCCTCGATCAGCTGGAAAAGCAAGCGATTGCATCGGCTGAAGCGGCGGCGCACCGCGTTGCAATCCGCATCGCCGCTGATGCCGATTTACCCCCGGATGTACGCGCCGAAACCCGTGGAGGCGAAATCATTTTATCAGCACGTAATCTGCGCCAGCGAATGATCCGCGACAGCCGCATCCGCAATTTTGCCCGGAAAGGAACGTCATTATGAGCGACGCTGTTATCGCGCTGCAAACCGCCGCAACCGCTGCGTTGGAAACTCACCCTGCGCTCGCGCAGAGTCTGAACGGTGTATATGACGGGCCGCCGGTTCGCGCCGTCTTTCCCTATATCGCTTTCACCGAAAATCTGGTGACCGATTGGAGCACCAAAACCGAAACCGGGCGAGAGGTGAGGTTGGCCTTCACCATCTGGGATGACGGCGATGTGCCAGCGCGGCTGCATCAGTTGATCGGCCATAGCCAGGAGGCCATTGCTGCGCTGCCCGAAATGGTCGGCGGATGGCAAATTGCCAGCAACATATTTTTGCGCGGCTTAATCGCCCGCGATGCCGCCGGGCCATGGGCCGCCTTGGTCGAACACCGGATCAGGATGCTGCAAATATAGGGTCACAAACCCCGCAGCCTCGGGTTGCGGCACCACATAAACTATTCACTAAAATGGAGACAGCATTATGTCAGTGGAAAAAGGAAGCGCCTTCCTGTTAAAGGTTGGCGATGGCGGCGCTCCGCCGGTTTACAGCACGGTCGCAGGGTTGCGCACCACCCAATTGTCGATCAATGGCGATCCGATTGTCGTGACAAATAAAGGGTCGGGCGGTTGGCGTGATTTGCTTCCCGGAGCAGGCGTTCGGTCGGTGTCAGCATCAGCCGCCGGTGTTTTTACCGGCAGCGCCGCCGAAACGCAGATTAAGAATAACGCGCTATCCGGCGCGATTGACGATTATGAGTTAAGCTTTGAAAGCGGGGAACGGCTGCAAGGCAAATTCCTCGTCACGCGGCTGGACTATGCGGGCGATTTCAATGGCGAACGCAGCTATACATTGTCGCTGGAAAGCAGCGGCCCGGTAAGTGCATTATGACTGTGAATGCGATGCGCGGTGAGGCGCAAGTTGCAGGTTATAAATTGCGTCCAAGCTTTACCGCGCTTGTTGCGGCTGAGGAGGAGTTGGGGCCGCTATTCGCGCTGGTTGAGCGGGCGGCGGCTGGGCAATTAAAACTATCGGAGATGACCGCGCTATTTTGGCATTGTGCGCAGGGCCATACCGGCATTAACCGGGCCGAATTTTCTGATGCAGTTGCCGAGGCAGGGTTGGCAGCGGCGACCCCGGCGCTGAAAATATTGCTCGGCCAAATTTTGAACGGTCAATAACCCGTGCTGGGCCAGCACGCAGACATGAGCAGCTTCACCGCCAACGCCGCCAAGCTATGCGGCAAATGCGCGCTGCTTTTGGGCTGGCGGCCAAGCGATTTTTGGGACGCAACACCGGCGGAGTTGGAAACGATATTATCCGCCATCACCCCAGAAGCGGAATGCCCGCCAGAGCCGCAAATCATTGAAAAGTTAAAGGAGCAATTCCCCGATGGATGAGGAAATTGAAAGGCTGGTTGTGTCTGTTCGCGCCGATACGCGGGGCTTTGCAGCCGACGTCGACGCAATGCGGGCGCAGCTCGACGGCCCGTTTGCCGCCGGGTTGGACCGCGCAGGCAAGGCATTGGAAAACAGCCTGACGCGGGCCATACGAACCGGCAAATTTGGTTTTGATGATTTGCGCAATGTGGCGCTGTCCGTGCTGGCCGAAATTGCCACCGCCGCGATCAGCTCTGGGTTAAATGGTCTCAGCGGCGGCGGGCAGAGCGGCGGGCAGGGCAGCGGCGTGGGCGGCTTGTTAAGCTCTGTCACGGCGCTGTTGGGCAATTTATTCGGATCGCCGGGCCGCGCAACCGGCGGGCCCGTATCGCCGGGCCGTGCTTACCGTGTCGGCGAAAATGGACCAGAACTATTCGTGCCCACCAGCAGCGGGCGGGTAGAAACCAGCACAGGCGGCGGCGGGGCAGGCGGGCAGGCAGTGAACCTGACCATCAATATTTCGGATAATGGCCGGGGTAGCGCGCCCGAAAGCCTACAGCGTTCGTCGCGGCAGGTCGCCCGCATGGTGCGCCAGGCATTGAGCCGTAATTAGGACCGGCATCGCAAGCCGATCACAGGAGGATATTATGGCCTATTGGTTATGTGAACAAAGGGGGCGGCAGCAAACCGTTCCGGTAATGCGGTTCGACCCGCGTTTCTGGACCGTAAATTTCCCCCGCCCGATGATGGCGTCGGTGGTGACCAGCGGGCCGGAATCGCTGCGCGTTGACGCGACATTTTACAAAAACGACGATCTGGCGGGACTCATCTGGGACAGCGAAGATCGGATTGATCACCCGCTGCTCGCCTATGAGACGAACCGGGATTATCGCCGGTTGACCCTATCCTTTCGTTGGCGGTCGGCGGGCATCATGCCGCTTAATGCAGTCAATGGTCCCACATTGACCATCGAAGGACGCGATGCGGCGGGCAAGGCGAAAAGCTGGTATGTGCGGCTTTGGAATTATGCCAGCGGCTCGCCGAGCGATGCGCAAATCACCCTGAAATTCAGCAAACTGAATGGCGGGTTCCTGCTGCCATCGGAGGCTGACCCGGTTTATGCAGGCGACATTGACCGGATGTTCATTTCGCTCATCCCACCCGAATTTGGCAGCGGCCCCGCGATATTCCCTGGGGCAAAGGAAGGCTGGGTAGAATTGTCACAGATACGCTGTGACGGCGGCGGGGTGATGCTGGATACCGGCGATGTCATGCTGCCCGAACACCGCTTGAAAATGGCCACAGGCTATGACGACGCCTATAATCAGACTCCGGCCCGGATGCTGCGCCAAATTCATGCTCTGGGTTACCGCGGAACGATCAACCATTATGTTGGGATGAGCCATTATTTCCGGCTCGAGCCGCTCGGCAATGCCCATTATGTCAGCCTTGCCGGCGGCACGCTCAATACGCCTTGCCGCGCCTGGCACGACAATTTTGCGGATCAGGCAAAGCAAGCCGGATATGACCTGATATTCTCATTATCTTATGAATTGTTTGATGCCCATTGCTGGAATGATTGGAAACAAAGGGCGGAAAATGGCGATCCCGCGCTTACCGGGTGGGTGCCGCCGTCAACATTGCTGTCCCCGGCGCATAATGGCGCGATGGCGTATCTGCAGCTAGTCGGCCGCGCATTTGCAGATATATTAAAACAGGCTGGACTTCCGGTAAAATTTCAAATTGGCGAGCCATGGTGGTGGATTATGCCCGATGGCCGTATCTGCCTGTATGACGCCGCCGCGAGCGTAGCTTTTGGCACTTTATCCGTTAGCATCGGCGCGATACCGGGGCCCAAAACAGCCGCTCAAAAAGCCATGTTAGACAAAGCAGGCGAATTGCTGTCGGCATCAACCGCTGCGCTGGCGGCGGCGGTGCGGGCCGAAGCGGGCGCGGCGGGCGCGCAACTGCTGTTGCTGGTATATCTTCCGACGGTTCTCGACCCCGAAGCACCAGAGGCGCAGCGGGCCAATGTGCCGTTGGGATGGGCGACGCCCGCTTTTGATGTGTTGCAGCTGGAGGATTATGATTGGGTAATCAGCGGCAATCATGGCGCGACCGAGCGGGCGATCCCGGCAATGGCGCAGCGGCTTGGCTATCCGATAGAAGAACAGCATTATTTTTCAGGTTTCGTGCTGAATGCCCCGGAAAAAGCGCAATGGCGCGACATAGAAGAGGCCGCACAGCGCGCCCATAATCGGGGCACTGCGGAAACCTATATCTGGGCGCTGCCGCAAATTTGCCGTGACGGATACACCCATTTTGAAATTGGTGAGGAGACACAAGACGTGCAGGCTTTTGACGATATATTATTCCCGATTGAAATCGGCGCTCAGGCCTCTGCCATGCCCGAATTTTCAACGCAGATTGCGACAACACTGTCGGGCCACGAACGGCGCAATAGCGACTGGGCCGATGCCCGGCAAAGCTATGACGTAGCGCCCGGAATTGGCAGCGATGAACAGTTGGAGGTGCTGATCGGATTTTTCCGGGCAAGGCGGGGCGCGGCGAAAGCGTTTCGTTTTCGCGATTCATTTGACAATAGTTCCAACGCGATGACATTGCCGCCGACATTAACCGATCAAATTTTGGGCGAAGGCGACGGGGTAAGGACCAGCTTCGCCTTGCTAAAACGCTATGGCGATGGCGAGGCTGCGCAAATGCGTTTGATAACCCGGCCGGTTGCAGGCAGCGTGCGGGTAGCCATAAATGGCCAAGAAGCAACTTCTTGGCGGGTGGAGCAGGGTCGCGTGATTTTCGAAACTGCCCCAAATATCGGGGCTGTGATCACGGCCGGGTTTCATTTTGATGTGCCGGTTCGCTTTGCCGAGGACCGGTTAGAGGTAAACCGCTTCAGCTTTGGGGCCGGTGAAATGCCGTCGGTGCCGCTGATCGAAGTTAAGGAGGCGGGCTGATGGATGTTTGGCTAGCCGGGGACCTTACCAGTGCCGCTTATGCCTGGCGGCTGGAGCGGCGCGATGGCGTCACCATCGGCTTTACATCGCATGACCGCGATGTTGAAATAGACGGCCTGCTATATCGTGCCAGCCCTGGCATGGAGCCGAGCACGATATCGGAAAGTCTGGGGCTGGAGAACAACGGTCTTGAAATAACCGGAATGGTTAGCGGTGATGCGATAAGCGAGGAGGATTTATCAGCAGGCCGGTGGAATGGATGCGCGCTTTCAGTATTCTTGTTTGACTGGACACAGCCCGCCGCTGGCAAGCGAATATTGGCGCAGGGTGAGCTGGGACAGGTAAGCTATTCAGATGAGAGTTTTCAGGTCGAGCTAGACAGCGCCGCAGCGCGTTTGAGTGCGCCTGCCGTTCCTTACACGTCGCCTGGATGCCGGGCCAGTTTTTGCGGCGGGGATTGCGGATTAAATCAGGCTCGGTTCCGTCACATGCGGACTGTCAGCCATGTTGATGGCGAACAGATTATCTTCCAAGACCAATTACCGGGCAACCCAAATGACTTTGCTTATGGCTATTTGCGCTGGTTGGACGGCGGTAATAGTGGCGATATATCAGATATCTATATTAGTGATGAAGATAGCGTCGCCTTGGCCGCCGTACCGGAATTTGAAGTTCGGCCCGGCGCTCGTGTGATATTGGTCGAAGGCTGCGACAAAAGCATCGCAACTTGCGCAACCCGTTTTTCAAATGCCGTCAATTTTCGCGGCGAACCACATTTGCCCGGCAATGATTTGCTGACCCGTTATCCGGGGGCATCGTGATAGTAATGGCCAATGATGATGTAAGCGAAGCTATCGCTGCGCGGGCATTGGCGCAAATCGGAGTTGCATTCAAATTACATGGACGAAAAGCGGGGGCTGGCCTCGATTGTGTCGGGCTTACCGCTCATGCCATGGATGTTCAGCATGATTTGCCCTGCCCCCCACGCGATTATCATATGGCGGGCGATTATATCGATCAAATTTGTACCTATATGGAAAAATGTGGATTTGGTTTCGCTGCGCCAGATGCCCCGTTACAGGTTGGCGATATTATATTGCTGCGGCCCGGTCCACGGCAGCAACATTTGGGCATTTGGACAGGCGCAGGTCTGGTCCACGCCCATGCAGGTATTCGGCGGGTGGTGTTCACGCCCGGACAGCCGGTTTGGCCGGTCTGCCAGATTTGGCGAAAAAAAGGAGACTGACATGGCAACCTTGGTTTTTGCCGGATTAGGCGCGCTCATTGGCGGGCGGGTCGGATCGCAAATTGGCGCTTTCATTGGGCAGCAAGTCGATGCTGAACTATTTAAGGGGCCCGCACGCGAGGGGCCTCGGTTGAAAGAATTGGAGGTGCAAACTTCGTCTTATGGCACTCAAATCCCCGCCATATATGGATCGATGCGGGGTGCAGGTACGGTTATCTGGGCCACCGACCTGATTGAACGGAGCAATAAAAATGGCGGCGGAAAAGGCCGTCCATCAACCATCGAATATAGCTATTCAGTCAGCATGGCCGTCGCTCTTTCCAGCCGCCCCGCTGCGCGGTTGGGCCGGATTTGGGCGGATGGAAATTTGCTGCGCGGGGCCGCAGGTGATTTGAAAACAGGCGGTGAAATGCGCTTTTACCAAGGCCATTATGATCAGCCCGCAGATCCGTTGATCGCATCCATTGAAGGTGCCGGTACTTGCCCGGCCTATAGGGGATTATGTTACGCTGTGTTTGAAGACCTGCAGCTGGCCGATTTTGGCAATAGAATACCGTCGATGACATTCGAAATTTTCGAACGCGATGGTTCGGTGTCGCTATGCGATATCGTGGCATCCACCGCTGGAGAAACAATCGATTGTGAAGCGGATGAGTTTGTTTCGGGCTATGCATTGCTCGGCGGTGATAAGCGGTCCGCGCTGGAACCATTAACGGATAACTTGCCGGTCAATGTCCGGCCCATGGGTGATACATTGACGATAAAAGCCTGGGGCGCGGGGAAACCCGGGCGGGCCGTCACGATTGCCAGCCATGAAAATAGCAAAAAGCTGAAACGCCCTGAACAAACAGCCGCGCTGCAACCGGCTGCACAGGCATTGGCGGTGCGTTATTATGACCCCGCCCGTGATTATCAAATCGGGGTCCAGCAAAGCCGGTTGTCCGATATTGGCCGGGTGGCGCAGCAAATTGATCTCCCCGCCGCTTTATCAAGCGCCGCTGCGCGCAGATTGGCCGATATGCAGCTGCTATACCGGAAAAGCGCGCGCAGCGGTTGGAGCGGATATATTATGCGCGACGAGAAACGCATCGGTGCTGGCGACATCATATTCGATGATGCGGAGGGAAATCCGGGAGGCAGGTCGTGGCAGGTGACGGAGGTCGAACATTTCGGAATGGTGTCGCGCCTGTCGGCACGGCGGACCATCTCCTTATCACCGGCTCCAAGTAACGAGGCCGACGGTGGCCGAAATGTTACCACGCCGGATTATGTAATTGGCCCGACATTTTTGATGTTGGCGGAATTACCGGCGCTTCGGTCCAGTGATGGCGGAGCGCCGCTGGTCGTTGCCGCAGCTTCCGGCACAAGTCCGGGTTGGCGGCGAGCAATTTTATCACGGATAGTGGGCAGCAGCGTTGAGCAGGTAGGAAGCACCGCCAATGCCGCTGCTATCGCTGTGCTCACCGGTAATACCGCATCCCATCCGGCGCATGTGACCGATACAGCAAATGCGATAATCGTGCAGATGGTAAATCCGCAGGCAGAGCTGCCCCAACGTGAAACGGGCCTTGCTGACCTCACCGCGCCGATATTTTGGCTTGATGGCGAAATTATTCGCGCGGGTAAAATCGATGATTTGGGCGGCGGCCAATTTCGTTTGGCGCAGCTACAGCGGGGCTGTTTCGGGACCGAAAGCGAAATAGCTGCGCACCAATCTGGACGCCCTATATTGCTCCTTAATCCGGATAATTTGGCTCAGTTAAATATGGATGGCATATCATCCGGGGTGCAGATTGAAATTGAGGCTATGGGGCTGGGGGATGAGCAGCCGGTTGCAGCGTCCCTCAATGTAAGTGGTAAAGCGATCCGTCCCTTTGCTCCTGTCCATGGTCATGTGGTCAAATTGGCTGACGGTCATGTATCGTTAAGTTGGATCAGGCGGAGCCGGATTGACCACGGGTGGCAAGATTCGGTCGATCATCCGTTAGATGAAGATAGTGAAGCCTACTATGTTACCGCTTACGACGGCGAAGAACCGCTAGCGATATTTGAAACGAGCGGTCCGGAGTTACTATTGTCCCCCGCTCAATTGAACAGTTGGATTGCCAAAGGCACGCGGGCCGTGACGTTCGAGATAAGTCAAATTGGCCGTTTTGCAAAATCACCGGCATTGTCGCTGACAATCGTTATTTAGAAAAAAATGAACATTGCGCCTTTCCGTGCCGATTATTTCAAGAATTGAACAAGGAACCCCATGATGCAAATGAATACCGCACGCCATAAGATGCCCTTAATTTTTGCAGGCCAGGCTCAAAAAGAACTCACACATAATGAAGCTTTAGCAATTATCGACGCGTTGATCAGCCCGGCGGTGTTGGATGAAATTGCGGCGCCGGTGAGTAATTTGGGAGCAGGTGACGCTGGCAAGTGCTGGTTAGTTGCTCCTCTGGCGCAAGGCGCTTGGGCGGGGCATGATCGAAAAATAGCTTATTGGACCGGCGGAAGCTTCCGGTTTTTGGAGCCGCATGAAGGAATGACGGTTTGGCAAAAGGCGCAGTCGGTATTTTTTGTTTATCAAGCAGGAGCTTGGGTATCACCTGCCTATATTGCCGATATATCTGGCGGCAATGTTGTGGACATAGAGGCGCGCGCGGCAGTTAATTTGATTCTGGCTGGCCTACGCGAAGTGGGTATAATAGCGCGTTGATCAGCTGGCGTGGCGCATTTTATAGGGTAAATTTTCGAAAAGGATGGGAAATAGAGGCATTTTGGCAACAGTTAAGTGCAAAGTGGGCTTGCATCGTTTCTAGAGACTCGGTAGTAACCAAGGCTCGAATTTTGATCCTAATATAAGAAGGGGAAAGTAGATGCGTAAGCTTGCCATAGGTTTGGCTCTTGCTTCCACCGCTCTGGCAACACCAGCAATGGCCCGTGATGGCCAATGGTATGTTGGAGTGGATGGCGGTGCGATGCTGGTAGAAGACACTGCGTTGGACGTAGTGGGAGCTCCAGCTACACTGGAAAATAAAACCGGTTATGATTTCGGCGGAGTTGTTGGTTACGACTTTGGTGGGTTCCGGTTGGAAACAGAAGTCTCATATCGCGAAGCTGATGTCGATACTGTGAGTGGCACCACGGCATTTTTGCCTAATAGTTCCGGGCTTCGCACTGCAGGGTCATTCGCTGTTAACGGAGATTCCAACGCTTTAAGTTTCATGTTGAATGGTCTGTTGGATTTCGGCGATGACGACGGCATCCAAGGCTTCGTTGGCGGCGGTGTAGGTGTGGCACGCGTCGCACAAAACGCGATCAATGACTCTCCTGCTTGGTTGGATGACTCTGACACTGGCTTCGCATGGCAGGCATTGGCAGGCGTTCGCGCTCCAATCAGCAATAGCTGGGACGTTGGCCTGAAATATCGTTTCTTCAATGCTTCCAAATTGGACTATGTTGATCGTCTTGGCGGCGATGTAAGTGGCCGTTTCCGTACGCACAGCTTGATGGGCAGCCTGATTTATAACTTCGGCGGCGAGCCTGTAGCTCCTCCGGTAGATGTTGTGGCACCACCCCCACCGGCACCGCCACCACCACCACCACCACCTCCTCCTCCTCCGCCGAAAGTGACTTGCAGCACTGGCCCCTATATCGTGTTCTTCGATTTCGATAAATCGAACCTGCGTCCTGACGCCGCTCAGGTCCTCGATAACGCGGTTGCACAATATGCCAATTGCGGCAATGCGAAGGTTATGCTGGCTGGACATGCTGACCGTTCGGGTTCCGCAAGCTACAACGTTGGCTTGTCACAACGCCGCAACGCAACCGTTCGTGGTTACCTTGAATCAAAAGGTATCAGCGGCGGGGCGATTACAACTCAGGCATTTGGTGAAACCCAGCCTCGGGTTCAAACTGCGGATGGTGAGCGCGAGCCGCAAAACCGCCGCGTTGAAGTTAGCTACGGCCCAGGTTCGGGAATGTAATTTCTGCAACATACAAAAAGAAAGGGCTGGTCGAAAGACCGGCCCTTTTTTTTGTGATTAAGATTAGCAGCACAGCCTTCATATGGTGGGGCGCATATGTCGAAATAAAAGATACACGCGCTGGCTGGATTCACTGCACATGTGGGCGGCATTTGCCGCGCCCTATATTGCACCAATCATTGCGGGCGGAAATGTAACGATGCAGCGCTTCCCATGTCAGGCGACAGATTTGACTTCGTCTCTATTCCGGCCCGATGCCGCCTCCAACAATCGCTTCTCGATGGCGTTCAAACGGTTTTTATTTTCTATTTTCCCGCCAAATAAATCCGTCACATAAAAAGTGTCTACAGCACGCTCACCGTAGGTTGCGATATGGGCGCTGTGCAATGTTGCTTTTGACTGGAACAGGGCTTGTGCAAGATTATTCAGCAACGCTGGCCTGTCGCGGGCATTTACTTCAAGCACGGTGAATCGGTTGGACGCCTGATTGTCGATATATACCGATGGTTCGATCCGGAATGCTTCGGCGCGCAAGAGGGAACTCGGCTTGCTCTCCAATTTAATCCCCATTTTATTGCGATTGGCAACGGCATCTTCGATGGTTGTTCGCAGCCGCTCAATCTGCCCAGCCTCTCTAAAAGGTCGCCCTTTGGGATCTTGGACCAGAAAATTATCCAAAGCCATGCCATCGCGGCTGGTATGAATCCGCGCATCAATGATATTACCGCCAGCGAGATGTATGGCACCTGCTATCCGGTAAAATAATCCGGGATGATCGGCGGCATATACCGTTATCAATGTTGCACCGCGTTCGGCATAATAACAGGCGTCGATCGTCAGGTCACCGCCCCCATCATTCAATAATAACCGGGCATTGCGCTCAATAATGTCGGGGGATTCGGCGATCCAATAGCTATCCGGCAATCTTTTGGCCAATTTAGCAAATGCCGCAGGCTTCAACTCCAGTGCTTCTTCCAAATTACGCTTTTTCGCGGCAATGCGTTCCTCGCGTCCGCGTTGCTTGTGCCCAAGGCGCAGCACCTCTTCGGCCGATTCAAAAAGATCGGACAATAATTGCCGTTTCCAGCTGTTCCATATACCCGGCCCGACCGCGCGAATGTCAACGACGGTAAGCACGAGCAAAAGCCGGAGCCGTTCCGGCGATTTCACATGATGGGCAAAATCCAATATCGTCTTAAAATCGGCAAGATCACGTTTGAAAGCGGTGGACGACATAAGCAGATGGTTGCGGACCAACCACGCCACCGTTTCCGTTTCAGCCGCTGTTAGGCCGACCCGGGGGCATAATTTTAACGCGACTTCAGCGCCCAATATACTATGATCACCGCCCCGGCCTTTCGCAATATCATGCAGCAATGTCGCCATGAATAACACCCTACGGCTAGCGATTTGCCGCATGATTGCAGTGGACAGCGGATGGTCACCGGCAAGGTCACCCTGTTCAATTTCGGCCAGCAGACCGATGGCGCGTATCGTATGTTCGTCAACCGTATAGTGATGATACATATCAAATTGCATCTGTGCCACGACGCGCCGGAAATCAGGAATAAACCGGCCGAAAACAGTGGACTCATTCATCCAGCGCAGCACCGTTTCAGGATCACGCGTCGATGTCAGCACATCCATGAAAAGACTGTTGGCTCGTTCATCGAGCCTAATTTTTCGGTCGATGTGTTTGCTGTCGCGCTGCGCCGCCCGCATCGCCATGGGGTGAATTTCCAGACCATAACGATCCGCAAGCTGAAATATCTCCAGCATCCGAACGGGGTCTTCTGCAAAAAAATCGTCTGACGGTAATGCGAGCCGCCCCCGGTCCAATTTGAACCCATTTAACTTGCGTGGCCGCCGCACCATCGAAGGCAAAAAGCGGCGACCGGATTTGGCCAAGGTTTCATCCAAATGAGCCAAGAAAAGCCCCGTCAGGTCGCCAACAGTTTTTGCATTCAAAAAATAATATTGCATGAACCGCTCAACCGCTGATTGACCAGGACGGTCGGCAAATTGCATTCGTTCGGCAACCTCTCTTTGCAGGTCAAAGGTCAGCCTATCTTCGGCCCGGCCGGTAATATCATGCATATGGCAGCGCACGGCCCAAAGGAAATTTTCCGCCTTGCGAAACCGCCGATATTCCTTTTTGCTTAGCAAGCCAACGTCGACTAGTGCCGCTGCGGAACGAACCTGGTGCACATATTTCCCAATCCAATAAAGAGTATGCAGATCGCGCAGGCCGCCCTTGCCCTCTTTAATATTGGGTTCGACCACATAGCGGCTATCGCCCATTTTCTTGTGCCGTTCGTCTCGCTCGGCCATTTTTTTACTGACAAAGTCAGCGGCGGTTCTTTTTGCGACTTCATTCCAAAAACGGGCAGCTGCTTCATCATAAATCTCTTTGTCGCCCCACACGAAACGGCTTTCCAGCAGGGCGGTGCGGATGGTGATATCCTCGATAGCTAACTTCACCGTTTCATCGAGAGAACGGCTCGATTGCCCGACTTTCAAGCCTAAATCCCACAAGAAATACAGCATTGCTTCGACGACTTGTTCGGTCCACGGCGTGCGTTTATAGGGCGTTATGAACGCGATATCGACGTCGCTATGCGGTGCCATTTCGCCCCGGCCATATCCGCCAACGGCCAAAACCGAGATCCGCTCAGAGGCGGAGGGGTTGGCAACTTGATATAAATTGCCAGTAACATGGTCGAATATCAGCCGAACAATCTGATCGATCAAAAATGCCTGCTCGGCTGCTGCCTGGTGACCGGCCGATGGAGCTTCGTTAAGACGGCGAGCAATTTCGGTGCGGCCATCGTGGACAGCTTGTGACAGCAATGCGACGATAAGGCCGCGTTGCTTATCAGTTTCTTCGCTGGCAATAATCGCGGTGATCATATCGGCCAGCCGCCTGCGATCGATAATTGCCCGCCTTGCCGACATTGCTTGTTTTGCGTTTTTCATTCCCCTGTCATAAAATAACAGGGGAATAAAAGCAAAGTTTCAGACCGCGCTTTTGACCTTTTCATTATAGGCGTTGCGCAAAGTAACACGGTCAATTTTTTGAGTGCCAAGTCGGGGCAGGGCGTCGGCAGAGGGCCAATAATGCACCGGCACCTTAAACGGGGCCAATCGTTCCAGTAAAAAGGCTTTCAGCTCCTCTGGTGTCAAAGAGGCGCCTTCTTTCACATGATACACGATGCCTGGCACCTCACCATATTTTTCATCTGCGATACCGAAAACGGATAGTTCGGCAATATCCTCATGCTCATACGCCGCCGCCTCAACTTCGGGGCAGCTGATATTCTCACCGCCCCGAATGATGATATCTTTTTTCCGGTCCACAATATATAGATAACCATCTTCGTCGAGATACCCGATATCGCCGGTTCGGAACCAGCCATCTTTGGTGAACGCGGCTTCAGTTGCTTCGGGGTTATTCCAATATCCGCTGAAATTCGCAATCGTGCGGATGCAGACCTCTCCGCGTTCCCCCTGCGGCATGATATTGCCATCATCATCCAACATCTCGATTTCGACCAATGGCTTGGTCGCAGGACCAGTGCTGTCGGGTTTTGCGAGATAATTTTCGGTAAAGTTACCGCAGCCCACGCCGTTTGTCTCGGTCAAACCATATCCCAATAGCGGATAGGCATGGTCCATCTCCTTGCGGATTTTTTTGACATGCTCAACCGGGCGCGGCGCACCGCCTGCGGCAAATGCGGTGCAGCTGGTCAAATCATATTCATGCCGTTTGGGATGGGTGGCGATTTCGATGCTCATCAACGGAACGCCGACGAAATAGCTGATTTTTTCTTTTTCAATCAAGCGCATTGCTTCTTCTGCGTCCCATTTCGGCATCAGCACCAATTTGCGGCCGATGGCATAGCTTTGCAGTACCAATGGCACTGACGCTGTGACATGGAATAATGGGACGTTGACGAGCGCGGACGGCTGCGCCGGCAGCGTAGCGCCGCTGGCGGATAGAAGCTCAAAAAACACCATGGATTGCGATACGTAACTCATCGCGCCTTGAACGACCGCGCGGTGGTCGGAATAGGCGCCCTTTGACTGTCCGGTTGATCCCGACGTGTATAAGATTGTGGCGTTATCCAGCGGGTCCATTTTCGGTAATGGCGTCTCTGCACCGCCGCCTTTGGCCAATAGGATGCTCAGCCCCTCGGCAGGCGGGCAATCATGTTCGAACAGCAATATTTCACATTCGCCAATATCACATCCTGTAAGCCGCGCCGCACGTTGCTCGTCGGCCAGGACATAGCGGCAATCGACCATCGTAATCCCGTCGGCCAGCTCCTGACCCTGCCACCAGCCATTCAGCAGCGTGGACACGCCGCCAGCAAGGATGATCGCCATGTTCAAAATCATCCAATTGGCGGAGTTGCGCGCGGCGATACCGACACGGTCACCTTTTTGCAGGCCATAGCCTTCGACCAAACCGCCCGCCACCAAACGTGCAGCGGCGTAGACCTCGCCAAAAGTCAGGCGGATGGCGCCATCGATCAGAAATTCTTTTTCAGCATGGACGCCGCAAAAATAAGTGTAGAAGTCAGCCAGATTGGCCGGGGCCTGTGTGAACATAGGCATTTTCACGCCATATTTTTCCACATAAGTCACCGAAAGTGGGCCATTATCGGCCATAAACCGCTTTACCGTAGCGTCAATTGCCATATCCAATGGGGTGGGCATGCGAATCTCTCCTTTACTCTTTGTTCCTCTTCTATTTCCCTCTATAGGAATGTCAAAATTATCGGGGATTTATCTTGTTTTTAGAATTTTTGGCGGCGAGTGCGAACTATATTAATTATACCGATTTGGGGATCGGTCCAGTTGCGCTCGACCTCGGGTTCTTCAAATTGCGCTGGTATTCGCTTAGCTATCTGGTGATGATCCTGCTCGGCTATTGGTATTTAACCAAGCTGATCAAGCGGCCCGGAGCCCCGATGTCGCAAGCGTATGCCGATGACCTGATCCTTTATATGACGCTTGGCGTCATATTGGGTGGGCGTTTTGGCTATATCCTTTTTTATGATCGCAGTTTGCTTGCGATCGATAAATTTTACCGCGTGTGGGAAGGCGGAATGTCGCTGCATGGCGGGACATTGGGCGTGCTGTTCGCGCTTTGGATATTTGTGCGTAAGCATAAGTTATCTTATTTGCGGGTATGCGATTACATCGCGGTATGCGTGCCGTTCGGAACATTTCTTGTGCGGCTGGCCAATTTTGCCAATGGTGAGTTGTGGGGGCGGGAAACCGACGTGCCCTGGGCAATGCGTTTTCCCGAAGTCGTTCAGGGTGCAACCCTATTGGGCCCGCCCCGCCACCCGAGCCAGCTGTATGAAGCCATTTTTGAAGGCTTGCTGATGGCGGCGATATTATGGCCCCTCTTTTGGAAAACCGATGCGCGCTATAAGCCGGGTTTCCTGTTTGGTCTGGCCGCCCTGATTTATGGAACCGCGCGCTTCACCATCGAATATTTCCGTCAGCCGGATCAACAATTGCAATGGCTGGTTGATGCTACGGGCTTCAGCATGGGGCAGTTCTTAACTATGCCGATGATCCTGCTTGGACTGTTCCTTGTCGCTACGGCCAATAAACGGCGGCAAAGGGTGGAACCGGTGATGGGAGCAGATAGTGTCGCCTGATCAGAATCACTTGGCGTTGCGGCTGGCGAAACAGATTGAAAATTCCGGCCCGATCAGTGTCGCTGAATATATGCGCGCGGCCAACGCCGAATATTATGACAGGCAAGACCCCATTGGCGCGGCAGGCGATTTCATTACCGCTCCAGAAGTCAGCCAGATTTTTGGAGAGTTAATCGGCCTGTGGCTCGCCGATATATGGTTGCGGCATAATCGCCCCGACAATTGCCATTATGTTGAATTGGGCCCGGGCAGGGGCAGTTTGTCGCAAGATGCGCTGCGTGCCATGGCAAAATTTGAAATGACGCCGCCTGTCCATTTTGTGGAGACCAGCAGCGCGTTAAGGGCGAAGCAAGCCGCTGCCGTGCCGCAAGCGCAATTTTATAATAATGTCGATGACCTGCCCGATGACGGGCCGTTGCTGATCATCGCCAATGAATTTTTCGACGCTCTGCCGGTGCGGCAGCTGGTGGCGACCCACGCGGGCTGGCGCGAACGGGTTGTAGTGCGCGACAGGGGCACAAAATTCATGGCCATGCCCGGTCAATATGCCATGGATAATCTGGTCCCTGCCGATTTTCGGGGTGCACCGCCCAACAGCATTTATGAAACATCGCCCGACAGCAGCGGTATTATGTATGAGCTGACATCCCGTATCCACAAACAGGGGGGCGTCCTGCTGATTATCGATTATGGTTATGCGCAGCCAGGTTTGGGCAGCACATTGCAATCGGTAAAAGATCATAAATTTGCCGATCCTTTTGACGAACCGGGCGAACGGGATTTGACCGCCCATGTCAATTTCCTGGAAATAGCGAATCTCGCCCGGATGCGCGATTTGCAGATTGGCGGGCCAGTTGAGCAGGGAAAATGGCTGTCGGTGCTGGGCATTAATCAGCGCACAGCGACATTGGTCGAAGCTTCGCCGGACAAAGCGGATGAGATTATCGCCGCGCGCAACCGATTGGTGGATGGCGACGAAATGGGCAGCTTGTTCAAAGTGCTGGCCGTCAGTTCCCCCGATTGGCCGCGTCCAGAAGGATTTGATGCCGCGCTGATTTAACGGGTGAGCAGGGTTATTGTTTCAACCATGCAGCGACATCGGAGGCAAGTTGATTGGCGGCTTCATTCAACGCGGTGCCAACGGGAACGGGTTCAATCACGCTAACTGGCCGCCGCACTTCAAATCGCCGTTTTTCAACGGGCTCACCCCGGACTAGCTTGACCGCATCGTATATGATGACCGCATTGCCGCTATTTTCGTCAACGCCAAATTCCATCAAATTGCCCGACAACATCATCTGGGCCTGACCGCCTGCATCGGATTCATTCAGCACCAACCGATCATTTTTCGCGGCAATAGTTTCCATCAGTAATTGCTGCATCAGGCTGGCGGGCTTGTCCGACCACATGGCGTCTTTCAAATAAGCGATGCTGCTGCTGCTCATTTGAACCGGGACCCGGTTGGTATCCAACTTGCGCGGCACAGTTGGTGTCAATATCACCAACGCCTCGCTCTTTACTCCGCCATGGGAGGCGCCAGCAGGCAGGCTGCTGGTGGCGGATAGGACGAGTAACGATGGCGGAGGTTTACTGCCAAAGCTGACACAGCCGCTGAGCAATATTGCGGGGAGTAACGCGCCCAAGGCAGGCATGATTTTCATTGCATTTCGTCCCATATCACTTGCCCTTTTTCGGATCATAATCGGGCAATGCAGGCGTCCCGATCAACGACGATGCGCCGTCCTGCTCCAACTTGTCGCTTATCGATTTCAGCGAGTTGGTCAGTTTTTGCAGGTCGCGGGTCAGCTTGTTGACCTCTGGAATAGTTTGTACTGCGACTTGGTCGAGCACTGGCCCCGATTTATTCGCCACCTGCTCCAATGCGGCGAGGCTTTTATTGGCGGCATTCAATGTACTGCGCAGCTCGGCAAAGGTTGCCTTGCCCTCGCTGTCGATCATACTGCCAGTGGACTGCGCCACCAAAGCGATCTGCTCGGACGCTTGCCCTGCTTTTTGCAGCGTGATCCGCGATTCCTGAATCACTGCGCGCATTTCCGGTGCCTGGCTTGCCAGCGAACCGGAGAGGCCTTCGACATTGTCCAAAATCTGCTGAATGGATTGCTGGTTCTTGTCCGACATAATATTGGTGAGCCGTTCGGTCAGCGTCGATAGGCGTTCGAGCAATAAAGGCGCGCTGTTCAGCAATTCTCCCAGTGCGCCTGGCTTTGTCGGAATCACAGGGACACCGCCGGGGCAGGCCGATTCCGGCTTTACTTTGGGGCAGCTGATGGCAGGAGCTCCTTTCACCGCGCCGTCCAATTGTATTTCCGACACGCCCGTAAAACCCACGCCAGCAATAGTGGCAACGGTGCCCTGCAAAATGGGGACGCTGTCATCGATGCTGATCCGCACCCGGACAAATTCGGGATCATCTTTCCATAATTTGATCTCGGTTATCTGGCCCGATGGGACGCCAGCAAAAGACACACCCGATCCTTTCGCCAATCCATTGACCGATTGTTTGAAGAAAATATCATATTCTTTTTGCGCGCCATCATTGAAGCGGGCGAGCCAGACAGTGAAGCCAACGGCGGCCAATAACAGCGCCAAAGTTACCACGCCGACAAGTATGTAATTGGATCTTGTCTCCATCGCCCCTGTCTAAGCTCCTATCATTATCGGTGCAGCGAATAGCCGCCCAGCGCGAAAAAGCTTAGCGGCGGGCCGGCCCTTTGGCAAAGCTGTTTCTGCAATTAACGTGAATGTTATCATTGCCCAGCCCGTCCCCGGTCTGCCGCACGGCCGCGCGGACCCGAAAAATATTCCTTGATCCACGGATGGTCGCTAGTCAGCAACTCGTCGATTTTGCCAATGGCAATCACGCGCCGGTCGGCCAAAACCGCCACGCGGTCGCAAATGGCGTGAAGCGTATCAAGATCGTGCGTGATCAGGAAAACCGTCAGCCCCAATGTTTCTTTCAAATCACGGGTCAGCTCGTCGAATTTGGCCGCGCCAATCGGATCCAGACCTGCCGTTGGTTCATCCAGAAATAACAGCTCTGGATCCATCGCAAGCGCGCGGGCAAGTCCTGCCCGCTTTTTCATCCCGCCAGACAATTCGGAAGGATATTTTGCCCCGGCTTCGGGAAACAGACCGCTCAAATGCACCTTTGTCCGTGCAATTTCGTCCAATAGATTGGCGCTTAAACCCGGATAAAATTCATGCATTGGCACCTGAATATTTTCGGCGACGGTTAAGGTTGAAAATAGCGCCCCACCTTGAAATAAAACGCCCCATCTGCGCCGGACCTCATCATCGCCGACCGTGTCGCGGTCGAGCAGATTTTCGTCCAAAACATGGATCTCACCAGCATCGGGGCGCTGCAGGCCGATGATCGAGCGCATCAGCACCGATTTACCGGTTCCCGATCCGCCGACCACGCCCAATATCTCGCCGCGCCTTACATCCAGATCGAGATTTTCGTGGATGACTTGCTTGCCAAATTGGTTGCGCAGGCCGCGCACCGAAATAACAATTTCATGGCCTTGTCCGTCGCGCATCAATCCCACCCAATGCCGCTGAAAAATACTGCGAAAAAGGCATCTAGCACGATCACCAAAAATATCGCCTGCACCACAGCGGCGGTCGTTTTCAGACCGACCTGCTCGGCGTTGTTGCCTACCTGCAATCCTTGGAAACAACCGGTCATGGCGATGATGGCGCCAAATACCGGTGCTTTAATCATCCCCACATAGAAATCGGTCATGGGCGTTACTTCACGCAACCGCTGGACAAAAGTGACAGGCGGAATTTCGAGCACTGCCCAACATAACAGCCCGCCTCCGATCACAGCGATGATGCAGCTGTAAAAAGCGAGCAGAGGCATCATTAAAACCGTGGCCAATGTTCGCGGCAATACCAATGCCTCAATCGGGGCGACGCCAATGGTGCGCATCGCGTCAATTTCTTCGGTTATTTTCATGGTACCTATCTGCGCGGCAAAGGCGCTGCCCGACCGGCCGGCGATCATGATAGCGGTCATTAACACGCCAAGTTCCCGAAAGGTCAGCCGCCCGATCAGGTTGATCGTAAATACCTCAGCGCCAAATTGTTTCAGCTGCACCGCACCTTGCTGCGCAATGACGATACCGATCAGGAAACTCATTAACCCTACGATACCCAGCGCCCGGATGCCGACCATTTCAAAATGCTGTGCAATCGCGTTCCACCGTAGGCGTGACGGGTGCAATAAAACGGCAAAAAACGAGATAACCACTTGGCCGATGAACCCCAAAAATTGCGCCATGGTGGAAAGGGCGACGCTCACCGCTTCGCCCAGCTCGTTCAAGATGCGCAGCGGCGGGGATAATGCCCGCGGTTTGGTGGCGGCATCGCTATCGCCGCCGCTTACCCGTTCAATCAGCTTGGTCGCCTCTGCCGAAGCGCCGCTAATCTGCGCTCCATGGTCGCGCGCGGTGCGGTAGACGAGCCATGCGCCAACCGTATCGATACGCTCGACATGCGATAGGTCAATTTGCGTAACCGGACCGGTAAAGGCAGACAGTTTTTTTTCCAGCGCACCGACATGGGCAATAGTCCATATCCCGGTGAAACGAAGCAAATCGCTGTTATCCTGTGCTTTTTCTTCAATAAAATCTGCAGCTCCGCTCATGTCCCCATAATTGACGCAAAAAGTTGATAATCACAAGCCAATAGCGAAATGCCTCTGACGCTTTCTTCCCTGTCATTGCCTGATTTTGGCGCTATATCGGCGCAATGAGCGGGCAACATAGCAAAATAAAAATCGCCATTTATGATATGGACAAAACCATAACGCGGCGCGCAACCTATAATGGCTTTCTGGCGCATATCGCGATGAACCGCGCGCCTTGGCGGTTGCTGTTGCTGCCAATATTGCTCGTTGGTTTGATGCTATATGGCATGAAAATATGGAGCCGAAGCCGGTTAAAAGAATTTTCGCAAAGCCTGCTCATCGGCCGCCGCGTCAAACGGGATGATTTTGCCCGCTATTTGGAAAGCCATGCCGATTTGGTAGTCGGTAAAAATGTCTATCCGCAATTGCGCGCGCAGGTGGAGCAGGAGAAAGCCGGCGGCTATCGCCATGTCATCGCCACTGCGTCATACCGGCTCTATGTCGATGCGATTGCGGCTCGGCTCGGCTTTGACGATGTAATTGCCACCGATTTGGCGAGCGATGATAGCGGCCATGTTCTGGCACGGATTGACGGCCATAATTGTTATGATGCGGCCAAGCTGGACAGGGTGCAGGAATGGATGCGGGCGGAAGGGTTGGAGCGCAGCAATTGCTACATCCGCGCCTATAGCGACCATATATCCGACGCGCCGCTTTTGGCCTATGCGGATGAGGCCTTTGCCACCAACCCTCACCCGCCGCTTGCCCATATGGCCAAGGCGCAGGGGTGGACGATATTGGATTGGCGGTAGTAAGGCCTGACAGGCTTAAACCGCGGCCAATGCCTGTTCAAAATCGGCAATCAGGTCATCCGGGTCCTCAATACCAATTGAAATCCGAACCAGATTGTCGGTAATGCCGAGCATCGCTTTGCGTTCATCAGGGACCGATAAATGCGTCATCGCAGCGGGCAAGCTGGCCAGCGTTTCGGTGCCGCCAAGGCTCACCGCCAATTTGGCAATTTTCATATTGTCGAGGAAACGAAAAGCTTCGGCCTCTCCGCCTTTGATGAAAACGGAAAAGGTGGAACCAGCGCCGCTGCAATGGCGGTCATAAATATCCTGTTGCCGTGGGTCGTCGATCATGCCCAGATAGCCCAGCTTTTCGACTTTAGGATGCGTTTTCAGGAAAGCACAGACCTTCGCCGCATTTTCGCCCGCCCGTGCCATGCGCAATTCGAGTGTTTCAAGGCTACGGCACAGCATCCACGCGGTGTTGGGATCGCATATCCCGCCCATGGTGTTGCGTAAGGCGCGCACCGGGTCCATCCATTTTTTGGCGCCTGCAATGCTACCTGCGACCAAATCGCTATGGCCGCCTGCATATTTGGTCAAGCTGTAGACGACTATGTCCGCGCCATGGTCCAATGGCCGCTGCCATAATGGGCCCAAAAAGGTATTGTCTATGGCGATGGGCGGGGCACTGTCCGCACCTTTACCAAAGGCGGCATCGCGGGCATCGCGCACCGCCTCTATATCCACCAGCGCATTGGTCGGGTTGGCCGGGCTTTCCAGATAGACCATCGCGACCTTACCCCCCTGCTTTTCGGCGAGCGCTTTGGCCTTTTCCAATATGGTATCAATTTCGCCGCGCGATGCGCCCGCGGGGAAATCGAGATAGCTGACGTTGAATTTGCTCAGCGTTTTGGCAACAAAACCTTCGCTTGCGGCATACAGCGGTCCGCTATGCACAATCACATCACCGGCCGCGCAATAAGCCAGCATCATCACGCAAATCGCGGTCATGCCGCTGGAAAATACCAGCGCGTCTTCGGCCCCGTCCCACACCGACAGCCGGTCTTCCAAAATCTCTTGGTTTGGCGCGTTGAAGCGGGAATAGACAAGGCCATCTGCGCCGCCGGGGCGTTTGCCCGTTATCCCCTCAAAATGGCGCTTGCCGGCTGCCGAATTTTCGAAAACAAAAGTAGAGGTGAGAAAAATCGGTGCCTTAATCGACCCTTCGGATAGCACCGGATCAAAGCCATGGCCCATCATCAAAGTGGACGGTTTCAACTTGCGCCCGCCAATGGTTTCAATCGGCGCTTTGGGTGTTCGGCGCGGGGTCATGCTGTCATCGGTCATTGGGCTGTCTTTCCTCACATTGGCATTGCCGACGCTATAACATAATTCGTTTCAATTGAAACTAAATTACGTTCCGGCCACGATCCAGCAGATTGCAATCAATATCGGCACTCCGGCGAGATCAAGCAAAAATCCCGCCTTTAGCATTCGGGGCAAAGCGATGTGGCCGCTGGCCCAGGCAATCGCATTGGGGCCGGTGCCCGATGGCAGCATAAAGCCCCAGCTTGCGGCCATGGACGCGGCCATTGCCAGCATCCACGGGTCCGCTCCCGTTGCCGCCGCCAGCCCGGCAATGACCGGTATAACGCCGCTGGCCGTGGCGACATTGCTGGCAAATTCGGTGATGACGATAACCAGCGCCACGACGCAAGCCGCAATGATCAGCGGGTGGACCGCCGACAAGGGCTCCAACGCCTCACCCAGCCACGCGGCCAGCCCGCTTTGGGTAATGCCCGCCGCCAGAGCCAGTCCGCCGCCAAACATCATGATGACCCCCCATGGCGCGCGGTCAGCCTCTTTCCAAACCAGCAAGGGCCGGCCAGAGCCATCGGGGATGGTGAAGAGTAACAGGCTGCCCAATATCGCAATGCTGCCATCGGTCACCGATTTTTCGGGCATGATGTCTTTCAGCCAAGGCTGCATTATCCAAAGCAGAACCACCAACGCGATGACGGGCACGAGCCGTTTTTCCGCCATGCTCCATGGGCCAGGAGTGCCAATCGCCTCACGCGCGGCTGCGGCGCGGAACGGGATGGCGGCCATTTTCTGCACCCGCATCAGGATGAGGCCGCAAACAGGTATGGACAACAAAACCACCGGCAAGCCGAATGCCATCCAGCTGAGGAAATTAATCTCTATGCCCAATTGTTTGTTAATCAGGCCTGCGGCAATCGCATTGGTCGGCGATCCCACCAATGTGCCCAGCCCGCCAATGCTCGCGGCAAAGGCGATGCCCATCATCAACGCGCCTGCCATGCCATCGGTTTCCCCATCCTTCACGCCGCCCGCCGCCAATACCGCCAGCGCGATCGGCACCATAATGAGCGCAGTGGAGGTGTTGGAAATCAGCATGGACAGCAGCGCGGTAGCGATCATGAAGGCAAAAAGCAGTCCAGCCGCGCCATTGCCCGCTCGTTTCAATATGGCGAGCGCGACGCGCCGGTGGAGGCCGGTTCGTTCAATGGCCAGCGCAATGAATGCCCCGCCCAGGATCAGGAATAATATCGGCGAATAATATTCCTTGGCAGTATCCGATGCGCTCATCACCCCCATGGCGGGCAAGGCAAGGAAGGGCAGCAGCGCCGTGACGGTCAGCGGTAATGCTTGCGTCATCCAAAATACCGCCATCAATAGGACGAGCGCTGCGACCTGCCATGCCTGCGTTGTCATTCCCCCCGGAGCAGGGAGCATCAGCATGGCGGCGAACAGGATCAATCCTGCCCAAAAACCGATGCGCTCTGCCGTCACTGCTGGGTCAGCCCGATGAGCGAGATTTGGCGGCCATAATCACTCTCTGCCTTGTGACAGGTCCGACGGTAGCTGAAAAAGCGGTCCGGCTGGCTATAGGTATCTTCGCCCATACATTCGATTTTGCGGATACCAGCGGCGGCAAGGCGGGCGGCGACATAGCCTTCTATATCAAATTGATAATGCCCAGCTTTGCCGCCGATAAAAAAATGATCGTTGGCAGGGTCAGCCTCAATAAAGCGTTCAAAAAAGCCTTCATCCACTTCATAGCTTTTTTGCGCGATGCATGGGCCAATGGCGCAGGCAATATTTTCCCGGCTGGCCCCCAATTTGACCATCGCTTTCACCGTTTCGTCCATGATGCCGGTGATCGATCCTTTCCATCCGCTATGCGCCGCGCCGATTACTCGCGCTTGTTCATCGGCAAATAGGATGGGGACGCAATCGGCGGTCAATATCCCGAGCAATATACCCGGCGTCGCGGTCACCATCGCGTCGGCCTCTGGCCGGTCATCGCCAAATGGCCGGTCCACGGTGATGACTTTATTCGAATGAATTTGATGAACAGTGTTCAGCGCCGCTCCGGACAGTACCGCATTTGCGGCCCGAACACGGTTTTCATCAATCGCCGCGCGGTTATCGGCGGAACCCAGCCCGACATTCAACCCGGCATAGATGCCAGCCGATACGCCGCCGCTACGCCCCAAAAATCCATGTGCGACCGCGCTCAGCGCCGATGATGTCAATTTTTCAATAGCTCCCATGGCGATGTCATTGCAATTACGCCCGGCATTTGCAATGCCCAAGCGGATATGGATAATCATCTTCTTATATTTGGCATGGGCTACAGCGCATCGCACTTGGCGACCAAATTGCGTGCGCAAGGCTGGCGGGTTACCGGCACGCGGCGGACGGCCGACGGCGATAACATTGCCTTTGACGATGATGCTGCGGTTCGGTCGGCAATCGCCAGCGCCAGTCACATTTTGTCATCCGTCCCGCCGGAACGAAACGGCGATGATCCCGTGCTCGCCCGCTATGGCGACGCAATCCGCAGCGCTGGCGCGTCTTGGCTTGGCTATTTGTCATCTACCGGTGTTTATGGCGATGCGGGCGGTGCATGGGTGGATGAAAGCGCCGCCGTGCAGGGCCGCCGCGCCGGGCGCAATGCCGCTGACCTTGCTTGGCAGGCGCTAGATAGCCGTTTGCGCATATTCCGGCTGCCCGGTATTTACGGTCCCGGGCGCAGCGCAATTGAACGCGTGGCCGAGGGCAAGGCGCACCGGATCGACTTGCCCGAACAGATATTCAGCCGCATTCATGTCGAGGATATAGCGGGCGGAGTTATTGCATCATTTAACGGACCATCTGGTGTCTATAACCTCTCCGACGATTTACCCTGCGGGCAAAATGCGGTCATTGAATATGCCGCCATGCTATTGGGACAGGAACCGCCGCCGATGCAGTCGCTGGACGAGGCGCAGCTATCGCCGATGGCACTCGCCTTTTATGCCGAAAACCGGCGCGTCGCCAATAGGAGGGCAAAGCGGTTATTGGGTTGGCGGCTGGCCTATCCCAATTACTGTGATGGTTTGCGTGCCTGCATGGAAATCAGCAGGCCCGCCATGGCCAGCACCGCTCCTGCAGCGGCCAGCGCCGACCAGACATAGCCTTCGAATAAAGTCGATAGCAGCATCGCCACCACGGGAATAAACACGCTGGTGTAGGCGGCTTTGCCAGGGCCAATATCGCGGATCAGGCCAAAATATAGCGGGAATGTCACAACCGATCCAATGAGGCCGAGATAGACAATACCGCCCAGATAAGCCGCGCGGGTTTCGATCACCGGCGCGCCAACGGTTATCAAGGACCAGATTGCATTGCCGATCACGCCATAGAGCATGGCCCAGGCCAGCACCGCGATGATCGGAAAGCGCGTCATCCGGTCCGATGCCTGCAACACGTTGGAAACCGAAGCGCACATAACCGCGATCAGGGTCAGCCCCGTACCGATCAGCACCTCCACCGGGTTCATGTCGGCGAAGCGATATTCGCGCAGAACGAGGAGGCCAACGCCAACGCTGGCAATGATCGCGCCGATCCAAAATTGCCGGGTCACCGCGCGGCCCAGCCAATATTTACCGAGCAGCGCATTGGGCACAATCAGCAAGGCAAACAGCACCGCGACCAGCCCAGAGGTGATATGATGTTCGGCGGCATAGACGAAATTGAAATTCATCGCGAATTGCACGACGCCGATCAGCATCGCCCAAAGCTGCCCCCGCCGGTCGAGCCGCAAGGGAATGCGCATACAAGCAGCCAATATAAACATACCTGCCGCCGCGATGATGAAGCGGTAGGTGACCGACCAGCTAGCCGGAACCGCGCTAATCTGATCTCTGATCACCAGCCATGTCGATCCCCAGATGAGCGACACGAGCAAAAAGGGCAGCAGGATTTTGGGATGGAGCAGGCCGTAATCGGTATGCTCGGCCTTTACCGGCTCTTTCGGCGTTATTGGCTGTTCTGCCGCTATTTCGGCGGCGGCTTCGGTGATGACGGGGTGGTTCATAGCGCCGCAATCGCATCGGCCAGCGGCTGCACATCGGAGGCATCATGGTGCCAGCTCGTCACAAACCGCGCGCCGCCTTCGCCCCAATCATAAAAATCAAAACCCGCATGGCGCAGCTTGGCCGCTTCATTTGCGGTAAGGCGCAAAAATATCTCATTTGCTTGCACTGGATGGAGCAGGCGGCTGCTTGCGGCCTTCGCTATGATTGCCGCCGCATCATTGGCGGCGCGGGCATTTTTGAGCCATAAGTCACCGTCAATCATCGCCAGCAGCTGCGCCGCCATAAACCGTCCCTTGCTGCATAAATGCCCGGCCTGTTTACGCTGATAGGTCGCCATATCTGCCATCTCATCGTTGAAGAATATCAATGCTTCGGCGCTCATTCCGCCATTTTTGACAAATCCGAAACTCAGCGCATCAACCCCGGCGCGCCATGTCATATCGGCGGGCGAGCAAGTCGATGACGCCATGGCATTGGCAAAACGAGCTCCGTCCATATGGAATTTCAAGCCCTTCTCGCGGGCCAACTGCCCCAATGCCGGAACTTCGTTAGCGCGATAGACCAATCCATATTCGGTGGCATTGGTGATCGACAGCGCGCCAGCCTGCACCTGATGCACATCCGCGCGGATGGAGGACAGCTTTGCCGATATCGCATCGCAAGTCAGCTTTGCGCCTTCACCTTTAGTCAGCAGCAATTTTGCGCCGCCCGTATAAAATCCGGGCGCCCCCGCCTCATCCATTTCGATATGCGCTTCTTCATGGCAAATAACGCCTTGATAGGGCCGGACCATCGCCGATAGCGCAATGCAATTTGCGGCCGTTCCAGTGGCGATTGATAAACAGCGGACAGGGCGTTCAAATATTTCGGAAAAGGCCAAGTTTAGCTGCGCGCTCCAACGATCACCATCATAGGCGCTGTCGACGCTATTTGCGGCCATGACCGCGTCCATCACCTTGGGGTGAACCAAAGCTGCATTATCGGAGAAAAATCGCATCGCACTGCATTGCCGCTGACCCGTTACCGCGTCAATCGGAATTAAGCAGTGACAAAGATGGCGCGGGGTCAGAGCACTGGTGCCGCTGGGGAGAATTGAACTCCCGGCCTCGTCATTACCAATGACGCGCTCTACCACTGAGCTACAGCGGCTTATCCAGTGGAAGCGGCCTATGCTTAGAGATTGGGGGAAAGTCAAGCGGCTTGCTGCACCGGTCATGCTTTGGCATAGCGTTCCCATGTCCAAAAAACCATCACAACAAAAAGCCGACCGGTTGGCCGAAGCGCTGCGGGCCAATTTGCGGCGGCGAAAGATACCTAAGGCAGAAGCAACGAAACCCGGTGATGCGGACCGGAAGCAGCCGCCCGTTAAAGATGACGGTGGACCGCCCTCAGCTGTCTGAGATCAAAGGGTTAACCTTGCCCGCCATGCGGCTGCGCCCCTCCATCGTTGCCTGTGTCAGTGTAGATTGGCCAGAGCGTAATTGCCCGGGGGTCAAGCCAGTAAATTGCTTAATTTCGCGAATCAAATGCGATTGATCGTAGAAAGCAGCGCCCAGTTCATTTTCATCCAAACTATCGCCGAGCGCCAGCGCGTGAGCCGCGCGTAAGGCACGATATTTGCGGGCCAGCTTCTTCGGCGGCATACCATAATAGCGTTTCGTCGTGCGTTCCAATTGCCGCACCGAAAGACCGGTTGCAGCAAGCAAATCGTCAACTTGCGGATCGGGGCTGCTGGCAAGCCACTTGTCGACGCGGTAGGTGAATTCGAAAGGGGCCTTATCCGCATTGGCATAAATTTCCCCGATTGCTGCCTCGGCCAGCTTGGTTTGATCGGCCAATGCCGAACATTTTTTCAACTGAGCCCGCAAATCCATGATCCAGTCGCCAAAAATTTCGCGGGCATCAAATGCGTGGTCGATTTTCTTTTCCGCACGCGATCCCATAAGCGCCGCCCAGCCTGCCGGCGTGATACCCCATCCGAAAACCAGCACATCGCCTTTTGTCTTGGTGAGGCAAGGCGCAGTGGTTGGTCCTACAATTGTAACAGGATGACCCGGATCGAACCGGTCCTTCGAAAAATGATATTCGCCTTCTCCATGCAGGTAAAAACGGAACTGAGCGCGGTCAGCCCGCTCCAATTCTGCAAGTGGCGTACCCCTATATTCGAATCGATAAAAAGACGAAATTAGCGGGGCCAGCTTTTCATTAGCCGCTTCATAATCCAGCAGTATCATTTGCGATCCCTCGCGTAAGAGGTAGCAGGAAAATTGGACAAATTCGACAAAAAAAAGACCTGCCCCGAAGGGCAGGTCCAAAAGTTAAAGAACTCTATGTATCAACATTGAGCCCTTCGGGTCGCACAGCCCCTATCGCGCAAAGATGTAAAATAGTCTTGCATGGAATCGTCATTGGTAAAAAAATATCATGATTTTTTGCGCAAACGGCCTTTTTCTGTCCCAAAAAGGTAAAGAAACATTGCGGATTTACAGCAGCTAAGCGATAGGCTGCGCGCTTATGTATAAGCTTTTGCGCCCTGCTTTGTTTCTTTCCGACGCCGAATCGGCGCATGGGCTGTCGCTGGCAGCGTTGCGAATCATGCCGCTGGGCAAATGGCCGGATCCCGATCCAAGGCTGAAACAAGTGGTTGCGGGCATCGATTTCCCCTCGCCCGTTGGCCTTGCCCCGGGCTATGACAAAAATGCCGAAGTTGCCGCGCCGATATTACGCATGGGTTTTGGTTTTACCGAGGTGGGAACATTAACCCCGCGCCCGCAAGAGGGAAATCCCCGGCCCCGCCTGTTCCGTTTGGTCGAGGATGAGGCGGTCATCAACCGCATGGGTTTTAATAATGAAGGGCAGCTTGCCGCATCGATCCGGCTGGAGCAGCTGCGCCGTAAACCGCAACCGGGGCCAGTGGGCATCAATATTGGTGCCAATAAGGATAGCGAGGACCGGATTGCCGATTATGTGATCGGCGTTACCGCGATGGCGCCCTATGCGGATTATCTAACCGTCAATATCAGCTCACCCAACACTCCCGGTTTGCGGGCCTTGCAGGATAAAGGCGCGCTTGATGCGCTGCTCACCGCCGTGATGGCCGCGCGAAGCGACGCAACGCCGATATTCCTGAAGGTCGCGCCCGATCTGCAACCTGCCGACATTGATGACATTGTTTCAGTGTCGCTGGACCGGGGGATTGACGCATTGATTGTGTCCAACACCACCATAACCCGCCCGCCGCTGCAATCCCGCCATGGCGGTGAAGCTGGCGGCCTGTCCGGCGCACCGCTGAAAAAATTGGCGCTGCAACGGTTGAGGGATTTCCGTAGTGCATCGGGCGGCAAAATTCCTCTGATCGGTGTTGGCGGTATTGCCAATGCCGACGATGCCTATGCCCGGATAAAAGCGGGCGCGTCGCTGGTGCAATTATACAGTGCTCTGGTCTATGAAGGTCCCGCTTTGGCCGCGAAAATCAACACAGGCTTGCTGCAATTGCTGGACCGGGACGGCCTCAGCAATATTGCACAGGCCGTAGGCAGCGAATGAAGCATTCTTAAATTTGGACTATCGCAGCAGGCGTTATCGCCATAAAAGGCAGGCATGAAGAAAATAATCCTGTCCGTGCTGACGATTTTCGTAGCTTCATTCCACCAAAATTCTGCTGCTCAGGATGCTCAAACTGCACCTTACGGCGTCACCAGCAGCGCCGATCCGCGTGCGACGGAGGCGGGAATGGAAATATTAGAAAAGGGCGGGTCGGCCTCCGACGCAGCCATGGCGATGATGTTGGCACTGACCGTTGTTGAACCGCAATCGAGCGGCATTGGCGGCGGCGGTTTCCTGATTTATGCCGACGGTGCAACCAATGGATTGACGACAATTAACGGCCGCGAAACCGCACCTGCTGCCGCAACGCCAGACCGATTTCTCGACGAAAACGGTAAACCGCTCGGCTTTTTGAAGGCAATGCCGGGCGGCCGTTCGGTTGGCGTACCGGGCAATATCCAGTTAATGGCGATGGCGCACCGCAAATGGGGGCGCCTCCCCTGGGCCGACATATTTGCGCCCGCCATTCGGTTGGCTGACGAAGGCTATGAAGTGAATGAAACAATGGCCAAGCGGTTGGAGCAGATTGCCCGCTTATGGGGCGATTTTCCCGAAGCGCAAAAGCTGTTCTGGGTGGACGGGAAACCGGCTCCAGCTGGGACCATCATTAAAAACCCGGCGCTGGCGGAGACACTTCGTATTCTTGCATCGCAAGGGCCGGATGCGTTTTATACAGGCGAAATTGCCGAACAAATCGTGGAGGCAGTGCAAAAGGCTCCCGTGAATGCGGGCGATATGACCCTGTCCGATCTTGCCGCCTATAAAGCGAAAGAGCAAAATGCACTATGCACGCCTTACCGCGTCTATGTCGTGTGCGGCATGGGCCCGCCGTCATCGGGCGCGACCACGGTGCTGCAAATATTGGGCACCTTAACCCCATATGACATGACCAAATTGGGCAAGGATAATCCGCACAGCTGGTATTTGCTGGGCCAAGCGATGCAACTTGCCTATGCCGACCGCGAAAAATATTTGGGCGATCCCGATTTTGTCGATGTGCCAACATTGGGCCTGATCGATCCTGATTATCTCAAATTCCGGTCAAAGCTTATCAACCCCAAAAAGGCATTGACCAATTTTGAAGCAGGGACGCCGCCGGGAGCCTCGCCCCGCACGGCGGCGGTGTCGAGCGAAGTCAGCGGCACAACGCATTTCGTCGCGGTTGATCCGCAAGGCAGCGTGGCGACCATGACATCGACGATTGAAGGTATTTTCGGAAGCCAGCTGATTGCGGGCGGATTTATGCTCAACAATGAGCTTACCGATTTCACCTTTGCGCCCGAAGAAAATGGTGCCCCCGTGGCCAACCGGGTTGAGGCCGGCAAACGCCCGTTATCCTCCATGTCGCCCACTTTGGTATTTGATCAAAATGGCCGTAAAGTGCTGGCCTTGGGGTCTGCGGGCGGCAAAAGGATCATCATGCATGTGACCAAAACCCTGATCGGTGTGCTAGATTTCGGCCTGCCATTGGAAGAGGCGATTGCGCTGCCCAATATTTATTTTGGCCGGGGAAAGCTGATGCTCGAAGAAGAGACGCCGCTTGCTAAAATGGCGGAGGACTTGGCCAAATATGGGCAGGAGGTTGACGTGACCGATTTGGGGTCAAAGGTTAATGGAGCGCAATTGACCGTTGAGGGCTGGCGCGGCGCGGCGGACCCACGCGGCGAAGGCACGGCCCAATCGAAAATCATCATTGCACCGCCGCAGACCGTTCAATAGCCGATTGCAGCGCAGCGCTTTGGGCGCTAGCCTGAATAACGCCAGAGAGATAATAATACATTCGCAGGAGAGAGAGTTTGGCCGCTCAGCAATATAATGATTTCGACCAATTCCCCAATTTGGTTTCCATGTTTTATGCCCGCGCGCAGGAGCGCGGTGATAAGCCATTTTTATGGGCCAAAATAGGCGGAGAATGGTTAAGCATTAGCTGGACCGAAGCCGCGCGGCGGGTTGCGGGCTTGGCCAAAAATTTGAAAAAATTGGGGCTGGAGCCGGGGGACCGAGTGATGCTGGTCTCGGAAAACCGACCGGAATGGTGCATCGCTGATCTTGGCATTATGGCGGCAGGCTGCGTCACTGTGCCGACCTATACGACCAACACCGAACGCGATCATCAGCATATTTTGGACAATAGCGGCGCCCGCGCGGTCATTGTTTCGACCGAAAAGCTCG
The DNA here is from genome assembly GCF_042651485.1 of Sphingorhabdus arenilitoris. NCBI lineage: Bacteria > Pseudomonadati > Pseudomonadota > Alphaproteobacteria > Sphingomonadales > Sphingorhabdaceae > Sphingorhabdus > Sphingorhabdus arenilitoris. The sequence goes on from NZ_JBHSDH010000012.1 coordinate 135,240, forward strand.
CCAAAATATTGATGCCAGCCGTTATCAAATCCAATGAAGCTGAATTTATCATTGGTATGGAAACGCTTCCAGTGAAGCAGCAGGGGCAACTGCAGTATCGCGACTGGGCCGATATGATCCAAGGCAGCGACGCCGATGTCGCCGCATCTATGACAGCGATGGAAAGCGTGACGCGCGATGACGTCGCTTGCATCATTTACACCAGCGGCACGGGCGGATCACCGCGCGGAGTGATGCAGCCGCATGGCGCAATATTGCATAATGCCGACGGTGCAGCCGAAATTTTGCGCGAAGATTTCGGCTTGGAGGAGGAGGTATTCCTGTCCTTCCTGCCACTGTCTCACGCCTATGAACATTCGGGCGGGCAGTTTTTGCCAATCGCGGTCGGGGCGCAAATTTATTATTCCGAAGGGCTCGATAAGCTGATGAGCAATATCGAAGAGGCGCGGCCGACCATCATGGTCGTTGTGCCCCGCTTGTTTGAGGTGATCCGGCAACGAATAATCAAGGGGATTGAGAAACAGGGCAAGATACCCAATTTCTTTCTCGATAAATCGCTGTCGATCGGGGAACGCGATTATGGTGAAGCGGGCCGCAAGCGCCTGCGCGATGCGCCGATGCGGTTTTTTCTATCGCGAACATTTAAGAAAAAAGTCGGCAAAAAATTTGGCGGCCGGTTAAAAGCGCTGGTTTCGGGCGGCGCGCCGCTGAATCCTGAAATCGGTTTATTCTTTCAATCCTTGGGTATCACTTTGTTGCAAGGCTATGGCCAGACCGAAAGCGGCCCGGTGCTCAGCTGTAACCGTCCAAAGACGGGGCTTAAAATGGATACGGTCGGCCCGCCGCTGAAAAATACCGAGGTGAAGATTGCTGAGGATGGTGAGATATTGGTGCGCGGGCCGCTGGTGATGAAAGGTTATTGGCGCAACAAGGCGGAAACCAACCGTGTTATTAAAGATGGCTGGCTGCATACTGGCGACATTGGCTTGATTGATGAGGCGGGACGGATAAAAATCACCGACCGGAAAAAAGACCTTATCGTCAATGACAAAGGCGACAATATCGCACCGCAAAAGGTGGAAGGGATGCTAACGCTGCAGCCTGAAATCATGCAGGCGATGGTGTCGGGTGATAAACGGCCCTATATTGTCGGCTTGATCGTGCCGGACCCCGAATGGGCGCTGGAATGGGCGCGGGCGCAGGATATGAAATATGATTTCAAAGCCTTGCAGGATAACCCCGCTTTCCGCAGCGCGATCCGTGAGGCGATTGACCGCGTGAATAAGGATTTATCGGTGACCGAAAAAGTGCGGCAATTTGAATTTGCCGATGAACCCTTCACAATCGAAAATGAAGAAATGACGCCGAGTATGAAAATCCGCCGGCACATGATCCGTAGCCGGTATCAAGAGCGACTGGATGGCATGTATAGGTCTTAGGGCTCCGGGACGGCTATATTATTGCAGGTGCCGGGGCGGAGCGATGGATTTTCGGCTGATAAATTCTGACGATAGCTGGGCGTCGTCCAAATCGGTATCGGTCCCATCGGGTAAATAGCGTTGAGCCACTTTTTGCGCGGCCATGCGGCCCATTTCCATAATCGGCCAGCGCACCGTGCTGAGCGGCGGCCAAAGATGTGATGCCGTTGGGGAATCGTCAAATCCGACCAGGGACAAATCTTCTGGTACATTAATGCCCCGCTCCCGCGCGGCATGTAACGCACCTGCGGCCATTTCATCATTGGACGCAAAAATCGCGGTGGGCGGATTATCGCCAGCAAGCAGTTTTTGAGCCGCGACATAGCCTGAATTCAGGCGGTATGTGCCTTCGACCACAAAATGCTCCTCGACCGGCAGGCCTGCTGCTGCCATTGCCTCACGAAACCCTTGCTCGCGTTCGGCGGCAGAGCGAAAGCCCGCTGGCCCTTTAATTAGGGCAATGGCTTTATGGCCTGCGCGGATCAGCTCCGAACAGGCGGCTTTCACGGCCTCCCGGTCATTTGAAAAAACGCTATGCGGTAAATCGTCAAGCTGCGCCGAACCTATGCGCGCATATTCCACATTTTTCGCGCGCAGCAATTCTGCGATCCGGTCATCCTCCGATATAGGCGGCAGGACAAGCGCGGCCAATGGGCGCTGCTGATCCAAAAAATGGGCAATATCATCCAGCATGTCAGGCGAATGGCGGTCGACAGGACGGACGACAAGCGCAAGGTCGGATGTTTTGATCCTATCCAGCACGCCCTTTTGAAAATTCAAAACGGTTTGCGCATTGGGATTGTCGTGAAACAACACGATGAAGAAATTGCGCCGAAGCGCCAATGCCCTCGCCTGCGGATTGGGAACAAATCCAAGCTCATCAATCACTTTTTCAACCCGCGCCCGGGTAACTTCTGTCGTCAGCGGTGATTTGTTCAAAACCCGGCTGACCGTTTTTTTCGACACATTTGCGAGCCGAGCGACATCATTAATGGTCGGTTTTTTATCGGATGCTGTGTTTTGGGCCATGGTCACCTTTATTCGCAGCCGACCAAAACTGGCAGCAACTTCATGTGCGATCTAAGCCAATTTCGGCAATAACGGCAAGCATTTTGCTCGGCCTTTCATTTTATCGGGCAAACAGAGCGCCCCTGTGGCAAAAAAATATATTCAAAAGCGGATGATTGGTTAAATAGAAAGCTGATTCTTTTGGGAGTTTTGCATGATAATAGGTATCGACCTTGGCACAACGAACAGCGCGGCGGCGGTATGGCGCGATGGCAAGGCAGAATTGATACCCAATAGCTTGGGTGATTATCTGACCCCGTCAGCGGTCAGTATTAGTGACAAGGGCGATGTCCTAACGGGCATGGCGGCGCGCGAGCGGCAATCCACAGACCCGGCCCGCACAGCCACCGGCTTCAAACGCCTGATCGGGACGCAGGAGAAGGTGAAGCTGGGCAGGAAAGAATTTTTGCCCGAGGATTTATCGAGCCTGATCCTGGCCAGTATAAAGGCCGATGCGGAGGCTTTTTTGGGCGAGCCTGTTGAAGAGGCGGTTATTACCGTGCCCGCTTATTTCAATGAACAGCAACGCCGCGCCACGCAAAAAGCGGCGCAAATGGCGGGTTTGAAGGTCGACCGGTTGATCAATGAACCAACTGCTGCGGCGCTGGGTTTTGGGATACATGAGCTGGAAAAAGAACATCCCTTTCTGGTCTTTGATCTGGGCGGCGGGACATTTGACGTTTCGATCGTAGAAATATTCGACGGCATTATCGAAGTGCGCTCTTCGGCCGGTGACCCCCGGCTGGGCGGGCTCGATTTCAACGAGGCGGTGATCGCGCTTGCGGCCGAACAATTGGGCGAAAAGGTAAAGCCCTTGCTACAAAATCCGGACTGCGCCGGTGTGATGCGAGAGGCGGCGGAACGCGCGCGCCGTACGCTGAGCGACCATGCCAGCGCCGATTTTAAATTTGTGTGGCAGGGGGAGGAATATAAAACCGAGCTGACCGCCGATGATTTTGAAAAGCAAGCCGAGGGCCTGATCAACCGTTTGCGGGAACCCGTGCTACGGGCGCTGCGCGATGGCGGTATTCGGTCGAAGGAATTGAGTGAGGTTGTCCTCGTCGGCGGCGGGACGCGGATGCCGGTGGTGCGCAAGGCGGTGACGCGGCTGTTTGGCCGTTTCCCCAACCACAGCCTGCATCCCGATCATGCCGTTGCGCTGGGCGCGGCGGTTCAGGCGGGGCTGCGTACGCGCAACAGCGACCTGAAAGAAATTCGCATGACCGACGTCTGCCCATTCAGCCTGGGCGTGGACGTTGCCGAATATGATCAATTTGGCAATATGCGCAGCGGCATTTTCGCGCCTATTATCGAACGCAATCGCACCATCCCGACCAGTAAGGTGAATGTATTTTCCACGATGGCCGATAATCAGCGCGAAGTGCGGTTCGGCGTGTATCAGGGAGAGGCCCGTCATGTCGCATCCAATGTCAAATTGGGTGAGATTAAGATTAAGGTACCGCCCAAACCCGCTGGCCATGTGCAAGTGGAATGCCGGTTCAGCTATGACGTATCCGGATTGTTGGAGGTCGATATTACCGTCCCTGAAACCGGGCAGAAGGAACAGCATATTTTCGGCGGTGAGGGATTGGAAAAAGACGATATGGAGCAGCGGCGCGCTATGCTTGCCAAAATGAAAGTCCATCCGCGTGATGACAGCCTCAATGCGGCGGTCATGGCGCGGGCGAAACGCTGTTTTGAATCGTTATTGGGGGATGAGCGCGATTATGTTGGCCGCTTGCTGCTCGCTTATGAGGGCGTGCTCGATCGTCAGGAAAAGCGGGAGATTGATGAATTTCGCGAACAATTGGTCACCGAACTCGACCGGATTGAAGGCGAAAGGTATCTTTGAGCGTGCCACAAGGTTTTTGGGCAATATTGGGCATTGAACCCAGCAAAGAATTGAAAGTGGTCCGCAGTGCTTATGCCGCGAAGCTGAAAACCATCGATGTCGATGCCGACCCTGCAGCTTTCATGGCGCTGCGTGATGCCTATGAAGCGGCGCAGGATTACGTTCGCTATGCCGCCTATGACGAAGAAGATGATGATTTCGGACTAGACGATTGGGATGATAGCGAGGCGGCAGAGCCAAAGGTTGTCATCCATAGCGCCGAGGCCGCAGGAGACATGGCGCAATCTGCACCGGCGGAAGATGCCGGTCAAAGGAACGACGCTGAAAATCCTTGGACCGAACCCACAGGCGAAGAGCTATATTACCGCATTGCCGATATTTTGCATGACCCCGAAAAACAGGGGCAGAATTTGGGCGAGGAAGAATATCGGACGATTCAAGCCGCGACTCAGGATTTTATCGGCTGGCTCGACCGGGCAACGATTGACGACGCGCGTGATTATGAATTTGCGCTGGCACATTTAATGGCCGCGACCATCCCGCGATCAGACCCGATGCTGGATAAAATTCCGGCTTATTTCGGTTGGGATAATGCCGCCGATAATTATGATTTTCCGCCGCAAGTCGCCGATATATTGGAACGGCGCGATGCCAATCAGGCGATCACTTTATTGGTTGACCCTGCGCACCGGCTACATGATGCCTTTGCCGCGCTCACTTCGCCTGTTGAAACAAAGCGAAACAACCCAGACCTTCGCGAAAAAGTGCGTGAATTGATTCAGTCGGCGCAGCGATATCACCCCTCATTGCAGGCCGCATTTGATTACGACCGGGTGGCCGAATGGGAAAGAACGCTGAAAATCGGGACATTCGCCCCCGGCACAGAAAAAGCGTCAGAAAGCGGCAAAAACTGGTGGAGTTATTGGTGGGTATTCTTGATACTCATCTCGCTGGCCCGTTTCTGCGACGCTGGTAACAAGCCTTCTGGTGCGGATGCCCCGCTCGACATTTCCAGTCCGGCCGCTCAGGCGGATTTGGAGCAGATGTTCGGCACCGTATTTGGCGGGGAGTTAAGCTATATTGAGGCGAAAGCCGTAGCCCCAGTTTTTGCAACCTATGCCGAAATAAATTGGCGCGCAACAAAAGGTGCTGGTAATATATCAGGACAAGGTCCGTTGTCCCTGAACCAGACCGCTACGTCGGTTGTTTATCAAGAGCTGCCCAAAGCAAATGCAGATGATTTAAGGGCCTATTGGCAGCTTTGGAGCGAAAAAGCGCAGAGCCAGCAAAAATTGGGGGTCGCGCAGTGCCAAGATTTTGTAAGCCGTCAACCGCGTCAATTTGACTTTCCTGAAGCGATTAAAAAACGCGATCAAAAGATGATGGCGCATATCATTAAGACTTACTATTCCAACGCATCGCTTGAATATAAACAACGACCAAAGAGCTTCTCGATCTCCGGTGAGATAATAGAGCAGGTCATTGACCAGTCAAAGCTGTCCGAGGCCGAAGTGCGCAGCGTTTTTGAGCGCAAGGGCACGCCGAAAAATGAATGTGCAACGTGGATCGTCTTCACCAAAATTTTGTCCGAAAGCAAAAGCGCCGACGCGGTCACATTGATGAAGGCGATTTAGGCTGACATACAGTTGGCCGTACCGGGCCTAATTTTAGCCGCTGCAATGCGCGCATTGCACTCTTAATGGCAATGTAAGTTCTGCCATGCAATGCGATATGCTCGGCATCCCAAAGCCTGCTTCGGATACAAGCATCCTGGTCAGCCCAAACCCTCAGCTTGGCAATTTTGTGACACGCCGCCGGGCCTGTTGGGCGTTCCCTAGCGGTCTATTTTTCCGCCCAGATCAAAAATTCGACATTGCCCTGTGGTCCGGTAATGGGGCTGGTGGTCAGGCCTTTGACCGTCCACCCGTTTGCGGTGAGCCAAGCCTGTATCTCGGCGCATACCCGTTCATGCACCGCCGCGTCGCGCACCACGCCGCCTTTGCCTACCTCTTGCCGGCCAGCTTCAAATTGCGGTTTAATCAGCGCAATCAACTGTGCGCCGTCCGCCGCGAATGTCAGCGGCTTTTCCAGTACCTTGGACAGGCCGATAAAGCTGGCATCGCACACAATGATGCTGACTTGTTCCGGAATATGATCGGCGGTCAATATCCGCGCACTGGTTTGTTCATGGACGATGACGCGGTCATCTTGGCGCAGTTTCCACGCCAGCTGATTGGTGCCGCTGTCCACTGCATAAACCCGTGCTGCTCCATTGGTCAGGAGAACATCCGTAAATCCGCCGGTTGAACTGCCTACATCCACGGCGGTCATGCCCGCGACAGTAATGCCAAATTCTTTCAGCGCATGATCAAGCTTAATCCCGCCGCGCGATACCCACGGGTGGTCTTTACCCTGTAAGCTGATTTCGGCATCCGCCGCGACTTGCTGCCCGGCTTTCTCCGCCTTTTTTCCCGACAGCATAACCTGGCCAGCCATGATCAGGGCCTGCGCCCGGGTGCGGCTTTCGGCATGACCTTGTTCGACAAGCAATTGGTCGAGACGGATTTTCTTTTGCGCCATGATTTCATGGCCTAGCCGAAGCGCAATAAATTGGCCATAATGAAGGTATGAAAACCCGAATCTATTATTTTGCGCTGATATTGCTGGCCTCTTCCTGCTCGGTACCAGCGCCGCCGCCGACATCGCCTGCGCCCGCCCCGCGCACCGCGCCGCCGGTTTCTGCGCCTGCCGATACCGGGATTAAGCAGCCTACGGGATCATGGCTCGATTGGGATATTGCGCCGGGCAGCTGGGTTTACCGGCAGGATGGCCGGGGATCGATTGCGTTATTTGGTGAAACCGGACGCGATGCGCTGGTCACGCTGCGCTGCGATCGCGGACGCGGGCAGCTATATCTGGCACGGGCGGATGAAAGCGGAACGGGGGCGGGAAGCTTCACCATACGCAGCCATGCGATGATGAAAAGCTATAGCGCGGGAACAACCGGGGGCACGCCGCCCTATGTCGCCGTTGCTCTTGCGCCTACCGATACTATATTGGATGCCGTCGCATTTACGCGCGGACGGATCGCCATCGAAGCGGCTGGACAAAAACATATCGCCATTCCGATATGGTCCGAAGTGCCGCGCGTTATTGATGATTGCCGGTGAATAGGCGCTAACCAAACATGCCTCAGCGGCGAGCGAAGCGTGGATATTTGCCCCAAAAAAAATAAAAAACAAGTCTTGTTTTGAAAACTCCGCTGATTCACAACAGTCATGCGGAGGGCAAGCCAATGCACATAGCAAATTTTCTTCAACAATCGAAAGGAGGTGATCCGATGTCTCATGGTTCAGTTAAGGGGTCGGACAATTCCGTTCGGGAGATCGGTCGCTAAGTCACGCTGGACAGCGTTAAAGAGCGAGGCCGTAATCCTTTCGGCACATAGCAACTTCCGGCAGCGGATGTCAGACCGCTGACCCATGTTTAAGGGGACCGTTGGTGTAAATCCGGCGGTCCCTTTTTCTGTGTTGCAACATGCGGATCGTTAGCGGATCGAGTGGCACCTGAATTGTCGGAAAATTTGACAGCATATTGTTTGGTTAACGTGTTGATAACCATCTAACGCTATGAAAAATAGTATACTGTCGAAACTGGCACAGGCCCTGCATAGACACTATTGTTCAACAACCCCACTTTAAGCCTTTCGGACGGGTTGGCAGCTACTGGTCTCGCGCCAACCCGTCCCGGCTTTCCTTCCACAGCAGAATAAATAGATTGCAAGGCCCCGGCCTTAATCGGCGTTTAGGCCCGCCATGCGCTCTGCCTGATCCTCGGCAATCAGTGCCCTGATCAATTCATCCATGCTGCCTTCTAATATTTCGGGCAGCTTATGCAGCGTTAAATTGATCCGGTGGTCGGTCACGCGGCCTTGCGGGAAATTATACGTTCGGATACGCTCGGACCTGTCGCCGCTGCCGACCATGGATTTGCGGGCGTCGGCCTCCTCGCTTTGTATGCGGCTGCGCTCTGCCTCGAACAAACGCGTGCGCAGGACCTGCAGCGCTTTGGCTTTATTCTTATGCTGCGATTTCTCATCCTGTTGGATCACAACAAGGCCGGTGGGTATGTGAGTGATACGCACCGCGCTATCGGTCGTGTTCACATGCTGCCCGCCGGCACCCGATGCACGGTAAACGTCAATCCGCAGATCGGCGTCATTGATCGCGACATCCACTTCCTCCGCCTCAGGCAGGACGGCAACGGTCGCGGCGCTCGTGTGGATGCGCCCGCCGCTTTCGGTCACCGGCACGCGCTGCACCCGGTGGACACCGCTTTCAAATTTCAGTTTCGCAAATACGCCGTTGCCCTTAACCGAAGCGACAACTTCCTTAAAACCGCCCTGATCGGCGGCATTGGCGGAGATCATTTCCACCTTCCACCCTTGCGAAGCGGCATAGCGTTCATACATGCGCAGCAAATCGCCTGCGAATAAGGCCGCCTCATCACCGCCGGTTCCGGCGCGAATTTCGAGCATGGCGGGCCGGTCATCGGCGGCGTCGCGGGGGAGCAGCTTGATGGCGAGCTGCTGTTCGGCTTCGGCCAATTGCGCCGCTATTTCCTGCAATTCATCCACGGCCATGTCACGTAGTTCGTCATCGGCGCTGTTGTCTTTAACCATCACTTCCAATGTAGCGATTTCGGCGCGAAAGCGGCGGACATGGCGTGCCGCATTCGCAACCGGTTCCAACTCAGCATATTCCCGGCTGGCGGCGACAAAGGCTTCACCCTCCATCGTACCCGACGCCATTCGCGCCTCAAGCTCGGCAAAACGCGCCTCAATTTGCGCAATACGTTCGGACGATATTTTGGTCATGCGCGGGCCAGAAACTCGGGCAATTTATTGAGCGCTATTTCGGTCTGCTCGCCATTAGCCAGATTTTTGACCGCCGCCTTACCTGCTGCCAATTCATTATCACCAATGATGATGGCATAGGCTGCGCCGCTGTCATCGGCCTTTGTCATACGCTTTTTCATATTGCCCTTATAGGCCATATCGCAAGCGATGCCCGCCCGCCGCAGTCCAGCGATAATGCCGGTAGCTGCGCTCTCCGCCGCGTCGCCCAGCGGGATGACTACGGCGTCGGGGCCAGCCAGCACTGGCGCGCCCACCAACATCGCCAGCCGCTCTATCCCTGCGGCCCAGCCGACGGCAGCCGTTGGTTTGCCCCCCAATTGCTCGATCAACCCATCATATCGTCCGCCGCCCAGCACGGTGCCTTGTGCGCCCAGCCGGTCAGTGATGAATTCAAACGCGGTATGACGGTAATAATCCAGCCCGCGCACCAGCTGCGCATTGCGTTCCCACACGACGCCAGCAGCGTCCAAGCCAGCGGTGACAGCGGCAAAGAAATCCTGTGCCTCGCTGCTCAGATAATCGTCGATACGCGGCGCGGCATAGCTGATGCCCCTATCGTCCGGATCTTTGCTATCCAATATGCGCAGCGGATTGGTCTCCAGACGCCGCTGCGAATCTTCGCTCAGCACGTCGCGGTGATCGCCGAAATATTCGACCAGGGCGCTATGCCATTTGTCGCGGCTCTGTGTATCGCCCAATGTGTTGAGGTTCAGCGTTACGCCGTCCGCTATGCCCAATTCTTGCAGTAGCTGATCCGCCATGACCAGCAGTTCCACATCCGCCGCTGGTTCGCTTGCGCCGATAATCTCTGCATCAATTTGATGGAATTGCCGGTAACGGCCTTTTTGCGGGCGTTCATAACGAAATAGCGGGCCATGCGTGGCGAGCTTCATCGGCGCATATTGCTGCCACCCGTTGGTCAGGAAAGCACGCGCGATACCCGCGGTAAACTCGGGGCGCAGCGTAATGCTGTCCCCGCCGCGATCCTCAAAACTATACATTTCTTTCGATACCACATCGGTGGTTTCGCCTAGGGATCGGGCAAAAACAGCGGTCGGCTCTATGACCGGAATATGCAGCCCTTTAAAAGCGTAAAGCCGCCGGATTTTTTCAAACGTCGCGACAACATGAGCGAAACGCTCTTCCATTTCGCCATATATATCCTGCGTCCCGCGCACTGGGTTGGGTGTCTGTATCTTACTCATAATGCCAACGCCCTAGCCGCTTTTGTGATCCTGCGAAAGCCGGTCAATGTAAAGATTTGGCAGAATATTGTTGCTAGACTGAATTAGAAAAATGCGCATAACAAAGCAGCATGACCAAAAATATCCTGACGCTCGCCTGCGCCGCCGCTGCCACCTCCCTGTTGTCCATTGCGCCTGCGGCCGCGCAAAATAGTGCTCCGCAAATCACGCCTATAGTTTCCGTGATTCCTGATCCTGTCGATGTGTCTCCGCCCGGGCCGATGGTGCTGGACGTCGACGCCAGCGATATTGCGCGCGCCATATACCGGGTGAAGCAGACAATCGCCGTTGACCCGAATAAACCCGTGATCCTGCTTTACCCCGAATGGTTGCCAGGTAAGCATGGCCCGCGCGGCGCGTTGGCGGAATTGACTGGGCTAACCTTCAAAGCCGATGGACAGCCTGTGAAATGGACCCGCGATCCGGTTGAGGTATACGCCTTTCATATCGACGCGCCCAAGGGAACGAAGGTGATCGACGCGGAATTTCAATTTCTGACGCCGATCCGGGGCAGCGAGGGCCGCCGCGTGATCACGCCGGAAATGATGAATGTGCAATGGGAACAAGTGGCGCTTTATCCGGCGGGCCATTTCACGCGTGCAATCCGTGTCCGGCCAACGATAAAGCTGCCCGCGGGCTGGACCGGGGTTGCGGCGCTTGATGGCGCGGTGCAAACGGGCGACACGATACGCTACGCCGAAACCGATTTTGAAACGTTGGTTGACAGCCCGATGTTTGCCGGACGCCATTATAAAAAATGGGATTTGGGCAATGACGTTACGCTGAATATCTGGGCGGATGAAGCCAAACATATTGACGCAGCCAAGCCCGAGCATATCGCGGCGCACCGCGCGCTGGTCGACGAAACCGTCATCCTGTTCGGATCGAAGCATTTTGACCGCTACGAATTTTTGCTGGCGTTGACCGAGGAATTGGGCGGCATTGGACTTGAACATCATCGCAGCAGCGAAAATACCCGTGGCACCGACTATTTCAGCAAATGGGATGTCAGGGGCAGCGAGCGGGGGCTTTTGCCGCATGAGCTCGTGCATAGCTGGAACGGCAAATTCCGCCGCAGCGATGTGATGTGGACGCCCGATTACCGCACGCCGATGCAGGATAACATGCTCTGGCTTTATGAAGGGCAAACCAGCTATTGGGATTTGGTGCTGGCGGGTCGTTCCGGTATTCAAAGCAAGGAAGTCGTGCTGGCCGATTGGGCGCGCAGCGCGGCTTATTATTCCATCCAACCCGGGCGTCAGTGGCGCAGCGTCGAAGATACCACGCATGACCCGATATTCGCCGCCCGCAAACCGAAACCGAATAGCAGCTGGTCGCGCGGAGAGGATTATTATAATGAAGGTTCGCTGGTCTGGCTGGAGGCGGATATGACCATCCGGCAATTGTCGGGCGGGAAAAAGTCGCTTGATGATTTTGCCTTGGCTTTCTTTGGAATTAAGGACGGCGACTGGGGGACCGTGACCTATAATTTTGACGAGGTGGTCCGCACATTGAACGCGGTGCAGCCTTATGATTGGGAGAAGTTTCTCGACACCAGGCTGCGCCAACCGGACCAGGCTGCACCGCTGGGCGGTGTTGAAAAAGGCGGATACCGGCTGGTATTCAAAGAAACGCCGAACATCGTTGACAAGGAGCGGGTGGCGGAAAATGGATCGCTTGACCTGACCTACAGCCTTGGGATGTATGTCGATAAAACCGGTAGAGTGGAATCGACGATCTGGGACGGAGAAGCCTTTCGCCAAGGTATCGTGACCGACAGCAAAATCGTCGCGGTCAATGATATGGCCTATAGCAACGACCGGATGACAGACGCCATTGCAGCGGCGAAGGATGGCAAAACCCCTATCCGATTGATCATAGAGCGCGATAAAAGATTTCGGACGGTGGATATAAATTATGCTGGCGGCCTGCGCTATCCGCATTTGGAGCCGGTATCGAAAGGAGAGCAGCTGTTGGACAGGTTGCTGCTGCCTCGCCGCAAATAAAGGTCAATTTTCCCCTTTCGGTTAGAGGGCGGATAGATTAGAGGGCGTGGAAATTATAAACCACCCTGACAAAAGGCATCTCTCCCATGCGTATTGACCTTATCCCCGTTGGCGTTAACCCGCCTGAAAATCTGAATGTTGTGATCGAGGTTCCCGTTGGCGGGGAACCTGTAAAATATGAATTTGATAAGGAATCTGGCGCATTGTTCGTGGACCGGATTTTGCATACGCCAATGCGCTATCCTGCCAACTATGGCTTTATCCCGCATACATTGTCGCCCGATGGCGATCCGTTGGATGCGCTGGTGGTCGCTCGCTCCCCATTTATGCCGGGCTGTGTCGTGCGGTGCCGGCCGATCGCTGTGCTCAATTTAGAAGATGAGCATGGCGGCGACGAAAAGCTGCTTTGCGTGCCGATTGACGCCACTTTCCCTTACTACCGGAAAATTGGTGAAGGCAGCGATTTGCCAGAAATCGTGATGCAGCAAATTGAACATTTCTTCACCCATTACAAAGATTTGGAACCCGAAAAATGGGTGCGGGTCGGTAAATGGGGTGATGCCGATGAAGCACGCCGCGTCGTACTGGAAGCAATCGAGCGCGCCAAAGAAGCCAAAGAGGCTTGATATGAAAAAGCTATTTTTGGTCTGCGCTGCGACACAGGGTCTCTCGGCTTGTGCCACGCCCGAAACGCGGATCAAAAATGCGTTGATCGATGCCGGTCTATCAAAACCAGTTTCGGCCTGCATGGCCGAACGGATGGTGGACCGGCTATCGCTGTTGCAGCTCAATAAGCTGCGCGGTTTGAAAAAGCTGAAAGAAACCGATGGGCAAAAATTGTCCATTGAGCAATTTGTGAAAAAAACAAAATCGCTTCAAGACCCTGAAATATTGGGCGTCGTGTCAAGCTCCGGCGTTATCTGCGCGATAAAGGCAGGCTGACCGCCTGAAGTTCGCCCTGCCTATCCCGCGAGTTTTGCAAAAAAGCTGAGCCATCCGCTGTCGGCCTTGGCGGTAGGAGCCAGCACGGGAGTGCCCGCCAACGCGCCGCATTCTAGGCAATTGACTTGCGCTCCGCTGACGCCGGTTAACAGTTGCAGATCGGACTGGATGCGGGCCCATTGTTGCTGCCTTTCCCATGCCGCTCGGGCAAACAGATCCTGGGGCGCGCCAGCCATGCTTCGCTGCGTCTCCGCACCCAAAAATGCGCTGAGGAAGTCGGCTTGCGGTTCGATGTAAGAGGGATACCATTTGCCATCGGCCAGCTTCGCCCGCTTTGCCGCCTCGGCCAGCGCGTCATCAATTCCGCCTAACCGGTCAACGAGACCGATTTGACGCCCGGTTCCGCCGGCCCAAATGCGCCCTTGGCCAATTGCGTCCACTTCATCCATCGACTTGCTGCGGGACTTTGCGACGCGGCTTAAAAAATCGCGATAGCCTTTTTCAATCGTGCTTTGGACAAAACGATCAAAATCGGGGCTGAAGCCGTTCAATACATCCGGCTCACCCGCCAGAGGTGTCGTTTTGACGCCATCGGCATTCACGCCAATATTGGCCAGCGCTTCCTTACCGCTGGGGATGACGCCGAAAATGCCAATTGACCCGGTAATGGTTGAAGGTTCAGCAAATATCGCATCGGCGGGCGTGGAGACCCAATATCCGCCGCTCGCCGCCAAATTGGCCATGGATACGACCACGGGCAGCTTCTTTTCCTTTGCCCGTTCGAGCGCGCGCCGAATTTTTTCAGAGGCCAAGACTGAACCACCGGGCGAATCCACTCTTAACACGATAGCTTTTACATCGTCATTTTCGATTGCACTGTAAATCAGGTCGGAAACCGTATCGCCAGCTGCCGTGCCGGGGCCAGCCTCGCCATCGACGATTGTTCCGGCCACGGTAACAACCGCAATCGGGTCGCCGCTATCGTCAGGGGCGTTGGCGGCCAGCAGCGCATTCATTGGCGTTGATGCATATCCACCAAGCGTTTCCGCTGGGTCTTTTCCTGCTTTTTCGGCAACAAATTTTCCGAATGCGATCCGGTCACCCAGCTTATCGACCAGTTTATTGTCGATGGCGAGCTTAGCCAAATCGCCTTGCACCGCTTCGATGGCGGCGGCTGGATCATTGATCAAATTGTCGAGTTGCGCCGCCGGGCGAGCGGCCGCCACATCGCGGCGCCATTCGCCCCATATCTCATCATATACGGCCTTCAATGCCTCTTTGGATTCCGTAGACTGGTCGCTGCGGATGAATGGTTCCACCGCGCTTTTATAGGTGCCGACGCGATATACGTTGGCTTTAATCCCCAGCTTATCGAGCAAGCCCTTATAATAAGGCTGCGTTCCGCCGGGCCCAGTGACAACCACGCCGCCAATCGGGTCCATCCAGATTTGCGAGGCATGAGCGGCAATTTGATATCCATCATCGCTATAGGCAGTTGCGTAACTATAGACAGGCTTTCCTGATTTTTTGACGCTGTCAATGGCATCGCCAATGCCGGATAAGCTTACCTGTCCGGCGCCCAGAAATCCGTCAAGATCAAACACCACGGCCTTAACTTCGTCATTGGTTTCGGCCAGTTTCAATGCCCGAATAATATCGCGTTGCCGATATTCACCAACCGGTGCCTGTCCAGACAGCAGCGTAGCTATGGGATCAACAGCAGCGGGCTGTTCCGAGATAAAACCGTCAATATCGATCAGCAGAGCGCCGTCGCGCACATTGGCAGGGTTGGGCGCACTTTTTAACAGCGCAAACAACATCGCAAAAAACAGGATAAGGAAAAGCAACGCCAATCCATCCTTCAATGCCACCAATATTTTCCAAGCGCCCCTGACAAACTGCATTTCATATCCTCTGCTTAATCTGCTGCTAATGTAAGAAATAGGTGCGCAAAAGCTAGGGCAATTCGATCAACGACATTCTTTGTCGATTCTCCCTTCTTTGGCGTGGCGTAATTGTGCCCGTAAAACAGGCTTTGCTATTTTTGTGCCGGGCGCGGCTTTGTGCTTACCCGCGCTTGCGTTCTTGGCGGTAGGTGCCCAATATCCGAACGGTATTGCAGTGGAAGGCAAGCTCGGCCAAGGCCCGGTCGACGGCTGCATCGCCCGGTGCGCCCTCAATATCGGCATAAAATTCAGCGGCAGAGAAGCTGGCGCCATGTTGGTAGCTTTCCAATTTCGTCATATTGACGCCGTTGGTCGCAAAGCCGCCCATAGCTTTATACAAAGCCGCCGGGATATTCTTCACTTCAAAAATGAAAGTGGTCATCCAGATCTGATCATCCTGTGCGCCGCGAACCGGCTTGAGCGCCTCGTCCTTGGCTAACACGACAAAGCGTGTCGTATTATGATCGGCGTCCTGAATATTGTCGGTGACCGGGTGCAGACCATATAGCTTGGCGGCGGTGGGGGGAGCAATGGCCGCCGCGCCCGGATCATTGTTACCAGCGACAAGCGCCGCCGCAGCAGCGGTATCGGCAAAAGCGATCGGGATAATATTATGTTCGCGAAGATAATGTCGGCATTGGCCCAGCGCCTGCGGGTGGCTGACGGCGCTGGTCAGCTTTGCCTGCGGATCTTTGGCCATCAGGCAATGTTGGATCGGCATGAAATGTTCGGCAATGATCAACAGACCCGATTCGGGAAGCAGGAAATGGATATCGGCGACGCGGCCATGCAGGCTGTTTTCGATTGGAATTATCGCGCGCGATGCCCGCCCATCCTTGACCGCGTCAATCGCGTCTTCAAATGAAAAACACGGCAGGGGGAGGCAATGGGCGTCATATTGGAGCGCCGCGATATTCGAATTGGCACCGGGCGCGCCCTGAAAACTCACGGCTTTAGCGGGATCGCGCATGGCGATTGCCGTCATTTCATGTACGTGTTCTAACGCAAGTTTCGGATAGCTTTCCATAATTTGCGGGCGATAGGGCAGGCGGTTGCGGGGGGCAAGCCGGTTTATCATTTGCAGCTTTTGCAATAGATATGACGTAATCGGCTCTTGCGCGGCATTTGAAGGGGCATTAGAGGGACGGGGTAAATTTCCAAAGGACCGTTTATTTTTTGGTCCGCAAAGACCTATGGGGCTGAAATTCGATGAATGATCGTAGCAACACAATCGCTGGCTGGGTATTGGGTGCGGGTATTGCCGCGTTGGGCCTATCCATTGCTTTTGGCGAAGTTTTCCATGCCGAAACGCCTAAAGTGGGTGAGCAGGGATATGCGCCTGAAGGCGTCGAATCATCGGAAGGCGGCGGTGAAGCTGCTGTGCCGCTCGCGAATTTGCTCGCTGCGGCGGACGTAGCCGAGGGCGAGAAAGTATTTAAGAAATGCGTTGCCTGCCACACTATTGCGCAGGGCGGCGCAAATGGTATTGGTCCTAATTTATGGGCAGCTTTGGGGAAAACTCATGGCCATGCGCCCGGCTTTGCTTACAGTGATGCGCTGAAATCTGTTCCCGGCGTCTGGGATTTTGAAGGCATGAATAAATGGCTGACCAGCCCGAAAAAATATGCGCCCGGCACAAAAATGAGCTTCGCTGGTTTGGGTAAACCCGAAGATCGCGCGAATTTGATTGTGTATTTGAATAGCCAAGGTTCCAACCTGCCATTGCCTGCGCCCGTTGCCGCCGGAGCCGAGCCTGCACCTGCTGACGGCGCAGCTGCTGCACCTGCGGACGCTAAAGCAGGCGCGGAAGCGCCAGCCGCTGCTCCTGCCGGAGCAGAAGCTCCAGCTCCAGCTGCCGCCACACCGGCGGGCGCAGAGCCAGCTGCTAAAAAATAATGCGTTCATACGCCGTTCTTGCGGTTGGTATGCTAACCCTGTCTGCTTGCGGGCAGAAAGACGGTGGTTCCGGTTCAGCCGATGTTGCCGCTGTGTCGGGCGAGACAGTCTTCAAACGCTGCGCCGCTTGCCATAGCATCGAAAAGGGTGGTGCAAATGGACTTGGCCCGAACCTGCATGGCATAGTGGGCCGCAAAATTGCATCGGTTCCGGGATTTAGCTATTCGCAGGCGCTGGCCAATAAAGGCGGCATTTGGGATGAAGCCGCTTTGGACGCGTATATTGAATCGCCGGCCCGCGCCGTGGCGGGAACCCGAATGGCCTTTTCGGGTGTGCGCAGCGCAGAAGAACGCAAGGCGTTAATCGCCTACCTCTCCGAATTAAAGTAACTTATCCGCAGGGCAGGTCGTAGAAACGGCGAATGATGCTCCAGGCATCCTCGGCGCTGTCGACCATTTGAAACAGGTTCAAATCATCCGGGCTGATCGTGCCTTCAAGCGCGAGCTCCTCAAAATTGATCACCCGGTTCCAAAAATCCTTGCCAAAAAGCAATATGGGCAGTGGCTCCATCTTGCCGGTCTGAATCAGCGTCAAAGTTTCGAAAAATTCATCAAACGTACCAAAACCGCCGGGGAATACCGCCAACGCGCGTGCCCGCATCAAAAAGTGCATTTTGCGTAACGCGAAATAGTGAAATTGAAAGCTTAAATCCGGGGTTACATATCCATTGGGAGCCTGTTCATGGGGCAGCACGATGTTGAGGCCGATCGACTCTTTACCGGCATCATCTGCGCCCCTGTTGGCTGCCTCCATAATTGACGGGCCGCCGCCGGAACAGACGACAAAATGCCGCTCACCTTCGTCGGTGACGATGCCGCATTCGCTGGCGAGCCGGGCAAGCTTGCGCGCTTCGTCATAATATTTGGATTTATCCTTTAACCGCTGCGCAATAATTTTGCTGCGCTCGTCGGTGGCTTGGGCCAGCAATTCGTCGGCCTTCGCCGGCTCTGGAATCCGCGCCGAGCCGTAAATCACCAATGTCGACGCGATTTTCGCTTCATTCAAAAGCATTTCAGGTTTCAGCAATTCGAGCTGGAACCGCACGGGCCGCAATTCTTCGCGGAGCAGAAATTCTGTGTCCTGAAATGCTAGCTGATAAGCATCGCTTTGCGTCTGCGGCGTTTGCAATGCTTTTTCTTTTGCAAAGCTGGCTTCTTGTTTCGCGCGGTAGAAATGGCGCTCTTTTAGGTCTTTATTTGTCATGACCCTGTGATAGCGGATCGGAACATGGCTGCAATATCTATCTGCAATATGAATTGCCGTTCAGCCGTGAGGGCGACATATCGAGGTGGAAATGATTGCGATGTTGCTGATTATATTGGGGGCCCAGAACGGTGCCGAACCGGCCGCACGCATCGGCGTGAATTTGCCGCAGGAACTTGCTTTCGCGGCTGTCGCCATTCCAGCCATTTAATACGGTAACTCGCCTGCCGTCTTTGGTCACAAAGGCAAATACATCAACCGCATTGGCCGATGCGTGCTGCGATAGATTGCCGCTACCGCTCACCCGGCGGCAGCTATAGGTGCCCGATGTTTCGATACGGGCAAGATCGGAACCCAGATACTTGCGCGCCGCCGGCCGGACCACATCACGGGCCCAACCGGTAAAGCCGCTGGCAAGATTGCAGGTCATCGGACCCAGGTTGGATGTCGGCGTGCCAAAATCAATCAAGCGAACCGAATTGACGGCTTGGCAACCGCCGCCATATTGTGTGTCTGGTAAAGCTGCAAAGCTGATCTTTGCCCGTTCCAAATTGCTCAGACATAGTCGCGCATCGGGAGAGGAAAATGCGCTGTTGCTACGGCTTGATTTTGGAGCCTCGCTGAATGGAATACAAGCTGACAGGCCAAGGACGGCGGCGCAAATCGGAATGGTTTTCAATAATTTTGCCATAGGGTGATATTCATGAAGGATGGTTAATATAAACCTAAGAATTTCGTCATTGACCGCATCCGCACAACTCATTATCGCAATGTTTATGAGAATGGTTCTCAATAACAAAATATTCTTTTGGGCCGTGCTGGCTGTGCCGGGCATGTTCCTATTGCTGCGTCTGGCGAATGGTTCAGCCGACTTTATGGAAGCAACCGCGCATAGCGGCGAATGGGCCGCGCGCTGGATGATATTGGCGATGATGATCGGCCCATTCATTGCAGTTGCTGGTTTGCAGCCTTGGCTCCGTTGGATGCTGGAAAGGCGCCGGGCGTTGGGCGTCGCGGCATTTATCTATGCGCTGTTTCATCTGTATTTTTACATGACCGATATGGGCGCATGGGATGCGATTTGGGATGAAGTGCTGCTGCCGGGTATCTGGACCGGATGGGCGGCGCTTTTCATCATGCTGCCTATCGCGCTCAGCAGCAATAATCTATCGATGCGCCGGTTAAAGGCGGGTTGGAAGAAGCTGCAGCGATTGGTTTATCCAGCGGCGGTGTTGACGCTTTTGCATTGGCTGTGGGTGCATAGCAGTCCGGTGGAAGCTTGGATTCATTTCACGCCGTTAATGCTGCTGTATGCAGCCCGTATTTTCAATTTCAAAATCCCCTATAAAGCAGGAGCTTAAATCTATGCGTCATTACCTCATCCTCTCCATCTGTGCTGCCGCCGCCATCGCAACATTCAGCGCGAGCCCGGCCCATGCCACAGGCGCGATTACGTGTAAGGCCGGTCCCGAATCGGGTTGGAAACCACGTGCCGAATTGGAGGCCAAGTTGAAAAAAGAAGGCTGGCAAATCCGTAAATCAAAAGTCGATGGCGGTTGCTATGAAGTGTATGGCACGACCCCTGAAGGTCAGCGGGTAGAAGCCTATTTCCACCCGGTATCGCTGGAGAAACTCTATGTGGCACAGCGCGGTAAAGTGCTGTTTCGCAAAAAGGGATATTGATCAAAAATAGCGCGGCCTATCCCATAACGCTTGACTAAACCGCCGCTGTCTTTATTGGCGGCGGCGGGCCACGCGGTCCCAACGCCGCGCGAGCTCTCTGTAAGGAGAAGCGTTTTATGACTAAGTTACCTATGCCAGACGTGCGTCCTGCGCGTCCTCAGTTTTCCTCTGGCCCCTGTGCAAAACCGCCGGGCTGGGATGTTTCCAAACTCAGCACTGAATCACTGGGCCGCTCGCACCGCGCAAAGATCGGCAAGTCGCGTTTGCAGCTTGCGATCGATCTGATGCGCGAAGTGCTGCAAGTGCCCGACACCCACCGCATCGGTATTGTTCCGGGATCTGACACTGGTGCGATTGAAATGGCGATGTGGACCATGCTCGGCGCTCGCCCGGTTACCATGATGGCATGGGAAAGCTTTGGCGAAGGCTGGGTCACCGATGTGAACAAGCAGCTAAAGCTGGACGCCAACGTCATGAATGCGCCATATGGCGAGATACCCGATTTGAGTGTAGTTGATTTCAGCCATGATGTTGTCTTCACTTGGAATGGCACGACGTCGGGTGCGCGCGTCCCGAACGGCGATTGGATATCGGATGATCGTGAAGGTTTAACTTTCAACGATGCGACCTCGGCGGTGTTCGCTTATGATATGCCTTGGGATAAGCTGGATGTTACCACATTTTCCTGGCAGAAAGTTTTGGGCGGCGAAGGCGCGCATGGTGTCATCATCCTTGGCCCCCGCGCCGTCGAGCGGTTGGAAAATTACACGCCCGCATGGCCGCTGCCAAAGGTATTCAGGTTGATGTCGAAAGGCGCGCTTGCCGAAGGTATTTTCAAAGGTGAGACGATCAATACCCCGTCCATGCTGGCGGTCGAAGATGTGATTTTTGCGCTGGAATGGGCAAAGTCTGTTGGCGGACTTTCCGGCTTGATGGCGCGGAGCAATGCCAATGCCGCAGCGCTTGGCAAAATCGTTGCCGACCACGATTGGCTGGGCCATTTGGCGAAGGATGAAGCGACCCGCTCAACCACGTCGGTCTGCTTGACCGTTGAAGGCGCAGATGCCGATTTCATCAAGAAAATGGCCGGATTGCTGGAGGCGGAAAATGCCGCTTACGACATTGCCGGATACCGCGATGCGCCGGCTGGCCTGCGGATATGGTGCGGGGCGACGGTGGATACCGCCGATGTCGAAGCGCTCGGTCCGTGGCTTGATTGGGCCTATCACACAACGCGGTCCTAAAAAATACCGTCACCCTGAACTTGTTTCAGGGTCCATCCGTCCTCTCAGACCAATGGTTTAAGATGCAGAATAGATGCTGAAACAAGTTCAGCATGACGGATTATCATTATCTCCATTTTTGTTCCAAGGAACCAAATCATGACAAAACCAAAAGTACTTATTTCCGACAGCATGGATCCCAACGCAGCCCGCATATTTGAAGAGCGCGGCTGTGACGTCGATGTGATTACCGGCGAAACGCCTGAACAGTTGATGGCGCGGATTGGCGAATATGACGGCCTCGCCATCCGCAGCTCAACCAAAGTGACGCAGGCTATCCTTGATGCGGCGACCAATCTGAAAGTCATTGGCCGGGCCGGTATCGGCGTCGACAATGTCGATATTCCTGCTGCTTCCTCCAAAGGCGTCGTCGTGATGAACACGCCCTTTGGCAACAGCATCACCACGGCGGAACATGCCATTGCCATGATGTTTGCACTGGCCCGGCAAATTCCAGAGGCCGACGCGTCAACACAGGCGGGCAAATGGGAAAAGAACCGCTTCATGGGCGTGGAACTGACCGGTAAGACCTTGGGCCTGATCGGAGCCGGGAACATCGGCGGTATCGTTGCCACCCGCGCACTGGGACTGAAAATGAAGGTCGTGGCTTTTGACCCTTTCCTGACTGCGGATCGCGCGGTTGAAATGGGCATTGAAAAAGTCGAGTTGGACGATCTGCTCGCCCGGGCCGATTTCATCACGCTGCACACGCCGCTGACCGATCAGACGCGCAATATCCTGTCGAAGGAAAATCTGGCAAAGACCAAACAGGGCGTGCGGATTATCAATTGTGCCCGCGGGGGATTGATCGACGAAGCGGCATTGAAAGCGGCGCTTGATAGCGGCCATGTCGCCGGTGCTGCATTGGATGTGTTTGAAACGGAGCCTGCCAAGGAATCACCGCTTTTCGGCACCCCGGGCTTCATCTGCACGCCCCATTTGGGTGCATCGACCAATGAAGCGCAGGTCAATGTTGCTTTGCAAGTGGCCGAGCAGATGGCCGATTATCTCGTCAATGGCGGGGTTACGAATGCGCTCAATATGCCCAGCCTGAGTGCAGAAGAAGCGCCGAAGTTGAAACCTTACATGGCGCTTGCTGAACAGCTTGGCTCGCTGGTTGGGCAATTGTCGCATGGCAATTTGACCAAGATCGCGATTGAGGTTGAAGGTGCGGCGGCGAAGTTGAATATCAAGCCGATTACTGGAGCGGTTCTGGCTGGTTTTATGCGCCGATATTCCGACACGGTGAATATGGTCAACGCGCCGTTCCTAGCGAAAGAACGCGGTTTGGAAGTCAGCGAAGTGCGCCACGAACGCGAAGGCGCGTTTCAGACATTGGTGCGCGTGACCGTGGAAACCGAGCAAGGACCGAAATCGGTCGCTGGAACGCTGTTCGGTCACAATGCGCCGCGCCTGGTTGAAATTTTCGGCATCGGCATGGAGGCAGAGCTGACCGGCGATATGCTCTATATCGTTAACGAAGATGCGCCCGGATTTATCGGCAGCGTGGGTACGGCACTCGGCAAAGCTGGCCTTAACATCGGCACATTCCAGCTGGGCCGCCGCCATGCGGGCGGTGAGGCCATCTTGCTGCTTACTATGGATTCGGAAATACCGCAGCCGGTGCTCGACGATGTTTGTAAGCTGGCAGGCGTGAAGACGGTAAAGGCGCTTAAGTTTTAACATTGACAGCCCTCTCTCCTCGGGGGAGAGGGCTAAGTTCCTATGACCAACATACCATCCGACCTATTGCCCGAAGGTTTTCGGGATCGTTTGCCGCCTCATGCTGCCTCGGCCGCAAAGCTGACCCGTGCCATGCTCGATGTTTTGGCAAGCCATGGCTATGGCCGGGTAGAACCGTCCATGGCCGAATTTGAAGAGACCATGGCAGCGCGCAGCGGCGGTATGATGCGTAACCGGTTGCTGCGGTTCAGCGATCCGGTATCCGGGCATACACTGGCATTGCGCGGTGACATTACGGTGCAGGTGGGGCGCATTGCGACGACCCGGCTCGCTGATGCGGCGCGGCCTTTGCGCCTGTCCTATCGCGGTCATGTGCTTCGTTTGAAAGCAGCACCGCTGAGGCCAGAGCGGGAAATCACCCAATTGGGCGCGGAGCTGATTGGCAATGACAGTGTCGCTGCGGCCAGTGAAATCGTCGCAGTTGCCATCGAAGCGCTGGAGGCTGCGGGCGTTAAAGACATTATCGCGGATTTCACATTGCCTGATTTGGTCGAGCTGCTGGCCAAGGATGCGTTACCGCTGCCGTCCGAAAAAATTGATGCTGTCCGCACAGAGCTTGATATGAAAGATGCAGGCGGCCTTGCTGCGCTGGGCGCACAGGCCTATCTGCCGCTTTTGGAGGCAACAGGACCTTTTGCAGAGGCAGCAGCAAAGCTGGAGGCGATTGATAGTGATGGGCTATTGTCGTCGCGTATTGCGGGGCTGCGGGAGATTGCAGAACGGTTAGAGGGCCGAGCAACGATCACGCTTGATCCGACCGAAAGGCACGGATTTGAATATCAAAGCTGGTTTGGCTTTACCTTGTTTGCACGCGGTCATGCAGCCGCGCTCGGCCGGGGCGGCACCTATACCATTACCCGCGATGATGGCAGCGAAGAGGCCGCGACCGGATTCTCCCTCTATCCCGACCCGCTGATGGACGGGATTTTGGATGCTGATGAAGATAAACGGTTATTCCTGCCGCTTGGCACGGACCCAGCAAAGGCGGCGCGGCTGCGCGGTGAAGGCTGGATAACGATAGCGGCGCTCGACGGACATGATGATGCGCGGCGGCTGGGCTGCGGGCATATATTGCATAATGGCAGGGCCGTGCCGACCGAGTGAAAGGATGCGGCGCGGTAATGCTGGACGAATCTTGTGCTCCGCACTAGGGACGGGCGGAACTTTATTGCAGGGAAAATCACTTGGCTAACGTAACGGTAATTGGCGCTCAATGGGGCGATGAGGGTAAAGGCAAAATCGTCGATTGGCTGTCGAGCAAAGCCGATGTTGTTGCGAGATTCCAGGGCGGCCATAATGCCGGACATACGCTGGTCATTGGAGATAATGTCTATAAATTATCGCTTTTGCCCAGCGGAATAGTGCGCGGTACTTTGTCGGTGATCGGTAATGGCGTGGTATTCGATCCCTGGCATTTCCGCGATGAAGTGGCCAAGCTAAAAGGTCAGGGCGTCGAAATCAGCCCTGAAAATCTGCAGGTTGCCGAAAATGCTCCCCTCATCCTGCCTTTTCACCGTGACCTCGATGGCTTGCGCGAAGCGGCTGCAGGAAGCGGCAAGATCGGCACCACAGGGCGCGGCATTGGCCCTGCATATGAAGATAAGGTGGGCAGGCGTTCGATCCGCGTGTGTGACCTAGCACATCTTGATGACTTGGGACCACAGCTTGATCGGATTTGTGCGCACCACGACGCGCTGCGTAAAGGATTTGGCGAACAGCCGATTGACCGGCAACGCTTGCTGGATGACCTTTGGGATATCGCCGCCTTTATCCTGCCCTTTGCTAAGCCGGTCTGGCGCACGCTGAATCAAGCAAAGCGCGAGGGTAAGCGGATATTGTTCGAAGGTGCGCAGGGTGTGTTGCTGGACATTGACCATGGCACCTATCCGTTTGTAACGAGTTCGAATGTGGTTGCGGGTACGGCATCGAGCGGCACCGGCATTGGTCCGTCTGGCGTTGGCTATGTCTTGGGTATTGTAAAGGCCTACACGACCCGCGTGGGATCAGGACCTTTCCCTACCGAGTTGCAGGACGATGTCGGGCAGCGACTGGGTGAGCGCGGACATGAATTTGGCACGGTCACCGGACGGCAACGCCGCTGCGGCTGGTTTGATGCAGTATTGGTGCGACAAAGCTGTGCGGTATCGGGCGTATCGGGCATTGCACTGACCAAGATTGACGTATTGGATGGGCTGGAGACGATCAAAATCTGCATCGGCTACCGTTTGGATGGCAGGGAATATGACTATCTGCCGCCGCATGCTGCGGATCAGGCCAAAGTTGAACCAGTCTATGAAGAAATGCCAGGCTGGCAGGGTACGACCGCAGGCGCACGCAGCTGGGCCGATTTGCCCGCGCAAGCGATCAAATATGTCAAGCGTATCGAAGAATTGATTGAATGCCCCGTGGCCTGTGTCAGCACATCGCCCGAGCGCGAGGATACTATTTTGGTGAGAGATCCCTTTGCGGATTAAGCTGCCTTGCGCGCTGATCGCCATGTCATTGGCCGCCTGCGCCGAGGGACAGCCTATACCCCAGACACAAGAAGCCGATAAGCCCGCCATGGCCATTCCCGCAGCTCCAGCGACATCTCCGACCAGCCTTCCTGTGGTTGCTGATGGCGTGAAGGCCAATCGGATAATCGTCGATAAAAGCGACCGTGTGTTGATCCTATATGACGGTGATACCGAAATTGCCCGCTATTCTGGCATTCGCTTTGGCGATGCGCCAGCCGGGCATAAACAGTTTGAGGGCGATGAAAAAA
Source organism: Sphingorhabdus arenilitoris (assembly GCF_042651485.1). Taxonomy (NCBI): domain Bacteria; kingdom Pseudomonadati; phylum Pseudomonadota; class Alphaproteobacteria; order Sphingomonadales; family Sphingorhabdaceae; genus Sphingorhabdus; species Sphingorhabdus arenilitoris. Next base: position 161,326 of record NZ_JBHSDH010000012.1, read on the forward strand.
CCCCCGAAGGCGAATATCGCATCAATGGCCGCAATCCAGCCAGCCGGTATCATTTATCTCTGCGCATCTCCTATCCCAATGCCGCCGACCGCGCTTATGCAAAGTCGCAGGGCAAGGATCCGGGCGGCGATATTTTTATTCACGGGCAACCCAATGGCTATAACGACCCGGTGATAGCGCGCGATTGGACCGATGGTTGTATCGCGCTCAGCAATGCTGAAATTGCGCAGATATGGAAACTGGTGCCCGATGGCACCAAAATCATCATTCAGCCATAGGGTCGCGCGTTAGCTGGGCCCTGCCTCTGCCCCCAGTCCTGCCTTGGCCTCCGCAGCGAGCGTTTGCGATGAAATAACCTGCGCGGCCACCAAGTCACCGATCACATTCAATGTGGTGCGGCACATATCCAGCAAGCGATCGACACCCAAAATCAGGCCCAATGCTTCTGGCGGTACGCCGATGCCTGCTAGGATCAGGGCGATAACAGGAAGCGAACCTGCGGGCACGCCAGCGGTACCAATCCCGCCCAAGATGCAGATCAGCATAACGAACAGCTGCTGCTGCAAAGTGAGGTCAACGCCAAAAAACTGCGCGAGGAACAGGACCGTCACCCCTTCGAACATCGCGGTGCCATTTTGGTTGGCGGTGGCCCCAATGGTCAGGACAAAACGCGATACTTTTTCGGGAAGCTTCAACTGGTCTTTGGCCACGCGCAGCGCGGTGGGCAGCGTGGCATTGGATGATGCGGTGGAGAAAGCCATTACGAAAGCTTCGCGGGTTTCGCTGAAAAATGCGATCGGGGACTTTCGCGCGATAAATTTCAGGATGATCGGAAACACTCCGAACATCTGAATGGCAAGAGCAAGGAGCACCACGCCGACATAGGCGGCAAGTTTTTCAATAATCTCCCACCCAAATTGAGATGCCAGATTGAACATGAAACAGAATATCGCAATCGGCGCCAATCGGATAACCAGACCGATCAGCTTCATTGAGATTTCAAAAACCGCTTCAATCCCTTGTTTCAGCTTTTCGGTATTTGGGCTATTGGTGAGCAACAGTCCGATGCCGAAAAACAAGGCGAAGAACATCACCGCCAGAATATCATTCTGGCTCATCGCTGTGATGAAATTGCTGGGCACGATATTGATAACAGCATCGACACCGGACGGGGTCTCGGCGGATTTTTGGACAATACCCTTTGCACCCTCTTGCCCTTGAACCAGTAATTCTTGCGCCGCTGCCCGGTCAACACCTGCGCCCGGTTGCAGGACATTTACCACCGTCAAACTGACCGCCACGGCGATGGAAGAAACGACAACCGTATAGACCAGTGTGCGGATACCGATTTTTTTCAGCGCCGCTGCCTCGCCCATTTCGGCGACGCCGACAACCAGTGCGGAAAATAACAGCGGGATGACAAGCATGAATAGCAAGCGCAGAAAAATCTGGCCAATCGGGTTGGTGACATAGGTGACAACATATTCGACCCATTGCGCACCGCCGGCAAAGCTATACACCGCAAGGCCAAGCAACAGTCCTGTGGCAAAGCCCGCCAGCATCTGCCATTGAAGGCGATTATGGCCTATTTGGTGTTCGCCATTTGCGGTGGTGGTTGTCATATGCTCCCCAGTCCCTTTTTCTGTGCAATATATGCTAGGGCCAATGCTTAGCTGAGCTTTGACGCAACGGCAACATCGTGTGGGCGAGTAGCATTTAACTATGGCCTGCCTCTAGTCACAATTGAAACTATGAAGCTTGTATGCGCATGCCAACAGGCGCATAGAGGGGCAACCCAAATTCCCATTTGCGACATGGAAAGAGGACATAAATGGCCGCGAGCAAAACCGCAAAAACCCCCGCCACGATTGATAGCAAACTGATTAAACCGATGATGGCGGCTTTTGCTGCTAACACCTTGCCGGGCGAGGATGAAGGGTTTGATGATGCGGCCTGCCGCGATGCCGCATATTTTGCTTTAGAAACGGGATTGACGCGCAAGGCGGGAAGCGTCGCGATTAAAGCCGCCAGCTTTACCGACCAAATGGGACGGCTCGCAACGCGGATTATAATCTGCAATGACGATATGCCGTTTCTGGTGGATTCGGTCGCGGCCGCGCTGGTGGCCAACGGAGTGAATGTCCAGCGGGTAATCCACCCGGTTGTCACGGTGACACGTAACGACAAAGGCCAGCTTTTGTCACTGAGTGCCAAGCGATTGGATGATGGCACCGCTGAATCGGTCATATATGTCGAAGCCGATCGGATCGATTCCAAGCATCGCAGAATCTTGGAACAGCAGCTGACCGAAATATTATTTGAGGTCAGATGCGCTGTATCCGATTGGCAAGCGATGCTGGCCGAAATGGACAAGGATATTGCCGCGTTGCCCGGCGGTGAAGGCGCGGAATTGATCCGCTGGTTCCAAAATGGCAATATGACTGTCCTGGGTCATGAACATTTAAGCCGCGATGGCAAGCGTAGCTCCAAACTGGGTATTTCACGGGCCAGCGAGGCACCAATATTGTCCGAGGCGAGCGTTGCTTTGGCATTTGACTGGTTTGAAAAAGGCGGGCAGGCGCCATTGATCCTGAAAGCCAATCGTTTGTCGCGTGTGCACCGTAATGTGCTGCTCGACCTGTTGCTCGTGCCGGTAATGGATGGGAAGAAAATCACAGCTCTATCGGTTATTGCGGGGCTATGGACGAGCGAGGCAAGCGCCAGCGGGCCGATGGAGGTGCCGCTGCTGCGCACGCATATGCAGGCGCTGATGCAGAAATTTGGCTTTGATCCAGCGGGGCACGCCGGAAAGGCGATGGCGCACGTTTTGACCGCGTTGCCGCATGATTTATTGGTTTCGTTAAGGCCTGATGATCTGGAGCGGGTGACATTGACCGCGATGTCGCTCACCGACCGGCCCAGACCGAAATTGCTTGCTGTCCGCTCTCCGCTGGGGCGGCATCTATTCGTATTTGTCTGGCTGCGCCGCGATGATGTGTCCACCGCCATGCGGCAGGCGATTTCCAATATGTTGACCGATGCAGCGGGCGCTAATCTGCTGGGCTGGTCAATCACATTGGAAGATGCGGGGATTGCGCTGATCCGTTATACGCTCGACTTGCCGGACCGGTCGGTCAAGGTTGATGAGGCCGGGCTGGACGAGAAATTGGAGCTGATGGTCCGCGGCTGGGAACCGGCTGTTGAGGCTGAGCTTGCCCGGCTGCTCGATGAAAAGCGCGCGGCGGCCATGCTGGTGCATTACGGGAAGGCATTTTCGGCAACCTACCGCGCCGCTTATTCGACCGAGGAGGCGGCGCAGGATATGCTCTGCCTCGTCCGCATGGAGCGCGAACAGACCAAGATCGTCCGGCTGCATTCGCCCGATGCTGCTGCCAGTAAATTGGGCCTGAAGGTCTATAATGCGGGCGGCGCGCTGCCTTTAAGCGATGTTGTTCCGGCGCTCGAAAATTTCGGCTTTAACGTTATCGAAGAATCGCCCCGGCCATTGGATGAGGGTAAGCTTGCCTATATTCATGATTTCACATTGCAGTTGAAAAATAATGTCGATGTGCCGTCCGTCATGGCGCGGGCTGATATATTAGAAACTGCCTTGGCTCAGGTGCTGGACGGGGACGCTGAAAATGATGCGTTTAACCAGTTAATCGTCGCTGCCGCATTGGAACCTCAGGCGGCATTATGGCTGCGCGCTTGGTTCCGTTATTTGCGGCAAACCGGGCTCAGCTATGGCATGTTGAATGTCGTGGAAGCCTTGGCCAAAAACCCGGCCGTGACCCAGGCGATCATCGCTCTGTTCGCGGCCTTACACGACCCGCAGGCCAAAGAGGACCGGCAAAAGGCTGCGGCTAAGCTTGAAAGAGCGATAGATAGCGGCCTTGCGGATGTCGCCGCAATTGATGAAGACCGGGTGCTTCGCTTGTTCCGTGCGGTGGTGCAGGCAACTTTGCGCAGCAATGCCTATGCACCTGCCGCCGAAACGGCGTTGGCGTTCAAATTGGACAGCGCCAAAATTCCGGGGCTGCCCGAACCAAAGCCTTGGCGCGAAATATGGGTATATAGCCCGCGCGTCGAAGGAATCCATTTGCGCGCCGGACCTGTCGCACGCGGGGGCTTACGCTGGTCCGACCGCCGCGATGATTTCCGCACCGAGATATTAGGCCTGATGAAGGCGCAGCGAGTGAAAAATGCGGTGATTGTGCCGACAGGGGCCAAGGGCGGATTTTATCCGAAACGCTTGCCTGATCCGCGCGTCAACCGCGATGCTTGGTTCGAAGAGGGCAAAGAAAGCTACCGCATTTTCATCCGCACATTGTTGTCGGTGACCGATAATATTGTCGGCGGAAAGATAGTTCATCCTAAAAGCGTCGTTATCGGCGACGGTGATGATCCCTATTTTGTGGTGGCGGCTGATAAAGGGACGGCCACATTTTCCGATACGGCCAATGCCATCGCCATTGAACATGGGTTCTGGCTGGGCGACGCTTTTGCAAGCGGCGGGTCGGTGGGTTATGACCATAAAGCCATGGGGATAACTGCCAAAGGAGGTTGGATTTCGGTGCAGCGGCATTTTGCCGAAATGGGCATCGATGTGCAAAAACAGCCTGTCACGGCCGCCGGTATTGGCGATATGTCGGGCGATGTTTTTGGCAACGGGATGCTATTATCGAAAGCGATCAAATTGGTCGCGGCCTTTGACCATCGCAATATTTTTATCGACCCTGATCCCGATCCAGCAAAAAGCTGGAAAGAACGTAAAAGGCTATTTGCTTTGCCCCGCTCAAGCTGGGAGGATTATGATCCGAAGCTGCTATCCAAGGGCGGCGGTATTTTTTCACGCAATGCCAAAAGCGTAAAACCGAGCAACGAGATTTGCAAATTGCTGGGGCTCGACAAAAAGGAGATGGAGCCGTCCGAGTTGATCCGCGCAATTTTGAAAAGCGAGGTTCAGCTCATCTGGTTTGGCGGCATTGGAACCTATGTGAAGGATGACAGCGAAAGCAATAGCGAGGTGGGCGATCATGCAAATGATGCCATTCGCGTCAATGCCAAAAGCGTAAAAGCCAAAGTTATCGGCGAGGGCGCAAATTTGGGAATCACCCAAGCGGGGCGGATCGCCTTTGCGCTCAATGGCGGGCGGATCAACACCGACTTTATCGACAATAGCGCCGGGGTCGATTGTTCCGATAATGAGGTGAATATCAAAATTGCGCTCAACACCGAAATGGCATCAGGGGCGTTAAAGGATGCGGCGCGGGTAAAGCTGCTCGCCAGTATGACTCACGATGTTGCTGAATTGGTCTTAGAGGACAACCGTCTGCAAACATTGGCATTGTCGGTTGCTGAGGCCGGCGGCGCACGCGACCTTCCCGCCTATGTCCGGTTGATAGAGACATTTGAAACCGCCGGCAGGCTCGACCGCGCCGTTGAGGGTATTGCCCAAAATGATGAGCTGTTGCGGCGCGTGATGGACGAAAAAGGATTGATGCGCCCTGAATTGTCGGTGTTATTGTCGACTGCCAAAATGATGGTTCAAGATGCCATTGAGGATGCGGCCTTTGTCAATGACGACGTGATGGTGGATGAGCTTTATGCGGCCTTCCCTCCCGCAATGGTTGCAAAGCATAAATCAGCGATAGCCAGCCACCGGCTGCGCCCACAAATCATCGCGACCAAATTGGCCAACCGCATGATTAACCGGCTGGGTATGTTGCATCCATTTGAATTGGCCGAAGAAGAGGGTTGCACCCTGGGCGAGGTCGCGCGTGCGTTTACGTTAGCGGACCGTTTATTCGGGATCAGCGCCATTTGGGAGGCGGTAGACAATTGCAAGATGGAGGAAGCCGCGCGGCTTACTTTGCTGCGCGAATTGGCCACCGAGGTGCGCGCGCAAATGGCTGATATCATCCGCAACGCGAGTAACAAACGGAGCATTGGCGACACGCTCGCCATATACCAGCCTGTGGTCGGCCAACTGTCGAATGCCCGCGCTCAGCTGCTTTCCACAGATGCGAAAAACATAACCGAAGCTTTTGGCAAACGGCTCACCGACAGCGGCGTACCAAGCAAAATTGCCGGTCAAATTATGCGCCTGGCTCAAATGGATGGAGCGATAGGCCTCACTGCTTTGGCGTGCGAACAAGGCGGCGATCCCATTCGGATAACGCAGGCATTTACCGCGCTTGGCAATGCGCTGGGGCTTGGCTGGGCGCAAGGTGCCGCGATGCAAATGGACCCCAAAGACCCATGGGAACGCCTGCTGGTTGCGGGCCTAGCTCGTGATTTTCAGGAAATCCGATTGGATTTCTTGCGCCGCGGTAAAAAAGGTGATCCCGTGCAAACAACCGATAGCTGGCTGACCGATAATCGCGCCAATGTGGACAAATTCCGCAGCATGATCGACCGCGCTCGCACCAATATGGCGCCATCGGCAGCGATGCTCGCCCAAATCGCTGGACAGGCTCGCAGCCTGCTGACGCGATAGGATGGGGCGGGGCCGAGGGTCAGGGCTTATTTCAAGGAAACTGAAATGTTTTTGATGTTCGGCATGGTCCTCGGTCCACTGGCTGTCGCTTTGGCATATTTTTACGGGCTAAACCGGCGATATAATGCGGACAAGGCGCAGCATCATCTGGCGTCGATGATGATCGCCGAAGTTACTCAAAACGGTGAAGCCACCCGTGAAGATATCGTCCAGCATTTGCGGCACTATGCGCCCAGCGACCGATTACGCCGCGTGAATCACGCTTTGAAGCTGATCAAAAAAACGGTGTCAGCCGAAAATTATGGAAAAGCGTTGGAACTCGCTAAGTCGGTATATCGATAAGCCTGCGATATTGGCCCGTATCATCGAGCATGACGCGGTATGTGCATATTCCCCGTCAACTGCCGCCCAGCGCCAGCCAGAGCGCGATCCGGGCTCTGTCATAGCGGCCTTTGGCGAGATCCAGATTACCGGCGACAGCGTTCAATCGGCGCTGTGCATTTAATACGCCGCGAAAATCGTCGATACCGCGCCGGTATCTGACCCCTGCCAAATATACGGTATCGGCCTCCAACGCATATTGGCGTTTGAGCGCCGTCACCTCTTCACGAGCGGATGCCACTTGCCCATAAGCGGTTTCCGCATCGCCAAGGGCGGCAAATACTGTGCCGCGATAATTTGCAAAAGCTTCTTTTGCGCGTGCTTTGCTGGCGTCAATTTCGGCATCAATGCGTCCAAAATCGAGCAGCGGCCCTGCGACGCTTGCGCCGACCGCACCGACAATCGCGTCCGCGCTGAATATATCACCCAGCGCAAAGGCGAGCAGCCCCAATGTGCCGGTTAGGTTCAGTTTGGGAAAACGCTCTTTTGCGGCAACGGCGATGTCGGTATCTGCCGCGCGCAATCGCGCCTCTGCCGCCGCAATGTCGGGGCGCGCACGAAGCATGGCGGCCGGGGTCGCGGCAGGCGCAGGCGGCACAGCTTTCGCGCTTTCCGCGCCGGTCATTGCCGCCTTGTCCAGCGACGCAATTACCTCGCTGGCGGGCTTTCCGGTCAACGTCACAAGCGCGCCGATAATACGTGCCCGTTCCGCAAGCAGCGGCGCCAGCTGAGCTTCTGCCTGCGCTGCCAATGTTTCGGCCTGCACCGCGTCAAAGCCGGGGACTAGCCCCGCCCTTGAGCGTGTTTTTGTCAGGCGCATGAATTCTTGTGCCGTCTTGATATCATCGCGCAGCGTCATTTCGCGCGCGGCCACAGTGCGCCAGTCAATGACATTAGCAGCAATGGCCGATACCAAAGTTTGCCGCACGGCGGCGGCATCGGCGCTCGCGGCATCAATTCGTATCTGTGCCGCCCGCTGCCCAGCCCGCAATTGCCCGAAAATATCGGGGTCCCAGCTCGCGGCGATATTGCCGCCAAAGCTTGTTATATAGCGGTCTATGGCAATGCCCGGGGGCAAGTTCGCTCCGAAAGCGCCCGGATTTTGGCGGGTCCCCGTGACTTGGCCGTCGCCGCCAATATAAGGGTTTCGATTGGCTCCAGCGCGTGCAGCCTGCGCCCGGGCCAGATTGATACGCGCCAGCGCCGCTTCCAATGTCGGTGCATTATCCTCCCCCATTTGGCGCAATTCGGCAAAGGCGGGGTCATAGACCGGGAGCAGATTTTCCAGCGCGCTGCGGTCTTGCGCGGCAACATCTCCGGCCAGAGCAAAGTTTTCGGGTAGAGTCACCGAGGCAGGGTTGAACGCGGGGTCGCTTTCGGGCGCCTTCATCGATGCGCAGCCCGCAAGCAGTAGGGGGCTTGCAACGATGAGTAAAGATTTGAAGCCGCGCGTCATCGGCCGTCTGCCGCAGCTGTTTGTTTCTTCGGCTGTGTTTTGGCGGTATCCTTTTTGGCGCGAACAAACGCATCCACCTGCTGCCCGACGAAGAAACCGCTGTCGATGGGCAATTGATAGATGAGCTGCAGCACTCTTACATCAACGCGTTCGCTGGCGGAATTGGTCAGCGAGCGTTTGGGCGTCACCAGCGGTTCGGCGCGGACAAATGTCGCCTTCACCCGCTTGGCCGAATTGCCGCGCGGGCTGACAATGGCTTCGCTGCCAATATCGACGCGGCTGATTTCATTTTCGTCAATATCAATGCGGATATGCATGGGCCGTGTATTGCCGATTTCCATATAGGAGGCGGAGCTGCCGCTTGGCTGCCCGCCGGGATTTACAAATTCGCCGGGCCGGATGTTAACGCTCAGCACCTCTGCGGCAATTGGCGCGCGCACGGTCAGGCGGCCAAGATCAGTCTCAGCGCTCGCACGAAGCGCCTGTGCGCTGCGGATTTCCGCGTCGGCCTGCGTAATTTGGGCGCGGGCATTGCGGACGATACCTTGGCGTTCAATCACCTCGGCGCGCGATATTGCCCGGCTGTCCTCCACGCCATTGTAAAGCGCCAGCTGCTGCTGCGCCGTTGCTAATGCGGTATGCGCCGCTGACCTTGCGCTGCGCGCCCGCAATATGGCCGCGTCTGCTTCTTGAATGCGTGCCCGGATCGCCCGGTCATCGACCGCGAATAATACCGCGCCGCGCTCCACCTGTTGCCCTGGTGTGACATAGACATTGGTGACAAGCCCGGCGAGGCTGGTGCCGATATTGATGACTTCGCTGGATGGTTCTACCACGCCCGCGCCCGCCACGCTCGGCGCATCGGCAATGGCAGAACTGGCCTTAGGCGGGGTTTCAAATGCGCCTTCCTGCGTGCGGTCGGGCTGTCCGGTGGCAACCAGATATATGGCAATCAAAATCGCGATAATCGCCAGCACCGGCAATATCGTGCGCGCAAAGCTTATCTTTCGCAAACGGGTCCACAAACTTTCTTCAGCCATATAATATCTCCTGCCGGGATCAGTGATCCGGCATTTCCTTGCCATCATGTGTGATCCGTCCGTCCTCCATGACCAGGATACGGTCGGCCAAATCGAAAATGCGGTTATCATGCGTCACGATAATTACGGCGCGGTCCTGAACCAAGGCTACTTCGCGCAGCAAGTCCATGACCCGGCGGCCCGATTTTGCGTCAAGCGCCGCGGTCGGTTCATCGCACACCACCAGTCGTGGTTCATGCACCAGCGCGCGTGCAATCGCCACGCGCTGTTGCTGTCCACCCGATAGCTGTTTGGGCAGTTTATCGGCCTGATCCGCGATATTCAGTTTTTCCAGCATATCGCGGCCCCGCTTCGTTGCCTCGCTGCGGCCCATACCTGCGGCGACCAGCGGCACCCCGGCATTTTCCGCCGCTGTTAGTGTGGGGATCAGATTATATTGCTGAAAAATAAATCCGATCGTGTCGAGCCGGAACCGCACCAGATCATTATCCGACAAGCTGTAAATATCCTTACCAAATACAGTAACCCCGCCTTCGGTGGGAAAGAGGATGCCAGCGATGATGGAGATGAGCGTCGTTTTTCCGCTTCCCGACTCCCCGACCAAATAGGTCAGCTCACCAGAACGGATTTCGGCGTCAATACCGTGCAGCACGCGTACCAGCCTGTCTCCGCTCCCAAACTCCTTAACGATATGGCGGATTTCAATTGCAACCGGATTATCGCTCACCGGAATACCTCCGCCGGTTCGGTCTTTAACACGCTGCGCAGCGCCAACCAGCCGGTAATCAGGATCATGACCAGCACCACAATCGCCGTCGCCAGGGGGATCTGCCAAGGCATATAGAAACCTTTAAAATCGGGAAGGTTGGCGTTGGCATAGATAAACACGGCTGCGCCCAATATACCGAAACCATATCCGATCAATCCGACCAGCAATGCCTGCGCTGCGACCATCATCCGGATTTTCCCATTGGTCACGCCAATAGCTTTCAGCGCGCCAAATTGTTTGATATTATCGCGGATGAACAGGCTGAATGTCAGGCCGACAATCGCAACGCCGACAATGACGCCTAGCAGCACGGTGATCCCGAAATTGATCGGAATGCCGGTATTTTCGATGATGAAATCAATTCCATCCTGTGCAAAATCGTCCCTCGTGCGGGCGCGCAGGCCGGTGCGTTCGGTAACGGCAGTGGCAAGCTGCTGTGCAGTCAGGCCGTCTTTACTTTGCGCGATGACAAATGTCATGCGGTTGCGCGTGCCCGGTACGAACGATAGCGCGTTGGAATAGCGGGTATAGAGCGTCACCTGACTGGTGAAGCTGGGGTTGATATCGACGATGCCGCGAATGATCGCCCGCCGGTCATTCAGTTCAAGCCGCATACCGATGGGGTCGACGCCTTCGCCGAATAGCTTCAGCGCGCCCACTTGATCAATAAACACTGCGTCAGGTTCATACAGCGCCTCTCGCGTGCCAGCGACGATATTGCGCGGCAATCCGATCAATGTGGCATCGTCAATACCGACAATGGCCACACCCTCCAAATCGCCCTCTGGCGTGCGCACATTTGCAATAGATCGCAGCATGGGCACTGCCCATTCCACACCTTCGACCGATCGCACTTTATCAAGCGCCGTCGAAGGCATCGCATAACTGACATCAATGGTGCGGCTGACTGGGTCCATCACCCATACATTGCCGGTAGGGACATTATAAACCGCCGTGGCGCCCCGTTCGATCAGATTCACAAATATCGTAAGCTGCTGCGAAATCAGCAAAGCCGAAAAGGCGACGCCGAACAAAAGGCCGAAAAACTTCTGCCGGTCGCCGGTGAGCATACGGATGGCGATCCATGTCATGTAGGCAGTCCATTCATTACCGGCTTCATACCTTTTCGGATTCGACTTGCTGGTAAGCATATGAATCCATATACTGAACGTCAACGTTTAATTATACGGAACCGTTCAATAATGCCTGATCCGGCGGAAACTGAGATAACGCCTGCACCAAAAACTGGTCAGGGCCGCCCAGTCGATACCAGCAAAAGTGCGGCAATTATAAAGGCGGCGCGGGATCAGTTTTTCAAAATCGGTTTTGCGCAAACCAGCATTGAATCGGTCGCGGCGCAGGCCAGTGTTTCAAAAGTGACCGTCTATAACCGCTTTGGCACAAAGGAGGCCTTGTTCGAGGCGTGCGTGGAGGCAGAATGCAACATCATGCGCGATAGCCTGAGCATCGAAGATATGGTGAGCGGTGACCTACGCGCCACTTTGGTCGGTTTTGGTATGAACATGATTGCCTTTTTGAGCCGTGATGAAATGACCCGGTTTGAAAGACATTTGGCAGTTGAAGCGGAACATAATCCGGACATCGGCACTTTGTTCCTCAATGCAGGGCCGCGCCGGTTGCATGGGGCACTATCCGCCTTGTTGGACCAAGCCGTTGCCGCTGGGAAACTCACTATAGATGATACCGCACTCGCCGCAGAGCATCTGGCAGGCATGATTAAGGGCCTCGCAGATTTGGAGCGCCGATTTGGGCAAGATGATCCCGACCATTTCGCAACAACCCAAAAACGCGTGAACAGCGCCGTCGATCTATTTTTAAAAGGCTATGGAAGGTCAGCGCAATAGCCAGCCTCTTAATGTGAAACGGGAGGCCCCTATTATCGAGACGTTCGCGTGCATCATGCCCGCCATTAGCAGCTGTCTGGTTCGGTTACTTTCGGCCCATTGATGTTCAGCAAACCATGCATCACCGCGCAGGCGATCATGTTACTGCGATTTTTGGCTCGCAGCTTCAGCCGGATATTTTCGATATGCCGGTCGACGGTGCGCGGTGCGATGTCGAGATGCTTGGCGGCTTCTTTGGTGGATAGACCTTGGGCGATATGCTCCAAAACTTCCATTTCGCGGTTGGTCAATTCCGGTTCATTGGTAAAATCATTTTTGTGCAACATGGTGAGCTATCCCTTCCATTGGTCACCTGTGCGCCGAATGTGACGTCACAAACTTGCCCCCATGTCGCTGCCTTTCACACAGCTTAAAAGTTAAAACAAAAAACGAACGCGTATGCAGCCCGAAACAAATCCCTCTGTTTGCCAAAGAGATATAGCATCTCAGCCGGCCTATAGATAGTATCTTAACCCAAGCAGTTCCGCGCCGTATAGGACAAAAGCGCAACGGTAACCGCTCTGATTTTACGTCATTTTAAATATGTAAAGAGCGGCATGGGTAATATCCCTACGTAGTTTTCCATAGGTGAAATCCTGTGTTGGACGAGTCTAGCGACTCACTGGATAGACGCAATGGGCAGCCGGCGGGTATCATCCGCCCATCAACTTTCACATGTTGTGTTTCAAAACTGGCCGATGGGTAACAAGCCCGGGGCATAATGGGTCGCGCTTTAGGAGAGGTAGCGCGAATGGAACATGTATCAGAAAATGGGCGCCAGAAAATGCAACTGGCAGAAAATAGCCGCAGGCTATTTGGCATTAAGCAGGCGATACGCTGCACCAGTTTGAAATTTCATGCAGGACAGATGATTTTCGAAGAGGGGCAGCGCGCAAATCGCTGGTATGAAGTGCTGCATGGCACGGTTCGGACCTGCCGTTTTCATATTGACGGCAGCCGTCATTTAACCGGATTTTACTTTGCCGGCGATGTGTTTGGGGCCGATTATGGCCAATATGGAGCCGCTGCAGAAGCCGTCACCGATGTTGATGTGCTGTGTTACCGCGTTGGAGATTTTTCCAGCGGTCCCGGCGCCCCGCCGCCCGAGGATGGAAAGCTGTCCATTCTGTTTCGGGCCATTAACTGTGCGCAGCGATACCAATATATTATGGGCCACCGCACCGCACACGAACGTCTGGCCGCTTTTCTTCTGTGTCTAAAGCAGCAGGAGGGGAGGAGCAGCTTCATCCGTCTGCCCATGTCGCGCAGTGATATTGCCGATTTCCTGGGCCTTACCATCCATACCGTCAGCCGCACCTTTACCGAACTTGCGCGGCGCGAGTTGATCAAAATTGATGGACGAAATGGCGTTTTCATCCTCGACCATCGCGGCTTGTGCGACCTTGCAGGGGAAGAAGACGGCGGGGTTCCGCCAGCCATTGGCGGCGACAGCGATGATTATCCTGGTGCTTTATCGGCCGCTTAACGGGGCGGTTCCCTCCCGCCATAAAATAAAAAATTCTGGAGAAATCCAATGCAAACATTTTCCAACAAAGCCATTTTAACGGCGGGCGCAATCCCGGTATCATTTATCATGACATTGACACCAGCCCAGGCCGATAGCGGAATTTCGCTTGCGCTTGGCAATGTACAAATCCTCGCCTTTGCCGCGAAAGGGAGTATCATAGAAGGTGATCCCGACAAAAGCTGGAAAGCCGTGCTCGCGGCCTATGAGGGCCGTTATGCGGCATTTCCGGACGAAGCACCCCTCGGTGAGAACAAGCCGGGCGCAGAGCAGGGGCAAAGCGATATTTTGGGCGCGTTAACAGCGATACAGGCTGAGCTAGCGGAGCAAAAAAAGCTGATCACCCGGCAAAGCGAAATCATCGAGGCGCAGAATCAGAAAATCGCCGAACTGGAAAACCGCAATATGGCAAACCAGACAGCAGGCGGGCAGCCTTTTTTGAAGACGGAACCTTTATGGGCCCTATCGGAATATCGCGGTGCCGGATCCGTTCAAGATAACGGCCCGGGCGGCGAAGGAAATCGCGGTGGCACAAACGCAGCGCCAGCCGATGATTTGCCCGACGGGCCCGTGGGCGAAGCGCCGCCCGAGAGCCAGAATATTGAACAAAAAGCGCAGGCAGTTCCCGAAGGGCAAGGCGTGCTGACCCCGCGCGGGACTTTTGTGCTGGACCCCTCCATCGAATATACAAGGTCGTCGACAAACCGGTTGGTTTTCCGGGGCATCGAGCTGATCCCCGGAATACAGATTGGCGCGATTGAGGCAAGTGATGCCGACCGCGATACGATAATCGCGACGGCAGCGGCTCGTTACGGCATTACCAGTAGATTGGAGATCGAAGCCCGATTGCCGCTATTATACCGCAAGGACCGCATTGAGGTTGTGCAACAACGCGATGAACAATTGGTGCGCGAAATCGGTTTAGAAGAAACGGCGATTGGCGATGCCGAATTCGCCATTCGTTACCAGCTCAATACACCCAAACCGCTGCAGCCAATCTGGGTCGCTGGTCTGCGTGTCAAAACCGATACTGGCAAAAGCCCCTATGAAATCCCATTTGATGAATTTGGCGTAGCCACCGGCCTTGCCACAGGTTCTGGATTTTGGGGTGTGCAGCCCAGCATCAGCTTCCTGCTCCCCTCCGACCCTGTCGTCATTTATGGCGGCGCTGGTTATTTATGGAATATCGCGCGCGATATTGACCGGGTGGTTGGTGATGTGCGGGTCGGCCGGGTAAACCCGGGTGATGCGATTAATGCCAGCGTGGGCTTTGGCTTTGCGCTGAATCCGCGCTTCTCATTTTCCTTGGGCTACCGGCATAATTACATATTTTCGACCAGCACTGAATTGGGCGACACTGTGCAAAATAGCAACGATATACAGGTCGGCTCGTTCAACTTTGGCATGTCCTACCGGTTGACCGAGCGGACCTCATTGAACCTCGGTTTTCAATTTGGCGTAACAGAAGATGCCCCAGATGTGGGCATAGTCATGCGCATACCGGTTACATTCTGAGCCATATTTGGGCAGATAAAAGCCGTTCGCCACGGCTGATTTTTGAGCAGCGTGGCGAACGGCTTTTTTTGTTTTCATGTGAGGGCGGATTAGGGTCCGGATCCTAATTTCCCAAACCGCCAATCGCCCCTTGCCGAGCTGCATCATCAAGCGCGCCCGCCATGCGTTCAAACATCAGGCCAGCGCGAAAATCTTCATAGCCGCCGATGTCGATTGTGGCATTCAGCTCCTGGACTGCTGAAAAACCATCGGCTGTGTTGATCAGGCGGTTTTGAACGCCCTCGTCGGTGACATGGGATATGGCGGTACGCCCGCCGTTGAGCAGATATACGGGTGCTTCGCCAATCTGCATACGGATCGCTCCGTTGGACAATATCCGCCCTTCCAATACCGACGCGTCTACAGCGGTAAGACCGGGTGCAGCGGTTTGTGTGGTTTGGGCGCCTTCATCGGTCCAATTTAATATCGTGTGGAGCATCAAATTTCCGTCAACATATGTGCGAATATCAGCGCCAAAATGAATATTCATCCCCGACCAGATAAAACCACCGCGCAGCCGGTCAAGCGTTTCGTCGCTCATCAAAACTGGCATGGCAGACATATCTGATTTGCGGATAACGTCATCGCGCGCGGCGCAGGGTGCGGGCATTGTCACCGCGAATATAAGCGCGGCGGCGGCGATGGTAGGATAGAGTAATTTGCGGGATAGGGGCATGATTTTTCTCTTATCTGACTGTACCAACACGCACATCCACAAGGAATTCCGGCGTCAGTTGGTAGGTGGGGGGAAGGTGCGAGGTAAGGTCACCAATGGCTGCTGTGGTCAGCACTTGGTCTGTCGGCGCTTTCGACCAGGGGTCCCAATCTTTTGCCAGATTATACACCGGACGTTTGGTGATTGGGCCGTCCATAATGGCCAGAACAACGCCATTCCAGTAACGCCGAAATTCCGCCAGCGGATATTTTTTCAACCCTTGAATGGAATCGCCAACCAGGACTTGGTTTGCCGACTGTCCCTTTACGACCACAAAATGTTTGAAGCCGTTTATGTCCAGAAGAACGATGACAGGGCGTTTAATCTCAATAAGCTGGTTGGGCTGTATCTTAAACCCCTCGGCTCTATACCCGACCGATTGCAAATAATTGCGCATATCGAGCATCGAAAAGCCAACCTTGCGAATGGTTTCTTTGTCGCCCAGGTTCCACATGGCGCGGAACGGATCCGCTTCATTGGTCGGCCGGCCGTAATGATGGGTCAGCAGAGTCGCAACCGCCGCCGAACCGCAACTAAAATCATATCGTTGCCTTACGACGGAGCGAAAAGGGATTTCCCAGTAGGTCATCACGTTGACCGAATAATCCCCGCCAATTGCTTCTCGGCCGAGTTTGACCTGCGCGTCCAATGTCGCGCTTTGCAGCAATATTGCTGCGGCGAATGCCATTGCACCGCCTTTCCAAATTATCTTGGATGGCGGCGCTTTGGCGGCTTTGGGGCGGAGGGATCGCATAGCCAAAGCCTATTCGCTGACGTTCAGCGTTACCGACAGGCCCGCTTGCAGCGAGGATTGCGCGCCGGTGTTGAACACGAAATTGCCGAGCCCGTTAAAGTTGGACAGAGCATTATCGCCGAGGTTAACGTCCCCGGCGGTAAAATTGCCGCCGATAACATTGCCTGTATTGGTGGAATTTAGCGTTTGATTGTTAATCGCAATTTGCGCGCCACCCCGCAATTGGCTGAGCTCGCCAAGCGATACCATACCCGAAGGCGTTTCTGGTTTTTGTTCGGTCAAATGCGCTGGATTTTTTTGCAGCTCCGATGCTTGGTCGGTGCCGGGCATATTTTGTGCCTGAGCATTTGCGGCATTCGCCAAAGAGGCGGGTAGAGCTGCAATGATGAGCAGCCGTGTAAGATAGGTCATCATCTTTACTCCGGTTAGATTAGGGGTGTGGCGGACCCTTGCTTGGGGGGAAAGGTCCGCCACAGCGGGAAGGCTTAATCGCCTCCGCCACCGCCGCCGCCAGCACCAGCTGCGCTGCTGCCGTCACCAAAGTTGATGGTGCCTTGTGCCGCGATATTGGTCGCTGCTTGGGCGTTGGAGTTGATGCCGGTGTTCCATGCTTGGTTCAAAATACCAGCAAAGGCTGCAAATGCGCTTCCGCGCACTTCGTTATTGCCGCTATTATAACCAACCGGAGCCGGGGTTCCGTCTTCACCATCAAGATCGACTAGCTCATCCATTTGCGAGTTGGTGTTCACTGCGTTGAGCAGTTGATTGGCCGATACTGTGTTATTGTTGCTGCCCACATCATTCGCGGTGAGCGAATTGTCCTGCGAATTGTCGGTTTGGGCTTGCAGGTAAATATCCAGCAAGTCGTTCACGACAATTGTATCGCTATTGTCACCGGCGGCGCCGGTGGTGTCATTGTCATTATCTTGTGCTTGCTGAGCAAATGCGGGGGCACCTGCTGCCAATGCACATACAGCTACGGATGCTGCTATTTTTTTTACCATTTTCATGGGTCTTCTCCTTTAGGTCGCAGGCATCTTTTGTTTCCCAATTGGCGTTGGGAAGGGGGAAAGAGGCCCTGTTTATTACCGCTTATTGCGGCAAGACCGTGATAGGTGGAAACGAGACGCGGCTTGTTGCGATATGGCAAAAGCAGCGAAATTTTTTTGTCGGCGATTGTTTTTGGTGAGGGCCTAGGTCCTGACCCTACACGCTAAATATCATATTTTAGCACGAGCAATGTCGACAAGGTCACAATCATGATGACGACCAACGGCACCCCGGTGCGGATATAATCTTTAAATTTATATTCGCCCTCTGCCATGATCAGCATATTGGTTTGATAGGCCACCGGCGTGGCATAGCATAAATTGCAGCCGAACAAGACGGCCAGCACCATCGGTTCCACCGGCAGGCCGAGTTGCGTCGCTAGGCTGAAGGCAATCGGAGTGCCCACAGCGGCGGCCGTGGCGTTCGATGCAAAATTGGTCAATATGGTCACAAACAGCATGATCGCCGCCAAGACGCCCGCCGCTGGCAAAAATTGGAGGCCAAGCGCGAGCAAAGACCCCATCCATTCCGCAGCGCCGCTGACCAACACAATTTTACCGATCGCCAGGCTGGCCGCGACCAAAACAATGACTTTGGCGGATAGGGCCCGGCCAACCCGTTCAAACTTGACGCATCCAGTGACGAACATCAAAACGGCGCCGCCCAGCGCAGAAATGGCGATTGGCAGGAATCCAGCACTGGCCAGCGCAACGGAACCAATCATGATGACCAGCGCCAATGTCGCTTTATTCGACCGAGGCAGTTCTTTGGCCCCTTCCAGCACCAGCATGCCTTCGTTGCGGGCAAAATCCTGAAGATACTGCGCCGTACCCATCACGAGCAGCACGTCCCCTTCACGCAGCTCTGCCTCGGCATTGCGAGGCCGTTTATCATGGATGAATTTGCGGGCCTGATCGACGCCCATAACGCCCACTTCGCTTAGGCCTGCCGTCTGTAACGTGCGCCCGATCAATCTGCTATCTGTGCCGACGGCCATTTCGGCGATGGTGATATCTTCGCCAATATGCCCAGCATCAAATCGCAATTGGTCGTCCAGCCACGCGGGCACTGCAGTTGCATTGAACAGGCGCATGGCCTCTTCGATGCCTTCTTGCGTTCCTCGGATACGCAGCCGCCCGCCAGGGACCAGAGGGTAGCGGGTATTTTTGTCGATGGTGACATCGGGCGGCAGCAAGGCTGCTATCGCGGTGGCATCCCTGTCAAACATCGCCGACTGTGGCCCAAGCCGCAACGTCGCGTAATATTTACGGAAATAATGGCCTGCTTCCTTGCTATTGTCGGGCAGCAGCCGGGGCATGACGAGCCAGATGTAAGGCAAAGCAACCAAAGCGGCCATCAATACTATGTCGCTATAATGAAAAACGCTTATCGGCCGCATACCCAAATCATTGGCAATTGATACGACGAGCAAATTTGTCGATGTGCCGATAGTCGTCGCCATACCGCCGATCAATATCGCGGCATTGATTGGGATTAATGTCTTCGATGCTGGCATTGCCCCTTGGGAAGCCAATTGCACCATGATGGGCAGCAGCAGGACGAGCACCGGCGTGTCGTTGATAATCATGCTGGCCCCGAATGCCATCATCAACGTGACCAATAGGCCAAGCTGTTTGTTAACCCGCCATACCGAGCGCAATGCCCGCGCCGCCGGGTCCAGAGCGCCTGTCACCACCAGCCCGCGCCCCATAATCATAAGCGCGCATATCGTAATCAACGCCGGGTGCCCAAAACCTTCAAAGGCAAGGACAAGCCCATCTTTTGGCTGGGTTCCAGGGAGAGGCGCAAAATAAAGCCCAAGAGCGATAACGCCAATGGTGAGCAGCGATATAATCTCTATCCGCGCCTTGCCGCTGGCAAATGCGTAAAATACCAACACCGTCAATATCAGCGCCGCCGCAGCATGAGGGGAAGGGATATCGATCATCGCACTGCTATGGCATAGCAATGCGATAAATCAAATGGAGTTATTCTTGTTTGGTGTCGCCTATATTATTGCTGTGCATAATTGGGGGCCAAGCCCCAGTTATGAACTAAAGCCGCGTCCGCCAAAAGCGCTGCGGTTCCCAAAGGCATGGGGCTTGCGTTCCACCAATGGGCTAACTTCGGCTTCTAGGGCGGCTAAGGTTGCTTCAAAAGTTGGGCGCAAGGCCGCCACTTTTTCGACCAAATCAGACGGGTCCTGACGGATTTCGACATAATGACGCGCGGTGATTTCGACTTGTTCGGCAAGGCTGCCCAATTTTTCTGCGCCAAATTGCCATGATTCGCCCTTTAAAGTGTGGGCAGGCATCACCAATTTTGCGGAATCTTTCAATCGCATGGCTTCTTCGATCGTGGCGAGCGATTTCATACCATCTTCACGGAAATAGCCCAAAATGCGCACAAAACCCGCGCCCATCAAATTGCGGGTTTCGGCAAAAGCCTTCCAATTGATCAGGTCATCGGCCATCGGGGTCGACATTTGACTTTGCGCTCCTTTGCATGGGGTGTCCCACATCTTGCCGAAATGGTTAGCGCAAAGAGGTAAATAGACTTTTAATCTTTAGCGAACGGGTTGCTGCGGGCGCGCAAATTGATGCGCACGGGCACCGCGCCAAAATCAAGATCACGGCGAATGCCGTTCAGCAGATAGCGGGTATAGCTGTCGGGCAACTGGTCTACCCTTGTGCCGAAAATTACAAAAGCCGGGGGGCGGTTGTTGGCCTGCGTCATGTAACGCAATTTGATCCTTTTGCCGCCGGGCGCAGGTGGGGGGTTGGCGGCAATTGCCGCTTCGAACCAACGGTTCAGCACGCCGGTCGATACCCGCCTTGTCCATGCCTCGCGCGCATCGAACGCAGCGGAGATCATCTGATCCAGCCCCTTGCCCGTGAAAGCCGATACCGCGATCATCGGGACGCCTTTTAGCTGAGACAAGCCGTCATTCAATGCCGCGCGTATCCCCTGAAAAAGCGCGCTGCCATTTTCCGCTACATCCCATTTGTTGATTGCGATGATCAGAGCCCGGCCTTCCTTAATCACATGGTCAGCGATTTTCAGATCCTGCGCCTCCAACCCCTTGGTTGCATCCAGCAGCAAGACGACCACCTCGGCAAAATCAATCGCATGGCGGGCGTCGGCAACCGATAGCTTCTCTAGCTTATCCTGGACTTTGGCGCGTTTTCGCATGCCCGCTGTATCAATCAAGCGTACGCGCCTCTCGGTCATGGGCTCGGCCACATTGCCCTCTTCATCGGGCTCTGGCATTTTGGGATCGGGATCGCGCCATATCCAATCAACGGCGATGCTGTCACGGGTAATTCCCGCCTCCGGCCCAGTGATCAAGCGGTTTTCACCAAGCAGCTTGTTAATCAGCGTGGATTTGCCTGCGTTCGGCCGTCCAACAATCGCCAATTTCAATATGGCATCGGGAGCATCAATATCTGCCGGTTCAAATTTGCCGCCATCGATATGGGGCAATAATGCTTGGAACAGGTCAGCCATGCCTTCGCCATGTTCGCCGCTGATCGCAATTGGTTCACCAAAACCAAGCGCATAGCTCTCCATAATGCCGTCATTGGCCTGCTTGCCCTCTGCCTTGTTAACCACTAGGACAACCGGCGTGGCGCTGCTGCGCAGCCACCGGGCTATTTCCTCATCAAGCGGATTGACGCCTGCTCGGCCATCAATCAGGAAGAGTGCTACTTGCGCCTCTGCCACCGCGCGTTCGGTTTGCATGCGCATCCGCCCGGGAAGGCTCTGGGGATCCTCATCCTCATAGCCTGCGGTATCTATCACCTTAAATTCCAGATCATACAGGCGGCCTTCGCCCTCGCGCCGGTCACGCGTCACGCCGGGCATGTCATCGACAAGCGCCAGTTTTTTGCCCACCAAGCGGTTGAACAAAGTCGATTTGCCTACATTGGGCCGACCGATAATGGCTACCGTCGGCAGCATGGCATTACACTTTCTTTAGCTATCGTGCCGTTACCGGAACGCTGAAATCGTTCCGCTATCGTCAAGAATATATAAGGTTTCATTGGCGACCACCGGTGAAACAGAAACCGCGTCCTTCAATTCAAACACTTGATTTGCCGCGCCTTCATCGGTTGCGACTGACCAGACCTGACCGAGCGAATTGGCAACGATCAGTCGCCCTCCCGCCAATACTGGGCCGCGCCATGTGATCGGATTCTTCTTTTTTTCTTCGTTGCGATAACGGGGCAATTGGGACAGCCAGCGTATCTTGCCGCTCGCCCGCTGAATGCATAGCAATTTGGCATCGCTGGTCAGAGCAAAAACCCATTCCCCAGAAACGACAGGGGTGGTGATGCCGGCGATGTTGATTTCCCAAATACGCTGTCCGGTGACCAGTTGATAGGACGCCATCCGACCGCCTTCGCCAAGGGCAAAGACACGCCCCCGGTCGATCACAGGATCAGCATCAATATCGGTCAAGGTCGAAACCGACGTCGACATAGCCGTGCGGGAAAGCGAATCGCTCCACAGGCCGCGACCATTTTCGTACCGATAAGCAGCGAGCTCTCCGGTAGAATAGCCAGCAATCACGGTCCCTTGGGCCGCAGCGGGAGCGGCAACGCCAAAAATGCCGGACACGCCAACCGGACCCGATTCATTCCATTCATTCTGGCCATCGGTCGCGCGTAGGGCGTAAATCTGGTTATCCTGCGTCATGACATAGACATTGCCATTGGAGATGGTAGGCGCACCGCGCAGCGGGCCTGCGGGCCGCTTTTTCCAGACGATCTCGCCGTTGTCTGCCTTTATCGCGGTGACATCGCCGATACCGTTAGTGGCATAGACAAATTCACCTTCTGCGCTCACACCGCCGCCAAAGGCAGATGGGCGGCCATCTTTGGTCACTTCAATTTCCGTGGACCAAGCTTTAGCGCCGGTGGCAGCGTCAAAAGCAGAAACTTTGCCGTCGGTATCGACGGCGTAAAGGCGTCCGTTTAAAATCACCGGTGAAGCGCCAAGGCGGGCACGATTGGATGCACCCACGACCGAAGCGGTCCAAGCCCGGCTCAGCCCTTGACCAAGCGCGACATGACCGGGCGATTTGGCCGAATTTCCGCTGGGCTGTGCCCAGCTTGCATTGGGCGCGGCGGGCGGCAATATCACTGAAATTCCGGCTAAATCTGGATCGGCTTTCGTATCAACCGTTGTGCCCAATATATCGATACGATTACCGATCGTCGGTGTTGTTTTTTTGTCCCCGCCGCCAAATAAACCGCCGCCGGCACAACCGCCGAGCAGTGACAGGGCCGATATTGTGATCAGAAATTTTGATGCAATTTTCACTTAATTTCCGCCTTTCGATGTTTCGTCTGTTTCACCTGATGGCGCTTTTTTCTTTTCATCAAGCTGAACGGCGTCAATGCCGAGCGACCCTGCCATTTCGGTTGCGCGCCCGCGCAAGCTTGATGGCAAGTCCTCCTGCTTCGCAATTTGGGCGAAAATAGGACCGGCAAGATTTTCCTTGCCCATTTTCATATAGGCTATCGCAGTCATTTCTCCAGCGCTGCCAAACCAGGGGTTCCCGGGCGTCGCCAATGGCTTTAACCGGTCGACCACTTTTTGAGGTTCCATTTTGTCAAATTCCAACAATGTTTGACGAATTAGCGCCAAATCGCGAAACGGTTCGGGCAGGCTATCGTCAGCCGCAATTTTTGCGAAGGCGGCAATGGCTTTGCTTTTATCTTCTTTTTCAGCGTCCAGATTGGCGAGGACAATTTGCGCCATGGCGCGGTATCCCGGCTGATCGGCTTTTGCGAGCTCCGCCAATTTCGTGCGGGCTTTTTGCTCATTATCGCCTTTCAGGTCATCCATCGCGGTGACAAACTCTTCACCGACTTTACCCGCTTCTGCCTTTTGATGGTTTTGATAATATATCCATCCGCCAAAACTGGCGAGGCCCAATAGTAGCAAGCCCAATAGCCAGCGGCCATAGCGGGTCCAGAAACTTTCCAAATCGCTCGCCCGCACGGCATCCTCTACTTCGCGAAGGAAAACTTCATCACTCGCAGCGCGCTTGTCATCAACAGGACCAACAGGACCGGGATTTTTCGGTGTTAAAGCCAACAGGGCCTCCTAAATTCAAAATATCAGCGCTTCCTTAGCCGCACCTGCGGCCCGATACCAGCCCTGTTATCGGAT
The DNA here is from genome assembly GCF_042651485.1 of Sphingorhabdus arenilitoris. NCBI lineage: Bacteria > Pseudomonadati > Pseudomonadota > Alphaproteobacteria > Sphingomonadales > Sphingorhabdaceae > Sphingorhabdus > Sphingorhabdus arenilitoris. The sequence continues at coordinate 185,153 of NZ_JBHSDH010000012.1, forward strand.
GGCGGCTTTGGGGCGCTCGGCGGCTCTTAATGGCCGCAATTTGTGACCTGCTGGATCAGCCTTCGACGGGCTGATATAATTGATCGGGACCGGGGAAACTGCGGTCACGCACACCATCGGCATATTGTTTGACGGCGTCCTCAACTGATGCAGCCATATCGCCAAATTTCTTGACGAATTTCGGTGTCCGATCAAACAGGCCCAGCATATCTTCGGTGACCAGAACTTGCCCGTCGCACTGCGCCGATGCACCAATGCCAATAGTGGGGCAGGTCACTTTTTGGGTGATTTCTATGGCGATGGGTTCCAAGACCCCTTCAATCACCATGGCGAAAGCACCTGCATCGGCCACGGCAACGGCATCTTCGACGATAGACTGCGCCTCTTCTGCGCTTTTGCCGCGCACGCCGTAGCCGCCCAAAATATTCACTGCTTGAGGCGTCAGGCCAATATGCGCCATCACCGGAATGCCGCGGTTCGTCAAAAATTCGATCGTGGGTGCAAGAATTTTGCCGCCCTCAAGCTTTACCGCCGCTGCGCCAGTTTCTTTCAATAGATGTGCCGCGCTTTCAAATGCCTGCTGCGGTGATGCTTCGTAACTGCCAAAGGGCATATCGACGACAACGGCGGCATGGTAGGAGCCCCGCACCACCGCCGCGCCGTGCGCCGCCATCATATCCATCGTCACAGCGACCGTATGCGGCAAGCCGTAAATCACCTGTCCGAGCGAATCGCCCACCAGCAGCATATCGCAATGCGGATCGAGCAATTGCGCCATGCGCACCGTATAGGCGGTCAGCATGACCAACGGTTCGGCAGTGACGCCGCCGGCTTTACGCTGCCTGATGCGCGGAACCGTCAGCCTTTTCATCGGTGACGGCGTCGGGTTTGCCCGGCTGGTGGATTTATCGAAAGTGAGCGTTTTTGAAGTCGTAGACATGGCGCGCTGCTTAGCGCGGAAAAGCGAAACGCAAAAGCGGGAAGCAGTGATTTGTTCGTATGACTTGACTCAATGTTAAAAATATATAACATTAAGTTCGAATCAAATTACAGAAAAGGTGAAATATGTCATTCCGCGAAAAAATTCATTGGGTTGCTTTCGTCGGCCTGCTGTTGGGCTTTGGTTGGTATTTTCTATCCTATCCGTGGGACATTGCGGGAAGCCGCGCCGGAATGATGACGTCGGTGTGGATGCTTATTCCTGTCACCATCATATTCTTGGTCCCCATGATCCTAGGCACGGCCTATTTCGCTATCCGATATCCCAAAGAGGCCAATTTGAAAGAGGATGAGCGTGAGAAAATCATCCACTTGAAAGGCACGCACGCGGCCTATTACCCGCTGGTGCTGGGCGTGTGGGCGAATATCTTCGCAATGATAAATGGTGCAGTCTATGGGTGGAGCGTGAATATTTTGATGGCGACTTTGGTATTGTCAGAATTGGTCCGTGTGGGGGCGCAGCTGTATTTCTATCGGCGGGGATATTGAAATAATGGCCCAGCTTCCTTTTGATAATCAGATAAAGTTGCTGCGTTTCATGGCGGATGAGATGACGCAGGGCGATTTGGGGGACCGCGTGGGCGTCACTCGGCAAACCATCGCCGCCATTGAACAGGGTAAATATTCGCCGAGTTTGGAAGTCGCCTTTCGGATCGCCCGGGTATTTGGCAAGCCGCTCGAAGATGTATTTCATTGGCAAGAAGATTAGCGGCTGATAATCCGGCACTTTCAATGGGGAGTGACGGGCATTGGTAGCATCTGCGGCGGAGGCAAATTTACAGTCCAAGAAGAGTTTCAAATCGCTCTATTTTGTCGCTTTCGTCGTTTTTGTCGATATGTGCGGCATGGGGTTGATCGTCCCGATTATGCCCTCGTTGATCCAAGGGTTAACCGGCGAGACAATTGACAGAGCGGCGGAAATTGGCGGGCTGCTGCTGTTTGCCTTTGCCATGATGCAATTTTTATTTGCGCCGGTCATTGGCGGATTAAGTGACCGATATGGCCGCCGTCCGGTGATGCTCGTCACGCTCGCGCTGCTGGGCTTGGATTATATCTTGATGGCGTTAGCGCCAACGCTGGCGTGGTTATTTGTGGGCCGAATTATTTCCGGGATCATGGGGGCAACATGGGCTGCGGCCAATAGCTGCGTTGCCGATGTGATAAAATCCGAAGAACGCGGAAAGGCTTTTGGCCTGATGGGCGCTGCTGGTGCCGCGGGCTTTGTCATGGGGCCTGCCATTGGCGGTATATTGGGCCATTTTGGCGACCGTGCGCCTTTTTGGGCGGCGGCAGCTTTGGCTCTATCTGGGGCAGTCGCAGGCTATTTCCTTTTGGATGAGACATTGGACCATAGCAAAAGGCGTGCATTCAACCTGAAACGCGCCAATCCGCTGGGCAATATAATGCAGATGATGAAATCGCCCCTCGTCATCGGGTTTCTGGGGGTGATTTTCATGATGCAATTGGCGGTGCAGGTGCAGCTCACCGTTTGGTCCTATTATACTATTTTGAAATTCAACTGGTCGCCGCTCACCATTGGATTGTCGGTCGCGTTATTCGGCACGCTGGTTGCGCTGGTGCAAGGTGTGCTGACAGGAAAGGTGATTGCCCGGTTTGGTGAAGTGAAAACAGGTTTGTTCGGATTAACCTGCGCGATCCCGGCTTATCTGATCTTCGCATTTGCAACCGATGGCTGGATGATGTTTGCCGCCATGTTCATCGGCGTGGGGGCCAATATGGCTTTTCCGGGTATGCAGGCGATGATGACTCGGACGATTGCGGAGGATTCGCAGGGCGAGCTTCAGGGCGCTATTGCCAGCATCGTCGGCATCACGTCAATAATCGGGCCATTGATGATGACGGGCATATTCGGGCTATTCTCCGATAGTCAGGGGCTATATTTCCCAGGGGCACCGTTCATTATGGCGGCGTTGCTGATCGCGATGGCGGCGGCGCAATTTGCCCTGACCGCACGCCGTGTGGGTAGGGGTGTTATGGTTTAGGGACGGCTATCAAAGGGATCAACAATCCCTACCGCTTAACGTTTAATGCTTTGACCGCTTCGGGCGTATTGTCGGTGAAAATTCCGTCGACACCCGCGGCCAGATAGGCCTTGATCTCGCCTTCTAGATCGCCCGCTTTCCTTGGGTCCACGCCCTTTTTATGGGTAGTGGGCAGGAAATAATTCTCCCGGCGGAATGTCCAGGGATGGACTTTCAACCCGGCTTTATGCGCATCCGAAACCAGCGTCGTCGGGCTTTTCAACTGGCCCAGCAAGTTACGGCCAATCACCAGATTTTTGTCCGGTCCGATGCCGTCAGCATAAGTAGCTATTTCGGCAAGGCCTTCGCTGCTAATCATATCGGCATAGCTGCCATTCGCGATATCTGCCGGGCCGCCATCTGCGGCAATCAACTGAATGAGCGGTAGATCAGTTTTCTGTCTGAGCGCCTTCAAATTGCCGACTTCAAAGCTTTGAATGAAGACGGCGGCATTGCGCCCCTGATACCCATATTGGGTCAGCAATTGAAGCAATGGCGCTTCATGTGGCAGGCCGATGCTCGTAAAATAACTGGGATGTTTGGTTTCTGGATAGACACCGACGGGGACGGCGCGGTCAACATTGTAGCGCGCAACCATGTGCAATATTTCTTCAAATGTCGGAATATCATATCGGCCATCGCGGCCTGTGCTGCGCAATTGCGGCAACCGTTCCTTGGCGCGCAGAGTTTTTAATTCCGCCAAAGTGAAATCTTCGGTGAACCAGCCACTGAATTTTTCGCCGTCGATAATCTTCGTAGTTTTGCGGTCGGCAAATTCAGGATGGTCGGCGACATTGGTGGTGCCCGAAATCTCATTTTCATGCCGCGCGACCAAAATGCCATCTTTGGTCAGGACCAGATCAGGCTCAACATAATCCGCCCCTGCCTCAATCGCGGCGCGATAGGCCCCGATCGTATGTTCGGGCCACTCCCCCGAAAGCCCGCGATGGGCAATGATGATAGGTTTGTCAGTCATGGCGTTGGTCTCCGCAGACACAAAGCCGCCGGAACAGGAGGCGAAAGCCAGCAGGCCCGACAGGATCAAGATAAGCTTTTTCATCCACTCGCCCTATTCCCTGATTATGACATTATTATTTGAGCCCCAAATTATTTGAACCCCAAATTATTTAAGTACAGAAAATTCCGCCTGATTATAACCAACAATCAGCTCCGGTCCGCCCTCAATCACCGGCCGTTTAATCATCGAGGGATTGTCTTTCATCAACTTGATCGCCGCTTTTTCGTTGATATTCTGTTTGATGATATCGGGCAGGGCGCGGAATGTCGTGCCGCGTTTGTTGAGCAGCACATCCAAATCCACCTGCAGCAACCATTCCTCCAGCTTATCCTCAGTGATGCCGGATTTTTTATAATCGTGGAAAACATAATTGACGCCATTTTTTTCCATCCAGGTGCGCGCCTTTTTCACGGTATCGCAACCCGGGATACCGTACATTTTAACTTCGTTGCTCATGTCATTTACCTGTTTTTGGAATTGTTGCGCGGCCTATAAGCATTATCACCAATGCAGGCAACCAAACCCAACTGATTTCCGATATTAAAGTGTGGAGACCGCGCAGCGTGAAAAAATCCAGTCCAATGGGGGACACGGCAATCGGCCTAATCGGAGCAAATATTCGGCTATTGTCATAGGGCCAAAATAACGCAACGCCCTCCCCGCCATTGGTAAATATGTCGAGCAAGCCGTGGCTCGCCATGCTGAAAAATAGAAAGGCAAAAACCAGCCGCCACCGTTCGGGCCGCATGAGCGCAGTCACCAAAGCCGCAATGGCCGCCGCCGATAACAGCGCATGGCTCGCGCCCCGGTGGCCGAAATCGTGCAGATATTCAATGCCAAAGCGAAAGCCCGCAACATCGGCATCGGGGAGCATCGCCAGCGCCATTCCGGTCATTACCACGGGCCCTGAAAGCCTTCCTTTACCGAGTGCCACACCAGCTGCGAGGGGAATGATGGCATGGGTTAATATGGTTGGCATGAATATGATCCTTCACGAACAAGCGTAATCACAAAGCGGTTTTTATAATATAAAAGAAGCAACATGCGGGGCGAGCTTCGTTTTCAATTTGAAAAAACCGGCTTTTGCATGAGGCCAAAGCGCCGTATCCCATTCGCGCTGAAGGCGGATGAACGCTATATCCTTTTCGGTTAATGCAGGCTCCAATTGCTGCATCTGTATTGCCACATCACCGGCAGGGGCATAGGCAGTGACCAATTCGCCAACGCCCAAGCCAGCTGTCCAGCTGGGCAAGTCCGCTATATTTACCATGTCTGCGCCGACTCCAAAATGCTGTCCGGCTCGCTGTACAGCGTCGGTTATTGCGCCTTCGGCAAATCGCCGGGCCACGCTGTCCTGTGGGCTGGGATGAACGGACGGCAGAACGGCTATGCCCGCAATATCGCCATCAATATGCCAGCTTTCAGGGTGCAGATCCTCCTCGGTAATAAGCAACGCCAATTTACCGCCGCTGGGCCTTTGTCCAGCCGGTAATGGCACGATGTCTGGCGGCGGTGCATCTTCGGGTAATGGTCCGGCTGTCTCATTCAAATCGCCATAAGGCGCAAAGCGGCCCTGCGTGTTGCGTTCGATATTTTCGGCGCGGGCCAGATAATGCTTGCCGCGTGTATGCAATCCAGCGACCCAGCGCCATGACAGCGTATTGGATGCAGGATCGGCATCGATTAAATATCGGTAGAAAAAATCCGCGCCCAATTGCCAGGGCAGGCCAAGGGTAAATATCCAAATGCTGGCAAACCACATACGGCTATGATTGTGCAACCAACCATATTCGGTCAATTCCTGCGCCCAAGCGTCAAAGCATTCGATGCCTGTCGCACCGGACTGTGCTCGCTCAACGACCTTTGCAAGTCCGCTATTAGTCTGCATTTCATGCCGCTGCGCCGCCAGCTCCGCGTTATATCGGCGCAGCATATTTGGACGCATTTCCAGCCAGCCCTTCCAATAGGTTCGCCACGCTATTTCCTGAATATATTTTTCAGCAGCCGCAAAGCTGTGCGCTGACAATACCGACCGGACGACCTCTTCCTCCGTAATCATCCGGCGGCGGATATAGGGGGATAATGCAGAGACGTTGGACCGATCTTGCGGGCCATGATCTACATTGCGGTTGGCGGCATAGGCGCGGCCTGCGCGCGGGATGAATGCTTGCAATTGGGCAAGAGCGGCTTCGCGGGTAGGGGTCATTTGTAATTTTCTCTCCGATCGCCAAATTCTCGTACCCGTTTGCGCCAAGCGCGATAGCTACCCGGTTTCAGGTTGCCTCGCATGATGGCTTTAACCTGATCCGCGCTCACCCCATATTGCGCGGTAATGGCCGCAAAGCTGACATGATCCGATAGCGCCATTTCGATAATCTCACTGATTTGAGCATCGGAAAGCGGAGGCGATTTGGTCAAGGGGCGCTCTACTCCCACTCAATCGTGCCGGGCGGTTTGCTGGTATAGTCATAGACCACGCGGTTGATGCCCTTCACCTCATTGATGATCCGCGTGCTCACCCGGCTGAGGAAGGCGGCGTCGAAAGGGTATATGTCGGCGGTCATGCCGTCGGTGCTGGTCACAGCGCGCAGAGCACATACGCTGTCATAGGTGCGCGCATCGCCCATCACGCCAACCGTGCGCACGGGGAGGAGGACGGCGAAGGCCTGCCAGATCGCATCATATAATCCGGCGCTGCGGATTTCTTCCAAGTAAACCGCATCGGCTTTGCGGAGGATGTCGCAGCGTTCCTTGGTCACTTCGCCGGGGATGCGGATGGCAAGGCCGGGGCCGGGGAAGGGGTGACGGCCGACGAATTGATCGTTCAGGCCAAGCTCGCGGCCCAGCGCGCGGACCTCATCCTTGAAGAGTTCGCGCAAAGGCTCGACGAGCTTCATGTTCATCCGTTCGGGCAGCCCGCCGACATTATGGTGGCTTTTGATCGTCACCGATGGCCCGCCAGTGAAGGATACGCTTTCGATCACATCAGGGTAGAGCGTGCCCTGCGCAAGGAAATCCGCACCGCCGATTTTCGCGGCTTCTTCCTCAAACACATTTATGAATTCCGCGCCAATGAATTTGCGCTTTTTTTCTGGGTCGGTAACACCGTCAAGGCCAGCCATAAAGCGCGCTTCGGCATCCACCACTACCAGCGGGATGTTGTAATGATCACGGAACAGAGTCTCGACCTGCTCACGCTCATTCATACGCAGCAGGCCATGGTCAACGAATACACAAGTCAGTTGATCGCCAATGGCCTCGTGAATTAGGATGGCGGCCACCGAGCTATCCACTCCGCCCGACAGCCCGCAAATGACACGGCCTGTGCCCACCTGTTCGCGTATTTCCGCAATCTTGGTGGCGCGGAATTCGGCCATGGTCCAATCGCCTGCAAGACCGCACACTTGATGTGCGAAATGGCTGATTAGCTTTGCTCCATCGGGCGTATGAACCACCTCTGGATGGAATTGGATGCCGTAATATTTGCGCGCTTCATCCGCGATGAAAGCATATGGCGCGCCTTCGGATGTGGCGACCACTTCAAAGCCCGGGGCGAGCGCGGTGACCTTATCACCGTGGCTCATCCACACCTGATGCTTCTCGTCCGCGCTCCATAGCCCGTCATACAGCGCGCATGGTTTCTGCACCTCGACAAAGGCGCGGCCAAATTCGCCGCCGCTATCACCGCCGCCTTCGACCAAGCCGCCGAGCTGCATCATCATCGTTTGCTGTCCGTAACAAATGCCGAGGATAGGCAGGCCGCAGTCAAACACACATTGCGGCGCGCGGGGGCTGCCTTCTTCGGTGGTGGACGCCGGGCCTCCAGACAGGATAATCCCTTTGGGCTGCATCCGGTGAAACGCCTCTTCGGCATTGTTGAAGGGCGCGATTTCGGAATAAACTCCGGCCTCACGCACACGCCGGGCAATCAGCTGTGTCACCTGGCTACCAAAGTCGATGATCAAGATGGAATCGGAAGGCTGTATAGTCATGCGTTGCCGTTAAAGATTGCCGGACCGGCTGTCTATATAACTCCGGACCCTAGTCAGCGAATTTTAACCGTTTTTGTAACAGCATTTTACAGCTTCGATTGTTATTCCATAAGGGTTCAAAGCTGTACCAGGAATGGAAAGCACATAATTATCTTGTAAAAGATACGCGCTGCTATTGTCGCCACTGTTGTTGGCAGCGCGCCATTTCGAATAGTAACGGCACCGGCGCCATTGTTTCACCCGCGCCGGTGCCGTTATAATTTTATCCGCCGTAGAAAAAACGTTCCTCGACAATTTTGCCGTCCGCAACGGTGTAGAGCGCCTGTTCCTGCATCTGCATCCGTTCACCGCTATCTTTGTTGGTCACGTCCATTTCAAATTCGACGATGAATTGGTCGCCATTTACCACGGGATCGCCCGCGCTGAAGCTATGCACTTCATGGCTGTTATTCCACCATTCGCCCTTAGCTTTCACAGCGTCGAGCCCTTCTGCGCGCGCCATCTCGCCTTCCATGGGTTCTAGGCTGACGACATTGGCGGCCCAGTATTTTTCTCCAGCCTCGTCAAATTGTCCTTTCTTGCACATTTGCACAAAATCTTTTGCGATATCTTGGGTCGTGGGCATGTCTCTCTCCTATGGCTTGGGAACAGCCGCCCCGCTGCCCAGAGTAAACGGCAATCGGCGCGACTCATCCGGCGTCAACGATAGCATATTTTGTGACATCGGGGTGAATGGCGGTCCGGCTATTTACGGCTTTGGTAAATCTTTCGCCGCCAATTTTGCGTCTTTCGCCGTTTTTTGCTTCGCCTTATGCGCCGCAATCTGCGCATCCAGATCGGCAATGTGGAGCCGTTCAGGCGAATCCTTGGGCAAACCCTTCATCCGGGCGCTCGCCCATAATGCGTTCCGCGTCGATTGCAGTTTTTTCAGATAGAGATCAGCCATGCCAAAAACCTTAGCCGAGCAAGGCCCATGCGGATAGCCACAATTTATCCACAGGCTTGCCCACAAAATTAGACAAAAATTTACGTCCATATATGTGGCATTTGGTAACGATTGAGCGTTTATTGCCGTTCTGTGAAGAGCGAAACTTCTTTGATTCTCGGCTGGTTATTGGGTCAGCATGACGGAGCGGCGTTATGAGCGCGCAGGGCTTTTCCGTATCCGGCGCAACGCGTGCGTGCGGTGCCGCCCCTGATGCGGAGGACATGGCCGCTGCGCTCCTGTTGAAAGAGGTTGAGGCTTTTCTGCTCGACGGACAACCGCGCCACGCTATCGCCCATATTTGTGAAGTCACGGGCGTCGAGCGGGATCAGGCGGAGGCCTTTGTCGCCGAATTGCAAAGCGGCGTGTTCCGCAAAAGCGATTAGGCGCCGAGCCCGCTGGTATCATTCCATATATAGACGGTTTAGCGGCCTATCTGCTGGATTGTTCGGCACATGCGATGCACAGCGTCGCCTCTGGTATCGCGTTTAGCCGGGCCTCGGCAATAGGTTCGCCGCAATTCACGCATAGACCATATCGGCCATTGTCGATTCGCGTAATTGCGGCGCGCAAAGCAGCGATTTGCCGCCTCACCATTTTTTGCTGCGCCTCCAGCGCCTCATCATCCTCCATTTGCGCCGCTTGTTCGGAAAAATCGGGGTCCAGCGGCTCATCAAGATCCGTCTTAATATGCCGCGCCCGCCGTTGATGTTCGGCCAGCCGCGCCCAGAGCAGCGTCTTCGCGCTTGCCAATTTGTGATAGCCAAGCCGGGTCATGGCCGCGCCCCCCATTGCCAAATATGATGCATGATCGCCTCCTCAATATATCGGTGGCCCCATTATGATCAAAAGGAAAATCGCGTCTTTGAGCCAGATCAAATTGGCGCAAAAATATATCAGGCCGCCGCTACCCGGCCCGCACCGACACCACCGCCGTCATGGGCAGCGGCCGGTTATACAAATGCGGGAACAGCGCGCCTCCGCGCGATACCTCCCACCGCACGTCATCGCCCAGCATCCCAAGGTCAACCTCCGCAATGACAAGCCCTGTCTGCCCCGCAAAATGCTTATCCAATGTCCCCTGCAACTGGTCCGCCGCCGACAGGTGGATATAGCCATCGGCATGGTCCACCGGAGCGCCGGCAAACACCCCGTCCCGTTCAAACGCCGCCCATTGATCAGCGGTCAGGATTTTGTATGCGGTCGCGGGATACGTGTTCATATTGGGCGGCCTTTATGGCGGATAAGATACCCCCAATAATGCCCGCGATGATGCAGTCAAGCCGGACCGCCAAAGAGCCATGATCGCTCACCTGCACAAGAGCGCTTACACGTGACTGCCGAATGTTGGCAGGCACAATCCTACATTTCAAGCTATTGCCGTGCAATACAGTGCATGGATGATCGCAAAACCGGACGAGTTACCCCAGCATCCAGCCTGCGGCACTGGCGGCGGCGATCATTTGAAAGATGGCGACATTGTGCAGCTTTCGGGCGACGGCGATGCGGGCGCGCTTGGGGCCTTTGGCTTTTGCCAGACGCTTACCCCAATCGGCAAGGGCGCAGGGGCGTTTAAGCCGCGCAAGGATGCTGTTGGCCGCTTCATACAGAAAGTCTTGTCAGATACATTCAAACCGGCATAAATAGCCATCGGTCACTCTCCTCCTTTGGAGCGTTTCATGGCGACTCCGTGCTAATTAGGAGAGTCACTACATCAATTACGGAATGTCCCTGGAATTCTCCGGACCGAAGGCTAAGATTAAGTGTATTTAGTAAACTGGCACCGTAATTCATCAATAATTGGGGTATATCGCACGTGTCACCGTAATTCCGACCTGAATTTGATTGCTATTTTTAAAAAAATAATCTGAAATACATATAACATAATACCAAATATTGCCAAATATGATTGTACGCCCCAATATTTAATTTCAAATCCAAATAATCTGATAGTGATTATCAATACAGTAAATAATGTACATAATGATATTAAATAAGATAGAATTTTTGTCAAAAAATTGTTAAATTTAATCATCGCCAAAAGAATAATTAAATTAGCATACATTATAGTATGAATAATTACGTCATCATTGTTAATTCCGGGTGGAGCTAAATTGAATGAATGCGGACCCTGTATTGATAGCAAGATTGAAAATATAGAAATTATAATGATAAAATATTTCATTTTCTATTTCTTTTTGGGTAAATTATGTTTCCAAAATAGAAATTCTGTGTTATATTTTTTGATGTTCTTGATTTTATCCAACCGATAGCGGTTGGATTGGCGTATAGCGTATTGAAGTCGGGTTCCGATGGTCCAATAATACCTCCATCATTTCCAGTGAATACTGATCCAACGGTGAAAGGGTGAACATGCATGGCCAACACTAGATTGTAACCCTTTTCTTCAGGTCTAAACCTCCCTGTGCTATAATCAAAAAAAGATTTGTCGAGTTTTATAAATCCATATGTCTTACTTTTTGGATTTAGATCTGGGTATAACTTTCTCCAAAGAATTCGATTTTTAGCCTCATTCTCGAATACAAGGAAGCCGTGTTCTGTGCCAGAAAGATAACCGTCAAGTGACGAAGGAACAAGTGGAATATCTGTGCCATAGGGAGTAATGCTCTTACTCCAAGCCCACTGCTCTAACTGAGCTATCCGAGGGTATTTTCGTTTTAGTTCAGTTAGCTGAGGAGGCTCGACATCTTGATTATATCTGTAGCCCCCCTCTCCTGATCTGCCCTCGACGGCCTGAGCAAATCCAAAAGTATCGGAGATCTGGTCGTCTTTGTAAAATTGTACAATATCGTTCGGACGAATTCCGCCTTTTAATAAAAATTTGACGTCATCTATATCTACTCCTAATATACCATAATCTTTTCTTAAATCGTCAATAATATCATCGGCCCTGATATTGGTCTTGATGGTTTCGGCAAGTGATTTGATCCCACGGCCCAACGCCCCGCCTGCGATCTGACCGACCACATCGGGAATGGCCGCGACAAGATTGCGGCCAAAGCTTGACCCTTCAATCGCGCTTTGCGTAGCTGCGCTGGCAAAGGCGCTGGCCGCTGTTGCGGCGGTAGTAGTGCCAAAGCTACTAAGCGAAGCGGCGTAGGCTTGCGCACCCACCTCTCCGACCTGGCTTACATCAACGCCCTGCACCGCCCTATTTGCAGCCCCTGTGGCGATGCCGCGGGTTACCGCACCCGCAATGCCGGCCCCAACGCCAGCCGCCGCCACGCCCGCCCAGCTAAACTTGTCTTGCAAGCCAGTTGCTCGGCCGATGCCTTGGGTAATGGCGCTGGATAGGGCGCCTCTTGCAACGTCACTGCCAAATTTGGCAAGGCCTGATGCGGTACCAAAGGCGTTCACACCTTGCAGAGCGCCGCCAACTGCACCTCCGATTGCGGCAAGGCCAACTGACTTCCAATTAAATTTGTCTTGGATGCCTGTGGCAACTCCAAAAGCCTGACTAGCGATACTTCCCGCAGCCGCTGAAGCTGCTCCGCCCAAAACCGGACCAAGTGCTGTAGCAGCTGCGCCTGCGGTTAAGTAGGTAACAGCCACAGCAATCACCGCCAGCAATATCTGTCCGAACACCCCGCATTTTGGTTTCTTGGGCGGAGCAGGGGTAATATATTGCGGGGCACCGGGCTGGGTATTGCCGGCGACCTCTATTGGGTCATAGGGTTTGAATGTACTCGCATTATAATAGGTGGAGCGCACGCTCGCCGGGATTTGCAGCACTTGACCTTCGGTCAGCGGTGCAGAGGGGTTGCTCGCCCAAGGGTTGGCCTGCGCGATTTTATACCAAAGAGAACCATCCCCCCACAAACCTTGCGCGATCGAGACCAGTGTCTCTCCGCCGCGCACGGTATAGCTATTTTGATTTAACCCGTCGGCACCAGTGGTGGCATTGCCGGTTTCGTGGATTTCCCGGCCCGCAAAACGATACCAGCGGTTATCGCTGATTGTATAGCCGTTGACTGATTGTTTTTCGAAACGGCGGATTACTTGGCCTAAGCCATTTTGTATATAATTGACTGTGCGCGGATTGGCATCTTGTATCGTCGCGGACAGCGTTTCGCCATGACCGCCCAAAACATATGTGCTGAAGCTGATCGGTTGCACCGTATTGGTGGTGTCGGTGTCAAAATCGGTCCGCGTCAACACCGCCCCGTCAAACCAAGCATAGTTATAATCACGCTGCGAATAAAATGTGGTACCATTTTGCACCGTTTGTATCGACGCACGAGCCACTTGACCCAAAAGATAGAGGCCCGCATCGGGCGTACCAGCAGGCTTAGTGTAAATGAGATCGGTTGTATCGGTTAGCGCGCCGTTCAGGTAGTTCTTCTCCTGCGTTACCTGACTTTTCGCATCATAGGTGGTTTCTTTACGGGCTGCGCCGCCACCTGTATAGGCAATGGTTACCCGGCCAAAAATATCGCGAATATACTCGCCTGAGACGGTTACTATATCCGAAATTTGTTGGGGGGTACCCGAATAATTGGTCGCGGTTGATGAATATTTTTCCGGATCTTGCCGCAGAAAATAATTGTCGGTGGACAATTCGATTTTTGTCAATTGCCCAGCTGCATTATATGTATGCGTCTTTATCTCTTCAACTTCGATATATTTAGTTGAGTTGGCGAAAGTTGGTCCACCGCCGCCACCAGCGTTGCCGTAGGTTCCGGACAGATAGCTATAACCAAAGCCTTTTTGATAGCGGTAACTTTCGGTTATTATTTGGCTAGCGGCGTCATAAGTTCTGGCAGTGCCGCTTTCCAGCGTTATGGTGATCAGGCCATTGACCACTCGCCCTTTGCTGATAACGACACGGTTTAAGCTATCATATCGATACCAGTCGGTTACATTACCGCGCGTTTCCGAACGGATATTGCTGGCGGCGTCATAGGTAAGGATAAGGTTCGCTGCAGGCATTTCTGTGCTTCCCGCTTCGGTCCAGCTGGTCATCCGCCCCAAGGCGTCATACGTTGCGGTTGCATTGGTAAAGGTTGCATTGAACGGGGTATAGGTCGTGATCGTGTTATAGCCGCCATAGCCTCCATAACCGCCATAACCGTCATATCCGCCATAACCACTCGGCGTATAAACGGTCTGCACGGTTTGGTCACCGCCCCTGACGGTCAGTGTTTCAGCGGTTTGGTTGCCCAATGCGTCATAGGCAAAGCTGCTGGTTTCGCGGCGCCAGCTGGGCGTTGCATTGCTGGTTGCTCCGGTTGGCTCAGGCCCAAATCCCACTACAATACTTTTAAGTTGGCCGGTGTTGAAGTAAGAGTAATCTTTTGTATAAATGCTTCCACCATAAGCGAAATTCTCTTTGGTCAGCCGCCCCGCGATATCATAGTCATAGCTGAAGGCATGACCGCCAAGATCCACCTTGGAGACATCCCTGCCATATACATCGCTACGCATTGTTTTAGTTTTGCCATTCACATAGGTGGTCACTTGTGTCCACCCGCCGGTGACGATGCCGCTGATCGCTGCGATGCTGGCGTCCCATGTGTAGCTGGTAGTGGTCAGGTCGCCGCCAAAGGCGCGCTGCGATATGATCCGGCCTTGCGTGTCATAATAGGTGGTTTCAACATCAGCGCTATAGCCAATGATCGGCGTATACCAGTAGCCACCTGGACCATAATCATTATAATCCTCGATCCACTCGGGAGGGCCATAAATCGGGGTTTGCAGGAAGTTATTCCAATGTTTGATCTGCTGTCCCAGGCCATCATAGGCATAATAATCGGTCAGCCCGCCTGCCTGATTGACCTGGATCACCCGGCCCAACCGATCATAGACCATGGTGGAGACGCGGCCGATCTCA